>JAFUGJ010000053.1 GCA_017469425.1 Bacteroidales bacterium
CTATGTATCTGTCAATATTGCCTGCTCCGAAACTTACGAGCACATCGAGCTTTTCTTTTTCGAGCAGGGGCATTAGTTCTTCTTTGGTAATCAGCACTTTCTCCGGGGCCGTGACATCCTTGAAAATGAGCTCTGAACTCACTCCGGGGATGGGCTCTTCGCGTGCCGGGTAGATGTCCAGCAGGATGAGCTTGTCCAGCGCGCTCAGTGCAGCCGCGAACTCGGGGGCGAAGTCCCTTGTGCGGGTGTAGAGGTGAGGCTGGAAGATTCCGGTTATCTTCCGTCCGGGGAAAATCCCGCGTATCGAGGAAATCGCGGTTGCGAGTTCGTCGGGATGATGCGCGTAGTCGTCGATATAGGTGAGCGAGGGGGTGTTTACATGCTCGTCGAGCCTGCGCTTTGCACCCTGGTAGCTTCCGACAGCTTTGCGTATGGCGTCTGCCGGAATCCCGTGGCAAAGGCAGACTGCGGCGGCTGCAACGCTGTTTTCCACATTTACCCATCCGAGCGTGCCCACGCGTATGCCGCTGATGAGCCCTCCGGGATGGTGCAGGTCGAAGCTGTAGTGCCCGAGGGCGTCCACGCTCAGGTTGGAGGCATGGAAATCGGCCCTCGCGTCGTCGAAACTGTATGTGAGTATGCGGGCCTTGGTGTCGGCGGAACTCACGGGAAGTCCGTATTTGAGGATGAGGGTGTCCTTCACCTGCGATGCGAATTCGCGGAAAGCGGCCTGATAGTGTTCGAGGTCGCCGTAAATGTCGAGGTGGTCGGCATCCATGGCCGTGATGGCGGCGATGTCCGGGTGGAGCTGCAGGAAACTGCGGTCGAATTCATCGGCTTCCGCCACCACTACCGGCGTTTCGCTCATCAGCACATTTGTGCCGTAGTTCTTGGAAATTCCTCCGAGGAATGCCGTGCAGCCTTCGCCGGATTCGGTGAGGATGTGTGCCACAAGGGTCGAGGTGGTGGTCTTTCCGTGGGTCCCTGCCACGGCGAGACAGGTCTGCCCTTCGGCTATTTCGCCCAGCATGCGGCTGCGCTTGATTACGCGGTAGTTGTTTTCCTGCACGAATTGCAGTTCCTTCAGGTCGGGGGGTACGGCGGGAGTGTAAACCACCAGGGTTTTGTCGGGCTGCATGGGGATACGCGTAATGTCGTCTTCATAGTGTACGGCAATGCCTTCCGCTTCCAGTTCGCGGGTAAGCTCGGAAGGGGTACGGTCGTATCCTCCCACGCTGTAACCCTTGAACTTGTAGTAGCGGGCTATGGCGCTCATTCCTATGCCGCCTATGCCTATGAAGTATATGTTCGAGTATCCCATGTGTCGTTTCTATACAAGTTTGTAAACTTCGTCTGCTATTGTCTGGGCTGCATCCAGCCTTGCGAGCGGCGCGAGGTTGGCTTCCAGCCTTGCTGTCCTTTCCGGGTCGTGTGCAAGTCCGATTGCGGTGGGGAGCAGTTTCTGCGCGGCTTCGGCATCCTTCACGATGAGGGCCGCATCCTTGTTCACCAGGGCCATGGCGTTGTGCGTCTGGTGGTCTTCCGCAACATTGGGCGAAGGCACGAATACGGCTGCCCTCTGCACTGCGCAAATCTCGGATATGGAAGAAGCTCCGCTGCGCGAGATGATTACATCCGCTGCGGCGTAGGCGAAATCCATCCTGGCAATGAAGTCGGAATGCCTGATTGCGGGAAGGTCGCGTCCGGACATGAATTCGTCGATGCCTTTCTTGTAGTACTTTCCGCACTGCCAGATGATTTCCACATCCTCCCCTCCGGGGCATCCGTCGCAAATCCATTGCTTCATGGCATTGTTCAGGGTGCCGCTGCCAAGGCTGCCTCCCACTATAAGGATATGCTTCTTCCCGGGAGTGAGGGAGTAGAATTCCAGCGCCGCCTCTTTTTCGGCCTCGCTGTATGGGTGGAACTCCTTGCGTATGGGGTTGCCGCTGAATACAATCTTGTCTGTGGGGAAGAATCGCTCCATCCCCTCATAGGCAACGCAGATGCATTGCACTTTTTTCGCCAGCATCTTGTTCGTGAGTCCTGCAAAGCCGTTCTGCTCCTGGATGAGCGAAGGAATCCCCTTTGCACTTGCCTTGCGGAGCAGGGGAGCGCTGGCGTATCCTCCCACGCCTATTGCCACATCTGGGCGGAATTCGTCAATCAGTCTGCCTGCCATCCTCTCGCTCTTGAGCATGCGGAAAGGCACCTTGAGGTCGTTCAAGATGTTTTGCAGGGTAGGCTTGCGCTGAAGCCCGAGAATGGGAAGGCCCACAATCTTGTAGCCTGCCGCAGGCACTTTTTCCATTTCCATCCTGCCTTCGGCCCCCACGAAAAGAATCTCGGTTTCGGGGTTCAGTTCCCTGAGTTTGTTGGCGATGGAAATTGCGGGGAAGATGTGTCCTCCGGTGCCGCCTCCGCTGATGATTGCCTTAATTTTCCTGTATTCCATACTCATCGTTTTCAAGTAGTTGCTCGTTAATGTCGCTGCCGCTTTCAAAGGCGTCGAGGTCGGCAAGGTCGTGCTCCACCGCCACGGTTTCGCTCAGGTCCACCAGGGGGTCGGCCGCCCTTTGTTCGCGGGCGATGCGGTTGGAGGCTATCCTGCTGATGGAGAGGATGACTCCGAATGCTATGCAGAAGCAAAGGAAGGCGGAAGTGCCGTGGCTGACCAGGGGCAGTGTCTGTCCTGTCATGGGGCCTATGTCCACATTGACGCAGATATGAAGGAAGGC
>JAFUGJ010000103.1 GCA_017469425.1 Bacteroidales bacterium
TACATCAAGGAAAAGCTGCCCGAACTGCTGGTATTCTATTTCGGTTCGCTGGACAACGCCGGGCACACCTACGGATGGTACGGCCCGGAATATATGGCACAGATGAAGAAAATCGACGGCGGCGTTGGCATCCTCATTGACGCCCTCAAGCAAGCAGGCATCTACGACGATACCGTCGTCATCATGTCGGCAGACCACGGCGGAACGGGCAAGGGGCACGGCAAATTCACGATTCTTGAGCTCGAAACCCCCTTCATCGTATGCGGCAAGGGCATAAAGAAGGGCTACGAGTTCCCCGAAGCTATGATGCAGTACGACACTGCTGCAATCGCCGCCGACATCCTCGGCCTCAAGATACCCGAAGACTGGAGAGGAAGACCGATTAAATCGATATATAAATAACAAGAACGATGTCTGTCTGGAACAGTTTAAGGACTTACCTTTCCGACACCACGAGCTTAGGCGACCAGCTGGACACTTCCGCCGCCGCTGCGGGCATACGGCGGAACATCCATTTCCGCGGGCCCAATGTATGGATTCTGGCATTCTCCATAATCATTGCGTCCGTCGGGCTGAATGTCAACTCCACCGCCGTCATCATCGGCGCCATGCTCATCTCCCCCCTGATGGGTCCTATCATAGGACTCGGACTGGGGCTTGGCATCAACGACGCCAAACTCATCGGCGACGCCCTGCGCAACCTGCTGGTCATGGTGTTCATCAGCCTGCTGGCATCCTGCATCTATTTCCTGCTGTCGCCCCTGAATCTCGCAGCCCCCACCGAGCTTGAAGCGCGCACATCCCCCTCCATTTACGATGTGCTCATCGCACTGTTCGGCGGCTTTGCCGGAATCCTTGAACAGGCGCGCAAGGAAAAAGGCACCGTGCTTTCAGGAGTGGCCATCGCAACCGCCCTCATGCCCCCTCTCTGCACTGCAGGATACGGCCTTGCAAAATGGAACGGGCATTTCTTCTTCGGTGCGATGGGGCTTTTCGTAATCAACGCCGTTTTCATCACGCTGGCAACCTACCTGTCCGTCAAATACTTCCACTTCCGCATCGCCCAATACGAGGACGAACGCACCGGACGCCGCACCCGCCGCCTTATCACAGCCGCCGTGCTTCTGGTAACCATCCCGAGCGTCTGGTCTGCCATAACAATGATAAAGAGCAACAATTTTGCGGTGGCCTCCGAACAGTTCATATCCGAAAACCGGGTTTACGGGAAGTCCTACATATATGACTACCGGGTGGGCAAAGGACGGCACGGAGTGCTCTCCCTCTATGTTACCGGCGAAGCCCTCGGCCCCGTGGAAAAACTGGACATCATCGAAGCTGCGGGCAAGTACGGCATTCCCGCTTCCAAGGTGGAGATAATTGACAAGGGGCTCGCCTCAGACAAGACCGACGCTTCCGACAAAATCATGCTCGGCATCTACGACCGCCTCGAAGCCCAGATTGCGCGCAAGGACTCCACCATACGCGCCCTCCGGCTCCGTATAGAACAGCTGGAGGCGGCAATTCCCCCGGCACCGGCGGACTCCACAGACACCAACCCGGCAAAGCCTTGATACACTCCTTTTGTTGACGGAGGCGTTTTTTCCGCCTCCGTCAACGAATGTATCAGAATAATTGCTATATTTGTCAAGTAAATCGATTTACTAAACTATTTAACCAATATGAAACGATCAGAAATCAACGCCATCATCCGCGAAAACAAGAAACTTTGCGAACAGGGCAACTTTCATCTCCCTTCATGGGCTTTCTGGACTCCCGCCGACTGGGCGGAGAAAGGCGAAGAATGCCTGGAAATCAAGCGGAACTCCATGGGCTGGGACATTACCGACTTCGGCAGCGGCGATTTTGCCAGAATCGGGCTTTCGCTCATAACCCTGCGAAACGGCAATCCCGCCTACGACCGCAAGCCCTACTGCGAAAAAATAATGATGGTGCGCGACGGCCAGGTTACCCCCACGCACTTCCACTGGAACAAGATGGAGGACATCATTTTCCGCGAGGGCAATGGCGAATTCTGCATGAAGCTCTGGAACGCAGACCGCGAAACCGAACAGTTGATTGAAGGAGGAACCGTAAAACTCAAGGTCGACGGAGTGGTGACGGAATTCGAAGCCGGAAAGACTTACCGCATTCCCAAGGGATGCAGCGTCTGCTATACACCTTATATATATCATACCTTCTGGGCCGAAGGAGGCGACTGCCTGATAGGCGAGGTATCCATGGTGAACGACGATGCGGGCGACAACCGTTTCTGGGAACCCGTAGGACGCTTCCCCGAAATAGTGGAGGACGAACCCGCCGAAGCCCTTCTCTGCAACGAATATCCCGAACTTGCCTGACACGGAAATGGGCAGATTCACTCTGGTAACAGGCATCGCCGCCGCCATTGCCGCACTGCTGTTTTCAGGCAGTGCGACGCTGCATGCCCAGAACAGGGAAATACGGGGCAGAATCACAGATTCTTCCTCCGAGGGCGTCATCGGAGCAGGTATCCTGGTGCAAGGCACCGCATCCGGAACGGTCAGCGACGAGGACGGCAATTTCCATATACAGGCGGCATCCGATGCAGTGCTTGAGATTTCGGCTCTCGGATATGTTTCCCAAACCGTAGGGGTAGAGGGCAGGCAGGTGCTTGAAATAGTACTTGAAACCGACATCAACCAGCTGGAAAAGGTGGTGGTCGTGGGTTATGGAACCAGAAAGGTTGCCTCCCTCACCACCGCAGTGAGCACGATAGACGACGAACAGGTCAAGACCACCGTACATTCTTCGCTCGCCCAGAGGCTTCAGGGCAAAGTGTCGGGCCTGAACATACGCCAGCAGTCGGGAGCGCCCGGAAGTTACGACGCTGCCATCAACATCAGGGGCTTCGGCACCCCGCTCATCATCGTGGACGGAGTGGTGAGGCTGAGTGCGGCTGATTTCCAGAAACTGAATCCAGAGGACATCGAATCCATCAGCGTGCTGAAAGACGGTGCGGCTGCAATCTACGGAATGAACGCGGCCAACGGAGTGATTCTCGTCACCACCAAGAGGGGCTCGAAGGGCAGGGCAAGCTTCAGTTACGACGCATCCTTCACGCTCAGCTCCCCCACCGACATCCCCGAAATGGCGGATGCCTGGCAGTTTGCCGTAATGAAGAACGAGGCCAATACCAATGTCGGCCTCAATCCCATCTACACCCCCGAAGAACTCGCCGCATGGAAGGAGGGAGCCGCCGGACACGAAAGCACGGACTGGTATTCCCTGATAATGAAAGACCGCACCTTCTCCCAGCAGCATACCCTGTCGGCCTCCGGAGGCACCGATGCCGTAAAATACTATGTCAGTGCGGGATGGCTCAGCGACCCGGGTCTGCTCCGCAACGGCTCGATGGACTACGACAAATACACCGTACGCTCCAACCTCACCGCGCAGCTGACCCCCAATCTCAAGGCAGAAGTTGACATCAGCGGATTCTACGAGAAGAATTCAAGGCCCGCCACCAGCTTCATGGAAATCATACGCGGCGCCGTGGGTGAACAGCCCATGCACCACCCCTACGCGAATGACAATCCCGACTACCCCGCCTATGTATATGACGGACAGGTGCTGAACCCCGTGGCTCTTTCGGACCCGGACATCTCCGGATACTGGCGCAGTACGGCGAAATCGCTTAAGACCACGGCGAACCTCATTTACGAAGTTCCCTTCACAAAGGGGCTGACCCTGAAGGGAACCGCCTTCTACGAGCATGGAAGCTCCATTGTAAAGAACCTCGTAAAGTCCTATAAACTTTATTCTTACGACAGCGACACGGACAGTTATCCATACACCGTGCAGCAATCTCCTACAAACCTGAACCTCAGTTCCTCCGATGGCAACGGCCTGATGCTCTCGGCGCAGGTATCCTATGACCGCACTTTCGCACAGGCGCACCATGTCGCGGCCACCGGAGTTTACGAACAAAGGTCGGGATGGAGTTCGTCCATAGGGGCGGCACGCGATTTTTCCGTGTATCTCACCGACCAGCTGCAATTCGGCGACTCCGAGAACCAGCGCACTTCTTCCACTGAAGGCGAAACCGGATTCAAGTCGCTCATCGGACGCGTGTCCTACGACTACCGCGACAGGTACATCCTCGAATACGCATTCCGCCGCGACGGCTCCTACCGCTATCATCCCGACCACCGCTGGGGATTCTTCCCCGTTTATTCCGCCGCATGGCGCGTGAGCGAAGAGCCATTCATGAAGAAGCATGTTCCCTTCGTATCCAACCTCAAGCTCAGGCTCTCCTACGGCATAGTCGGAGAGGATGCAGGCGCTGAATTCCAGTATGTCGGCGGATTCACGCTCAACCGTGGAGGATTCAAGTTCTCCGACAGCGGATGGACAGCCGGGGCGCAGGCTCCCGGACTCACCAACGAGGCCCTTACCTGGTACACCTCGGAAATCAAGAATCTCGGCGTGGACTTCTCCGTCCTTGACAATGCCCTTTCCTTCAGTTTCGACCTCTACCAGCGCGACCGCAGCGGCCTTCTCGCAACGAGGGGCGCAAGCCTTCCGAACACCTTCGGAACGGCCCTTCCGCAGGAAAACCTCAACAAGGACAGGATAAAGGGGCTGGAAGTGCAGGCTTCGTTTGACAAGCGCGTCAGCCACACCCTCCGGATTTATGCCAACGCCAATTTCAACTTCGCCCGCACCATGACGGTTTATGCGGAATCCGCCGAATATACCTCCAGCATGAACCGCTGGCGCAGCGGACAGATAGGACGATGGAACGACATAGTCTGGATGTACGAATACGCCGGGCAGTTCGCCTCCGAAGAGGAGATTCTCTCATGGGCCATCCAGGACGGAACCCTCGGCAACGGCAAGGAACTGGTTGGAGATTTCAAGTACAAGGACCAGAACGGCGACGGTGTAATCGACGGCAACGACCTCGTGCCCATCGCATGGAACGGAAGCCCCAAATTCTACTACGGACTGACCCTGGGAACCACATGGAAGAACCTGGATTTCAACATGCTGTGGCAGGGGTCGGGCAACTACACCGTGCGTTTCTCGCACTACTATGCCACGATGCTCTGGAACGACGCCAACATGCCCGCATATTTCTTCGACCGTTACCACCAGGACGATGACGGACAGTGGATTGCAGGCACATGGCCCGCCATACGCAACCAGGCCGATGTCGGCGCAATGTATTCCGAGAGCAACCGCTGGCGCAAGGACGCCACATACCTCAGGCTAAAGAGCCTCAGCCTCGGTTGGACGATACCGCAGAAATGGTTGAACCGCAGCGGGATAAAGTCGCTGCGCCTTTCAGCCAATGCATACAATCTCCTTACCATCTGCGACCCGTTCGTAAAGCCCTTCGACCCCGAAAAGATCGAGGGCCTCTACAGCGCAGGATGGGTATATCCGCTCACGCGCAGCTTCAGCATGAATGTAAACATAAGTTTCTGACCGCAATGAAAGTTCCTTATCTATTTATCTGCACCGCTGCCATCGCCCTTGCCGCCGCATCGTGCGATGTAATGGACCTGCAGCCCAAGGACAGGGTCAGTTCCGAACTGATACTTTCCACTGAGGACGGCGTGCGCACATGGATGGCCAACCTGTACTACGACGCGCCTTTCCAGGATTTCGGATACAACAGGCTGGGCCCCCACCAGGCACTCACCAATACAGTGGGAATTCACCCCGACATGCAGACCGACAATGCCGTCAACTCCGAATACAACCACCTGATTGACGCAGGCGGCAATTTCGGGGGCAGCGGCGGCGGATACGACTGGTGGTCGGCACGATACCGCAACATCCGCGACATCAACCTGCTTCTGAGCCTCCTCCCGGGCATCTCCGCCCTTTCCGACGAACAGAAGGAGGAGATTGCAGCCGAGGCGCATTTTCTCCGTGCATGGGATTACTTCGACCTTGCAAAGCACCACGGCGGAGTTCCCATAATCGACGAATACCAGCAGATGACCGAAGACCCCATGGACCTGAGGGTACCGCGCAGCACCGAAGCCGACACCTGGGATTTCGTGCTCAGGGAATTCGACCTCGCAATTTCCGGCCTGCCGGGAAGCAGGAGCGGGGCATCGTCGCGCAGGGCGACGAAATGGGCGGCCTACGGGCTCAAGTCGAGGGCGGCGCTCTATGCGGCGTCCGTGGCAAAGTTCTGGAGCAGGGCTCCCCTGGAAGGACAGGCCCGCGCCCAGGACCTCGTGGGGCTTGAAAGCAGCGCGGCGGCACGCTACTACCGCGCCTGCATCGAAGCCTGCGAAGCGATTATCTCAAGCGGACAGTTCTCCCTCTGGAAAGCCGAGCCGGACACTCCTTCCGAAGCCGCCGACAACATCCTCGCCTATTTCCAGAATCCTGCGGCAGCCCCGCAGGAGAGCATGCTGCTTTTCGGTTACGAAAAACCCGGCGCCGGTTCGTCAATCGATTTTTGGTACGGACCCTGGCAGACCCGCGACGGAGGCCCCCACCCGGGCAGGATGAATCCGACCCTCGACCTTGCGGATGCCTATGAGGTATATTCCGACCCCGGGAAATCCGCTCCGATTATCACCACTGAAGACGGCGACTGGTCCGACTACAACGGATACAACGCCTCCAAGCGCTATCTGCATTTTTCCGACCCGACGCAGATTTTCGCCGACAAGGACGCCCGCATGTGGGCGGCTTTCGTGCTCCCGTACACCCAGTGGAAAGGCAAGACCATACGCATCCAGGCAGGGTACATAAAGCCGGACGGAACAGCGGTCATCGAGGCTGACAAAGCTTCCGTCAATGTCGGAGGAGTGACCTACCACACCTTCGGCGCCGCGTCGTCCGACGACTACTCGGGCTTCGACCAGTCGAACCTTTCCTGCATGACAAGGACGGGCTTCTGTTTCAAGAAGTTCCTTTCGCCCACCGAAGTATCCGGCAATTCCGAACTCGGGTATTCGCTGCAGGACTGGGCGGAACTGCGCTACGCTGAAATCCTTCTCAACTACGCCGAAGCCGTGGTCGAAAGCGGACTGGGCGATGCCTCCCTCGCCGCCAAATGCCTGAACGCAACGCGCCGCAGGGCCGCTTTCAAGACCGACATCCCCCTCACTTCCGCAAATGTACAGCGCGAACGCAGGGTGGAATTCGCATTCGAGTGCAAGAGGCACGACGACCTGCGGCGCCGCCGCGAATTCCACACGGTATTCAACAACACCGTGGCAAAATCGCTGGACCCCGTGCTCGACCTTCGCACCGACCCCCCGCAGTACATTTTCGTACGCAAGAACGCCATCAGGGCCATAGCACTGAGCTGGCCCGAACGCTATTACTATGACCCCATACCAGGCATCGCATCAAACGGGCTGGTACAGAATCCACAGTTCTAATACGCCGGACCATGAATAGAACAATTACACATCTGCTGCTCGCCGCTGCCGCACTGACGGCAGTTTCCTGCGACCTTTTCCGGCTCGACAACTTCGACGCTCCCGACGGGGCGGTAAGCGGACGCATCATCGACGCCGAAACCGGCCAGGGAGTACAGTCCGACATCATCGAAGGCACTACCATAAAGTTCCTGGAGCACGGCTACGCCAACCCCGAGTCGCAGTACATGAGGGTCAAGTGCGACGGCAGTTTTGCCAACACCATGATTTTCAGGGGCACATA
>JAFUGJ010000030.1 GCA_017469425.1 Bacteroidales bacterium
TGTCGTTCGTAATCCGGGTTGGGGCCGTTGAAGGAAAACTGCGTTCGCTGCGCAATCTCCAGTGCCGCCCGGATGAGCGGTGTCTGAATCTCCCGGTTCGTCCTCTGGGTACCTGCGGTCTTGGACGGGATGTAGTGGATGTATGGGATGCCGTCGGGCGAAACCGTGAGTTTATCCATCGACAGGCGCTTCAGGTCGCCAATCCTGCATCCCAGCGCACAGTTGAGCACGAACACATCCTTGGTAGCCTGGAGGCTGTCCGGCACCTTGCTGTCCATCACCTTATGCAGCTCGGACGCCCGCAGATAGTAGGGATCGTCGTACATCACATGCATGATGCTCCTACGCTTCTCGCCCGATATCCGGTTGAACGGAGAGCGCTCTATCTCTTCAAGATTCTCGAGCTCGCTGAAAAAGGCTTTCAGGGCCGTCAGGTCGTGCACTACCGTGTTGCTGCCGCATCGCTTTCGCGGAGGCCGTTTCCCGTTTCCGCGCGGATACAGCGAGGGATAATCGCCCACATACAGGTACTCATCGAAGACAAACTGCCGGAAGCGCATCAGCAGATTCACATCGAACCCTTCCGGCCGGATGCCGCTGATTCCGTTGATTACGAGGAAGCGATATAGTTTCCCGGCCTTGCTTTTCAGCTGCCGGTAGCGGTACTCGCCGATCATCCCGTCGCTGTGGGCCTCTTCGATATAGCGCAGGAAACGCTCGTGCAAAGTCTCATCCCGGCGCCTGAACTCAATCTCACCGTCTTCCAGAATCTGCTGTATCTTGCTCTCGAAAACGCGGTTGTCCATGCTCAGATGATGCACCTGCATGAGCGTGTATGCCTTGCACATTGCTATGCCGTGCCTGTTCAGCTCACCTGCAATGCCTTCGTTGTTTTTAAGTTCGGACAAGTTGGCACGGATGCCGGTGCAATGATGCAGTTTGATGCTGCCGTCTTCAAGCCTGAGACGAATAAGCCGCCGCTCCTGCTCCAGCAAAGAACGGCGGTTGGATAAATAAATCTGTTCCATTTTTAAAGTAATACTAACGCGATTACTTTAAATGTAACAAGATTGTTGAAAATACCATCGCGAAGTGGCGACGCTTATATTTGCCGGAATCAGAGGAAGTTGCTATCTTTGCAGGAGATAACTGAAAAACGAGACGGACGATATGCCTGAAATAAGTTCATTTTACGGAATTATCATCTCGATGTTCTTCAGTGACCACAATCCGCCGCACTTCCATGTGAAGTATCAGGGATTCGAGGCCACGATTGACATCGCGACGGGAACCGTGAAGGGGCAGTTGCCTCGTCGGGCACTCAATTTGGTTTACGAGTGGCTGGACCAGCACCGTGAGGAATTGATGGCTAATTGGGAGAAGATGGAGAAATCCGAGCCGTTTGACAAAATCGAGCCCTTGGACTAAAGGGAGCAGAATGAACAGTGAATTCTTACATATAACCTCTGCCGACTACATCTCCGGCTATTTGTTGAAGCTTTCCTTCAGCAATGGGGAAGTGCGTATGTTCGATTTCTCCCAGATTTACGACAAGGGCATATTCGTCAAACTCCAGAATCCGGAGTATTTCCGCAATTATACCCTCGACGGATGGACCGTGGATTGGAATAATGAGATTGGATTTGCGCCGGAATACCTCTACGAAAATGGGGTTCCCACGGTAGCTTAGAATGCCACGGCGACGCAAGATACCAACATCATAACATAGTTGGGTGAGTATAATCCTTTCTGTTTTCTCTGCGGCCAGAAGAGGTAGGAGATGAATTGCCAGAGGGCGCGGAGAAGGGGTTTCATTATAAGATATTCGCTTTGATGGTGTCGACGATATATCTCACATCGTCGTCACTCACATAAGGGCCGGCAGGGAGGCACATGCCGACTTTGAATATTGATTCGCTTACTCCGTTTTCGTAGGCCGGTGCGTTCGCATATACCGGCTGCTTGTGCATTGGTTTCCACACTGGACGGGCCTCGATGTCGGCGAGGTCAAGCTGGATGCGCAGAGCCTCGACATTATCATTAGGCTGGCAGTCGGTCGTAGCGCTCTCGGCCACATGGATGACTCCCGCAGCACCGCCGACAGCACCTTTAACGATTGTCTTATAAGCATTCTCCTGTCCTTTAATCTTAACATCCGGGGCAATGGTAATAGTGCAGAGCCAATAGTTGCTGTCGTACTCACCTGTAGCAGGCTGTGAGTGAACGCGGATACCAGGCACATCCGCCAGCAATTCTTCATACATCTTCTGCACATGTTTATGATGGGCCAGATGGTCATTCACAACAGTCATCTGCCCACGCCCAATGCCCGCACAGATGTTGCTCATGCGGTAGTTGTAGCCTATTTTCTCATGCTGATAGTAAGGATAGCTCTCGCGGTACTGGGTGGCATACATCATAATCTCGCGCCATTCTTCTTCGTTGGATGTAATCAAGGCACCGCCGCCGGAAGTGGTTATCATCTTGTTCCCATTGAAAGAAAGCACACCGTACTTCCCGAAAGTGCCCATCACCCGACCTTTGAACTTTGAGCCGAATTCCTCCGCAGCATCCTCAACCACAGGTATCCCGTACTTGTCTGCAATCTCCATGATTCGGTCTGCCTTGTAAGGCATGCCATAGAGTGCTACGGAAACGATGGCTGCAGGCTTCTTCCCCGTCTTAGCCATTCTGTCTTTGATGGCCTCCTCAAGCAGGTCGGGATCCATATTCCATGTGTCCGGTTCCGAATCAATCATCACCGGAGTCGCTCCAAGAT
>JAFUGJ010000054.1 GCA_017469425.1 Bacteroidales bacterium
ACGGTCTGGAAACGTTCATCGAGATCCTTTTTCATTCAGACCTGGATGAAGAACGAAAAACCGCTCTTCTCGATGATGCTCTCTCCTATCTGGACGGCAAGGGATACTACTCTTTCAGGCTCCATTCATTGAGCAACAGTTAAATTCGAATATTTGGAAATGAATTTCTTAGTAAATCTGTAAGTGTGAATATCCGAATTGTACAGAATGATGGAGACAGATAGAATCGTTTTGCGCCCTTGGCGCGAATCCGACGCTGAAGCGTTGTTCAAATATGCATCCGACCCGGACGTTGGGCCGCGCGCCGGCTGGCCGCCGCATAAATCTGAAGAGGATAGTCTTGAGGTGATTCGGACCGTTTTCAATAACGAAACTACCTGGGCTATAGAACTTAAAGCGTCGGGCGAAGCCATCGGCGCCATGGGCTATCTGCCTTGTGAGGGTAACCATCTACCGTCCCGCGAGGGCGAGCCGCTGGTGGGTTACTGGGTAGGAAAACCTTATTGGAATCAGGGTATTTGCACGGAAGCCTTGGGGCTGATAATCGACCATATCCGCCGGGCGACGGACATCAAGTCTCTTATCAGCAGCCATTTCATCGATAATCCCGCCAGTGGCCGCGTCATGGAGAAATGCGGCTTCATCCCTACGGGCGAAACCTGCATTGATGAAACCCTCGGCGGTTCCGACCGTCCGATGAGGGCCCTGAGATTGGAAATCAGACGATAGTAAACGATATGGAAATGAAGTTTTGCCAGAGCTGCGGAATGCCGCTCACAGAAGAAGTCCTCGGCACCAATGCCGACGGGAGCAAGAATGAAGATTACTGCATCTACTGCTATAAGGACGGGAAGTTCCTGCAGGAGTGCACGATGGAGGAAATGATCGAGCACTGCGCCCAGTTTGTGGGCGAGGTGAACAAAGGGCTGCCGAAGCCCATCACGAAGGAGGAGTACATCGGCCAGATGAAGCTGTATTTCCCCCACCTGAAACGCTGGCGCAAGGAGCTGACACTTGCGGACTCCATGCCGGAGAATCCCGCTCTCTCCGGCGTGAAGGAGCTCATCGGCACAATGGCCGATAAACTGCCCATTGCTTACATCTCATCAGTGGACCAGGACGGTTTTCCCTGGACCAAGGCTATGTTGAAGCCACGTAAGCGTGAGGGTATCAAAACCTTCTACTTTACCACCAACACTTTCTCAATTCGTGTAGCTCAATACAAAGCAAACCCTAAGGCAAGCGTCTATTTTTGCGATGCCAAGGGATTTAAGGGCATGATGCTCAGAGGCACTATGGAGGTATTGACGGATGCCGCCTCGAAGGAAATGATTTGGCGCAAGGGTGACACGCAATACTATCCCGGCGGCGTCACCGACCCGAACTACTGCGTCCTCAAATTCACTGCCACCCACGGCCGCTTCTACAGTGATTTCTACCCGCGCAGTTTTGTGATTGAATAACTATGAAAATCAGAATCACTGCCATCAGGTATCGAACACACTTGCGATGTGCTGGAGGGGCAGGAGTGGATTTCTATAGACGGCAGGTGTCCTGAAGGGATGTGCCCTTCGGCCTGGGGCTCCATGAGGGAGTTTGTCGAGGCTCTGGCCCGTGGTGAAGGAAACTTCTACGACGGCTGGATGAAGAATCCGAATAGCGCCATGATTAGCTGCAACGACGGCTTCCGGCCATCACCGTGGCCAGCCATCGTACCGTCATTCCTTCATATGAGGACCTCGGTCGCCTCTGCTGCGAGAAGGTCACGAAGAAAGGCATGGACTCCGTCAAATATCTCACCATCATCCAGGTGCCGGTGGAGAAGGCATAAAGAAAAGTTCTGAAGCTTCCGCTTTGACGGATACTCCACGAATGGGCTGAACCGAGTAATTCTTCGTATCTTTACGTCGACAAATCGGAATTTATAGGCATAAACAAGCTCCGGCAACATCGCATTTGTTGTCGGAGCTTTATTGAGATTACATTGAGAATGTTTATATAGCATCCGATAAAACGAAATTTTTCGAAAATCTTCTTATCCCATCCCGTTGAAACTCAGCATCGGTAACCTTGCGGAAACTTACTTTCCACGGGGTGCCTTCTTGTTTGATAATCAAATAGTTCGTAGCTTTGCAGGCGAGAAAAGAAACCAAGACACTTTTAGAAAGCCATATCATGGACAGAAAAGATATACGTGATGCGATGTTTCCGGATTGTCCCATCCGGAACGTACTTTCCCGGATGATGGACAAATGGACGCTGCTGGCCCTCTACACGCTGGAACAGCAGGGCATCATGCGCTTCAATGACCTCAGGCGCTCCATCCCGGATGTATCCCAGAAGATGCTTACCGTGACGCTCAAGAGCATGGAGGCCGACGGGCTTGTGTCCCGCAAGGTAATCCCTGCCGTACCGGTGAAGGTGGAATATACGCTCACCGACCGCGCCATGAGCGTGATGCCTCTGTTGGATCAGCTTTTGGGGTGGTCGCTGGAGCATTTCGGGGAAATCATCGCTGACCGACAGAAAAACCTCGGATAAAAGAATTTGTGCGCACAAATCTATATTTCATTCACATTAAACCCTTTCCAATCATGAAAAGAGCCAACATTTCCGGATTTGTGATGAGCTTCGCTCAGGAAGCTCCGTCCGCCTGTGGCAGCGCCTGCGGTGCAGCCGAACCCAAACCCTCTGCCTGCGGAGCCGCCGAGCCTGCTCCTTCCGCCTGCGGAGCAGC
>JAFUGJ010000031.1 GCA_017469425.1 Bacteroidales bacterium
CAGGTCAAGTGGCTTTGCAACCATCCTTCGGTGTTCGTGTGGCTTACCGGCAGCGACCGTATCCCCAATCCCGAACTTGAGCAGGAATACCTGAAGATGTATGCGGAACTTGACGACCGCCCCTATGTCTGCGCTGCTTCCGGGCTTGCCAGCCTTGCCGGTCCGTCGGGCAACAAGATGGTAGGCCCTTACGAATATGTGGGGCCCGAATACTGGTACGACCCCCGGAACCGCCTTGGCAGCGCATACGGCTTCAATACCGAAACTTCCATCGGGCTCAACATGCCTCAGGAAGAGTCGGTGCGCAGGATGATTGACCCTGCCGACCTCTGGCCTGCAGGTCTGGACTGGGATGCCCATTGCACTGTGGCGGCGGAGGATATGCATTCGATTCGGGAGATAAGAAAGGCGGTGGATGCCCGGTTCGGCGAGCCGTCTTCGCTCGGAGAATTCGTCAGCCGCGCCCAGGCTCTCGACTACGAAGGAACAAGGGCGATGTTCGAGGCTTTCCGTGTACGGAGGGCGCAGAGTACGGGGCTGATTCAGTGGATGCTCAACTCCGCATGGCCGTCGCTCTATTGGCAACTTTACGACTATTACGGAGTGCCGACCGCCGGATATTACGGGGTGAAAAAGGGATGCGCCCCCGTGCAGCTTATCTATGATTATGCCGACCGCCGCATCTATGCGGTGAATGGCACCGCGGCGCTGAAGCACATCCGTGCCAATGTCTGGATTTTCGACGAAAATTCCGCGATGCTTGAACTCAAGAGCAAGGCGGGGGATGTGCCCGAAGCGGGAAGCGTGGAATTTTTCGACCTTTCCGCCTATGAAGGGCGCAACATATTTGTTTTCACCAAGATAGAAGCCGGGGAAGATAATTTCTACGCCATCCCCTCGCAGGGGAATCATCACGATTGGGCCCGTTCCAACTGGTATCAGACTCCGATTGACAGGTATTCCGACATGTCTTGGGTGACATCCCTCCCGGAAGCGGAACTCGATGTCGCTGTCAGCCCTGCCGAAGGCGGATACTTGGTGCGGGTGGCAAATGTCGGCAGCAGCGTCGCCCATCAGATAGTGCTTAAGCTGAAAGGTCCGGACGGGCAGCTTGTTAGCCCTGCATTCTGGTCTGACAATTTCTTCTCCCTTGCACCAATGTCCAAAAAGACGGTAACCGTCCGCTACGACGGCGGCCCTGCCAGCGTCAGCTGGACTTCCGGCCTTAACGAACAATCCAATAATCAATAGAATATGAAAATCCTTATCGGCCTTCTCATCATTGCCCTCGGCGCATTCTGTCAGTCGTCGAGCTATGTTCCCATCAACAAAATCAAATCCTGGAGCTGGGAAAGCTATTGGATAGTGCAGGGCGTGTTCGCCTGGCTCGTGTTCCCCCTGCTTGGTGCGCTGCTGGCCGTTCCTGCAGGCGAATCCCTTTTTGCGTTGTATGCCGCGAATCCCGCCGCAACCCTCAAGACCATCTTCTTCGGAGCACTCTGGGGAGTGGGCGGCCTCACTTTCGGCCTCTCCATGCGTTATCTCGGAGTTGCCCTCGGGCAGTCGATAGCCCTCGGCACCTGCGCAGGACTCGGCACCATCCTCACCCCTGTTTTCACCGGTAACACTTCCGACCTTACGGCTCCCGTGGTAGTGGGAGTGGTCGTCACCCTTATCGGTATCGCCATAATAGGTTATGCCGGAGCCCTCAAGACCAAGGATGTGGGCGATGATGCAAAAAGCGCCGTCAAGGACTTCAACTTTGGGAAAGGCATCTTCGTAGCCCTGCTTGCCGGGTTCATGAGCGCTTGCTTTGCCATCGGCCTCGGATTCGGACAGGACCTCGCCTGGAACGCCACTCCTGATATTTTCCGCTCGCTGCCCGCAACCCTTCTCGTCACCTTCGGAGGATTCCTCACCAACGCCTGCTACTGCTTCTACCAGAACACTCGCAACAAAACCTGGGGCGACTACGGCAAAGGCAGTCTCTGGGGCAACAACATCGTCTTCTGCTGCCTCGCAGGTCTTCTTTGGTACAGCCAGTTCTTCGGGCTTTCGCTCGGCAAGGGCTTTCTCACCGAAGCTCCGGTGCTGCTGGCCTTCTCCTGGTGCATCCTGCAGAGCCTCAATGTTACTTTCTCCAATGTCTGGGGAATCATCCTCAAGGAGTGGAAGGGATGTACAAAAAAGACCGTCACCGTGCTGGTGGCGGGCCTTTTGGTTCTGATTGTGTCGTCTTTCCTACCGCAGCTGCTGTAGGAATGCGGAATTAGATTTCCTCTACGACGGGAGCTTCGGGGGCGTTCTTTGCAACCGAAGCTATACCCTTGTTGAGGGTGACTTCGGAGGCATACATCTGGCTGCTGCCGACAATCTGGCCGTTGGAGGCTTTCAGATTGAAGAAAGGCTTGCCGTTCTTTGCAACCTTTACCTCGAACCTTTCGGGAATCTGGGAGTTCTTGCGGACGGACTCGATACCGTTGAGGCAGGATTCTTTCTTGACATAACCCTCGCTTGTGAGGATGACCTGGCCGTTGGTGGCCTTGAGGTTGAACTGGAATTCTCCGTTCTTCCTGACAGTGATGACAAATTTACCCATAGTATAAAAATAATTGGTTGAAAATGCAGTTGTTACAAAAATAGAGATTTTTTTTAAAAAAAGTAGTATCTTTACAATTCAAGGTTGCCATATTGAAAATTGCTAAATTTTATCATATTATGTTAAAACCAGTTAAAACCAGTTTTAAAATTTATGAAAGGCCGGTGTCAACGGAGCTTGGCATTGACCCCGTTTTGCCTTTGTGCGCAAGCCTGGCAGATCCCAACATTGATTTGGGCGACGATTTGAATCTTGGCTATGGTGGAGAACTTTAATTAATGGAGGACAAAGCTATGACAAAGAAATTCTTCTTCGCGCTCGCACTTGTTGCTGCCGCATTTGTTTCCTGCAACAAGCAGGAAGTTGCTGAACCCTCCGCCAACGGCGAGGGTGGACTTGTTGTGAATGTAACCGTTCCCGAAACCAAACTTACCTACACCGATGAGGGAACTTCCGGACTCGACCTTACTTTCCAGAATGAGAAGGACAGGCTTCTTGCTTACTTCCGTAATTCTGGCGGTTCCATGGTTGGTTCGCAGGTAACTCTTAACCTTGATCCCGCATCTCTCTCCCTTGATAAGAAGAGTGCAACATTCAAGGCTTCATCGGATGTGACAATCCCTGCAACTGCCTCTTCGATTTTCTTCTATCTTGACAATGAAGACAATGGAATGTATGACAGCATTTCATGGGCTCATCTCTTGAATCAGGGCGGAAAACTTGAGGATGCCGCTAAACTCCAGGTTATTGTCGGAAGCGCTAATGTCGCTGACATGACCGAAGATGCCAATGGCAATAAAGTTGCCGATATTAATTTTGAATACAAGACCAGCGTTCTCAAACTTGAACTCACTTTCCCTGCAGAGGTTGTTCCTACCGCAGATGAAAATACAACCATCACTATCACGGATCCTGATGTATATAATGATGTGCGTATTTCATGGGGTAATCCCCACACCGCAAGTACAAAGGGAGCTATCTCGGTTCATCCTTCATCTGTTTCCGGACAGGTTGCCACCGCTTATGTAACAGTTTGGGGAACTTCGGTATTTGAAGATGCCGTTATCTCCGCTGATGTAAACGGTGCTGTTTGCACTGCAGACTTTACGGCTGCCGCCACTCTTGCTGCCGGAAAAGTATATAGCGTCAAGCGTTCGCTTTCCGTGCCCTCACTCGACAAATGGACCAATGATGCTGCCGGTTCAGGAGAATTCCTCGCGGGCCTTTCCGTCAGCGATAATTCTACCGACGGTTGGCTTTCCTACAGCGCAGGAACCGGTGCTGTTTCATGGACTGCCAATGCAACTGGCGCACCTCGCGCAGGTACCATCACCTTCACCAACGGCGCAAAGGCCAAGGTTTCCCAGCTCGAAGCAAATGACTTCAAGGGAACATGGGATTTCCGTTCAAAGCGTTTTGCAGGATCCAACAAGCTTTCAATAGCAAATGCTAACGATTGCCATATTGATGTTACTTTTGGTTCGCCCCTCAGTGGTGATACCCTTGATGATAGCAGAACATCTTCGAGCATTACAAATAACATAGGTGTAAGCGGGTTGTTCGCAACGGCAATCATGGATGCTGCCGTAATTATTGATTACGAGGCCAAGGATGTCAAATTCGGTTTGTTTGCCGATGCAAGGAGCGCTCAGAGTACTTCTACAGGTGATGATACTTTCAAGTATGTATATTTCGCACCCGAACTTGGCGGCTCCTTCGTTGGAGGAACCTACAACTTCCTGCCTTATCCTCTTGGAACTTCGCAGAATTATGGTTGGATTTGGTTTGCAGTGAATGATACTTTCGATGTATTGACATTCAATAAAGACAGTTATCATACATGGGGTGTCACGGGCGCACAAAGTGGCAAGACTATTGTAGGCATTACCGTAGTTGCCTCAAGTGCTGAAACTCCCGCATCAAACACATTGCGTTCAACTGCCAATGGAACAGCCGGATATGAACTTATTTATCAAGCTAATGCCACCTATGGGAATACTGGCGTGACAGCTGCCCAGGGCCTTGCCATCGGTATGACATTTACCAGGAAGTAGTTAGAATCTTCTCATTAATTTCCCCCGCCACCATTCCGGTCCGGCGGGGGATTTTTTAACATACAACGGCGTGAGTCCGCAATCGGAAGTACACACATGAAAGCCGCATTTTTGCTGTACGGCTCAGTTCGGCAAGCTGTTTCAAGTATGCGAACCAAGTGAGGACTGGAGATTCGAGACTTCCTCAATAGAGAGCCCGGTTCCTTTGGAAACCTGGTCAATGCTGAATCCCATAGTAAGGAAGTTGCGAGCGACTTCAGCCAATCCTTCAGCACGCCCCTCAGCCCTACCTTCAGCGCGACCTTCGGCAATTCCTTCAGCCCTTCCTTCGGCCCGCCCTTCAGCAATGCCCAAGGCTTTTCCTTCAGCACGACCTTCTGCAAAGCCGGACTCGCGGGCATAGGTTTTTTCAGCGATGATGTCAATTTCTGTTCGCATAAACGATTCGTAAGTTGTTTGTTGTTCCACACTCATGTTCGCGAATTCCGCAGCATCGTACAGAAGTCGCAGAACCTCTTCC
>JAFUGJ010000032.1 GCA_017469425.1 Bacteroidales bacterium
AAGCTTTCCTTCTCCGGACTTACCGGGCGTGCTTTCAACTCCAATGTCGTCAATCTTCAGTCCGGTAAAGTGTACAGTCTCGGAACCATTGCAAGAACCGACAGGTTCGTGTACAACTCATTTGAAAACAACGATTTCCAGGCAGAGTATACCGGTAACACCATTGCAGGTGCGAGTGTCATGAGCATTGTTTCGAATCCTTATCAGACATCCGTGAACCACAGCGAATATGTAATGGTGAACGACATGCATACCGACGACTGGGGCAATTCCGGATATTTCCAGACCGACATCAAGGCCGCCAAGTTCCCTCAGGCCGTGCGTGACAAGTTTACCAAAATCAGCATGGAAATGTACTGGGGCACCGACAAGATTTATCCCCGTCTGCTATTCAACAAGGGAGGCAACGCAACCCTTCCCGCCCGCCTGAATGGTGTTACCATCACCGACCAGGCTTCCTGGGATGCTGCAGTAAGGACTTCCGACTGGAATGTGCTCGAATGGGACGCTTCACAGTTCTCAGGCAAGACCAACATGTCCAGCCTCAGTTCCTTCCAGGTCCGCTGCTGGGTGAACTTCTCCAACGGCACAACTGAGCGCGATGATGTAAACTACCATCACATCGCGTGGATTGACAATGTTGCTTTCATTCAGTAATAGTTTATGACCAAACTCTTTAAGAGTCTGTTTGCCTTGGCGTTGCTGGTTTTTTCCTGCAACGCCTTCGCGCAGACCCGCACTCAGGTTTCGGGTGTGGTGTCCGACAGTTACGGACCCATCCCGGGAGCGAGCGTGATCGTGAAGAAGACCACGAACGGCGCCGTGACCGACCTTGACGGACAGTATTCCGTACAGGCCAGGGTGGGCGATGTGCTGGTGTTCTCGTGCGTCGGCTATGCGAACCAGGAAGTTGAGGTTGGGGATTCCCCCGTCATCAATGTGGTTCTCAGCGACGATGCCGTGATGCTGGACGATGTCGTGGTCGTGGGTTATGGCACCCAGCGCAAAGAGAGCGTTGTGGGAGCCATCACCTCGGTCAAGGGTGACGCCCTGGTGGAGTCGGGAACCTCCAACATCACCAGCGCAATCGCCGGTAAGCTTTCCGGCGTCGTCACCATCCAGACCAGCGGTCAGCCCGGCCAGAACGATGCCGAAATCCTTGTGCGCGGCGTGTCGAGTTTCAACGGTTCGAGCCCCCTCGTGCTCGTTGACGGCGTAGAGCGCGACTTCGCGTCCATCGACCCCAACGAGGTTGCCGACATTTCCGTGCTGAAGGATGCATCCGCCACCGCCGTGTTCGGTGCGAAGGGTGCAAACGGCGTTATTATCGTTACTACCCGCAACGGTCAGGAGGGAAAGCCCAAGATGGATTTCTCCTTCCAGGCAGGTCTCTCCAACCCCATCAACATGGCAAAGCATGTGGATGCCTACACTACCATGAGCACCATGAACGACGCCATGCTGAACGACCAGGTTTTCTCCGGAATATCTTCGGCGGCCACCCTTGAGGAGTACCGCAACCCTTCGTCGCGCATCAATTCCCTGCGCTACCCGGATGTCAACTGGCTCAAGGAACTCACCAACAGTTTCGCACAGGTTTACAACGCCAACTTCAACATCAGCGGCGGAACCCGTTTCGTGAAGTATTTCGCATCCATAGGATACACACGCGAAGGCTCCATCTTCAAGAGCTTCAACGACGGAAAGGTCGATTCCAGCTACTCCTATGACCGTGTGAACTTCCGCACCAACCTCGACTTCAATGTGACCCGCAGCACGCTGGTTTCGTTCAAGCTCGGCGGCAATGTGGGCATCAAGAACAAGCCCGTTCCCACCGACGGCGACGAGGGCATGTGGAAATACATCTTCGGAAGTTCCACCGCCAAGTACCCCATGTACTATCCTTCATGGGTGCTGGAGGAGGTTCCGGATACCGACTATCCCGGAGCAGGCGGAGTGCGCCTGATGAGCGAGGCCGACCAGACCACCGGCAACCCCTACTATCAGTTGATGAAGGGAAGTTTCATCCAGCTTACCGACACCAAGATATTCTCGGACATCATCGCAAAGCAGAAACTCGACTTCATCACCAAGGGCCTGTCGGTGCAGGCGAAGGTGTCGCTGAGCACCTATTATAAGTATAATACGCTCAACACCCAGTACAACCGCCCCAGCTGGTATCTGAATTATTCCAAGATTGGCACTTCCGAAAACCCCTGGAGCCGCACCGGCACCGACGGATTCTACTATGTGGAACCGCCCCTCTACACCACTGCCGACAACTCCCTGCAGGACGGATACTATCTCGACCTCTACTACGATGCGTCGCTCAACTACGACCGCTCTTTCGGCAAGCATACCGTGACCGGCCTGTTCCTCTTCAACCGTCAGGAGCAGGACAAGGGGTCGGACTTCCCTTACTACAACGAGGCACTGGTGGGCCGCGTCACCTACGACTTCGCCCACAAGTATCTGCTTGAGGTGAACATGGGTTACACGGGTTCGGAACGCTTCTCACCCGAGAACCGTTTCGGTTTCTTCCCTTCCGGCGCCATCGGCTGGGTCGTTTCTGAAGAAAAATTCTTCGAACCCCTCAAGCCCTGGTTCAGCAAGCTCAAGTTCCGCTTCTCGGAAGGTCTGGTGGGTAGCGACTACGCCAACAACCGCTGGCTCTACATGAGCGAGTACAGCAAGGATTCCAACGGCTACATCGTCGAGGACCGTGCCGCCAACCTCTATGTGCAGTGGGAAGAAGCCCTCAAGCGCGACCTCGGTATCGAAATGGGATTCTTCGGCGGCGACCTCAGCGTCAATGTGGATTTATTCGACGAGCACCGCGACAAGATGCTCATTTCCGTTGCCAACAACACCCCCACCTGGGTGGGCAACACTTCCAAGGAACTCAATAAGGGTTCAATCAAGAAGCACGGCATCGAAATCGAGGCCGACTACTCCAAGCGTCTGAACAAGGACTTCCGCTTCAATGTGGGAGGCAACTTCTCATTCGTGGAGAACCGCATCCTCGCCTACGACGACGCACCCTTCTCGCTTGAGCACCAGAAGAGCGTCGGCACCCCTCTCGGGTCGCAGACCAGCGGAGCTTATCTGATTGACGGTGAGTACTTCACCTCCATTGATGACATCCACTCCAACTTCCTGCCCGTGAACATCAACAATGTTGTGGTGGGCGACTACAAGTTCCTGGACTATACCTCCGACGGACTCATCGACAAGGACGACCTCACCCGCATGAAGGGCTCGCTCTATCCTCCCATCGCCTATGCTGTCAAGGCAGGGTTCCGCTGGAAGGGACTTGATGTGAACATGCTCTTCCAGGGCTACGCAGGCAAGTATGTGAACTTCGACCAGATGTACGAGTGGGAGTTCTACAAAGGCAACTACCGCCTTCACACCTCATCGGTTGACTACTGGCGTCCGGACAATCCCAATGCATCCCACGCCACGGTACACTATTCCGCCTCGTCCTTTGCCAACATGGCATGGTCGGGCTATAACGAGAGTGCGACCACCGGCGGATACAACGCCAAACTCCTTGGACATTCCTGGCGCAACGCCGACTTCCTCCGTTTCAAGGAACTCAATGTCAGTTACACCTGGAACACTCCCCGCATCAAGGAAAAAATGGGCGTGGAGGCCATCCGCCTCTATGTCACCGGCAACAACCTCCTCACCTTTACCCACCTTCTCGAGGGCGATCCCGAGCAGAAATATCTGGTGTGGGGCGAGTATCCTCAGATGCGTACAGTCAAACTCGGACTTCAGTTAACCTTCTAATCGATGCCGTATATGAAAAAGAATATATTAAAAGCTCTGGCCGTATGCCTGCTTGCCACCTCTCTCACCGGCTGTCTGAACGAGTACCTCGACAGGGCTCCCGATGCCGGACTTTCGGAGACGGAAGTATTCAGCAAATACGCCAACTTCAAGAATTATTTTTATGCGGTTTACGGAGGTTCGAATTTCAACATTCGCTGCCACTATCCGCTTCACTGGTGCATGAACAGCCAGAAGCTCACCCTCGAAGAGCTTACCGATATGTGCGACAAGTCGCGTATCCAGCGCGCCCAGTCCATCAAGCTCGGAAACGGTGCAGATGCAACGCAGTGGATAGGCTACGCCGAAGCCGACGCCAACTATCCGCTCAACGCCAAGGTTCCCAATTCCTGGAAGTGCATACGCGTATGCAACACGGCCATAGAGAAGGCCGACCAGATTCAGGACTGCACCGAGGCTGAACGCAACGACCTCATCGGCCAGGCTTATTTCGTAAGGGCCTTCTGCCATTTCGAACTCTTCCGCCTGTACGGCTCGCTGCCCTATGTGGACCATGTGCTCGGCCCCAACGACGAGTGGGACCTCGCACCGGACGACGACTACGAGTTCCTGAAGAAATGCGCCGCCGACTATCAGACCGCATATGAATACCTCGACCGTGCCGGAAAGGCCCGCCGCGACCCCGCTTCGGGCGCAGGCAACCTTGCCGATCCCGACCAGGACAAGCCCAACGGAGTGACCGCCCTCGCAATGAAGGGCCGCGTGCTCCTTTATGCCGCCAGCCCGCTGAACAACCCCACCGGGGATGTGAAGCGCTGGGAAGATGCCGCTGAAGCGAGCGCCGTGGCGCTCAATGCCGCCCTTTCAAATGGCTACATCCTTCTTCCCAAGGCCGAGTATTCCAAGAATTTCTACGGCAACCGCTATTCCAACGAACAGCTCTGGGCATATTCTACCGGAAGCACCACCAACTACAATGCTTCCACCATCCAGTCGTTCGTGGGATATCCTTTCTGCAACAACGCCTATGCTGCCGCGCAGTGCCCTACCCAGAACTTCGTCGACCGTTTCGAGACGGCAGACGGCTGGCCTCTGAACACTGCCGAACAGCGTGCCGCCGCTACCGCCGCAGGTGCATATAACGAACAGGACCCCTACTCCAACAGGGATCCCCGCTTCGACAACTGCGTGGTTTACAACGGATGTACCTTCCAGGGCTACACCCCGGCATCGCTTTACCTCCTTGCCGACGGCTCCAAGCCCAGCGGGTCGCTGCTCGCCTATCCCCAGGGAGCTTCCGACGGCGTCAGCGAAACTTTCTACTATGAGCGCAAGCGTACCGGCCCCCTCTCCAACAGGGGTAACCAGAATGTGATTCTCACCGACCCCATAATCCGTCTTGCAGAGGTTTACCTCAACTATGCCGAGGCGGCGAATGAGGCATGGGGCCCCGATGGAAAGGCTTCCGCTGCCACCATCACCGCACTGGATGCCGTGAACCGCATCCGCAGCCGGGTTGAACTGCCCGATGTGCGCACCGAGTTCACCGGAAGCAGGGAACTGCTGCGCGAGCGCATCAAGAACGAGCGCGTCGTGGAACTCTGCTTCGAAGGAAACCACTACTGGTGCGACATCCGCCGCTGGAAGGACGCGCCCGAACTCTGCCGCTCCACTCTCTATGGAATGCGTGCCACCCAGGTGGGCGTGTCCGCATCCTATCCCACCGGCTTCAGATATGAGAGGTTCGCCCTGCCCGCCAACAGGCAGATTGCATGGAAGAACGACGGAATGTATTGGTTCCGCTTCCGCAACGACGACCTCCTGAAGATGTCGAACTATACCCCCAAAATGGACTGGTAAAAAATGGAAAGAAACATGAAAAAGAATATTTTCGCCGCAGTTTTCTGCATCTTCCTGCTCTTTGCCGGTTCCTTCGGGGCTGCAGCCCAGAAAAAGGGAGCCGCGGCACAGGAAAGCATACGCTTTACGGTAGTTGATGCCGAAGGGCTTGCTGTGAGCGATGCCGAAGTGTCGATTGGCGAAGGAAGTGCGCATTACCGCACCGACGCCACCGGAACCGTGAGCATCAGCTGCTCGCTGCGCGACCAGATTACCGTGAGCAGGGAAGGTTTCCGCTCCGTTACCATCCGCGCCGCAGTGCTGGTGGATTCCGACTCCGTGGTGCTCGTGCCCGATGTGCTTTTCGCCGGTGATGCCGACGATGTGCGCCTGCCCTACGCAAGCGTCAAGAAGCGCTTCTCGCTGGGTTCGACCGTCACCGTCAAGGGAGAGGAACTTGCCCGCTATTCATCTGCCGACATCCGCAATGTCCTCACGGGAGTGCTTCCCGGAGTGGAAGTGCGTGAGAACTACGGTCAGATTGGCGTAACCCCTCTCGAACATACCGGCCAGTACGGCGCTTCCACCGCGATTGCCGTCACTTCGCGCGGAACTCAGGTCATGTATATGGTGGACGATGTTCCCGTGCAGATAAATGAAATCCCCCTCGACCCCGAACAGATCGAGTCGGTGACCATCATCCGCGACGGACTGGAAAAGACCATGTACGGACCCACCGCCGCCAACGGCATAGTGTATATCCGCACCAAGAGCGGAGCCTACAACGACCGCTACCTTAATGTGAACTTCGAAAGCGGAGTGAATGTGGTGGACCGCATGCCCGGCTTCGTGAATGCTGCGCAGTATGCCCTGCTCAACAACATTGCGCGAGGCAACAGCGGCCTTCCCATGCTCTACAGCCGCGACGACTATAATGGCTACCTTCAGAAGGATGCCTACAGCCTCACCCATCCCGCCCTCGACTTCAAGTCGGAGATGCTGAAGAATGTCATGTCCTACACCCGCGCAGGAGTGTCCTCCGGCGGCGGCAACGACATTGTCAAATACTATGCATACCTCGGCTACACCGGGCAGGACGACATCTACAAGATAGGACCCGATTCCGGCTACGATAACATCAACCTCAACGGCAACCTCGATGTGAGCCTCAACCGCTACTTCAGGGCTGCATTCGGAATCGTGTCGTCCATCGGAGTGCGCAAGTCCAACAACTACGGCTATGGCACCGATGCGGGTTTCGTGGAACTTCCCGAAATCCTCGGCCACATCACCACCATCCCCCGCAACGCCTTCCCCGTCTATGCCGACAATTCCGAGGAACTGGAATTCCCCTACTATGCGGTCACTTCCCAGTACACCCAGAACCCCATTGCCAACATCCTCGAGAACGGCTCGTACTCCGAGACCATCCGGGGAGCCCTGTTCAACTTCAAGCTTGAAGGCGACCTCGGCTTCATTGCAAAGGGGCTCAAGTCGGAAACCTATGCAGCCTACGGCTCCACCAACCTGGTGCGCCTCGGGCAGGCTGAAGACTATGCGGCATACATCCTTACCGAGGGCCTTGACGCGAACGGAGACCCTGCAATCATCCCGGTCCAGAGCTCAAGCCATTCGGTGGTGCAGATGTCGAACAAGACAAGAATCCTGGATTACTACTCCAACCGCTTCTATCTTGCCGAAAAACTGAGCTACGCAAAGACTTTCGGCCTGCACGACCTCGACCTCAGCGCCGACTACATGATTACCCAGCGCAACCAGAAATTCATCACCGAGCACCGCCGCGAGATGAACTTCGGCTTCAACGCCAGATATTCGTATGCAGGCAAGTATCTCGCCCAGCTCGCACTCAACGAGCACGGCACCTACTCGCTTCTCGACATCTGGTCGTTCTCGCCCTCGCTGGGGCTTGGCTGGATACTCTCGGAAGAGGATTTCCTGAAGGGCGTTCCGTCCATAGACTTCCTCAAGCTGCGCATCCAGGCAGGCATCCTGCACTACGATTCGCTCACCAGCGCCAACCGCGATGTCGACAACTACTCCTGGAACAACTCCGGGCAGAAGTTCGGACCTTATACGAACAACCAGTGGTTCGGCAACAATACCAGCGCGAATGTGAACCGTACCTATGCTTCGATGCTCGGCAACCCCAACCTCCGGCTGGAAACCCGCAAGGAGATTTCCGGAGGCGTGGACCTGACCGCATTCGGCAGGAGGCTCGATGTTTCGCTGAACGCCTATGCTTTCCTGCAGGACGGCATCATCACCGAAATGTCCAACGCCGTACCCCTCGTGGCAGGAACTTCCACAGGTTCGTTCTATATGAACTACAACACCTACCTGCGCCGCGGCCTGGAACTCAACGCATCGTGGAAGGACAGAATCGGCGATTTGAGTTACGGCGTGTCCGGCTGGGTTGCCCTGCAGAATTCCAAGATCCGCAAGATTGACGAGCTCGACTATGCGGAAGACTACCGTTCCCGCGTGGGCAAGTCGGTCAGCGCCATCTGGGGCCTCAAGTACCTCGGACAGTTCGAAAGCGACGCCGAGACCCTTCTTGTTCCCCAGCTCTACGACGACGAACTCAAGGCGGGCGACTTCAAGTATCAGGACATGAACGGCGACGGCTATGTCGACAGTTCCGACCAGTGCGTGATAGGCGACAGCAATCCCTCCCTCATCGGGGCCCTCAACCTGAACCTGGGCTGGAAGAATTTCGACCTCTCCCTCACCGGAACCTTCCGTGCGTTCTACGACATCCTTCTCAGCAACAGTTATTTCTGGAACGGCTGGGGCGATTCCAACTACTCCAACTATGTGCTCAAGAACATCGGCAATCCCAAGGCTCCGAGGCTTACCTACAACAAGGTGAACAACAACTATGTCACCTCCGGGTACTGGCTTGCCGACGGCGGTTTCTTCAAGCTGCAGAGCGCCGAAATCGGATATAATGTGCCTCTCGGCGACAAGGGAATCGGCAGCGTGGTGCGCGGACTGCGCATCTATGTGCGGGCGAACAACCTCTTCACCCTTTCGGGCCTGGAGGATGTGGACCCCGAAGCAATCAGTTCCGGACTCACAAATTACCCGCTTATGAGAACATTCACCGGCGGACTGAAACTCACATTCTAAAAGGAGGAGATGATTATGAAAACATTGAATAGAATTGTTTCCGCCCTGCTCCTGATGGGCTCGCTTGCCGCCTGCAAGGGATTCCTCGATCCGTATCCCAGCGCCATCCGCGACGAGCAGTACATCCTTACCAGCCCTACCGCAATGCAGGGGCTTCTCGGAGAATGCTACGAGTGGATTTCCACCAATTACAACAATAACGAGGGCGCCTACATGGACTGCCTTACGGACAATGCCGTGCGCACCTCCAAGACCGACGCCGTCAGCCGCATGGCAGTAGGTGTCAACGCCACCGACAACTATCCTTTCCAGACTTACTGGACGAGGGATTACGAAGGCATTTACAACACCAACCTCTTCCTCAAGGACGGTAACGGACGGAATCTGCGCTACATGCTCGACCGCAGGCTGGACAGCCTTCTGGTGAACATGCTCTGGGGCGAGGCTTATGCGCTCCGCGCCTGGTTCGAGTGGGACCTCCTGCAGAAATTCGGAGGCCGCGGAACCAACGGCGAACTTCTCGGATTCCCCATCCTCACCGAACCTTCCCAGGTTTGGAAGATGTCGGCCGACGAGCTTTCCGATGCCGGTTTCGTGCGCGCTTCCTATGAAGACTGCGTGAAGCGTATCGTCGCGGACTGCGACTCCGCCTACAAGTATCTTCCCATCGCCCACCGCGACTTCCTGGTGAGCGAAGCCAACGACCTCACGGTTCTGGGTTCGCGCAACTGGGGCCGCATCGACGGCATTTCCACCGTGGCCATCAAGGCTCTTGTCTATCAGACCTGGGCCAGCCCCCGCTTCAACCCCGAGGGCGACATGACCCGCTGGGACAATGCCGCAAAGTTTGCCAAGGAAGTGTTGGACTTCAAGCAGAATGTCGACGGCTCCGTCAGCGGAGGATTCCACAGGGCGAAAGCCGTAAACTGGTTCGACCCCAACAGCCCCGAAATCGTGTTCGGCTCGCGTTACAACTCGTCTTCGGAAACCATGGAAAAGATGTTCTATCCCGGGGGATTCCAGGGCGACGGCACAATGGGCGCCACCCAGGATTTCGTGGATGCATTCGGCATGGCCGACGGCTATCCTGCAGGGAAGTCGCCTGAATATGCCTATAATTCGCAGGATCCTTATGTCAACCGCGACCCCCGCTTCTACAGCAACATCTTCTACAATGGGCGCGTCATCACCACCGGTTCTTCGAGCAGGACCTATGTCTTCGAGAACTGGACCGGCGGAAAGGACGAGGCGGAGGCTTCGAGCACAAATTCCCGCACCAACTACCACATCAAGAAGTTCGTCTATAACGGCCTCAACTGGTCGGAAAGCAGTGTGAGCCGCATGCCTCACAGCAAGTTCCTCATCCGTTGGACCCACATGGTGCTTTGCTTCGCCGAGGCCGCCAACCATATAGCCGGGCCTTCGGGCGAAGTTTACGGGCTCACCGCCAAGGAAGCCATAGGGTGGCTGCGCAGCCGCAACACCTACGACGGAGCCGCCGGCATCACGGACGACAAGTATCTTGAAGAGGTGTCTATCATGGGAGAGAAGGAGTTCGACAGGTTCCTGCGCAACGAGCGCCGCATCGAAACCGCTTTCGAAGGAAGCTGGTTCTTCGACCTGCGCCGCTGGAGCACTTCGCTCGCCGAGCTCAACAAGACCCTCTACAGGCCCTCGATTACCAAATATTCCGACGGTACCTTCTCCTACGACTATGACACCGTGGTAGAAGACCGTTCGTTCACCTCGGCGTTCCTGCCTATTCCCTACAAAGAGATGGTCAATGTTCCCGGACTCGTCCAGAACGAAGGATGGGAAAGTTGGACGCGTTAACAAAGGAGGATTTCAATCATGCGAAAGAATATAATATTGACCCTGACCCTCTCGGCCCTTGCCCTTGTGTCCTGCTACGATGACTACACCGGCGATTATTCGCTGGTTGCCGCAGGCTTTGCCAACCAGACCGATGTACGAAGCGTCGTTGTCGGCGAGGGCATGAGTTTCTCTACCGGAGTCGCCCTCGGCGGAACCGTTGACAACGATGAGGACAGGTACATCTCCATCGCCACGGACTTTTCGCTCGCCAATGCGGAAGTGCTGGCGGAAATGAAGAATCATACCTTCCAGTATGTCGCCGACCTCATGTCGGGCGTCTCTTCCCTGTCCGTGCTTCCGGCAAGTGTCTATGAACTGGAAACGGAAGGACGGCGCGCCGGGCAGGTGCTCATCCCCAAGGGTTCGCATCTTGGCAAGATTACCGTGAAGCTTGATTCCGCCGCGTTCCTTGCCGATGCGGGCAGGGTGTATCCCAAGGAGGTTCTTCCTCTCAGGCTTACGGACGGCAACGGAACCGACTTGATTGCCGGGCGTGAAACCACGGTCATCGGAGTCCGTTACGAAAACATGCTCTTCGGCAACTGGTATCATGGCGGATATGCCGAAAAGACCGATGCCATGGGCAGTGCGATAGGCACTCCCGATACCTACTACACATCGGTTCCGCAGGCTGACAACCTTGTCTGGACCCTCACTACTACCGGCCCCTTCGAACTCACCGCAAATGCCGTGGGACAGGAGTTCAGCGGCAGTGCCGCCCAGATGAAGCTCACCCTCAACGGCGACGATACCATCACGATTTCTTCCGTTCCCGGAGCAACCTACACGGTGGAGCCCGACGGCGAAAGCCGCTTCGTGCGCACCAGGCTTCTTCAGGACAGGAAGATAATCCTTAACTACAAGTATTCATCCGGAGCCACCACTTACCACGCTCACGATACCCTCAGTTTCCGCAACCGTATCCGTGACGGCGTGAACGAAGTGCGCGACGAAAACAGTGCCCACTATGAATAAGACCCATCTTTCATTTTTCGCAGCCGTCGGCCTGCTCTGCGCCTGCGGAGGCAGTTCCGACCTTCCCGACATCCCCCTGGTTTTCCCCGGACAGGACCCCGAAGATCCCGACCAGCCGACGGTAGTGGCGCTTGACCCTTATAAAGTGGACTGCAAGAAGACGGTCACCACCGCGTCGTGGACTACCTACGATGCTTACACCGTCAACTGCATTCAGGGTTTCACCCCTTCTGCCGACCCCGAAACCGACAAGTACGGAGGCTGGACCATAATGAACCTCGGCAATGCCGATGGCTACTTCAGGGTTCAGAAAGCCGCCGGACGCTGGTGGCTGGTGGACCCGGACGGAAACATCTTCCTCAGCAAGGCCGTTGCCGTCTTCTCGCCCGGCAGTTCCGACCGTCAGAAGGCCAACATCACCGAGAAATTCGGCAGCGAGTACAACTGGGCCAAGGCCGAAACCTCGTTCCTTCGCGAATACGGCTTCAACTCGCTCGGCGCCTGGTCGTCGGTGAACACCGTAAAGGGAATTCCCGAGCCCATGCCCTATACCGTAATCCTCAGCCCCATGGGCAGTTACAACGGCTACCTCAAGAGCAGCGGAGCGGAGGCGGACGGCTTCAAGGCCGCAGGCTGGGAAGGCTATCCCTACGACTTTGCAATGGTGTTCGACCCCAAGTTCGACGACTATGTGGAAAGCGCGATTTCCGCCGCTTCCACCTACAAGAACGACAAATACTGCATAGGCTACTTCATCGACAACGAGCTTCCCTGGAAGCAGTATGCCCTCGAACGCTGCCTTACCAAGTGGCCCGAGTCGCATGTCAACCACCAGAAAGCCCAGCAGTGGCTGGATGAGCGCAAGGGCAAGACAGGAGCGCTTCTCTCCGATGCTACCGACGACGACAAGAAGGCTTTCATCGCCTATTGCTACGAAGTTTATCTGGAAAAGGTGACCACCGCCCTCAAGAAGTACGACCCCAACCATCTTTTCCTCGGCGACCGTTTCAACCAGTGGAGCTATGAGCTCATCAACGACGAGATGTTCAAGGTGGCGGGCAAGTACTGCGACATTGTATCCATCAACCACTACCAGAAGTGGGAACCCGACCAGGAAGCCCTCAGCAACTGGGAGACATGGTCCGGAAAACCCTTCTTCATCACCGAGTTCTACACCAAGGGCCTGGATTCCGGGCTTGGCAACACTACCGGTGCGGGATGGGTGGTGAAGACCCAGCTCGACCGCGGGCTCTTCTACCAGAACTTCGTGAACGGACTGCTCAAGAACAAAGCCTGCGTGGGCTGGCATTGGTTCACATATATGGACAACGACCCCACCAACACCGGTTCCGACTCTTCCAACATCGACTCCAACAAGGGCATAGTAACCTGGGATACGCAGCGTTACAACGACCTCATCAACCAGATGAAGGAAATCAATGACTGTACCTATAATCTTGCAAGATTCTACGCCAGATGAAAAAGCATTTATACAGCATTTTGTTCTGCCTGCCCCTGCTTGCCTCCATCGGTGCATGCAGCGGCGGCGAAGCCGAACCCGTAAAATACACGGCTCCCGAGGTGAGTTTTGCAACTGACCCCGGCACCGTCAGCGCCGTGGTCGGCGAAACTGTGCGCATCGCTGCAAAGGTGACTTCCGGCGACAAGGTTACTACCGCCTGGTACATCGACGGGGTGCTCGTGTCAAGTTCCCAGGAATTCGAGTATGTGTTCGATGCTCCCGGCAGCTATGCCGTGCGCTTCGAAGCCCGCAACGGTGCAGGCGTGGTTGAAAGGGATTACACCGTGACTGTGAGCGACAGGCTTTCCATACGGCTTTCCGTAGGCGATTCCACCGCAATATCCCGCCTGCAGCTGAGCAAGCTTCTGGTGGCCGCGATAGTGGAATCCGGCAGCGATGTAGAGCACGAATGGAAGGTGGACGGCGTAGTGGAAGGAACCGAGGCTTTCTTCGGCAGTTATGAACTCACCGCCGCCCGCGACTATGTCGTGAGCTACAAGGGTTCCAACGCCGCAGGCAGCTTTGAGAAGAGTTTTACCGTCACCGCCACCGAGCGCCCCCTGCAGATAGGTTTCTCCGTCACCGACGAACTTACCGCCCTGCTTACCGGTGCTCCGTTCACCATCACGGCCACCGTTCTCTTCGGCGGCACGGGCCTGGTGCAGAGCTGGTATCTCAACGGCGAACTTGTCAGCAGTACCGACACCTTCTCCAATACCTTCTACGCGGCGGGCGACTATACGGTGCGCTACGAAGCGGAGAATGCCAAGGGCGAAAGCGTGTCGCGCAGCTGGACGGTAAGCGTCACTGCAACCGGTGACATCATGGACAACTTCGAGTCCGGCACCATCGGCAGCTGGTTCAACACCGGCGAGAACCAGCCCGGTATCCAGATTGCCGACAATCCTCTGAAGGATGCCGTCAACTCCAGCGACAAGTGCCTCAGCGACGAGGTTGCGGGCTCCGGAAGCACTTCCGGATACTTCACCCTCAAGGGACCCCAGATTCTGAGCGGTCTCGGGATGGATATATCCAAGTACTCCGGCATACGCTTCAAGGTTTACTTCAACGGCAACCAGTACTATCCGAGGGTCGATTACGGCGGAACCAAGTATCCTTCCGTAACTCCTCCCAAGTTCGACGGCGGATGGGAAGTGCTCGAATACAGGCTCCCCGAGGGAACCAAGTTCAACTCCTCCAGCAACATCCAGTTCCGTATGATGTACAACGAAGCCGGAAGCAACATCTCCGGACGCGACGATGCCACCAACAACCGCAAGGTTTATATCGACGACATTGAATTCTTTGAGTAAGATGAAAGCGAAATCATTATTAATATCCGTCATGCTTGCGGCGTTCTGCGCCGCTGCATGCTCCTCGGAAGAAAACACTCCCGAAGAGGTGCAGAAGGCCCCGAAAGTGGAGTTCTCAATCGTGCAGGAAAGTTTCGAAGTTGCGGTTGACAGCACCGTGATGTTCGAAGCCGCCATTGTGGAAGGACTCGATGTCAAGGCTGCATGGTATGTCGACGACGAGAAGGTCTCCAACCTGCCTTCGCTCGCATGGACCTTTTCCGTCCTCGGCACGGTAACTGTGCACTTCGAAGCTTCAAACAGCCTTGGCAGCGTCAGCAAGACCTACTCCGTCAAGGTGAACGGCATTCCTCTCGAAGTGGAATTTTCCGAACCCGGAAGTGAACTCTCGGCCATCGTGGGCACGCCCCTTGAAGTGACGGCAATCGTTACCGGAGGCGACAAGGGAACCGTCCACAGTTGGACTCTCGACGCAGAGACCGTAGGTGCCGAGGCATCGTTCAGTTACAACTTCAGCGAGGAGGAAGTGGGTACCCATACCCTTGTTTACAACGGAATCAACACCGACGGCCTCAGCGCCACCAAGACCTGGACCGTCTCGGTAACCGACCTCCCTCTGGAGCTGAGCTTCAGCCCAGAAGAGAAGGAGCTTTCTGCAATGGAAGGCGATGTGGTGAATTTTGCCGCAAGCGTCGTGCATGGTTCCAAGGGCCTGGTTTACAAGTGGAGCGTGGACGGTGCTGAAGCCGGAAGCGATGCTGCATTCGCATACACTTGCGACGCACAGGGCACTTTTGAAATCAAGCTCGAGGCTTCCAACGCCGCAGGCGAGAGCGTCAGCCGCACCTGGACACTCACCGTAACCGAGAAGGTGGCGCTGAGCTACATGTTCATGGATGCCGAAACCCTTGCCGCCGTTCCTTCCTTCGTGGAGGCGAACAATGTGTCTGGCACCCCTTGCGTGCGCATCGAGAACAATCCTTGCGTATCCGATGTCAACCCCGGTTCCAAGGTGTTCATCGACGACATGTCGGCTGCCACCTGGGCTAATTCCGGTTATGTCAAGATGCTTCTTGGCAGCGTTCCCACATCCGAAAGGGTGAAGTACACGACCGTCCGCGTGAAGATTTATGTAGGGGCCAACGATTATGTTCCCTATATGACCATCACCGTGGGCGGCGACAAGTCCAGCCTGCCTACCAAGGTGAACGGCACCGACTTCTTCCCCAATTCTTCGAAGGCAATCTGGGATACCCTCGTGACGCACGACGACTGGAATGTGCTGGAATACAGCGTGGTAACCGGCAATTACAGCGGAGTTGCGAGCTCGCTTGCCGACTGCGACCAGATTCAGCTCCGTCTGAATGTCGTATGGGGCAACGGTTCCGCTCCTGCGGATGCTACGCCTACGAACAATCACATCATCTACTTCGACGATGTCGAGTTCATCGAGTAGCATGAGGAAATTCTTGCTGATGGCTTTTGCGGCGCTGGCCATTACGGCCCGCGCCCAGGAGCCCAGGCAGGTTGAGGCCCGCAAGGATGCCACCCACAAGGAGTGGAAAAGCCATCCCACCTGGACCCTCGACCGCCTGAAAGGCTTCAGGATGAAGAAGACCGATCCGGCTACCGACAGGTTCGGGGGCTGGAAGGTTGCTTCATACGAGGCCACGGGCTTTTTCCGCACGCAGCGAATAGACGGGCGCTGGTGGTTCATCGACCCCGAAGGGCATCCCTACATCTTCAAGGGTGTGGCGGTGTTCTCCACGGGCAATTCCGAAAGGCAGAAGCAGGCTCTTGCCGACAAATTCGGCAGCCGCGCCGCCTGGGCGGAAGCGGGCATGGACATGCTCCGGGCCAAAGGCTTCAACGGACTCGGTGCCTGGAGCCGTGTGGACGAGGTGAGAAGCAGCGAAAATCCCATGCCCTACACCGTGATAGTGAGCCCCATGGGACGCTACCACGGCGAGCATCTGCGCAAGTTCGGCGGAAAGTATCTGAAGCACGGCTGGCAGAACTATCGCTTCGACCTTGCCATGGTTTTCGACCCCCGTTTCGACGAACTGGTGGAGCAGGAGCTTTCCCGTATCGAGAAATATCGCGACGACCCCTGGCTCATAGGGTATTTCACCGACAACGAAATTCCCTGGGTGGACGACGCCCTCGACAGGCATCTAACTCTTCTTGCCCATGACGAACCGGCATATCTGGTGGTGCGGGAATGGTTTGACCGCCGCAAGGGCAAATCCGCCCGTCCGGAGGACATCACTCCGGAAGACAGGTCGGCCTTCAGCGCATTCTATTTCGAAACCTATGTTTCCAAAGTATCTGAGGCCCTTCGCAGGCACGACCCCAATCACCTGTATCTCGGATGCCGCTTCAACCAGTGGAAGGACGAACTCGACAATCCCGCCATTTTCGAGGTTGCCGGGCGCTATATGGATGTGATTTCCGTAAACCACTATCAGCGCTGGACTCCCGACGCCACGGAAATTGCCAACTTCGGCAAGTGGTCGGGAAAGCCCTTTCTCGTTACCGAATACTATGTCAAGGGCGAGGATTCTGGGCTTCCGAACAGGACCGGAGCAGGCTGGAATGTGCATACCCAGCAGGAGCGCGGATGGTTCTACCAGAACTTCTCCATAGCCCTGTTGCGAAGCCGCTGCTGCGTTGGCTGGAATTGGTTCAAATATATGGACAACGACCCGGAAGACAGCACGGCCGATTACTCCAACCGCGATTCAAACAAGGGCCTGGTGAAATGGGATTTCGAGCCCTATGAAGAGCCGCTGGAGTTGATGAAACAGCTGAATGACCGAACATACAGGCTTATAGAATATTTGGATGAGCACTAAAATCAAAACTCTCTGCATCCTCTCCGCGTTGGTTTTCTGCCTGAATGCCAATGCGGGAGAAGATGCTCCGTATCCCCAGATAATAAATATTTCCAGGCTCGGGAGCATTTCGCTCGACGGAGAGTGGAAGTATCTGGTTGACCCCTATGCCCTCGGGTATCAGAATTATCACGGTGTGCCGCACAGCGACTACGAATCTTTCTTTGCCGACCGCAGTTTCGACGACGACCGCACCAGGCTGGTGGAATACAGTTTCGACCGCGCTCACAGCATCACGGTGCCGGGCGACTGGAATACCCAGTCCGAAAAGTTGTATTACTATGAAGGGAAAATCTGGTACAGGAAAACATTCGACTGTTTCCCAAAGGAGGGCAAGCGGTATTTCCTGTATTTCGGAGCAGTGAACTATTCGGCTGTGGTGGCCCTGAACGGCAGGCGCATTGCGCGCCACGAGGGCGGATTCACCCCCTTCAACATCGAAGTTACAGGAATGCTCCGCGACGGAAGCAATTCCGTCGTGCTGCTGGTGGACAATACCCGCCAGAAAGACGGCATCCCCACCGACAACACCGACTGGTGGAACTATGGGGGCATTACCCGCAGTGTCCGTCTTGTGGAAACGCCCGGAACATTCATCCGCGACTATGCAGTCCTGCTGGACAAGAATGTCGTAGGCAAGACAAGGAAGGGCAGGCCCGAAAAGCACCGCATCTACGGACATGTCCAAATCGACGGCAGCGCCGAGGGGCAGCCGGTCAACATCCGCATCCCCGAACTCGGAATTTCCCTTGATGCCGTTGCCGGACCGGATGGCAAGGCTGTTTTCGAAACCCTTGCAAGCCCCGTTCTGTGGAGTCCGGAGAATCCCAGGCTCTACGATGTGCGCATTTCCATTCCGGACGATGTCGCCGACGACAGGATAGGCTTCCGCTATATCGAGACATCGGGCGACAAGGTGCTCCTGAACGGCAAGCCGGTTTTCTTCCGTGGCGTTTCCATCCACGAAGAGAGCCTTCGTGAGTCGGCCCGCGTCACTACCTCGGAGCAGGGGCGCGAATTGCTGGAATATGCCAGGGAACTCGGATGCAACTTCGTCCGCCTCGCCCATTATCCGCACAATGAAGAAATGGTCCGCCAGGCTGAAGAAATGGGCCTTCTCGTGTGGTCGGAAATTCCTGTTTACTGGGCGATTTCGTGGACCAACCCGGCCACCTATGCCAATGCCGAACAGCAGCTTGTCGATATGATCAAGCGCGACATCAACCGCGCCAATGTGGTAATCTGGTCGGTGGCGAACGAAACTCCCATCTCACCCGAGCGCACCGCCTTCCTTTCCCGCCTCATCGCAAAAGCCAGGGAACTGGACCCTACGCGCCTCGTCAGCGCGGCCATGGAAAAGCACGAATACGATTCGCATACTTACATTGTGGACGACCCGCTTCTTGAATACACTGACCTTGTTTCGTTCAACCAATATGTAGGCTGGTACACCGGAGGGCTCGACAGGCCCGACGAAGTGAACTGGAAATTCTCCGTGCAAAAGCCCGTTTTCATATCCGAATTCGGAGCAGGCGCCCTCTATGGCAATCACGGCCCGGTTACGGAGCGATTCACGGAAGAATACATGGCGGAATGTTACGAGCGCAACATCCGCATGATGTCCGAGCGCATGCCCGGCTTCTGCGGTACCACCCCTTGGGTGCTCAAGGATTTCCGTTCGCCCAGGCGCGCCCTCATAGGCATTCAGGACGACTTCAACCGCAAAGGCGTAATCTCCGAAAACGGAGAACGCAAAAAAGCCTTCTATGTGCTCCAAAACTGGTATAGAAGGCTGAAAGACGGGCAAGAATAACTTGTTGTATTACCTTGCTTCAAGTATTTCGGCGTGGGGAGAATTGGCGACAGCCTCTCTCCACGCCTCCGTATATGGAGGATTGGCAATGCCTGTCGGCGTGCCTTCGTGATAGCGGCTGTGCTTGAAGCTGCCGTCCTCTTCCTGGGCTTTTACATTGCCGTCGAGATACTTTACGAGCAGCAGCTCTTCCAGTGCCACCCATTTCCCGAACTGTTCCTGGGCCGTCTGCACGCTGTATTTTGTCATCATCTTGCGGGCTTTGCGGATGCGGCCCTTCTTCACGAGCTTCGCAATCTTTTCATCCATCGCAGGCACGGCGTTGAACATCTGGTCCTGCTCGAAAGCGTCGATGGCGCAGCGCACCGTGGGAGCCATCTGGTTATACATCTTGTAGCATGCGTTGGCTATGCGGTTGCTGATCCAGAACTGCGAAGTGACGCTGTAGTGCAGGATGTCGCCATTTCCCACTCTCAGGCAATCGGGAACCTTCGTTATGTTGGCGTAGATGGGGGTGAGGTATGAAGTGGCCGCATCGTCGGTGCCGAACCATATCAGCGCCCCGGCTTCGTCGGGCAGCCATCCGCGTGCCTGTGCCACGAACCAGAATCCTGTCTGCTGGGTTGCGATGGCGCGCTCGTTCACATACTGTTTTCCGTTCCACTCGAAGCGCATGGGCCTCCAGCGGTAGGGCAGGGCGTTTCCTCCGGCTCCGATGTCGGTGGTCATGTCGAGAGGCGTTCCCTCGAAGTGGTCGCGCATCACATCGGCCACATCCTTGGGGGTAATCTTGCGCGAGGGCTTCACGAAGAGGGGCATTTCCCCGTCGAGTTCGTGCCCGAGGGCATATTCAATCCAGTCGGAAGCGGGGCGGCTCAGCTCAACGCCGTTTTCTTCATAAACAAACTGTCCGTCGCAGAGGATGTTGAATGCGCTCCAGGCACGGGCGTCGCAGGCGCGGGCTCCGCCGAAATCAAGGGGATTGTAAGCGTCGCGGAACGAGAATTCTTCATCGTCCCCGTCGAACCATCCCTGCTCGCGGGCAAAACTGATGACATCGGGTGCGTAGAGGCAGTTCTCGGGGTCGTTCAGGGGGAATCGGGTGATGCGGCATTGGTTGGCGTGAGCGCAGATATATCCGTCGGGAATCCTGCGTGCCACCCAGACTATGCCCTTGTTGCCGCTGCCTTTCCCCACGAGGTCCATCACCCATGCTTCCTCGGTGTCGGCGATGCTGAAGGTTTCTCCCTCTGAAGGATAGCCATAGCGGTTTGCGAGCGAGACGATGGTGTCGATGGCGGCGCGGGCGGTGCGGGCCCTCTGCAGGGTTACATAGATAAGGGAGCCGTAGTCCATGATGCCGTTGGTGTCGGCCTGTTCATCCCGGCCTCCCCATGTGGTTTCGCCGATGATGAGCTGGTGCTGGTTCATGTTGCCCACCGTCTGGTAGGTGCGCTGTATCTGATGTATTTCTCCGAGGGGCTTGTAGGTATCCCATTCGGTTATCCCAAGCTTGCTTCCGCGTCCGAATTTCGCCGCAGGGTGGAAGTAAAGTTCACCGTAGAGCTGGTGCGAATCGGCTGCATACGACACCATGCAGGAACCGTCGGCGCTGGCGCCTTTGGTGACAATCACATTCGAACAGGCATCGGCTTCGGGGCTGATGCAGAGCGCGGCGGCACAAAGCGCCACAAGGGATAAAGACCAAACTTTCATCGCGTATATTACTTTGTTACAAATTTAATCATTATTTTTGCAAGTTATGAAAAATACACACATACTCACCGTTATGCTCGCATTGCTGCTCTGCCCGGTCCTCCGTGCGCAGGAGCAGCCGCTTACTCCCGAGCAGAGGGAGAAGAAGATGCGCGAGAACATCGATGCGGCGGTCCTGCGTTACGAGAAGGACCTCCGTCTGGAAGACTGGCAGAGTTTTTATGTAGATTCCATACTTACGCACAATATCGGCGAACGCAACAAGGAGATGGAAGTCCTTTCGAGCAACAAGGTGGAGAACATGGACCTCTACACCATGATTGCCGACAAATGGGAAGAAGCCACTTACAATGCGTTCAGGGCAATCCTGAGTGATGAGCAGTGGAACAGATACTTGAAAAGCGGAGCGGGCCGGAACAAGAAGGCCCGCGACAAGAGGGCGGAAAAACGCTCCGTCGAGAAATAAAAGGATATGACACAGGAAACAATAGAGAAAGTGCTTGCAGAGCTGCAGGAGCTCAAGTGCAAGACGGAGAAGGAAATTGAGGAGGCGCGGGTGCGCTTTCTCGGAAAGAAAGGAGAAATTACCGCTCTGTTCGAGGAATTCCGTTCGGTTGACGGCGACCAGAAACGCATTTTCGGCCGTCCGCTGAACGAACTCAAGCAGAAAGCGATAGCCAAAATCGAAGAACTCAAGGCAGGCGTACAGCCGGGCGGAGATGCCGAGGGCGGCAAGGACGACCTCAGCCTTCCAGGGCAGCAGTACGAGCTTGGCAGCCGCCACCCCGTTTCTATCGTGCGCCAGCAGATTGTAGACATCTTCCGCAAGTTCGGATACGATGTCGCAGAAGGCCCCGAAATCGAGGACGACTACCATGTGTTCGAGGCCCTGAACTTCCCTCCGAACCATCCCGCCCGCGACATGCAGGACACATTCTTCGTTTCCGCCGGGCATCTGAATCCGCTGCTGCTTCGCACCCACACTTCTTCTGTGCAGGTGCGTGCAATGGAGAAAATGCCACTTCCCATCAGGGTTATCTGCCCGGGCCGTGTGTTCCGCAACGAAGCCATTTCAGCCCGTGCACACTGCATCTTCCATCAGGTGGAAGGGCTGTATATCGACGAGAATGTCACCTTCGCCGACCTCAAGCAGGCCATCCTTCTCTTCGCCCGTGAAATGTTCGGGGCCGATGCGCAGATTCGCATGCGTCCTTCGTTCTTCCCCTTCACCGAGCCTTCGGCGGAAGTTGATGTCAGCTGCAACATCTGTCACGGCAAAGGCTGCAACATCTGCAAGGGAACAGGCTGGCTGGAAATCATGGGATGCGGCATGGTCGACCCCAATGTGCTCGAAGCCTCGGGCATAGATTCCAAAAAGTACAGCGGATTCGCATTCGGCATGGGCATTGAGCGCATCGCCATGCTCAAATGGCAGGTCAACGACCTCCGCCACTACTTCGAAAACGACCTCCGCTTCCTCCACGAATTCGAAGGAGCCACCGAAGTGTAGTATCTGCCTTCGGGAGAACGCTCCTGCGCGGAGATTTAACGATTGCTGCGCAAAGTTAATCGCCTGATTTTCAACATATTCCTTATAAACTATCGCCGTATTCGAGCGATAGTTATTTGTTAATTGCCTGATTGTCAAGCATTTGCTTCCGTCTTCGGTTATATTATCAGTTTGTTCATTACGAGATTCCGCTAAATATTGTACGCAAAAAGACAAGTTTTTGTTTATATTTAGGCCATGAAAGCGTTGAAAGCCATTTTGTTGGGTGCGGTAGCCGTGCTGCTTGCCGCCGCGTGCCGTTCCGGCGATGATGCCAGTTCCCGGATGCACCGGCTGGAGCAGAAACTTCTGGCAAGCCAGCAGGTGGACAGTTGCCTTGTGGAGCTGCGCGACATCAATGCCGCCAGCCTCGCCCGCCCGTCTGACCGTGCCCGCTGGTCGCTACTGCATGCCATGGCGCTGGACAAGAACTATATCGACACCACGGATTTGTCGGTTATCCAGCCAGCTATTGATTATTACACCAAGTGGTACTGCCCCTCCAGAAGCAAGAAGTTCTACACCTGGTACTACAAAGCCCGCATTGAAGAGAATGCCCGGCGGTACGACGCCTCCCTCGACAGTTACCTCCATGCCGAGCAGTATATGTGCGCCACCAACGATACTTACAGGACCCGGCTCTATTTCGGATTTGAAAGAGTGTATGAGATAAGTCTGGACAGGAAAAAAGCATATGATTCTGCGAAAAAAGCTTTATGTTTTTCCTTGCTGTCAGGAGATTCCTATAATTACTCTGTAGCATTGCTCGACTGTGCATTCTATGCAATTGATTTGGGTAATACGGATGAGGCTGAATCTTTGTTGCAATCATTTGAGAGCCGAAATGAGGATATTCAAAATAGTGTTCATTATGGTAGGTATTGCTGGACAAGAATGATGTTCTATTTGCGTGGAAAACCAAGTTGTGTGGATAGTTTAAAAAAATATACTGATTTGGCGGCACATAATGCATCCGTGAATGAAATGCTTTTATGTTCTCATTCATATTGCATTATGGGTGATTATTCCAATGCTGAAGAAGTAATCTCTCAATTTGAGTCGATACAGCCTGTTGACAAGAGCAAGCGACAGCTCTACTATCGTATAAAATCGGATATCAGTTTTGCAAAAATGGACTATAAACATGCTTATGAATATCTGAAGTTATGCCACAGTGAACAGGAACAAATGTATATGGCCAATGTTGATAATGAAATCAGCTCTCTGGCGGAGAGGACACATGGGCAGATTCGTAAGATGAAATTTATTATTCTTGGATTAATCATACTGATTGTAGTGTTGGTCATCCTATTTGTATTTGCCGACCGGTTGAGGAAAAGCAGGTATGAATCATTAATGTTAGGGCAATCGTTGGAAAATATTAAGAAGGAGCATGAAGCATTCCTCTCTTTCTTCTCAGGAGAAGCGCAAGTATATGATGAGGATATATGGAAGGTTAAAGAGCGTTTGATAGAGATTGTAAAGAATGTCAAGCACTCTCGTACCGGTTTGGGCGAATCTGTGAAAGCTTTATGTGATTTCGCAGGTTCGAGTCAAGGTGCTAAATGGGTTGCTTTACTATGTAATATATATAGTAGGCGCTTTTATGAAAAACTAAGAGCAAAAGAGCTATCTGATTTTGAAATAGGATATTCAACACTACTCACATTACGGCTCCGGGTAAAAGAGGTAGAATGGGCTCTTGGACGCAAGGATTTGTATAATGTCAACTCACGAATCCGCATGAAATTCAATATCCCGTCGGAATCGAAAGACTTGCCAATCTTTTTGCAGGAATTGTATGTCGAGACTCTAAATGAGAATGCTTTAGGGCTAAGTTAGAAAGATTGTTTATAATAGGCTGATAATCAATTATGAATCCTGTTGTTGGTTAGAAGAAGAATTAAGAAATGATATGACTTTTGGGTATCTTTGTGAAAAACCGCATGGTTATGAAACAAATTCTAATCTTAATTATCCTTGCCATGCTGAACGGGTTTTCATGCTTGGCATCAGGTGTAGCCCCAATAGCAGTTTGCGATTCCTCTACTGTTCTTTTAAGTGGAGGTTCTGGAATGGGTGGAGGGAATAAAGCTCCTCAAGTTGTTCCAATTCAGGCTGCAATACAGTCTTTCGGAGGCTTTACCTTTGTTACAGTTACATTCACCGCCACTCTTGGAACGGTTGACATTGACATTACCAATCACACTACCGGCCAGTATTTGCAGGGAGAAATGCTGGCAGTTCCCGGCACCCAGAGCATTCCAATTTCTGGTGCTCCCGGCTGGTACACAATTTCATTCACACTTCCGGATGGAAGAATTTACGAAGGAGAGTTTGAATTGTAAATGGATTAAAAATATGAAAGTAAATGCTGTTATTGTCGTTCTCAATCTTTGTGTTTTATTCAGTTGTGAGAAACTTTACAATCCGCAAGTAGTGAACTTGTCTGAGAAGCAGTATACCAAACAACAGAGTGATTTCGTCTCTATTGCTGATGTTAAAAAGTACTTTGAAAAAAGTTATGAAACTAAAAGTGACGGCGAAGGATACATTATTGATGTATATCGTCATAAAAGCACTGGCGACACTTTGTTATACATTGTTAATACTGAGTTTGATGGGTGGAAAATTGTATCCTCAGATCGCCGTACTCCTGCAATTTTAGCTGAAGGGCCAAGAGGGTCCTTCTCTATTGAAGAAAATCCGTCTGTCGAAATGTGGATTGATTGCTTGGCCGAGGATATTTCAAAAGTACGCGAATCTGCGGACGAAGAATTATGCTTCAGCGACGCAGAGATATCGGCGAATCGAAATAATTGGTTGCAAATCAAAATAGAGGATGCTCCTATGCGAGATGTTGCTGGCCATTGGGAAGAATATGTAACAGGTTCAACTGAAGTGTATGATTCTGTAAAGCATTTTACGCCAAACTGGGATCAGGATAAACCGTATAACCAATACTGTCCATTAAAGCCTTCAAGTTCAAGTGAAAGAGCACCAGCGGGGTGTGTTGCAATTGCGGGAGCGGGTGTTTTGTATTACCTTCACAATACATTTGGCGTTCCTGAAGTAATGGTTAGTTCTGGCTTTTGTAGTGGTAATACAAATGGTTATACTCAGCATTTTGACAATGCTTCTGCCGATGTTTGGGATGAGATGAATGAATCATACACATACAGCTTATCATATTTGGACTTGCCTGAGGCTTTGATGATAGCACATGTTGGAATGACGATTGGTATGCACTATCGCTCAGGTTATTCATGGGCACTTCCTGCAAATTTGAGGACTGAGTTGTTTAATGGGTATGGTTTTAATTGCTCTCATGGAGATTATAACGAAAATGTTGTTAAAGAAAGCTTGGCCAACAATATGCCAGTGATTGTAACCGCTACAGATTTGGCAATACCTATAGATTTTGATATTCATTGTTTTGTTATTGACGGATATAAGAGGACACGGACAAAATATACGCATCATCATTATTGGGTACAAGATGAGTTCCCTCCTATTGGAGGTCCGGGAGAACTGATTATATTTGATGACCCCATTCATGATCATCCGTCATATGAGACATATTCGTATTCTACACCTACAATAACGAGCATACAGATAAACTGGGGGTGGGCGTCACAGTGGACGAGCGGGATTAATGATGGTTGGTACTCGTTAACAGGGGGATGGACTGTCAATAATGGAAAAAAATACGATTATAATCACAATCGAACAATGATTTATGGTTTTTCATTAAAGGAGTAATAACATGCGGAGAAAAGATATCATTCGAATATTGATTCTTGTTATATCTTGTGTTGCATGTAATAAAGCTGGAACTCCCGGGGCAAAAGAAAAAAGTTTTATTCCCGGAGATTGCTTGGTGGGCAATACTTTGATATATGATAAGAATGGTGTTAACGATGCAAAAGCCAATTATTATTATGACTATAATGAAGACGCTATTGTTTTCTGGTTCAGCCTGGACATGAATGTGGAGAAGAAAAGTGTTGCCGACGGATACAGGGATTATAAGTATGTGCCGACAGCGGATACTTTCCATTCTTTCGGAACGAACTCATATGTTGTTAAAAATAACTATGAAAGGATATGGGAAGACCTCATATGTTCTTTGCAAACTGAAGTGATGGCCACTTCAGTGTTTTATAATGGGGGATTGACTTTGACGGCAAACAAGGTCTTCGGGGGGAAGGCTCCAGGAGAGAATCTTGCTTCGTTGTTGGAATTGCGGCCTGTAAATAGATATGATTATTTTTACAAATCTGGAGGAGTTGTCCGGATTCCTCTGTCGCAGGACTTTTCATATGAGTACATGGTTCCATCGACATTTGCGCTTATGATTCCTTGCGGGATATATAAAAGAAAAAATGAGGCGGTTACAATGACTTTGGATATTCCTGTCCGAATTGTTTACTATCTCTCTTGGTTAAATGCAAAGGTTGTAGATCCGGATATTTCCATGCCGTATAAAGATGAAATTTTACACTGTGAATTTACGATAGGGTCGCGCCTTGCGGAGTAATGGGCAATAGCGTTGGGTAAAATGCCGGATTTCGCCGTAAAAACCTTTTGTTCTTTTGTAAATCAAAAAAATATCTATATTAGTTGTAAACTTCATTGCAATTGATTGATTCTCATTGTGTCCTGGGCCCTGCAACGAAGTTGTCGGTTATAGTGTAACACAAAAATGTTAGAGGTATGCGAACGCGGATTATTATTTCAGTTATAGCAATGGCGACAGTGATGTCGGCATGTTCTAATCAGAAAGCCTCTGTTACATCGGGGCAGGTGATACCTGAAGATGCTTTTTCGGTAACTATGCCGGAGGTGACAAGGCAGATAGATAAGGTGAGTTTCAATGCCTTGGAACAGTCCTGTCTTGAGGCATCAAATACGCTTGGTTTCAATATCCTGCAGAATGTGTACAAGGGAAATAACACGGTAGTCTCTCCGCTTAGCCTGTATCTTGCATTGGGGATGCTTGCCGACGGAGCAGAAGGAGAAACTCTCGGGGAGCTGCTGGAAATACTCGGGGCTAAGGATTGCGAAACTTTGAAGGGCTTTGCCAGCAGGCTTCTTACACAGATGCCTGCAGTGGACTTGAGTGCCAAGTTGAAAATGGCAAACACCGTTATAGTTAATGATAAATACCGATTGAATGCTGCATATCGGGATGAAGTTGCGAAAAACTATTATGCTCCTGTGGAAAGCCTTCCATTCGAAAATGAAGACCTTGTTGTTGGAGCTGTGAACGCGTGGTGCGACAAAGTTACGGAAGGACTGATACCTCAATTGCTTGAGAGGATTGATGAAACTACAGTAATGTTCATAATTAACGCGCTATATTTCAAGGCTGCATGGGAAGAGCCGTTTGGCGATGAACAGGTGAAGAAGAGACCTTTCAACGGGGGAAATACCCCGATAGATTATCTGTGCGAGATGTCGGAACTGAAGTATGCGGAAGGTAATGGCTATCGAGTCGCAAGAAAGGACTTCTCCGGAGGCAAATATGCTTTCGACATAATTCTTCCGGATGAAGATGAAAGCGAGACTGCTATCCTTTCGCGTTTGGTGAAAGGAGGGTGGAATGAGACTTCTGCAAAGATGGAGTCGCAACTCGTGCGCCTGCAATTCCCGGTCATAGATGATACGGTTGGATATGAACTGTCGGAAACACTGAGAGCACTCGGTCTTCGCAAGACATTGAGCCGGGATGCAGAACTGTCGCCGATGTTCGAAGATGCGGCTGTTTGGCCCGGTCAGGTTATTCAAAAAGGAAAAGTTTGTGTGAATCAATTTGGCGCGGAAGCAGCTGCGATTTCTGCTGTTTTGATGGCTACTTCTGCCGGTCCGGATGTGAAATATATCGACTTTGATGCAAACCGTCCGTTTATTTATGTTATTTCCGAAACGACATCGGGAACAATTCTTTATGCCGGGGTATTCTCGGAATAAATGTTGAACTGCAAGTGTACTTCAAGAGCGACGACGGGAAGTGCTATAAGTTCCTTTTCTCGGGAGTCTCTACGAAATAGTTCTGAAGTTCTGCTGCTTCCGGTGTCCGAAAAAAGAGGAGACCAGAAGCGAAAACCCGGTGTAAATGCTTCCTGTGTCCGTAAAATCGGACACCGGGAGCAGTCGGGTAGTTGCGGTGGAAGTGATGGGAAAGATTCGTCCAAAGTGCAAGGCTGCGTGCGGTGCAAGATTTCTGAAATAGAGGGATTTATGTATTGAAACGCTGCGGCATCAAACGGAAAAACTGAATAAAATGCTGCAATACAGCTGTTTTTTGTTTACCTTTGGAAAAATGAGTTAAGATATGCTTCGTACTATTAAATCGCCTAAATGTTTTCTTTTGCTTACATTGGCTATATTCGCGGTTTCATGCTCGGGACGGAAAGAAATGCCTAATATATGGAGCAGAGAATATCATTCGTATCATCATGGCGCTATGATTAATGGGGAGGAGTACCATGAAGAGGAATATGATCACAAGTATATTATTAAATCTATACATAAAATTGGTTTTATCAAATATATAAAGAAAGATCTGGTAAAAATCGAGTTATATTCCCTTAGTTGTCCATTAGTTTCAAAACCCTATGGGGGAGGCAAAGCTTATGGATATGAAATAAAAGCATTTTTTGATTCTGCAAGTTTTTCCCCTGGTGCTATAGCATATTTTGACGCAGATGATACTTTTGATGAAGCTGTTTTAAATAAGTTGGAAGTTCCATTCGCGTCAGGGATAGTAAGACAAGGCAATAAAGAATATGTAATGCAAGAAGGGAGCATCATATTTGGCGAATTTGAAGATTGGTATAATGTTGAGCCAGTGAGATTTGAGTGTAAGGCTTATTGTGGGGACGAGGTGCTGGAAATGAAGGACTGTTATGTTAATGAGTATTCGGTGTTCTATTACTGATGTGTAATCTGTGGTTTTCGGGAGAACGCTCCTGCTTCTGCGCGGAGAATTAACGATTGCTGCGCAAAGGTAATCGCCTGATTTTCAGTAGATTCCTTATAAACTATCGCCGTATTCGAGCGATAGTTATTTGTTAATTATCTGATTATCACATATTTGCTTCCGCCTCTGGTTAAACACTCTCGGTTTGGTGCATTACTCAAAAGCATTCGATTATAAAGGAAAGGGCTTTTTTGAGGAAGAAAACTCTTTTATTACCGTTTAAATACTAAGTCTTTCGGGGCAAAATGCCGGATTTCGCCGTAAAAACCTTTTGTTCTTTTGTAAATCAAAAAAAATATCTATATTAGTTGCAAACTTTATTGCAATTGATTGATTCTCATTGTGTCCGGGCCCTGCAACGAAGTTTGTCGGTTATAGTGTAACACAAAAATGTTAGAGGTATGCGAACGCGGATTATTATTTCAGGATTAATGCTTGTGGTACTGGCCCTATTTGGGGGCTGCAGTAAGGAAAGAGGTGAAGACTTTTCATCTTCAGAATGGCAATATTATGTGAAGTGGAATGTCATCGATGCACCCTGGGCTGATAAGATAAAGTTTGGGGAGTCCGGTTCTATGTCGTACACACATCCTTCTCCATGGCTTGCAACGGGCAATCTGGGAAAAGTGACCCACGGCGAGTTTGTGGAGAGAGGGTTCACATTTGAGACAGAGGATATTATGTTCCTGTCTTTTAATAATCTGGATTACGACTACAAGAGCGCGATGATAGCATTCCCCAGGGAATGGGTTCCGGCGAAAATAGAGTTACAGAGATCCCGGACAGATATTGATCAAGTGTACACTCATCGAATAGAAGGTCTCGCTTATTACCTTGGAGGCTTCAGCGCATCCGAGATATTGCCCAACGGAGGAAAGGAACTGACGGGGGAACTCCAGGTATACTTCAAGAGCGACGACGGGAAGTGCTATAAGTTCCTTTTCTCAGGAGTCTCTACGAAATAGTTCTGAAGTTCTGCTGCTTCCGGTGTCCGGAAAAAGAGGAGACCAGACGCGAAAACCCGGTGTAAATGCTCCCTGTGTCCGTAAAATCGGACACCGGGAGCAGTCGGGTAGTTGCGGTGGAAGAGATGGGAAAGATTCGTCCGAAGGGCAAGGCTGCGTGCAAGTGGAAGCAGGGAGTATAGCTCATTACAATTAGGTATTGCAGCTGCGTGCGGATTTTTATAAATTTGCACGCAGTTGTTTATAGGTAGTGTTTATGAAAAAGATTCTGATATATATACTGTTATTCCTTTGCCCCATAGGACTCTACGCTTCGCAGAAGGCGGCAGTTGCCCTTGTCGTGGACAGCGAAAACGCATCGGCAGCCGGGTCCGGCCTGCGCGCTTATGCGGAAGCAATAGAGCGCGACGGCAAAACCGCAGTTATCATTTCCCTTCCGAAAGAGACAAACCCTCAGCTGATACGCGACACTCTCCGTTACCTTCACGAAAACAACCGTCTTGAAGGTGCCGTGCTGATTGGCGACATCCCCGTTCCCATGATACGGCGCGCCCATCATCTTGCCACGGCTTTCAAGATGAACCCTTCCGTAAGGAGAGACAAGTCCTCCATCCCTTCCGACCGCTTCTACGACGATTTCTCCCTGAAATTCACTCCGCTCGGAAACGAAGGTCAGCTATGGTACTACGACCTTTCCCCCGAAGGAGCGCAGAGGGTGGAATGTGACATCTACACCGCCCGCATCAAGCCCTCGAAGACCGATCCCGCCCACAGTTATGCCGAACTTATATCCGAATACCTCTTCAAAGCGGCTGAAGCCCATGGGAAGCCCGAGACAATCGACCATGTGTTCCATTTCGGGGGGCATGGCAACAGCTCCGAGAGCTTCAATGCCCGTATCGACGAGAACAGGGCTTACTACGAAATGTTCGGCCTAGACGGAGGAAAAGGCAGGGTGGATTACATCAACTTCGATGAAGACCGTTTCGTGCGCGGAAGGCTTCAGAAAATCCTTGCGATGGAAGACATCGATGTGGCCCATCTGCATACCCACGGCGGCGTGGATGCGCAGTACATAAGCAAGGAGCCCTATTCTTTCATGGCGAGCGAACATGCAGCCAATGTGAAGTACTTCCTCCGGGGCAAGATGCGTTCGGCCAAGGACAAGGAAAAGACCCGCGCATCCCTGAAGAAGAGCTACGATGTTCCCGACAGCTGGCTGGACGGATGGGATGACCCCGAACAGCAGAAAGCCGACTCGGTAAGGGCCGCCTCCGTGGACATCTCCCTGGCTGACCTTGACGGATTCGTGTCCGGCCCTGCCCTGATACTTCTCGACGCCTGTTTCAACGGGGCATTCCTGCACGACGACTATGTCGCCGCCCGCTATGCTTTCGGCCATGGTAGCAGGACAATTGCCGTTACCGCCAACAGTGTAAACATCATACAGGACCATTGGAAGGCGGAACTTATCGGCCTGCTGAAGCAGGGAGTGTGCATAGGCAATTGGATAAAGAACATCCAGACCCTGGAATCCCATCTTTTCGGCGACCCTACCTATACCTTTGCTCACGAGGGTAAATCCTACGATGCGCAGGTGGCCTTTCCTTCCGTGAAGAGTGCGAGGAAGATGCTCTCGCAGGGCGACCCTTCGCTCGCAGGTTTCGGCATCAAGTATCTGTACCGCAGCGGAGACATGCCCGCGGGAGAACTGCTGCGCTATCTTCGGGAAGACCCACGGATGAATGTGCGCATGGAGGCACTTACGAGCGAAGTGCGCAATCCTTACTATTATTCCGCTCTTGTAAGCGCCCTCCGCACAGGACTTTCCGATTCCTACGAACTTGTCCGGAGGATGTCGGCGCGCTATGCGAGCATCTGCTGCGACCCCGCCCTTGAGGATGCGCAGAAGGAAGCCCTCGACAGTCCGCTCGTAACTTCTCGCGTGCGCTCGCACCTCATGGGGGGTCTGTACGGAGCGCATAACGACAACGATGCCAAGGAGATAGGCGACAAAACCCTGTCCGTCAAGGACCGGGGAATTACCGTGAGCGCACAGCGCAACAAGTGCAATCCGGCGGCGGTGGACCCCATGCTTGCGCTGCTTGCCGACAAGGGAGAGGACAAATCGTTGAGGCTCAAGACTGCGGAAGCGCTTGGATGGTATGTGCTCTCGGTGCGCCGCGACGACATTCATTCCGCCTGCAAGACCATCCTTGAAGCGGAAGACGACCCTGATGTTAAAGATGAACTTACCCGCACGATAGCGCGGCTTGACGACCTTGCGAACTGCCTGCATTAAAATATCGGCTATCCTCGTTCTGCTGCTCTGCGCAGTGCAGTCTTTCGCCCAGAAGAAGGCGGAAGGGCGGCTGTATGGTACTGTAAGCGTAATCGAAAACGGAGAAACGGTTCCTTTGGATTATGCGGTGATACTGCTGAAAAATTCCGGACAGTATGCAACGAGCGACGCTTCAGGGCACTACAGCATCTCCGGCATCGACCCGGGGCGCTACGAGGTTCAGGTTCAGATGATAGGATATGAAACAGCCGACAGCACCATTTATGTGCGGGGCAGCAGGAAGTTTGATATAGTGTTGAAGGAAAGCAACTTCCGTCTGAAGGAAGTTACCGTGACGGCCCAGGTGAGCAAAGCCGGTGACGCCACAGCCTCCATTATCTCGCGGCAGGCCATAGACCATTCCCAGACCAGTTCCCTCGGCGACATCATGCAGCTTCTGCCAGGTGTGGAAATCTCCAATCCAAACCTGTCGTCCACGCAGACGCTGAACCTCCGCACCGCATCGGCTTCCGACATGAACAGCCTCGGCACCTCGGTTATCGTGGACGGGGCGCCGCTGTCGAACAATGCCAACATGGAGGGCATCACTTCCGCCATGACCGGCACATCCACGACCATCGCCGGTTCCGCCTCTTCATATGCGGGTGCCCTCCCCAATTCGGGCATAGATGTAAGGCAGATTTCCACCGACAACATAGAATCAGTCGAAGTAATCCGCGGCATCCCTTCCGTGCAGTATGGCGACCTCACTTCCGGCGCGGTTATCATCAATTCCAAGGCCGGAGTGGAACCGCTCACCTTGCGTTTGAAAAATGACCCCAAGATATTCCAGGCCGCGGCATCCAAGGGGTTCAGGATGGGCCGGAATGGAGGAGACATCCATTTCAGCGGCGACTACGCCTTCTCCAATGCCAAGACGACGGAATCCTACGCTTACTATCAGCGCTTCAACTTCAAGACCATGTGGACAAAGCGCTTCGGAAGCCTGAATAACTCTCTCAGCCTTGACCTGAAATACGGGAAAGACACCCGTAACAACAATCCCGACGACGCCAGTTCCCACATTGCTTCGGGAGGAACCAACATAGGCTACCGCCTTGCTGCCAACGGCACCTGGAATGTGTCCCGGGGATGGTTCAAGACCCTGCGCTATGACCTTGCCAACAGTTTCATGTACAAGGAATCGTTCAAGGACCAGCTTGCCCAGAGCGCAAATTCAATTTATTCCACCAATATGGTTTCGGGCACCACGGTGTCGAATGTGCCCGGGCGGCATCTCTTCGATGATTCCGGCGCAGAGGTGACCTCCTTCGGCCCCGACCAGGCTACCTCCTATGCCGTATTCATGCCGAATTCCTATGATTCGCACTACGATTTTTACGGGAAGGAACTGAATACCTTTGCAAAGCTCACGGCAAACCTTTACAAATCATGGGGCGAAACAAGCGAGAGGATACTGCTCGGGGCGGATTTCAAGAGTGACGGCAATCTCGGCAAGGGGCTCGTATTTCCGGAAGGAGTGCCCCCTTACCGCAGCACAAATGCTGAATCCGGCTATCGTTCGCGCCCCCTGTACGACATTCCTTTCGTGAACCAGCTCGGCCTGTTTGCCGAAAACACCTTCAAGGCAAAGTTGCTTGCACGCACCTTGAACCTTACAGCCGGGCTTCGCTTCGACTGGGTGAACGGCAAGACGGTGCTTGCTCCCCGCGTCAACTCTTCGTTTGAGATTCTGCCGGAAGTGCTTACTTTCAGGGCCGGTTATGGCATCACGGCCAAGGCTCCCACCTCGGCATATCTTTATCCCAATCCGGCTTATTTCGACCAGAGCAACATCAACAATTCCCTTGCTACCAATCCTGCCGACCGCATAGTGCTTGCCACCACATACATCTACGACACCGGGAATCCCGACCTTGCCGTGGCAACCAACCGCAAGCTGGAAGCGGGCTTCGACCTGGTCCTGGCAAAGCGTTACCGCCTTTCGGTCACGGCTTACGACGAACTTCTGGAAAACGGCTACCAGAACCGGCTCGACTTCAGCTCAATCAAATGGGCTACCTATCGTTACTACACTGTAAGCGGCCACGATACCGAAGGCAATCCCGTGCTTACCCGGACCATCGACTCGCATAAATTCTTTGCATATTATACTCCCATGAATTCGGGTGTCTCGCATAACCGGGGCATCGAATGGGAACTCAACTTGGGCCGCTTCGACGCAATCCGGACTTCGTTCTTCCTTAACGGTGCATGGATGCAGACCATGAGCACCACCGACGCCTATACTTTCGACATCAATTCCAAGGGAGGCAGCACCCTGAACAGCAACTATGCCGTTTACGACCCCCGGATGGCCAAGTCCTACAGCGAAAAGGCACTCACCACGCTCCGCACTACCCACAACATCCCTTCCATCGGCTTCGTGGTCACACTCACAAGCCAGCTGAACATCTACACCAAGACATGGTCGGACTATACAGGCGACGAAATTCCGCAGCAGTATATTTCCATTACCGACGGGCAGGTTCATCCGTTCACTGCGCAGATGGCCGAATCCGCAGACTACCGCTACATGCTCGACCAGCGCGCTCCCACCCGTTTCATGGCGGAAAGGCATCATGCCTTCGTGCTGTTCAACATGAATGTATCCAAGGAAATACGCGACTTCCTCACGGCGTCTTTCTATGTAAACAATATCTTCAATTTCCGTCCGCTCGATGCGTCGGAACTCACCAAGGGGGCATTCACCGAACTCGGCAGCCCCATGTATTTCGGTTTTGAACTCAAACTAAAAATCAAATGATTATGATTAAATCTATTGCAAGGCTCTCTGCAGCCATCCTGCTTGCAGGCCTCACTTTGGCCTCCTGCTCCAAGGACGGGGTAAAGTACCTCAGTTCCAATGTTACCATCGACGAGTCCGGTCTTGCCGGTGCTCCTTCTCCCGAATCCTACAAGGTTACCTTTACCAACACCACTACCGAGGAAGTCGTGGAGGTGGAAAGTGAAGGCGTCAATGTACTCGTGGAAAAACTTACCAAGGGCGTATATGATGTCGTCGCCCAGGCTCAGTTCAGCTATGCGGGATATGCCTACAACTACATCGGCACCGCAAGGAATGTGACCGTCGACACCGACGGCTTCGAGATTGTGGTAAAGGTTGCCGCAACCAAGGCCGCCGCCCTCGTCGTGAAGGAAGTTTACTACAACTCCTGCAAGGACGACAACAACGCCAACCTGATGAAGGACTTCTATCTCGAAATCTACAACAATTCCGACCAGGTCGTCTATGCCGACGGGATTGCTCTTGCAATGACTTGCAGCCCTTTGACTTATGAGTGGAAATACGAAGCCGGCGCATACACCGACAAAGAGGGGAACACCTTCGATGTTGGCATAGCCAATGACGACCAGTATGTTTTCCTCACCAACACCGTATGGCAGATTCCCGGCAAGGGCAGCGATTATCCCGTTGCTCCGGGCGAGTCGGTCGTGATTGCCGGTTATGCCATGGACCATACCACAGTCGCCAAGGAATCCATCAACCTCAGCACTGCCGATTTCGAAACCTACTGTGACCATTACGGAGAAAAAGGCCAGGTTGACTGCAAGGCAATCAACATGAATCTCGTCGCTCCCGTAGTTGCTCCCACGAACAATTTCTGGCTCACCGTCACCGGACGCGGCTTTGTGATTTTCCATCAAGACGCTCCCATCCGCGGAACCGACTTCATCCGTTCTTCCAACTATCCCACTTCCCTTGGTCTTGAAGTTCTCAAGAGCGATGTCATTGATGCCGTCGACCTGGTTGCCAATGCTACCACCAAGAAATGGGTTGATGAGACTCTCGATGCAGGAAAGGTTCTCAGCCAGGGCAATTACTGCGGCAAGAGCGTGCTCCGCAAGGTGGCTTCCACCACGGAGGATGGCCGCGTGATCCTGCAGGACACCAACAACTCCACGGAGGACTTCATCACCTGCGAAGATGCAAGCCTTGAAAACAAGACCAAGCAGATTCGCCGCTTCGGTGCAGGCAGGCCCTCATGGAGCACCTGGACAACAGCCCAGTAGCAGATGAAAAGACTCCTGTATAACGCATTCCTGATGCTCCTGCCCCTCGCGGCGGGAGCGCAGGAGCGTGCCGTATCCGACAGGGCCTTCGTGGAAAACATCGTTTCCCGGGCCCTGTGGATGGGTACGGACAATGCGGCGGGCCTTGCGGTTCAGCCCGTGCACGAATTCAATACCCTGGACTTCAGTTATGGCATTGAAGACGGCAGCCACGCGCTGTATCAGGAAGGCACGCATACCGGAGACTTCTGCTTCGACACCCGGGGTGCATTGGCCGTTGGGCGCATGCAGCTCTGGGGGCAGTTCAGTTACGACAACATTACGGTAAAGGACAGCCGTTTCAATACGGTTCTCTTCGACCCCTTCGACGAAAGGGAGGTCTTCTATGTTGCAGACCCCAATCCGAGCGGATTCCGGCGCCAGGTGTACAACATGCAGTTCAAGGCCGCCATGCCGCTTACACGCGGTATGTTTGCCGGGCTCCATGTAAAATATACCGACCGCATCGGCGCCAAGCAGGTTGACCCCCGTTCGGAGAGCTACAAATACAGCCTGGATGTCCGGCCTTCGCTCGTGTATGTGTCCGGGAGCAATACATTCGGCATTTCCAGCTTTTATTCCAATATGTTCGAGCGTACTGTTCCGACGCTGAGCAATGCCTCGGAAATCCAGGATGTCTATGTGTTGAGGGGCCTTGGCAACTATGTGTCGGACATTGTGGGGTCCGGAGGGCTGTCCACACTGTTCTACCGCAGCAACACCTATGGCGGAGCAGTCCAGTACGGGCGCGACGGGAAGCTGCTCGTGGAGCTAAAGGCTTCGCACAGTTCCACTCACGGCAGCGAAAGCGCTACCCAGCCCTACAAACTCGGCTCCACCGCCATGCTTGATGCAGGTTTCGGACTGCAGTACCTTCTGCCCTCCGGAAAAATTTCCGCTCAGGCATCTTACCGCAGCACCGACGCCACCGAATACAGCCAAATCCACAACCTCAGTACCGGAGAATATGAGGTAAAGGCTTCGTCGGTAACTGCAAATTATTCGGGAATCTCCGCCAGCGCCGCCTACGAGCACTATCTCGGGGCATCCGACTCCGCCCCCTATGTCTGGAAATTTGCAGGGAGCGTCGCATGGGATGCAAAGGATGATATCTATTATCTCCCGGAAACGGTATTTTCCTACAGCAACTTATCCGTTCTCCTGAATGCCAGCAGAAGGTTCTCCTTCGCTTCGTCCGTCCTGAGAGCCGGTCTGTCCGGGGGATATAAACTCGCGGTGGGCTCCAATTACGAATACGCAGGCATCCATGCCGCCGACCCTCCTGCGTCCGATTGGTATCCGCATGATATTGAGATACTTGGTGCATCCTGCGCCAGGGCCGGAGTCTCTGCCGACTGGGCAAAAGCGGTCAAGGCCGGAACTTCCGTGAATGTCAATGCGTCGGCAGAATATCTTTTCTCCGACAAGGGCCGGTTGTTTGCAAGCGTCGGCCTCGGCCTTGTTTTCTAACGCACTGCCGTAAAGTCTATCCTTTCGTAAGGACCTTCCTCACCGGTTTCGTAAAGAACTCCGGTGATTGTTTTTATGGGCCATACGGGGCTCTCCCACAGGATTACGAGGTCGGAGTAGGCGGCAGGGCCTTCGGTAATGGTGCAAAACGGCGTCCAGGTTTGCCCGTGACCGTCGATGTCTTTGTGAATCACGAGATTGCGCCGTGCGTCGGTGGTTGAAGGATTGGAAAAGTAGAGCCTGCCCTTCCTGTCTGAAATCTGGCTGCCCTGGCAGTTCGGGTCGGGAAGCCCCATCTTCCAGATGTCCGGCTCCGGGGTGAGGTTGCGGCGTATGAACATGCCGAGACGCCTGCCGCTGCGCTTCCTGCCGTCGGGATACCATTCCCGCATGTTGAGAAGAAGTTCCCCGTCGGGGAAATAGATGCATTTCCCTTTATTCTGAATATCAAGCAGATAGCAATTTATGCTTTTCATTTTTGTCCCCCAATTGTCCCCATAATTCGTGAGGGGACAAAATTTTTGCTTTTTATGCTCCGTCCTGGAGTTTTAATAAAAAAGGTGCGGCCAAGCCAAAAGGTGATGCCGCACCCGGTGTTGACAAATGAAGTCTGGCACCAGACCTCACTTTGCAAATTTACGAATTTATTTGAAAAGGAGTGAAATCATTGTCGTGACCATGCAGCAATAGCGGCATGATACTATCTGATGTTTCTCTTCCGATTATCGCGTTTTATTCGTATCTTAGTATTGCCGACCTGCAACCTAAACCCTGTGCCCTATGAAAATCTTAATCGACAACGGACACGGCCGGGAAACTGCAGGAAAGCGCTCTCCTGATGGCCGCCTCCTTGAATGGTCTTACAACCGCGAAATCGCCCGCCGAGTTGTAGCCGAACTCCAAGCCCAACACTATTACGCTTCCCTCCTGGTTCCAGAGGATGAAGACATCTCCCTCGCTGAGCGCTGCCGGAGAGCCAACCGCGTTTGCTCCGAGCTGGGCCACCGGAACGTCTGCCTGGTTTCCATCCACGTGAACGCCGCAGGCCGGGGCGATAAATGGTACAATGCCACCGGCTGGTGCTGCTACACAAGCAAAGGCCAGACCGAGGGCGACAAACTGGCTGACTGTCTCTGCCATGCAGCTGCACGAATCCTTCACGGCCACAAGATGCGCTTTGACTACAGCGACGGAGATCCGGACCAGGAAAGCAATTTCGACATCCTCCGAAACACGGCCTGCGCCGCCTGCCTGACGGAGAACGGATTTATGGACTGCCGAGAATCGCTGGAGTTCCTTCTCAGCGACAAAGGAAAAGCCGCCATTGTCCAGCTCCACGTCGAAGGCATCAATGCCTATGTGGACAGCTGCAGCACAGGCGAAGATTAGTCCCTGACAAATTCCCTACCCGCGACGCGGTATGCGCTGGCGCGTTCCGGCCTTGTTCGCGGCTCGTTCCTCCTACGAAAAAGCCCTGACTACCTCTTGCGGATAGTCAGGGCAATTCATAAAAGGTGGCCTTCAGGCCGGAAGGTCAGTCACCCTCACCGGCAGGCTCGGCGGCGGGTTCCCACTTGGTCTCGGCCAGCATCACGCCGGACTTCTCGCCGGTGCCGGAGTTGACGTAGTAGTAGCGGAAGAAGATCTTCGGGGCCGCAGCACTGGGAGTGCCGTACTTGGCCACATAGTCGGCACGGATGTCGATGACGGAGGCGCCGGGCTCCTCGACCAGCTTCACTGCGGAAGCCTTGCTGTGGGCGCGGGTGACACCGTTGGACTGGCCTTCGGTGGCCTCAATCACGAGGAAGATACCGCCGTTGTCGGCGATGGCCTGGTCCAGCTTGAAGGTGAAAGTGTCACCGTTGCAGACGATGGTGGCCCCGGAAGGGTTCTCCACGCCCACCAGTTCGGGAGGAGTCACCTCAGGCTGGCCGCCACAGGCCACGATCCAGTAGTTGAGGCGGGTGAACAGGTTGGCACCGGAGATCTTGGCCTTGGTGCCCAGCACGGAACGGCCTTCCTGAGAGAGGGCCAGTTTGTTCCACGCCAGCAGCTGGGCCGGAGTCAGGCTCTTCCACATGGTCGTAAGTCTCTTAAAGACTCCCTTGACCTTGGCTTGGTCTGCGGTACGCACGGAGCCGCCGTAACCACGGTTGCGGATATACTTGCGGCTCTTCATCTTTGCCGCGGTAACGCCCTTGGCGCTGCCGGACATTTCCTCAAATGCAATCGAAGGGATATACTTCATAAGGATTTAAGTTTTGGGTTGTTAAACAAAATGATATAAATCAGCGCTGTAATTAGCAATATCATAAATACGCCTCCGGCTTTCATCTTGAGAGTCTGCCACCAACTCAATTTGGCAGGGACTTCGACGGTCACGGTCTGCACCCGGTCACGGTACACCAGCGAATCCCTCACGATTTCCTTGGTTTGGACTTCCACAGGCTCCCTGACAGGCTTTGTTTGCAAGGAATGATGCAGAACACCAGCAGAGACCGAAGCCTCGGATTTGGCGTATTTGTTTTCCGGAACGGACGCGGTATCGAGCGTGGCCACCTTCTCGATGATGACCGGCAGCTCAAAATAGGCGGTGTCTCTCACAACTCGCTCCACGGTCTTCACCTCCACCTTGGCACTGTCACGGCTCGGAAGGGGCCGTGCAGTACCGCAAGCGGAAAGAAGAAGGGCGAATAGCAGGATGGCGGAGGGTTTCATGGTTGGTTCAGGTTGTTGGAGATTCTTCGCTTCGCTCAGAATGACATTCAGAACGGTTCGTAATGACATTCGGAATACTTCATAATGACGTTCAGGACTATTCAGAATGGCTTTCAGAGGAAGATTTCGGATGCAGTTCGTTGAGGATTTCGGCGTGGAACTTCTGGAGTTTGACATCATACGAAGCCTTGACGCCAAGGATGGCACCGCAGAGGACCAGCAGCTCGCTGACAATGGAAATGGCGCTGTTGGCAATCTCTCCCAGCGGCGGAATCAGGAACAGGCAGACCGAGGCAATCACGATGCCGGCGGAGAAGCTGGCAATGGCGATGATGCCCTGCAATCTGGTGAGTTCTATGCGTGTCTTCTGGCTCATGGCTTGGAATAATATGGCTTAGTCACCCTCTCCCTTGATTAGGAACGCATACGAGAACACATCGTTGCCAGTGTTGCTGAAGCCCAAGTTCCTGTCTTTGGCCCGGCTCAGCCAGCTGCCATTCTCAATGTGGGTGTCCATGCAGCCGCCGAGTATCCTGTGATCACTGTACAATGCGGACATCAACGGAACATCTGCTGTGATATCCTTCGGGAGATTGTCAAACACGACGCTCACGTCCTTGTCATCCACGCTGTAGCTGAGGTAGTCCACCATCAGATGGAGAAACACCCACTTGTCAAACTCCACGACAAAGGTCTCGGTATAGTCGAAGCGGATATCGCTGTTGGCGGGCACCGTGGAAAGTTTCTTGTAGGTTCCCTGCCTCTGCGCTTGCTCCAGCCCAAGCTGGCAGTAGAGCGAATGGATGAAGATATTGATTTCCGGGAACTCGTCGAATACCGGCAGCTTCTCGATGCACAGCGTATGGGCGTCCTTGATCCAGGACTTCGCAAAGGTCCCCATGTCGTAGTTGTAGGCGTTGCCGTAATAGACCTTTTCCACCTTGCGCTGGATGACGACCGGCGTAACGGTGCTACGCTCCAGATTAAGGGTGGGCACGGTGATTTCCAGCGCCTTTGCGGCCTTGTACTCCTCATTCTGCGGATTCACTGTGAATTTGGCATTCAATACCAGATAATTCTGCTCCCGGACCTGCTTGAACGCAATGACAGGCGCACCAAAGTTGTTTGCTATACTGTTGAACATATTGCTTCAATAGGTTAGGAAGTTACTCTTGATAAATCACGCCCGGACCGAACACTTCCGTCGGCTTCCTGTAATCCCCACCCCGGTGGCTGTAAGAGACTTCCGTTCCGTCCCAGGAGTTGTACATGGTCACCACATAGGACTGCGGCTTGAGGTTTCCGTCCTCGCCGCATCCGCGCCCGGCACACATTGAGCGGACCAGCAGCGCGGCATCCAGCTTTTCGGGATATTTGACAACGGAGGACGCCACGTTGCTGTGGCCGAGGAGCACGGCGTCATGCTGAACAACCGGGCCGCCTGTAGAATAATCCAGCACGAAGGAAGATACATGGGTCTCCTCCGGGTCAGTGTTGGCAAGGGTCAGTTTCACCCGCTTGGCAAGCCCTGCGGAAGCCTCCTCTCCCTCTCCCACGCAGATGACCGAATCCCGGAACGCCTCACCGACGAAGCCGTTTTCCGTGTTCATCCAGTAGGTCTCTACGAAAATCTTCTGCCCGGAAACAGGCTTTACTCCCAGCGTCTTGAGATAGAAGGTCGTCACGTCCGTCACGCCCCAGTCATCCTCTGCCTCGGTGGTGATGATCACCGTCTTGCTCCAGCCGCTGGAGATACCGGCGCTCTGCGGTGAGGACATCTTCACCACGAGTTTATACGGCGATGCCTGACGATTGATATTGGAAAACGCCACCAGCTCCGGCGTAACGACAACGGCCTCGTAATCCACATTGGGCACGGCCTCCATAGAAAGCGGAGCATCCGCAATGATGGACTCTCCGGCCATCACGCGGTTGGCGTTCAGCCGAACATACAGGTTGATGGCCGACAGCTGGGCCTTCTGCCCGAAGACCGAAGCACCGGAAGTGTGCTGCGCCAGTTTCTCCCACTGGAGCATCTGATCAGCGGTCAGCGTCTTGTAAGACTTGGTAATCTTGGAAATGGAGGCCCTGCGAACCACTTGGGCTGCCGTGGCCACTCCTGTGGGCCAAGACCGGACCGAAAGGATGCTGCGGCCGCCGACCTGTCTGGCCGTAACACCCTTTGCGGAACCGGAAAAGCCCCCGAAAGCGATGGAAGGAAGGGCAATCATAGGTTAAAGTTTAAGTTTAGGTCAAGTGTTCTTTCTCTCTGATTGCAAATATAATAAATTAAATAGACAATTCAAACACAACGACTTGAATTGCCTTATCTAAAGAGTGGCTTTAAGTTAATTTTCTCCCTTATACGGATACTGAGAAGTCAAAGGACTGCTGCCGGTACTGATTTCTATACCCGGACTTACGGTCAAGAAGTACGTGTTTCACGTGTACCGTATACTCCGGCAGGTCCAATCCCCACAGCTCAGTAAATTCAGGGATTGCAAATCCGATTGTACACTGACCTCCAGCACAAGGAATCAACGAAAGAAAAGAACGCATCTTGCCGGGATCACGTCCTCTTCCCGGCTTGGTGAGCTGGAGCCTGGCCAGTATCTGGTAGCGGTCCTTCTCTGCATTCTCATCAAGCCATACATTAAAATCCATCAGGAGCATCCCTTCCTCAATCATAGCGCCAGCCACACTCTCAAGCGCATAAGCAGGAAACGATTCCCACGGGAGCGGCAGTGGGACATGCTCGTTGCCCAAACTGGCGAAACCATGGTATGCAGATACGAAGAGATTGTGTCCGCTGATGCCGGATTTACCGTCAAACGGTGGTCGGTGCGAAACCACGCCTACAGCACAGGCGTTCCATTCCCTATGGTCTGCTGGTGACAACTGCCGCCAGGACTCCAGGGCACGAAGATGAACGGACAGATGTTCCCGCTGGGACATCGTCCCGGGAAATTCAGGCCGAGAGCGCCTGCGATAATAGCAGACACCGTTCCTATGATAATAAGTCTTTTCCCCTATGGAGCCGTAGCAGTCCTCAAAGGGCATGGATGGGATATATCTGGGCATAATGCATACGGTTATACTAAAGGTGACAACGGGATTACAACTCTTGGGCTCAAGGTTAGCTTCCAAGTACCACATAAGGACTACTTGTGCATAAGGACCTCATTCTCCACCCAATGTTTGATGGCCCTCTTGTCCGGGATGCGGCGGAGATTCTTGTCCAAGTCGCAGAGCTTGTACACATAGGTCAGCTTATAGCCGTCCCTCTTGGGGTAATCATCAAAGACGACCTTCCCGCTGAACTGGTGAACCCATATCTGCGTATCAAAGGACATCGTATCCTGATGCTCTGCGTATTCGGTCACATAGTAGAGAACCCGGTTTTCGACTTTCTCGATGAAGTGTATCAAAGTTTCCATAACTCAAGCCTTTATTAACTTACTACAAGATAGTCATTTCCTGCGAGAATAACAAATTTATTTACAATGAGTTAGCAATATTTTGCACGAGCTAAAACGCCGACTTCCACATTTCCATGTGAACCGCAGTAACGTTCGCCGCAGCGGCGTCAGCCGCTGCTCTTTCTGGTATGTGTGCATCCTCATATCCAGCCCCCTGAGCGTGTGATGCAGCTGGAATCAGCACCGACGCCGGGGCGTAGGTATCCTGGGCGGCCTTGGTTGTTGGCAGTCTTGCAGGCAGGAACGTTGACGCGGGAGATGTCGCCAGCTTCTTTGATGTTCTGGAAGTGGGCGCTGCCTGCAAGTCTGCCAATGACCAAGGACACGGAGCGAAGCGGAGTGTTGGTCCCGGAGGCGGTCTGGAAGTGTGGGGATGCTGCTGGCTTTGGCGGGCCATCGGTCTGGAGACCTCAGGCTCCAGACCGCCGACAAAGACAGCGGCCTGTGCGGTGGACAGACGGCCTCCCGGCCCTGGGCTGGAACAGCCCAAAGGAGTGAGCGCGGCACGGACGTTTGAGCGGGGTACAAGCCTCCACGCTCACAAGCACTACCCCCCGAATAGAAGCACTTGGCTACTCCGCTGATGCTGGCGGGACGGTGGAGCGGAGGGAGGATGTTGCTGGCCGTAAGGCCTGGGAAAACGGTGAAACCGGCGCAGTCTGTGACAGGCAGCGCGGATTCTGGGCGGCGGCGTATGCTGCCGAACAGATTTGCGATGACTGACACAGTCTGCGCCAACGGCCCGAAGCGAAAGCGCAGGGCCGTATCCTGGACGCCCGGGAGGGTCTGCGAGCTGGAGACAAGGAAGTGACGAGGCCGCTGAACAGCTCGGCTGTTCAAAAGCGGACTGTCACTTACGCCGGCGGAGGCTTGCAGTCCCTTACGGGATAGCGGCCAGGTTTGACCACGGCGTAGCCGTACCTTGGAGGAACGGTGCCGGACATGGGCTGGCCAGCTCCGCTGGACTGCCGATGTACGGTGCCGGGCCGACCCGCAGCTGTGCTGCATAAGGCGGAGGACTGCCCGCACTGCACCGGGGCTGATAGCGAGTGCCCTACCCTTGCATCTTGATGACGGTGAACGTGCCCGGCACTTTGCGCCCACGAATATCTCCTATCCCCCGATACAGAGAAAGTAGCGGAGGCAGTGGTATCAAGCGCGACAGCGCGAAGATACGACTGCCGCAGCGGGGCCGGAACTTTGATGCCGCTATCTCGAAGGAGCGCAAAGTGCGCAGCCCGCGACTGAGGGGAGGGGTGGTCCCCTCCCTGAGCGGGCTGCCTGTCCTCCGCCGCCTCGCACGGGAGTTCGGAGGGAAAGCCCTCGCACCTCACCGACGGAGCCATCTTAACATAATCCGGATTGTGTAATCTACCGCCTGGTAGGACGCTCGGGCGGGTTTCTATCGCTTAAATAGTTGCTTTAGTTAATGCGTGTAATTTCCTTATTTGGCGGTTGTTACACAATCCCGATGGGATTATGTTACGATGGCGGATTAGGGGCACTGACCGCCGAACTGGTACGACGGCTCAAGGGCGGTCATCTCCCCTGGGGGCCGGGGGGATTCAGTGGATGGGAGTCTGTGGCGGTTGCCAAGGGGCCCCTTTGGGGAGGGCAACTGCCACTGTCTCCCATACCGCTTTCCCTTTAATCTGCGCGTGGGGGCGAAGAGAAGGAGCGCACGGCTCGCCGGGTGCTCTTTCTCCGCGAAGGGTGGCAATGAGAGGTTGCCGGGCTGGGCGGCTTGGGATGTGCGCAGGATTGCGGGGCCGACCTGCCGGGCAAGTACCGCTTTTATTATCGGCCCTTATATCGACCTTAGCGCTTGAACTTGGCTTCATCGGCCCAATTATCGGCCACTATTGCTTGGAAACCGTGCCGGAAACTCGTAAATTTGCAGTACAAATCATTAGCACAAGCGGTTTTATATGAAATTACATTCAGGATTTTTAACAATGGCCTCGGTGATATTACTGTTCACTATGGGCTGCAATAAGGAGAATACGCCTTCTGGTCCAACTGATAATTGGTCTGAATGGCTTGGTCTGAAGGAGATTATGGAGACTGCCGGATATGATACCAAGAACATTATGGTAAGGGCATCCAGTCATAATGAGGACAGCTTCAACTTCGATGATAAGGCGGCCCCTGCGATAGTCTATGTCGGAAAAAAGAATGGAACTCCTTGGATGGGATTCGGGCATATCATAGATGAAGTTAAGGGAACAACCGCCTTTGACCGGGAACTGCTTTATCCGAATCAATCCGCCGCTAAATCAATTGTCAAGGATTTGGGCTATGGAGCAACCGAGGAAATGACCCTTGATGGTGTTGATGTGTTGTTCTACTTGATTGATGGTGACTATACATACCTCATCATTGGAGACTACTACAAAGGTGCAAAGAACGAGAGCGTGGAAAACAAAAGGCTGGTTATCCATGATGGAATCAAGTACTGCGGAGAGAATTCCTCTATAGAGATTACGACACCGATTAAGGCAAACACAGGATATGAGCATGACTTAATCGCTTTCAATGCATGTTTCTCCAAGGATGGCAGTAAGCTCTATGATATAACCAATGCTGCCATGAAAAGGTTAGCGCCTATGGAGCACAGCCGCAACTACATTACAATTCCATACTCGCACGAAGAATTCTTGACCGTATGCTATTATCCATATATCCCTACCACTGAGGTTGTAGAATGCAACTTCAAAACTGCCGAGGTCACTATCAATCATCAGGTAGATCTCGGCACTCTCAAGAGTGATAAACTTGAAGATTTCCGGCTGACACGTCACGAAGGGAGCATCTATCACTTTGAACTAACATTCTCAAAGTACAGTGGTGTCACATTTACAAAATTTCTGGAGGTAGATATCAACGACAAAATTTTAGATTATCCCAATCCAGACATATTATAAGCCTTATATGGTCGGTTTAAAGGTAGATGCAGGGTATCATCCCAAGGCGGAGGATGCCGTGGAAATAGATTCGGAAATCATTGACAGGGTATGCCGAAAGGTTATCAAGCGGTTCAAGGAGACGATTCAGCCGGAAATTATCGGCGATTATCATAGTACGTTCAATTCCTACGACGCTCTGGCTTTCGGGTATTGTTGTCTTGGATACTCACTGAATGAGCTCAATCCCCACCTGGAGGATTGCATATACGACCTGATTGATTGCTGCTCAAAAGGAACGATCATAATCAATCTAAACGAAGTCTTTGACAGGTTCATGGAGATGCTGAATGAGCACTCAAACCTCCGGAAGATTCAGAAGGTGTATGAGCGGTATTAAATAAACGATTTCATTTCAAACACTTCGCGCCATGACAAATGCTGAAATGGAAGTCTTCATTGAGAAGTACCTTGCTCTGGAGTGGAGGCAAGTAGCCAGGGATATGATGTCATCAAAAGGTGGCTGGGTGCATACACCTGCCGGTTTTCTGGAAGCTATTATTGAAGCTTCAGAAAAAGCGGCCAAAGACAAGAACAGCCTCAACGGATAAGGGTGTCGCCGAGGATACTGATGAGTTCGTAATGGCAGTAGAAGGGATTGGTTGTGAGATAGAACCGGCGCACGTTCAACAGATATTCATGGCCACGGACAGGGGTAAAGCCATCTATATCAGAATCCATCAGGAACCTTCGCAACTCGGATTCGCCTTTGATGGAGTATGACGGCGCGTAGATAATGGTGTCCTCCTCCCCGTCGTGCATAAGTCCGCTTTCCGCCCAATCATCGTGGACGGTCATTTCTACCTCATCAACGGTTATACCACCACCAATAGGAAGGCCTTTGTGGAAATTCGCCACCGCATCATGAAGAGCATAGACCATTGGCGTACCGCAGTTGGCTGCCGTATCTGAACTGTCTGCACTAAACACACAGTAGCGTTGGTCCTTATTGCTGCTATCCAATACTTTTCCCCAAACAATGAGTTTCTTCTTTGTTGCCATTATCTGATGTTTTGCTAAATCTGAGTGCGCCACATGGCACAAAGATAGCGATTATCGGGGAAATGGCAGTGTCCACGTCCACGGAAGTGTGGACGATTTTGGTGGTGTGGACAGGGGTGGAGGGTTTTTAGGGTTGAACCAGGGAGGTGCGCCAGTGGCCAGTGCGGAGGGTGTCGGCGAGGATGGCGGTGTCGGGGACTTTGGCGGTGCGGTGGCAGGTGGTCATTTCCCAGTAGCCTTCGCGCTGGCGGCGGTAGTGGAATCTGTAGAGGATTTCTCCGCTTCGGTAGAGGTAGAAGATGCCGTGGCGGGAGAAGGTGGCGTATCTGCATTCCATACCGGGGCAGTAGCCGAGTTCCAGGGCGAAGTATTGGAATTCTTTGTAGAGGGTGGGGCCGCAGGGGCGTTCCTCTATCCAGCCGGGCCAGGCGGCGAGGCGTTCAAAGACGAAGTCAACTACGGCGGAGATGAGGGTATCTTTCTCCGACTTGGGGACGGGGTTGCCGTCGGGGTCGGGGCGGCCATCGTCTTTGTGGGACATTTCATCATAGTGGCAGAGCCAGATGCAGGTGTCCATTTCAAGGAAGTGGCGCATTTCCTGCTTCAATTCGTCGGGGGTGCTGCAGGCGGCAAAGGCTTCCTCAAACCATTGGATGATGCGATCCGGGGTTATCCTGTCGCCGGTGCGGATGGTGGTGTTTTGGGTGCCGGGCATTATTGGGATTGGGTGATTACTCTGATGAATTGGTGGCCGCAGGAAAGGCACTCCCAGTGGGGGCTGAGTTCGTTGATGCAGCAGCCGCCGAGGATGAATTCTCCGCGTTCTGCGGCTTCAAAGGCTTCCGGTGTGGGTTCGCCATAGAGGATGCTGACTACTTTGCCGCCGCAGTGGGGGCATTTGCGGGGTTTGCGGAGGACGGAGGTGATGTTGCTCATGTCTTGGTTCATAGCGCTTGGCGTTGCAAAGTCACAAAATATCGTTCAATCAAAAAGGAATGCCGGGTGGTCATACTGGGACCGATAGGCCGTATCCCACCGCTTGTCCGGCATTCCTTGCGGCAATAAGTAGCCCTGCGGCGGGCGATGCACTTGCCGCAACGGATACGTAAGTGCCCCTCCAACGGGGAATGCACAGACCCAGGCTTTACACCATAGGAGGACGAACCTTACCTACTTATGCCAGCCGCAAAGATGGCCACATTTCACCTGGGATGCAAATCCGTGCAAGGCTTGTATGGGAGGATAAACCAAAAAGCGAAGGAGGCACTTCTGGCAGAGCTCTATTCCCAGCAATACCCTCCTTCGCTTAGTCCAGATGAGCCGGGGAGGTTGATGACTCGTCCGACACTACGCACTACAGGACTACACGTCACCGTCCTGCAGTGGGTGCTGGGGATGTCCGTAACTATTTCCGGCGAGTTGGTGCTCCCGGGGCTCCTCTCTTACGTCTTACGCGATAGTCCGCCTCCGGATATATAGCCCGTCGTCATCCCGGTCTTGTACAAGTTGCGCACTTTGGGGCCCATTCGTCCTACCGATGCGCCGGTACAAAGATGGACTCTTTCCGGCTGGTTTGCAAATCTATACAAGGCTTGTATGAGGGGTAATTGCCGGAATTTGTGTAAATTTGCATTGCAAGCGATATCCTATGAGCATTTTTGGTATTCACAAGAAGGTTGAGGAAACCCTGTATCTGCCGGTTGGGCCTATGCCGTGGCCGGAAGTTGACAACGATATATGGCTGGTAACCGGCGTGTTGGCCCCGGATTGTCTTGAGTTGACTTACGACCTTTCAATGGGCTTGCTCCGCCTTGGATACCGCATCCAAAGCTTCCCGTATCATTTTGCCAATCTGACTTCCCGGGAGCTGGCATACAATTTCCCCGGCGAGCGCCTTGCCCTTGGAGAACTGACAGAGATGGAGTTCCGCAAGGCTGTTGCCGCCGCCCTGAATCTGGATATGAAACCTGGGGCCGGTTACTTAATCAGGAAAAATCCGGGCGGAGAGGGATTTCTGGTGGCCGAGATTGTAGCAAAGACGAACCACGAGTTTATCCACCGGGCACAGGCATATCGGGAGCTGCTGCCGGATATATCGGTTAAGGACAACGTGAAGTTCTCCAAGATGTTCCGCGACGGCGATGAGGAAGTTTACCTTGGAGAGAACTGGGATATTGACTACCCGGAGGAAATCAGCGATGAACTGGCCAGCTTGGCGCGTGATACAAAAAAGAATATCGAGGATCTTATCCTGCAGGACTTCCCCGTTGAGGTGATCGAGACATGGCTGCAGAAGGCGGTGAAACTTAGCCGCGTAGAGATTACAGCCGATTACCGGATACTTCTTACGGACTATGGGAAGGAGATTAAGATGCGCCAGTTGCCGAAGACTCTCTTCCTGTGGTTTCTTGCGCATCCGGGGGGATGTTCGCTCAAGCGGCTGCAGGAGCACCGGGATGAGCTGCTTGCCATTTACCGGAAACTTACCAATCAGGATGACGAGGCGCAGGTGGTAGCCAGCATTGACGCGCTGGTGAATCCGGTGGGCAATTCTTTCAGCGAGAAGTGCGCCGCCGTGAAACTGGCGTTCCTGAAGGAGATTCCGGAGCGCGTTGCCAAGAATTACTATATCCAAGGCCCGCAGGGCGGCGTGAAGGGTATCAGTCTTGACAGGGCGCTGGTGGAGTGGGAATAGAGCCGTCCACGTCCATGAGAGTGTAGACGATTTTAGGGGTGCGGAATTGACTTTGATTTTACGCCTTTTATACTTACCTTTGCACATGCATCAAGAGCGCCCTATGGGGGCCGCCAACCGAGCAAGCCAGACGCCACGGTGGTAAAACGATGCGGATTGTTCAACATCAAAAAAAGTCTGTACCATGAAAAAGTACAATTTCTTCAAGACAGACGGACGGCGTCCGTCTCAGGAGCAATTGCTCGACACCCAACTGTTCTACCAGAACGCACCGGAAATCTATGCCCGCTTTGACGAGTGGAAGAATATTGACCGGTTCTACTTCATTCCTCTCCATCTACAGATGACCTACAGCTGTGGCTGGGTGGCGGAGATGGCCCCAGATCCCGTGTGGCTGGGCTCATTTGTCCGCTGCACCCTGGAGCATCCGGACCTATTTCAATACAAGTGTCCCGACTGCGGCAAGACGGTCTATCCACATCGGTACGTTGGTAGCCCACTGAGCGGCGTGGTCCATCTGGAGGGGCGTTGTAAATGCGGCTGGAAGGGATTTGAAGAAGTCTCCGGATGGCGGCCCAGGGCGATAGCTTTGCGAGACCAAATGGCACTCGACAAAGCACGATACAGGAAATATAGGACATTGCATCCTGGTGCGGGTACAACAATGGTTGGTAGCTTGCTCAAAGAGCTAAGCCAATAGTGGAGGGCGAATCAGACAGGATTCGTAGTCCCTGTATCTTAGACCGACAGTGTTTGGGTTTCCGGTCCGGCTGCCAGTACTTTCTCGATCAAGGGAATCAGTTGATAGTCGGCCGGGAGCCAGTTCACGGTGTCAAGGTCGGCAGCGGAAAGCCAGCGGGCGTCTTCGTGTTCGTTCAAGTGCAGGGCTTCCGTGAGCAATGAGCACATATAGCAGTGCATCGTCAGGTGGAACTTGGGATAGTCCCATTCGATGGTCGTGAGGAATTTATCCACACTGATTTCCGTATCCAGTTCTTCCCGAATCTCACGGACCAGCGCTGCCTCGGGGCTTTCTCCAGGCCCGACCTTGCCTCCTGGGTATTCCCAGTAGTCTTTCCATTCGCCATAGCCCCGTTGGGTGGCGAAAACCTTGTCGCCTTTATGGATGATGGCTGCAACTACTTCGATAGTTTTCATTGGGACGGGAGCCATAAGTGTTACTTGATGGCGCGGAAACGGCTACGGAGTTCTTCCATTCTCTTCAGTAGGTCATCGAATGGGAGGGCCGCGCCGAAGATGAAGTGGTGCTGCATTTCGTCATAGTCCGAACGCCAACGGTCCATATCGGCTGCGGGCGGGAGGAAGTCAATCTTGTCGGGAGCGTGGAGGCCGTAGTCCACGTATTTGAGGTCGTAGTAGGTCTTTCGATGCTCTACGATGGCGTTGTACAGGTCCTTGTCGGCAAGAGCTTCGCGGCCGTAGGGCGTGTCCATCAGGCGCTCCAGGTCGTAGAGATGACGGCTCATGCGGCGGTAGCGGGGCTTGGCTTTCTGGAATTCTTCGTTGAGCAGGAACACCTTCTCCAGGAAGGTACGGGTGGGAACGACGGTGCGGATGGTGCAGGAGAGTTCATTGTCCTCATCCGGATAGTATTTGGCGATAAGGGTGTCAATGGGCCGGGGTTCGGTGGGTTCGTCCATGGCCAGGCAGCCGATTTCCACTTTGACGCGCGGAGGGATGTAGCCTTCGGCCTCTTCCAGTACGGAGGGGTAATGAACCAGCAGGACGGTGGGGTCGGTGTTGCTGTTGATATGGACAGGTCCGTCTTTGGTCTGGCGCTCAGTTACGGCTTCGATGCTATAGCCGCTGATGCCCATTTCCTGAAGGCGGGCATCGAGTTCATCCTTTAGGGTGGTGATGATGTAGGCCCGGGCCTTGCGGCAGAGATTATCGCGCTGCTTCTTGTTGGTATGGTCCATCTTGAAGAAAGAATGATCCAAAGCGACGTCGATGTCTTCACTGAGTCGCTCGATGATGTTCCAGCCCTTGGAAAGGCTGGTGCCGCCCTTGAAGCTGAGCGCATCCTTGCAGGATGTCTGGAACAGCGCCTTGAGTACGGCGGTGACCCACCAGTCTTTTTCGATGGCGGCGACTTGCTGGAGTTTCTCTTTATCTTCTACGGACTGCAGAATGACACGACGTTCTGCGAGGTCCAGGTCTATCCATTTGCTCATAGCTACAGTAAGGGGGTTATGATGGTTTTCATCCATACGGGCATCAGTAGCACATCGCTGCGGAAGGCTTCTTTGTCCGGATATTTGTTGATTGCGTTTTTGAGGGCGGAAATTTCTTCGGGGCCGATGTTTTCAGCACCGGTAGCCTTCAGGGCCTGCACGATAAGGGCGGCAAGGCGTGTCTTGTAGGCGAAATTCCGGGGAACGGCCCGCTGGAGGTTGATGGTCTTGCCATCGACGGTGAGCTGGCGGGAAGAGCCGGATGTGATGTAGGTATAGGCCATAGGCACCTGGGTAGAGAGCCCAAGCATATTGGCTGCGGTATAACCGGACGGCAGCACCTGTGCGTGGTCCCGCTGCGCCACCGCCTCCACAATCTTGGACACATCCGGATACAAGGGGCCGAAGCGCGTAAGGGTGGGTTTGCTGTAGATACCCCGCGCCAGCCGTTTGATTTCACCTTTGGCCTCCAGTTCCGTCAGCACACGTCCTGCCTGCCTTTCCGTACAGAGGTCCAGAAAGTCAGAGGCAAAGATAACGCTGCCGCCCTCCAGGGAAGCAATGCGTGCGTATATGTCCTTTGTCCTCATAGATCAGCGCATTTGACGAATGCAAAGATATAAAATGGTAGCTAACTTTGCAAAAATTAGCTACGTTTTTTACGTGGCCAGGGTATTGCAATTGCGTCCGCAGTGCGGTCGCAATCTGCGGGGGCTATTTGCAAAGGTCGGAAGAAAAAGCGATGCCGACAAATCTTTGCAAGGTGGGAGGGCTATGGTTTCAGTTCCACGGGCTTTCCAAGAGTGCCGCCTTCAACGGAGGAGGAGAGGTGTTCCTGGGCTTCAGCGAGGTCTTTCTTGCCGATGGGTGTCTTCTTCTCGTATGCAAGAATGAGGCTCTGAGAGTCGTCATCGACTTTGTAGACCTTGCCGCAGACGCGGTTGTGGTGGAAGTTGAGGAACGGAATCTCCATCACTTTTCGATCTTCGGAATAAACCGGGATAGGTTTAGGGACGATTTCGTAGAAGACATAATTCTTGTTCAAGAACTCAATCATGTCTTTTCTGATGGTCTTGTGCAGGTTGTCTGTCCAGCAGTCCTCATAGGCTCCATAGGCAGCCACAAGGAAAATGAGGTTGATTTCATATTCCCTAAGCAATAGAGTATCTCTATCGAATAGGCGGTCTTCGAAATGCTTGTTAGGCTCGTGCTCCCAAGTGGTGGCCTCAAAGGAGGGCCTGGTGAAATCAAGGTTATCTGATTCTATTTTGGGGCTGACGAAGAAGTTGGGCGTGACATTGTAGCCTTCCGTTTCTTTGTCCCTGTATCGAATGGCTTCCGGATTCTTCTTGTGGTGAATATAATACTGATCAATGTTGTATTGAATGGCATTTTTGGCGTAAGTGAACTGCTTGTACAACGCAACATCTTCTGCGTGACTATCGTCAGGGTAGTATTTGCTGTCGCCAATATAATATATAGTGTGCTTCTGGTCCAGAAGAGAATTGTATAAGAAAAGGTGGTCGACCAGTTTACCATCTTTTTGGCTCTTCAGACGATCCAATTTGTTGGAGTTACTGATGAGAGCATCAACCATTCTTTCAAAAACCCTATGGAATTGCTTCGTAACCAAACACTCCTTGAGAGGATCATTGTCATCAAGACTGATATTGCAGTCGAAGAATGCGTCCAGCAGGGACCAGAGTTCGAGCAAATCTTCTCGAAAGTATTTTCCCTTCATGTCACGCATGCGGTGCTTGCCCACACCTGTATCGAGATAATTCTGAATTTCGGTTCTGGTTTTGAGTGGATAATTGATTTCTCCGTAGTCAATACGGAAATGGAATTTATCCTTGAGGTAGCGCAAAACCGAGTAGTAGAGGACGATGAGTTCCTCGTCGATGTTGACTGCTTTGTTCTTGATGCGGAGGTCTAAGTAGTAGGGCTTACCGCGTTTTATGAATGGGTGCTGCTGAAGAGTTTTGTTCCAGTCAATTGCCGAACGCCCCGAGTTGTTAATTCTGCTGATCTGGGTGAAGAGGTTGCGATGGTCATCCAAAAAGTCAATGAGGTGGATGGCCGTACTAAGGAAATCGCGGTCGAAGGCCCCGCGGTCGGGTGTACGGTATTGAAGCTCGTCCTCGGTTATTGGCATTTTCTCTTTCGACCGTTCCTCGCGGTAACGAGACATGGCACGGAAAAGCCATAGACTCAACTCGGGAAGAAAAGTCTCTTGACCACGCAGGGCAAGGATATTTTGGTCGGGGTCGGAATCATATATCATTTCAGGCTTAACGCCTGGCATTCCGAGCAGTGTAAGGCCGTTTTCTGGATTCTCAGTATCCTTTTTTAAGAAATTCTTTGGAAGAATGAAAACAGGCTCTCCTCCGCCTTCCATGGCTACGAATAAATAGCCGACATGCTCAATATACCATTTGTTATTTTCGCGAAGGATAGGTACGACATATTTATCCGAGTCTCCTTTTTTGAGTTTGTCGAAGACCGAATGATCAGAGTAGCGATATCCTTCGAAATATACGAGCATTGGATTAGATTATTGTTCTTGCGTTTTTTCGGAGATGGATTTGAGTCCTAATTTCTCTCTAATGAAGCCAGCAAGCAATTCGTTAGGCTTGGTGTACTCTTTTGTTTCGTCATCAAAACGTCCGTCACCGAATAGCTCGGCGAAGGTGAAGACGTTCTTGTTGCCATCGGCGATGTCGCTGCGCATGAAGTATAGCGGCGAGATGCGGCTGGCGGAGTAGAGGTCTTTGCAGATGTCGTTCCAGAGGTAGAACATCACCTTGTTGATGAAATCTTCTTGGGAAATATTGCCCTTGATGAAGAATTCTCCCATCTGTTTGTCCTCGCTGTCGGTCGCTTTGCGGATAAGCGGATTGACCTTGCGGAGGAACTTGACCCAAGAATACTCCAGATTATTGACTTTGAACGTGTATTCCTTTGCCGTTTCCTGCTCCAAATTGATGGGAACATACTCCATTGCCCAGCGGCGTTTGAAGGCAGAGTCCATCGGGAAGAGGCTCTGGTCGGAGGTATTCATGGTGGCCAGAATGTGCAGGTTCTCCGGTAAACTGATACTATTTCCAGAGATACCTTGTTCGTTAAGATGATTGATGAGTTCAGTATCTGGTACTACTGGATATTCTGACACACCGTCTTTCCTATCCAATAACTGAAACAGGTCGCCGAATATTTGAGCGCAATTGCCCCGGTTGATTTCCTCAATAATTAGATAGACATTCTTTTCACTATCTGACAAGGTGTCGTCTTGTCGAGATTTATAAGCTCGAATATAAGCCTTTGTAAACACCTGAGGAACAAAGTCATATTCAAGTTCGCGAGTTTCCTCTTGATCCTGTGTCTTCTGCTTTGAGACCTTCATCACGGGCTTGTAAGAACCGACAAAAGTAGCATAATCGTAGTCTGGATGGAAAGTCGTTCGGAAGATATTGCTGGGCCTCCCTGCTCTTTCCTCCTTAGTATCGGGAGTGTCTATCCTCTTCCCATTATCATCGAAATATACGGCAAGTTCTCCGTCCGGACCTTCTATATCATTTTTGATTTTGAAAGATTTACCAGTCCCAGGGCAGCCGTAATAAATCTTCTGAATTGTCTCGCCAGGATTAAATATGATGCGCTTTGTCTGTGTTTCAGTATTCTTGACACGTAGACGCATTATCCTGCTCGCATAATGCCCAAAAACATCTTTTGAGATATGCAGCCTTCCGTCAGCATCATCAGTAAGAAAACCAATAGACACCCAAAAGGGTATAAATTTTACATCTGTGTATGTATTAGCTGTGGATGGGATTTCTTCTTCTATCTTCCTAAAGTACGCGATTTTTGATAGAGCATTCGAAAGGTCACTATCGTTCTCATTCATATACTCAAGGACGTAGTAGTATTCTTTTCTTTTGATACCACCAAGTATGACTGAACTGATTAACAGAATATTGGGAGCCTCAAGATCAGAATCAGAGTTTTCACATCCGGGATTATTCCGTCCGAATGTCATTTTTTCCAAGGCATCAATAAACAGGTTATACACCTTATCCATGTTGCCTGCTTCTAATGCTTCGTACATCTCGATGCCGCTCGGCGTTATTCTGCGTAGCGCATTGGACCTCGAATACGCAATCTCCATAAACCCGAAGTACAGCGGTAACTGAGCATCCTTTGTATAGTCGGAATTGTCTCTTTTAGGGGTTGTGTGACCCTGGGCATTAGCCGCATGATATTCTTGATATAGATACAATGTAAAGCCGTCTATACCCTGGGTGGCATGTCCATTTTCTACCCACCCGTCATTGATGTCTTTTCTATCGTAGCACACTTTAAGTGGAGTTTGAAACTCCGAAACGAGACCTGTATGCTTAGGCATGATAAGACTACCCATAACTATATTTTTGATAAGAGTTCTTCAACAATGACTTTAATCAAACGCGAAGGGATACCTTCGCCGATAACTTTTCTAATCAGATTCTCGTCTGCCCATTCAGGAATAGGCCAGTCTAATGGCAAGGAGGATACAATCATAACTTCATAGATTGTCAGCACACGCGGATTTGTATACAATACCTCGCCATTTTGAGTATATGGTCTGCCGGGATGCACGCATGCAAGAGAGGAGATAACACCGTTATTTTGGGTTAAGGCACGGCATGGAGTATTCCATGCTAAACGCCGATACTGATTGTAGTGTGCTGAAACTCTTGTACCATCTGTCTTTTGCGGATAATGAATGGCATTATGTATAGCAGAATCATTAGTGGGCGTGTGCATCATCCATTCAACGAGTCTCCATGAATGCACCGGTGGCCTATGCCATTTCGACACTGCTGCTGCAGCGGCTTTCTTTTTCTCAAAATCGGGGAAATGTTCCAATGTGACATCGTAACCATCACGAAGATATGGATCTACGTCCGGCAAATTTCCGATGGCCTGTTCAAGGGTTACAACAGGTGTCTTTTCCGGGAATTCCCATTCAACCTTTTTGTCCTTTCTAACAAGTAAATATATGTTCCTCAAACGCATTTGAGGAATGGAGTAATCCATGGCGCGAACCTTCGATTGAGTGTTGAAGACATAATCATTGCCAAGAACATCTTTGAGATACTTAGGGATAAGCATCTCTTTGCCGTCGACAACAATCTTTGTCTTGAGAATCGTCGTAACATTCTCAATAAGAACATATTCTGGCTTAAGCCGCTGAATCACATCAACAGCATAGTAAATAAGTTGATTGCGGACATCGTATTTATCCATTTTGCCGACCCTGCTCATTCCTTGACAAGGAGGAGTGGCCATGACAAAATTAACTTTCTTCTTCTTAGCCTCGCTAACTATGGCTGAACGGAGTTTGTCATCTGTGATGTCTCCAGTGACCATATGGGTCTCCGGATAGACATCTTGATAAAACCTTGCCCTTTCAGGAAGGAGTTCATTGGCCACAAGCATATCTACGCCTATCTCCTTAAGATAGGCTTCTGCAATGCCGACATTTGCGAACAAAGACAGTCCTCTTAGTTTTGCTTGTTTAGCCATTTGCAATCTGTTTAAATATCTTTTCAATCAAAAGAGGAGGTACGCCTTCGCCAATTATGTGCCTCAAATATTGCCTGCTTACGGTAATAGGAATTGGCCAATCATCGGGAATGCTCATGATGCGCATCAGCTCGTAAATAGTGAAGACACGAGGGTCTGAATATATGTCATCTCCGTTGGCGTCTTTTCCAAGATGCCTTCCCGGATGCACACTATTTTGAGTTGAAATCTGGTTATTGCTCATGGCGATCGTGTATGCAGGGACATCCCATCTCTGACGAGAATATGTATTGTGGAATCCCTTTACAATTTCGCCATTCTTTTTTCTTGGCTTATACTTCTCGTTGTCAAAAGCCGAACATCCGGTCGGGGTATGTTGCATGGTTATGACCTGACGAAGAATATGATGCGGTGGGACGTGCCAAGGGGAAATATTTAAAGCTGCTTTCTCTCTCTGCTTATACTTTGGAAACACTTTAAGCATTTCATCCTCTGAGATGTCGTAAACAAACGGATCCAAAATAGGAAGGTCGCCTATTGCATCTTCAAGAGTCTTAACATCAGGTTCGGTGTCAGGCATCGCCCATTTCTTAGCAACTTTACGCCGGGTTCCCAACAAAATCATTCTTGTCCTTGACTGGGGAACGCCGTAGTCTTGCGCATCAATTATATTGAACGACATAGTATAAGTTGTCCTCAATAAATCCTTGATAACATCGGGAATCAATCGTGCTTCGTTGTTGTACTGGACATATGTTGTCATAAACCCCGGCACATTCTCGAAGATGAAATAGTCTGGTTTAAGGTCTTTTATCAACTTAACGGCATACATAAACAGATCGTTTCGAGCATCAAATTTATCCTGCTTACCAGCCGTACTCATGCCCTGACACGGAGGAGTTGCCATGATTACATCAATCTTCTGTTGCAAGGATGCTTTCAGAATGCTGGAATACACCTCTTTTTGAGTTATATCCCCGCAAATCATATTTGTGCCAGGATAGATCTGCTTATATATATCGACTCTTCTTGGTTCCAGTTCGTTAGCCACCACAACATTGAATCCGAGGCTCTTCAAATAAGCCTCTCCAATGCCTATATTGGCGAATAGCGATACTACATTCATACAAAAATATCGTAAATTTTATGATGCTATTTATTAAACCAACAAATTTACGCATTTTATCCCAAAATTAAAACATTCGCATTGTAACTTGCCCATTATCAGCCCGAAAGGCCGGAAAACCAAGTGGTTGGGATTCTTCGCTTCGCTCAGAATGACAGAGTTCTATGCTCAGAATGACAGTGCGCTATGCTTGGCATAAGCATGTTCCGCCCCACCCGGTTCCCGCCTTAGGTCTACACCTTCCGGTATTCCCCGTGCTTCACTTGCACCACCTCTCCAGCGATTACAGCCCGCGCCACCTGCCGCCGTACCGTCCGGAGCGTCTTCCCGACCTTCGCCGCCACGGCCTTCATGTCCTCCGTCTTGAAATACCCTGGCAGCGCGGAAAGAATCGACCGCCGCGTGGCAGAAGAATACGAATCGGCCACAGCAACCCCCTCCGGTCGCTCCCGGTCCAGAACGTTGAAAATGTAGTCGTTGTGGTCCGAAATCACCCGGATTATCTCACGCGTGATGGCGAAATCGGCATCCGAGCACTCCACGACCTCGGGAACGGAACCGGAGTCCATCATCCTGAGCGCCGTGAGCACCATTGCAATCCGGAGGAAGCACCAGGCCAGACGGTGGGAACTTGCTGAATACCGGTCCCCGTTGAGGTCCTGCATCCGCGCCTTCTCTTCCCGGAAGAAGTCATTGAACATGGAGGTCTGCGGGAACGACAGCCGGAACATGACCTTTGGTGTGTCCTCCAGCTTTTTGGAGAATTCCGCAAATTGCGCCCCGGCGGCATCGAAGGCTTCCTCCAGGGATGTCTCGCAGCCGTAGGAGGAGAAACCGTCCAGCCAGTCCGGCGTGGAATTGATGCAGAAGAACATGAAGCGGGAAAGGAGGCCGTTCTCCGCATCCCGGATGAGGGATTTCACTTGCTCCGGCGTGCCGGACAGGACCGTGGACAGGCGCGGGTTATCAATCTCGCGTTCCTCTCCGTCGTCGCCACGGCGGAGGTAGCCGAAGCTCTCGTGGGCGAAGGCTTTGCGGAATGCATCGGAGTAGTTGCTGTAGTCGCCGGAGAAGGCGTTGACCACAGTGTCGCCTTCGGTCTCGAACATCAGGAGGTTGCCGTTCTCGGCCATGGCCTGCTGGAAGGAGGTGGCACTGCTGTTGGCCGGGATGCGGAGCAACTGGATGGGCGGTTTTACGGGAGGGTCGATGTTCTCGCCTTTTCTCTGCCGCTTGTAACGCGAGACTTCCTTGGTGTATTCCTCTTTGGCTACGAGCCAGCGTTCCCGCTTCTCCGAGTGGATGGATTTCACAAGGCGGTAGCAGAAGTCCAGTTTTCCTTTGCCGGCTCCAGCGGGACCGGGGACGAAGAGGTAGGAGTTGGGAAAGATGGTCTTGCCGAAATAGACGGTGCGAAGGGGCAGCAGGCAGGCGCTGACGGTGACGATGCTGCCGATGAGGACAAGGCTCTTTTCCTGCGAGGTTATCATCAGGTCCGTGACTTCTTTGAGCAGGCTGGGAAGTCCGGGATAGATTTGCTCCGGGAAGGTGGGAAGGTCGGGGATTCCTTCGAGGTCATCGTCCGAAAGGGACAAAGGGACATTTTTGTCACTTTGTCCTTTTTCGCGTGGTATGCGCTGGCGCGTTCCCTGCGCGTTTGCGGGTCTTTCGATGGTAACGCCTTGATTTTTCGCGAGATAGAAAATGGTGCCAATGTCTGTGCGGCCTTCGCTGGATTTGAGGCATTCGTCGAACTTTTTGTCATTTTCGGCCTGGTCGTAGCCCGGATAGAGGGAGGAGATGGCGTGGAAGTATGGCCTTCCGGATTCTCCGAATTCTCCGGCGAGGGCAAAGCCGACTTTGAGCCAATCGTTGTAGTCGGCGGTGATGTCACGGCCGCTGGATTTGAGGGCTGCGATGAGGGCTTCTACTCTTGCTGCAGTATCTGTTGCCTGAACTTGCACGGCAGCGGCGGGTTCAGCTTTCGGAGGCTGGGAGGAGGGCTTATCGCCCTCCTTCAGCAGTCCCATCAAGAAATCTTGTGATGTCGTAGTCATAGTTGTCTTCGAGATAAAAGGGATTGAGGAATGCGTCAGGGTCATGCGGGAGGAAGCAGGCACGGCAGATGTCTTTGCCGGAGGGGTCGGCTTCGTAGCCGTAGGCCTGGCGGACGTAGTTGGAGAGGATGGTGAAGAATTCGCCGTAGGTGAAGGGCGTGCCGTCGGGCTTGGTCTGGTGTGTGGGCAGGGCCACGATCCATTTGACGCCGTCGCCGGAGGGGCTGCGGAAGGCCATCACCGTCTCGAAGTTGTCTTCGTGGGCAAGGAGAAGTACCAGACCGTCTGGGTCGGGGATGTGGTCAAAGTCTATGACTATGTAGCCGCTGGCTTTGGCAAGGTCCGACTCTTTGCGGGAGCGGAAGATACCGCCGGGGGTGATGTAGTCGAAGTTTTCGGCTTTGTAGCGGCTGCGCTCCTTGGGGTCTTTCAGGCTCCGGAGTTGCTCTGTGGTGGCTTTGGCGTAGTCGGACATCAGGTATTTGTAGATGTCCGTGGGCGATGCTTCGCGGCAGGGGCGGGTGTTGCGGATGGGCCTTCTGAAAAAGCTCATGCGGGGACATGGCGGGAGCTCGGGAGCCTTCCTGGATTTTTCTTTCTGCCGCTTCTCTTCCTGCTTCTGGAAGTAGGATTTCGGGGGTTCTTTGATGTAGAGTTCCTCTGCCAGGCGGGCGATGAGCTGTTCTTGGGTGAGGTTTTCGCCGCGCTGGTGATAGTAGGCTGCCGCAAGGGCGATGGCGTCTCCGTCGAGCATCTGGCCGTCGGGATAGTGGTAGCGGGCTCTGCGCTGCGGCAGCCGCTGGCCTTCCACGGGGATGCTGTCGATGTGGACTTCGATGATGGAGCCGTCGGCCCATACGGGGTCGGGGCATTCGCCGCACCAGTCGCCCTGCACGTGCATGATGTGGTCCGGGAATTCTTTGCGGATGAGGTGCTGGATGATGTCGGCACCATACAAGGTCTTGGAGAGAAGGTATTCCTTAGTCATGGGGCAGGTCCTCCAGATCTATGTGGTTACTCAGGCGCTGTTTCTCTTCCTCGGAGAGTTCATCAAGGGTCATGTAGCCTTGCTTCAGGAGTTCTATCTGGATGAAGGGGCATTTGCGCAGAATCTGGGCGTAGGGGTCCTGCGGGTTATTGAGGATGAGTTGGTGCAGGACTTCACTGATGTGCATGGGCTGGCTCATAGGGTGCCTCCTTTCTTTTCGATGAGTTCCTTGAGGTCAGCGGGGCGGTAACGGTTCTGGACGCCGACTTTGATGGGCGTGAGGATGCCGCTTTGGGCCAGGCGCCAGAGGGTGGTGACTGAGACACCGAGTTTCTGGCAGGTTTCCTCGGTGGTGAGGAGGTCTTCTTCCGGAGCCTGGGCGGCGGGGGCTGAATCGCGGGTTGCGGCGATGTAGTCAAGGATTTCCGCGGTGAGTTTGCGCCCGGCGGAGAGGAGGTCTTCGAGCTTGACCGAGACGGTGAGGCCCGGGTACTGCTCGTTGAGGGTGATTAAATCATTTGCCATGTTGCATTGATTTAAAGGTTAAGCCACCCGCGAAGCAGTAAAAGCGGTTGCCATTGAAGGCAGTGGCTACATCGTCCGGAACGACTGCTTTTCTTCCGTTTCCATCGTAATGCAATGCAAATGTAAAGCGCTGAAAATCGGGCTTGAAATTCCCAAATGAAGTTTTTGGGAAAAGTTTAGAGCAAAAAATAACCGCTTGATTACAAGCGGTTTGTGGAGGTTTTTCCCAAGTTTTCCCAAGTGGGCTTTGTTATCCGTTCCCAAGAGAGGATTTCAGAATCTCTTCGGCTGGCTGGATGTATTTGTGCAGGGTGTATCGGCTGCTGGCTTTGAGGGAGTTGTCGTTGTAGTTGCTGCAGCTCTTGTTGGCGATGCCGAGGGACTGGAAGATGTTCTCGCGGCAGGAGTTGAGGGAGCCGGGGATGGGGTTCTTGTAGGCGCGGCGGGTTCTTAGGAGGAGGATGACCGTCATGACGACAAGGTGCGGCTTTTTGACGGCGGGGTCGTTGACCTGGGCCTTGAGGGCGTTGTAGAGGGCTTGTTTCTGTGGAAGGGTGTAGGCATCTTTGTGGAAGACGTCGCAGAACTGTTTGAATCGGAGGGCTTCGGCGCGTTCGTTTTCGCTGAGCTCTTCTGGGGCGAGGACAGGCGCATAGGTGACGGGGGCAAGGTCTCTGGCGGAGCCGCCGAAGGGCGCTGCGTTGTAGCCTTGCTTGATGGTGCGGACGAAGAGACAGACGTTCTCCAGCATTCTCGCCTGATGCACGAGGCCGAGCTGGGTGAATTCATCGGCCACGTCCTGGATTGGTTCGGTTTCGAGGAACTGGAATTGGTGGGCAAGGTCGCGGTCGCCGGTGATGTTCAGATTCTCGGTGAAGGCTTTGAGGTTTTGGGCGTTCAGGAGGGAGTCTGAGGGGATGTTATCGTCGATGTCGGCGACGGGGATGCACCAGCGCATGATGCTGTTGAAGATGTCTTTGATGGTCTTGGGAAAGACGTTCAGCGGCAGGTGCTCGTCCTTTATCTTCTTGACTTCCTTGCGGTAGTCGTGTTTTTCAAGGCTCTCCAGCGCTTCTTTGGAGGCGTTGGAGAGACCCTGGAGGGATTCTATGAGGTTGGCGGTCATAATCGTTTATGGTTAGTCGAGGAGGTCGGTCATTTCGCGGATCATCTCATCGTCGATGTCGCGGTATCGGGCAAAGGCGCGGGAACCTTCGCAGTGGCCGGAGAGCTTGCCGACGAGGTTGGGGTCTTTGACCTTTTTATATAGGTTGCCGATAAAGGTCCTTCTGGCCATGTGGGAACTTGCGACATCGCAGATGGGGTGCTGCTCGGTGGCGCGGGTCTTGGGGTTGACTACGGTGACGATGCGTTTGATGCCGGCATCGGCAAGGCCTTCGCGGATGCAGGTGTTGAGTTTCCAATTGCGCATGCGTGGGAAGAGGTGCTCCGGGTCTTCTCCTTTATGGCGGTTCATGATTTCAATGGCCGTGGGAGAGAGGTAGACTTTGACCACGCGCTGGCGGTCTTTCTTGGTCTTTTCGGGAATGTACTGGACCGACAAGCCGTTGCCGCTTTTGACGATGTTGGCGGGCGTGAGCGAGAAAAGGTCGCTGATGCGGCAGCCTACGTAGCACTGGAAGATGAAGATGTCGCGGGCGAGGCAGAGTTCTTCATCGCCTCCCAGGTCTGCCTTGCAGTAGATGTCGCGCTCCTCGGGGGTGAGGTAGTAGGGCGTTCCGTACTGCTGGCTGGCTATGGAGTATTTCTTGAAGGGGTTGTTGGTTGTGTAACCCATGTCCAGCAGCCAGTGCCAGTAGGCGCGGATGGCCTTCATATAATAGATGACGGAGTTCTCGGAGCGGCCCAGCGGGGCGCGGCCGTGGTAGGTGTGCGTCCAGGTGTATTCGTAGCGGGGCACAGGCTTGAATGTCCGGTGGTTGATTTTGCCGGTGACGGTGAAAAGGGTGTGCTCGGTGAGCATGAACTCCTTGATGTCGGCCAGGTCTTCAGGGGTCATGGTGTCCAGCATGAGTCGGTTGCCGGAGTACATCTCGTAGCGGTGGACGATCTGGAAGATGATGCCATAGTTCTCTTCGCGCTTGACGGAGAGTTTGGTATATTTGAGGTAGTCGGCGGTCTTGCTGTGAAAGTCCAGGGCGGTGTTCTCTTCCACTTTGTATTTTTCCGGGAAGAGGTAGCGATCCACGGTGTCCTGCAGCCAGTCTTGGGTGAAGTCTTCCACAGGAACTTTGTTGCCGGCGTCAATGACGTGGGCAGTTATGAGGTCCAACTGAGACTGGGCGTCAAGAGCTTCCTGGACTTTAGGAGTGATGATACGGGCCTTGATGACGATTTTGCCTTCCTTGAAGTACTCGGGCAGGATGAACGTGCGGGAGTGGGCACGAAGGGCGACGGACCTGGTGTTGCGGTAGCGGAGGAGGACCTCCGCCTTGCCGGTGTCTTTGTTCGTCTTGGACGAAAGGGTTAGTGTTATTGATGCCATAATTCATTCATTTGTCAACGATACAAAGGTACAAAATACGGGGGACAAAAACAATTATTTTTGTCCCCATAATCGTTGTCTACTGAAATCTACTGAAAATGAATTTTGGCGGATTTGTGGTTGGTTGTTATTGATTGATAGGTAATTACAACGGAAATTGCTTTTCAAATCATTTCAGGGTTTTTCCCGATTTTTCAAGTGGGACTTTCCCGCCGGCAAGTTCGCTCACCGTGCATTCGTTGCCGTTTGGCGCAACGGCTCCTATGTTCCAGCTCCGCCCCTCGTCGGTGCTGAATATAATGTGCGACACGGTTCCTTCCGGCCCCTCGCTTCCATATACCCCATGATTGCATGGAATCACCACCTTGCCGTCTTTTGTGAGAAGCCCGTGCCCCGGGCCTGTTGCATACCAGGTCCACTCCGGGTCCTTCACTTCGCCGGTGATTTCTTCGGGGATGCTCCAGCTTAATCCGTCGTCGTCGGAATGCAGGCAGAATACCCTTCGCGTATCTTCGGACTCGCGCCTGTGTATGGCCATTTCCTTGTCGGAGCCCTTGTTCCAGGTGCATACAAGAAGGATGCGTCCGCTTCCGAGCACCACGGGAACGGGATTTCCGCACACATCAGAGCCTGCATCCCATACTGTTATGGCTTCGCTCCAGCTGCGGCCCCCGTCAGTGCTGCGTTTTAGCACGAGGTCTATGTCGCCGCTGTCGCCGGAGCCGTCGTTCCGCGCCTCGGCAAAGGCAAGAAGGGTTCCTTCGCGGCTTTTTGCAATCGCCGGAATACGGTATGTGTGCACTCCGCCTTCACCCTTGCTGAAAACCGTGGAGGTGTAGAGCATCGTGCCGTGACAGCAGGCCGAGGCCATCAGTACGGCAGGGAACAGTATCCAAGAACGGATTCCCATTATTTTGCAGGACGGGTGAACCCTTCCTTCGCGGCTTTCTTGTTGACCCTGTCGATGCGCGATTGCGTGTCGGGGTGGGAAGAGAACAGCTGCTGTATGCTGCTTGCCTGGGTGGCTGTGCCGGAACCGGATTTTGCCATCAGCTGTTCGAATGCCATTGCCATGTAGTAGGGATTCTTGTTCTTGGACTTCAGGAACTCATATCCATAATCGTCGGCCTGGGTTTCCTGCTTGCGGGAATATTTCGCGCTTACCATGGATTCGGCAAGCTGTCCGAGAACGCTGTCGGTAAGTGCTGCTGCAACATTTCCGGTGGAGGCCACAGCGTCGAGGGCGGCGGACGAAAGGATGGCCTGCTTGTAGGCGTTGAGCGTATGCTTGAGGGCCACATGCCCGATTTCGTGGCCGAGCACTCCGAGCACTTCTTCGTCGGTCATTACATCCATCAGCCCGGTATAAACGCGAACATTTCCGTCGGCGCAGGCAAAGGCGTTCACCTCATTCGTCTTGTAAACCTTGAATGTGAGGGGAGTGCCGTCCACGCTGTTGATTCCCTTTACGATATTGTTCAGGCGGGTTACATAGCTTCCGCTCGTGAGGACGGTGTTCTGTTTGTCAAGCTGGGCTACCGACTGGGTTACATAGGCCTTCAGCTGGGATTCGTCGAGAGTGAGGGCCTGTGCCACTTTTGCTCCGCCCTGAAGGAGCCGGGCCTGGTTGAGGCTTGCGCAGGAAGTGATGGCCAGCGCAGCTGCAATGATGTAAACGAGTTTTTTCATATCCATGTGCATTTTCACTGCAAGTTAGCAAGATTCCGCGATATTTGCAAAAGCAGCTTTTTTGCTATATTTGTAAGGTTAGATTAATTGTTGGAAAATCAATATGAAACGAATCCTTTTCTGTCTTGTTGCCCTGGCCGCATTATGCGCATGCAGCAACACCCCCGCTCCCGAAGTGGAGAACACCACTCTCCAGACCATCATGAACCGCAAGAGCGTCCGGTCCTATACTGACCAGAAACTCACCGACGCTCAGATTGAGACCTTGCTGAAGGCGGCTATGGCGGCTCCTTCCGGCATCAACCTCCAGCCCTGGCGCTTCATTGTCGTGACCGACCAGGCCGTTAAAGACGCCCTTCAGGGAGAAAGGCGCGGACCGCGTGCTATGTATTCCGACTGCGCAGCGCTGTTTGTAGTCTGCGGCGAAACCACCATGACCAACCGTGAAGGCGTGCAGGTTCCCAACGGCAACTGGACCGCTGACTGCGCCGCCGCTACCGAAAATCTCCTGCTTGCAGCTGAAGCCATAGGGCTTGGCGCCGTGTGGACCGCCTGCTATCCTTATGAGGAACGCATCAGCCGTGCTGTCGAGGTGCTCGGCATCCCGGAGGGCATCACTCCCTTCTGCCTCGTACCCGTAGGGTATCCTGACGGTGACGATGCCCCCAAGGACAAATGGAAACCCGAAAACATTCATTATAACCGCTGGTAATCATGAAAAGAATCATTACCGTATTGGCCGTGGCATTAGGTCTCGGCACTCCTGGCTTTGCTTCGTCGCCTGAAGGAAGGCTTCTTCGCTTCCCCGCAACCAATGGAGAGCAAATCGCGTTCACCTATGCAGGCGACCTCTGGACCGTTCCCGTTTCGGGAGGCGAGGCCCGCAGGCTCACTTCGCATATAGGATATGAAGGCTTTGCCCGTTTCTCTCCCGATGGGAAGAGCATTGCATTTACCGCCGAGTACGACGGCAACCGCGAAGTTTATCTGATTCCTTCGGAAGGCGGAGAACCCGTGCGGCTCACTTTCACTTCCACCAACTCCCGCGACGACATGGGCGACCGCATGGGGCCCAACAATATGGTAATGTGCTGGACTCCGGACGGCAAGGGCATCGTTTACCGCAACCGCATCGGTGACGGATTCGCAGGCCGGTTATGGACCGTGAGCCCTGAAGGAGGTATGCCTTCGCAGATTCCCCTTCCCGAAGGAGGCTTCTGCAGTTGGTCGCTGGACGGAAAGCAGCTTGCATACAACAGGGTGATGCGCGAGTTCCGCACCTGGAAATACTATCGCGGAGGCATGGCCGACGACATCTGGATTTGGGACCCTTCTGCTCAGACCGTAAAGAATGTCAGCAACAACGACGCGCAGGACATCTTCCCCATGTGGATAGGCAGCAAAATCTATTATGCGTCCGACCGCGACATGATAATGAACCTCTTCTGCTACGACACGCTCAGCGGACAGACCTCCAAGGTGACCGATTTCGACACCTACGATGTCAAGTTCCCGAGCACCGACGGCAGGCTGATTGTTTTCGAGAACGGCGGATACATCTATAAATTCGACCCCGCTGCCGGGAAATGCGAGAAGGTCGTCATTACCCTCGCATCCGACAATGTCCAGAACCGCCCCGAGCGCAAGAATGTCGGCAGCAGGTTGAGTTCCTATTCCCTTTCGCCCTCCGGCGACAGGCTGGCCGCAACGGGCCGTGGCGAAGTGTTCGACATTCCGGTTGAGAAAGGCGTTACCCGCAATCTCAGCCGCACGCCCGGTTCCAACGACCGCAGCGCATCCTGGAGCCCGGACGGCAAATACATCGCCTGGATTGGCGACGGCACAGGCGAGACGGAAGTGTATCTCTACGAAGTCGAATCCGCACAGACCCGCCAGCTCACTTCCGGCACCGACACCTATATCCGTTCCCTTCAGTGGACTCCGGATTCAAAGACCATCCTATACACCGACAGGGGGAACCGCCTGGTGGCGCTCAGCATCCCTTCCGGCGGAAAGAAACAGCTGCTGCAGTGCCCCGAGCAGGAGTTCCGCGGGGTGGCCGTTTCGCCCGACAGCAAATGGCTCGCCTACACGCGTCCGGAAAAGAACGACATGAGCGTAGTGTACCTGTTCAATATCGCCTCCGGCAAGGAGTATCCTGTGACCGAGCGCTGGTACAACAGCAATTCTCCAGTTTTCTCTTCCGACGGGAAGTACCTGATTTTCAGTTCCGCACGCGACATCAACCCCCGCTACAGCAGGGTGGAGTGGAACTTCAGCCTCGATAATATGAGCGCCCTCTATATGGCAATGCTATCGGCGGACACTCCTTCGCCCCTGCTTCCCAAAGACGGCGTGCAGGATGAAGAGTCCGGCAGGAAACCCGGAGACAAGAAGGATAAAAAGGAGGAAGTGAAGGTCAAGGTGGATGCCGACGGCCTGACCGACCGCATAGTGAAACTTCCCGTTCGCGGAAACCTCTCTTACTGCGACGGCAAGAGCCTGTGGTATTATTCCGGCGGCGAAACCAGAGTATATGATTTTGCCAGCGGAAAGGATGAAACCTGCACCAAGGGAATGATTGTTTACCGCTATCCCGACAAAAAGGCCCTGGTGCTTTCCGGTGGCTTCCGTTCTTCGGAGCTGTCCGTAGCCACGCTTGGCAGGAAGATGGGTGGCGGCACCAAGGTTTCCACTTCCGGGGCGGTTGCCACAGTTGACTACAAGGAGGAATGGCCCCAGATTTTCGACGAGGTGTGGCGCGCCTTCCGCGACGGATACTATGTTGCAAACATGCATGGCCGCGACTGGAAAGCCATAAAGGAAAAGTACGCGGTGCTGCTTCCCCATGTGCAGACCCGTCTTGACCTCAATTATGTGATTGGGGAGATGATTTCCGAACTGGCGTCAGGCCACGCTTATGTGAATCCAGGAGAATATCCCAAGCCCGCAAGGGTTCGGATGGGTCTTCTCGGAGCAGAACTCAGCGCGTCCGGAGATGCCTTCCGCATCGACCGCATACTTCATGGAGCCCCTTACAGCGAAGTCCTTCGCAGTCCTCTTGCAGAGCCCGGAATCGGGGTTTCGGAAGGGGAATACATTACTGCCGTCGATGGCGTTCCCACATCCGGGGTTGCAAATATCTACAGCCTTCTTGCCGGAAAGGCGGGAGTGCTCACCGAACTTACCGTAGCCTCCGCTCCCGGCGGAAAGGGCCGCAAGGTGGTTGTGAAGCCCATTGCCGACGAATATCCGCTCTATCATTATGAGTGGGTTCAGAAGAACATTAAAACCGTTGATGAACTTTCCGGCGGCAAGGTCGGCTACATCTATATTCCCGACATGGGCCCCGAAGGACTGAGCGAATTCATCCGCTACTATTATCCCCAGCTCGACAAGGAAGCCCTCATCATCGACGACCGTGCAAATGGCGGCGGCAATGTTTCACCCATGCTCATCGAGCGCCTCAAGAGGGAAGTTTACCGTCTTACCATGAGCCGCACATCCACCATGACCGGCACCGTGCCCGACGGCACCCATACCGGACCTAAAGTGTTGCTCATCAATAAGTATTCCGCTTCCGACGGCGACCTCTTCCCTTGGAGTTTCAAGGCGAACAAGCTCGGCACCGTCATCGGTACCCGTACCTGGGGAGGAATCGTAGGCATCAGCGGCTCGCTGCCTTACATGGACGGCACCGATGTGCGCGTGCCTTTCTTCACTAACTACGACCGTGCCACGGGCAAGTGGATTGTGGAAAACCACGGCGTGGACCCCGACATCGTAATCGACAATGACCCCGTGAAGGAATGGGCGGGCGAAGACCAGCAGCTGCGCAAAGCCG
>JAFUGJ010000033.1 GCA_017469425.1 Bacteroidales bacterium
CTTGTCTTTGTGTTTCTCAAGTAAAATACTGCGGTGGTTTTAGCAGTGTGGACCCACCTCTATCCATTCCGAACAGAGAAGTTAAACGCACTAACGCCGATGGTACTGCCCGACCAGGTGGGAGAGTAGGTAGCCGCCGTTCTTCGAAGAACCCGAACGAGTAATCTCGTCCGGGTTCTTTTTTTGTTGCTTACGGGCAGTTTTCTTTGAAAATTGCTTCCACCCTGGGGGTGGATTCTACCGTGTATGGTATCTTTCCGAAAATCAGGTATGCTATCATCGATTTCAGGGCCTCGAACGCCTGCTTTTCAGGATTTTGATAAATTACAAATGAAATTGATTCGTCCTGCAGGCATTCTTTATTGTTTGAGGTAAGGTCGAAGCATCCGATGTGCACATTGTTTATTCCGTTTTTCTTAAGCAGCCTCGCAATCAGGCTTCCTCTCGAATTCAATATTGCAATGGAGCGGATTTTGGAGTTATTGGAAAGATATTCTATAATGTCCTTCTCAAAACTGTCGTCGTGAATGGAAAATTCCGTTTCTTTTATCCTGTTCAGGTGTTTTCGCTCGGAAATCTCCTCTATCAGGGCTTTCTTCCTTGATATGCTGTTGTATGATTCGCTCCCGGCTCTCTTGGAACTGAATATGGCTATTTCGGAATCGTTATCGGTGGTGAGGTCGAGAAGCTGTCCGAGAAGCCTCCCGCATTGTTCCTGATTGGCGGAGAAGTGTGCGATGGGATTGGTGCCGGGAATTACCGTGTCGATGAAGATGAAAGGAATCCTGGTTTCGTCCAGCCTTTTGCAGAATTCCACCGTATCCTGAAGGAATGTCGGACCTATTATCACCCCGTCCGGTTTTATCTCGAACACCTTTCCGGATTCGAGTTTGAAGGAATCCACATCGTACTGGTCATAGGTGACATAGGTGATTTCGATGTCAACATCGGAGTATTCGCGTATGCCCGACTCGAAACCCTTGACTATTCCTTCCCAGAAATCTCCGGGGGTGATGCCGGGAATCAGCAGGACTATGCTGAAACTTTTCTTCAGGGCTATTGCGGATGCGTGTATATTGGCCTTATATCCTATGTCCTCCAGGATTTTGGTTATCGTTTCAAGATTTTCGGCCGATACTTTCCCCCTGTTGTGAAGCACCCTGTCAACGGTGCCGGGTGATACGCCTGCAAGTTCGGCTATCTGTTTTATTGTAATTTTTTTAGGCATTGCTCTTTTGTTGCTTTGCAAATTTAGCAAAAAAATGTGCTATTACTAAAAAGTTTTACTATATTTGCAAAAGTGTGTGCGTACACACTAATTAGCAATAACCAATTTTTCCGCCATGAAGAAAACATCTTTCGTCTTCCTCATCGTGTTGCTTGCTTCCTTGCAGATTTGCCAGGATGCAACTGCTGCACGCAAGTCCAAGTCAATCTACCATAAGGGATGGATAGATTTTAACAAGAACGGCAGGATGGATGTCTATGAGGACCCCTCCGCCGATATTGACGCCAGAATCGAGGACCTGCTTTCGCAGATGACTCTTGACGAGAAAACTTGTCAGATGGTTACCCTGTACGGCTACAGGCGCGTGCTTCCCGACCAGCTGCCTACTCCCGAATGGAAGGACAAACTGTGGAAAGATGGAATCGGCGCAATCGACGAACATCTCAACTCTTTTGTGGGCTGGAACCGTCCGCCGTCAACGGAGAGCCCTTATATATGGCCTGCCTCAACTCACGCCAAGGCCCTGAATGAGGTGCAGAAATGGTTCATAGAAGAAACCCGTCTCGGAATTCCCGTCGATTTTACCAATGAAGGAATCCGCGGCGTAGAAGCGTATAAATCCACCAATTTCCCTACTCAGCTCGGTCTTGGCCATACCTGGGACCGCGAACTCATCCGACAGGTGGGCTATATCACCGGCAGGGAAGGCAGGCTTCTGGGTTATACCAATATTTATGCACCTATCCTCGATGTGGGCCGCGACCAGCGTTGGGGCCGTTACGAGGAAATTTATGGCGAGGACCCATATTTGGTTGCCGAACTCGGCGTACAGATGGTGAAGGGTCTGCAGAGCGACTATCAGGTTGCCGCCACTGCAAAGCATTTTGCAATTTATTCCAATGGCAAGGGCGCCCGCGAGGGAATGGCCCGTGTCGACCCCCACGAAACTCCCCATGAGGTGGAGAATATTCACATGTATCCCTGGAAGCAGGTTATTGGCAGGGCGGGGCTTCTCGGAGCCATGAGCTCATACAACGATTACGACGGCGAGCCCATCCAGGGCAGCAAATATTGGCTGTATGACCGTCTGCGCGGGGATTTCGGCTTCAAGGGTTATGTCGTTTCCGATTCGGACGCGGTTGAATTCCTGCATATCAAGCACCATGTTTCGAGTACCATGAAGGAATCCGTGCGCCAGAGCGTGGAAGCCGGGCTCAATGTGCGCTGCACCTTCCGCAGCCCCGACAGTTATGTGCTCCCCCTGCGGGAACTCGTAGAGGACGGCGACCTGAGCATGGAGGTTGTCGACGAACGCGTCCGCGACATTCTCCGCGTCAAGTTTCTGGTCGGCCTTTTCGACAAGCCGTATCAGGATGAATTCGAGGCCGCCGACGAGGAAGTGAATGGTGCTAAGCATAACGAAATTGCCCTTCGTGCTTCCCAGGAAAGCCTTGTGCTGCTGAAAAATGACGGTCTGCTTCCGCTGGATGCATCGAAACTGAAGAAAGTCGCCGTCCTCGGCCCCAATGCCAATGAGGATGGCTATGCCCATACTCACTACGGCCCCCAGGCCACGGAATCCGTTACCATATACGGGGGCTTGAAGAAGGCTCTTGAAGGAAAGGCGGAGGTCGTGTATGCTCAGGGCTGCCCTTGGGTCGACAGCAAATGGCCCGATTCCGAGATATACGGATATGAACCTACCGAGGAAGAACTTGCAGGAATACGGGAGGCCGCACGGCTCGCTTCCGAAAGCGATGTCGCGGTCGTGGTTGTGGGCGGAAACCTCCGCACCTGCGGCGAGAACCGTTCCCGCACCAGTCTGGACCTTCCCGGATGCCAGGACCTGCTCGTGAAGGAAGTCCGCAAGACCGGAACGCCTGTGGTGCTGGTTATGGTCGCGGGGCGTCCTCTCAGCATCAACTGGGCGCAGAAGAATGTAAACGCAATCCTCGAGGCTTGGTATCCCGGCGCCCATGGCGGCACTGCGGTAGCCCAGGTGCTTCTCGGAGAATATAACCCCGGAGGAAAACTTACGGTCACCTTCCCCAAGACGGTCGGTCAGATTCCGTTCAATTTCCCCTACAAGCCCAATTCCCAGGTGGACGGCTACACCGGCCTCGGCCCCAATGGCAAGAAGACCCGCGCTTCCGGAGCACTCTACAACTTCGGATACGGCCTAAGCTACACCACCTTCGAGTATTCGGACCTGAAACTTTCCTCGGATAAAATCATGCCCGGCGAAGCCCTCGACATCAGTTTCAACATCACCAATACCGGAAAGATGAAGGGGGATGAAATCGCCCAGATTTACCTCCACGACCGCGAGAGCTCCATTACGGTTTACGATAAGCTCCTGCGCGGATTCGAGCGCGTAAGCCTCGAGCCTGGCGAAACCAAGACCGTCCGAATCACCCTTCCCGCGGAGGCATTCGAGATGCTTGACAGGAACATGGAGACGATAATCGAACCCGGCATCTTTGATGTGTATGTCGGTGCATCGTCCGTGGATTTCCGTCTCGGAGCCACCATCACGGTCCTTGATCCTGCGAATCCTTCCCGTACCTTCAAGGAAGACGATGTGCTGGGAGAACTTCTTCCCGCAACGCTCGCTGCCGGAGATGAGGTCACTTTCCCTCTCGATGACAAGGTTGAGTTCAAGCGCTTTGAAATCCAGTGGAGAATGGACTCCGCCTGCACCTTCGAGGTTCAGCTGAACGAAGGCGGAGGTCAGTTCACCCCCATATATCAAGGCAAATCGACGGTTACTCCCAAGCGGGTGACCATAAGCGGCGGAGTTCGCCATGGTTCGGATTTGAGAGTCGTGGTGACCGAGGGCAAGGGCACCGTTACTTCCTTTACCTGTGAGGCATTGAAAAAGAATTGATACGAATGCGCAAGTTTCTGATATACGGACTTCTTATTTCCCTGTTTGCAGGAATCAGTTCATCGGCCCAGACGCCGATGAACGATTCGCTTGCGGTGTATCAGGTATATCCTGTGCCTGAAAGTTCCCTTGCAGGCAAGGCTCCGAAGGGATATAAGCCTTTCTATATCAGTCATATCGGGCGTCATGGCTCACGCAGGCTTTCCAAGCCAGAATTTTACTGCGAGCCGGTATCCACCCTCGGCAAGGCTGCCGCTTCCGGCCTTCTCACTGCGGAAGGCGAGGCTCTGCTCAAAGACCTTCAGGCACTGCGCGACGAAGCCTCAGGGCGCGAGGGACTTCTGGTTCCAAGAGGCGAGGCTGAGCACAGGGGCATCATCGACAGGATGTGCGCGGCATATCCGGAAGTGTTCAAGGGAAAAGGAAAGAAGGTTCATGTGCTTTCGTCCGAGATTATCCGCACTGTGATGAGCATGTCGTGCGCTATGGAGGAACTGCGTTCGCTGTATCCCGGAATAGAGGTTGAAAGGGAATGCGGCCCCGGAATAACAAAGAAGTATTACAAGAACGACGGCAGGCGCAAAGCCGGGAAATCCACATCGAAAATAAAGAAGGATATGGTAAGGGATGCGAATCCGGAAAGGTTCGTGTCGGCTGTTTTCAGGACTCCATCCGCCATTTCTCCCGGTGATGCCCGAAAACTCCTTGAACAGGTGTGGGAGTGTGCCGCTGCGGCCCGCATGCATGACGGGCTCGGAATAGATATATACAAGTATCTGAGGGCGGAGGATGTTGAAGGATGCTGGCGTCAGCGCAACCGTTTCGTTTATTCTGCCTATGGTCCTTCAAGCGAATACGCCCACATGGTCCTTCCTGACATGCAGGCCATGGCGGGCCATATAATCGAAAGCGCCGACGCAGCGATTGCAGGAGCCGGGTATGCGGCTGATTTCCGTTTCGCGCATGATGTCCAGGTGGTTCCGATTGCCGCCCTTATGGGGATAGAAGGATGCACCGTCGTTTCCGACGAGACTGCCGAAGGGCTGCCCTCCGCGTATGACTGCCGCCGGCTCTCACCGATGGCTGCAAATATCCAGCTGATTTTCTACCGCAATGCCAGGAAGGCGGACATCCTTGTCAAAGTGCTTCTGAATGAGCGCGAAGTCCGTGTTTCGGGCGCTTCTGACAGCCTCTGGCCTTATTATCGCTGGGAGGACCTCAAGGCCGTTATCAGTAATAATGTCGAAGAAATCTGCCGCCCGTCCGCAAACCGCCTCCGGCTTGCCCTTATCGGCGACATCCAGGTTCCCGATGAAGCTGCCCTCGACAGGGTCCGTGCCACGGTTTTCAAGGACCTCAAAGGACGCAGGGACATTGACTTCGCCGTTCTGTGCGGCGATTTGGTGGAGGAGCGCTGCGACCTGCTGCCTGCAATAAAGGCGGCTTGCGACTCCATGCCCTTCCCTGTTCTTGCCGTTCCCGGCAACCATGACCGCGACGGTGCGCTGCTCGCAACCCGCACCCTCGATACCTGGAAGAAGGTTTACGGCTATGTTGACACTACTTTCACGGCAAAGGGAGTGCGCTTCGTGTTCCTCAACAGCGTGAGGAATTCCCGGGTCAGGCCAAAGCGCGACTATGTTATAGGCACCACCGACAGCCAGAAAAAGTGGCTGGATTCGGTTTTGGCGTCGGCGAAGGAGGAACATAAGATTGTACTTACCCACGGGCAGCTCAGCAAAGCCCATGCGGGAGCTGATTCGCTTTATGCCATCCTGAGTTCCCATCCCGGGGTGTTCCTCGTGGAAGCGCATACGCACAGGGCTTCCCGTTTCCGCTGGAAGGGGATTGAAGAATTCAATGTGGGTGCGCCTTATGCGCTCACATGGAATGCCGACCCCCGGACCGACCTCATGAATTGCGGAGCACCGAGGGGATATTTCGTCGCCGACATCGATTCCGATTCGGAGGATTGGATTCGCATAGCGTTCAGGTCCGTAACGGCCTCGTATCCCGGTCAGGCTCATGCACAAATCGACAAAAAGGGCCGCCTGGTCGTGAATGTATACGGAGGGGCCAATTATGGGAAAGTGATGGTTGACGGGCTTGAGCTCGTACGGCTGAAGGAAGTATGTCCCGAAACCAAACGCCTCCTTTCATCTCCCGTAAAGGGGATTCCCGCAAAGAAAATCGCTTCCACGCATATTTGGGGCACTGAACTCCCGGTGGAAGGGAAGTACCGTTCCGGCGACACGCTCACCGTCAGCTACTCCGACCCGCTCATGAGTTTTACAGAAACAATAACGATACGATAATGAAAAGATTTAATTGGATCCTGCCGTTGGCGCTGCTGTCCGCCTTTTCCTGCGGGAAAGAGAGCGAAAACGCTCCTGCAGAGCCCCAGCCCGTAACGATTTCCGGGTATTGGGCGGTTGCGGCCACCGACAATGGCGGCGGAATGACCCGCAAGGATGTGAAGGAACTCCTCGATTTCGGGGGCGATGGCACTTATACCTTGCTGAATTCAGGTTCCGCATTTGATTTTTCAGACGGGATTCTGGATGCTTATTCCACGGATTTCAGCCCGTCCGGACAGCGCTTCAGTTGCACCTATGAAGGGGATGTCTATCACATCGAATCGCTCGGGGCGGAGCTCACAGCTTCGCGTATCAGTTCGACCGGATTCACCTTCGAATCGGCGTCCGGAGAGCGCATCCGTCTGGAGAAGGTGCTGTATTTCAAGGGCGAAGCCCCGGACAGGAACGATGATTCCGCTTTCCGCATCAACGGCTCCCTCATTTATGAAGGGAACGACCTCGTGGGCCTCATTACCGATGTCGAGAGCGGACGCGGCATACCCGGAGTCGTGGTTTCGGACGGATACAACTGCACCCGTACCGACGAAAACGGAGTCTATCAGTTCAAGTCGACGGAAGGGCTTACCCGTATAGTTTATTACTCCACACCGGCAGACTACCAGGTGACCCTCGAGAGCAATTCGAGCAGCATCCCCCGTTTCTACACCCCTGTCGTGTTTGCAGGCGACCTGCCTTTCAGCCGCAACGACTTCCTTCTCACGCCCCTTCCCGGCGGAAAGGAGGAAAAGTGGACCTTCGTCGCAGTGGGTGACCCGCAGTGCTCCGGTTCCGGCGACGCGACCCGCTACGAGAACGAGACCCTTGTCGACATGACATCCTTCCTTGCAGGTTACGACAATGTCTACTGCATGACCATGGGCGACATCATCTTCGACAGCAACAATGTGTGGAACCGCATGCACAACAACATGGGAGGATTCAAGGTCAACGGGAAAAATACGCCTTTCTTCCAGGTGATGGGCAACCACGACAAGGATGCCACCAACAATAACGACGCCTACCAGGCCGACCAGAGATACATCGACCAGTTCGGCCCGGTGGATTATTCCTACGACAGGGGAGACATCCATATCATTGCGATGGATAATGTCCGCGTGTCCAGCATTACCACTTCCACGCACTCCAACAACTACACCTGGAACTACTCCTACGGCTTTACGGACGAGCAGATAGAATGGCTCCGCCAGGACCTTTCGTATGTGGAGGACAAGGCGGACAAGGGCGTTTTCTTCTGCGTTCACATCCCGTTCACCACTTCGAGGACCGATAAAAACTACGATAAAGTCCTCGAACTCCTTAAAGATTTCAAGGAAGTGCACCTTATGGTGGGGCACACCCATTATCACAGGAATATCATCCACAGTTCGCGGATTGCAAAGGGAGGACAACCTTTTTACGAGCATATTCACGGGGCAGCCTGCGGAGCATGGTGGAGCGAAAATTCCGAGACGGGAAAGAATGCCAATGTGACCACGACCGGAGGCTATGCCGGATATACCGTTTATGAGGTTGACGGCCCTTCAATCGTGGACCGCGTGCTCAAGGGCACCAACCGTCCTCCTACCGCTCAGATGCGTGTTTACGACAGTGAATTCATGTTCCCCGGCACCCGCTCCTTCATCTGGAGCAGCCTCACCAACACCGGAGGTTCTTCCGGCATCCTCTGCCCCGGCAACGAGACCCTCAAGGACTGCTGGATTGCCGAGGTGTTCGACGACGACCACGCCAACTGGACCGTGGAACTCTGGCAGAACGGCAGCAAGATAGGCGATTTCATCCGCATGGGCGACAGCGCCACCAGCAACATAGCCATCTGCGCCTACTTCTTCAACCAGTGCCACAAGAATACCAGCGCCTACAGCAAGACCACCTGCGCGCATATATGGTATCTGAAAGCGCCGGGTTATGTTCCCCTCGAAACCAGGGACTGGGAAGTGCGGGCCACCTTCACCCACCCGGTGAGCAACAAGGTTCATGTCTATACCGTGAATTCCCTGACAACCGATTATTCTGACTTTGATCTTTAAAAGATATGCTCTTTCCAAAACTGAACAGAAAATGTATCGCTGCCTTGCTGATGATGGCATGCGGCCTTGCCGTGCATGCCCAGCAGCGCATAACGGTCAGCGGTACCGTTACCGATGCTACCGGTGATGTGGTCATCGGGGCCGTGGTAATGGTCAAGGGTGACTCTTCCTACGGAGGCAGCACGACCGACCTCGACGGACGCTTCTCCTTCAGTTGCCCGGCGGGCCTTCCGCTCGTGGTGACCTGCATAGGTTATGCCGACCATGAAATGAGTTTCCGCAAATCGGTGTCCGGCCTGGTCATCGAGATGAAGGAGGATTCCGAAGTGCTCGAGGATGCGGTCGTGGTAGGATACGGCGTGCAGCAGAGGGAAAGCATCGTCGGTGCTATTTCCCAGGTTACCAGCGATGCCCTCATCAATTCGGGAACCGCCAATGTGACGCAGGCACTTGCCGGAAAACTTTCCGGCGTGGAGACCCGTCAGACCAGCGGCCAGCCCGGAAGCAACGATGCGACCATCGTAATCCGCGGCGTATCCAGCTGGAACGGCAACGACCCTCTTGTCATGGTCGATGGCATCGAGCGTGAGTTCTCCGACCTGGACCCCAATGAAATTGAGACCATTTCCGTGCTGAAGGACGCTTCCGCCACCGCCGTGTTCGGCGCAAAGGGTGCGAACGGCGTCATCATCGTGACGACCAAGTCCGGCACGGAAGGAGCGCCCAAGTTCCGTTTCAATGTGGATTACGGCATCCAGGTGCCTACCGAGATTCCCCAGTGGGTGGATTCCTACAACACTGCGCTTTATGCCAACATTGCGAAGAGGAACACCAACCGCTATGCCGACCAGTTCTCAAACGAGCAGCTCGAAGAGTACCGCAATCCCAGTTCGGCCATCAACTCGATACGCTATCCCAACAACAACTGGTACGACATGGTGCTGCGCGATTTCGCCTCCACCACGAATGCCAACTTCAATATTTCCGGTGGCCACGGCCCCGTGAAATATTTCGTGTCCTTCGGTTACCTGCATGAAGGAACCATAGTGAAACAGCTCCACGAGTTCGGCAACACCACCTACGCCTACGACCGAATCAACTACCGTTCGAACCTCGAGGTGAATGTTACCAAGACCACCAAGATGACCCTGAAGTTCGGCGGCAACATAGGCATACAGCAGTATCCTACCGGAACGGGAAGCATGTCCACCACCAGCGTGTTCACATCGCTCTACACGGCATCTCCTCTCATGTATCCCGCGTACTTCCCCGACTGGTTCCTCGAGATGGTTCCCGACGAAGGCGCACCGAACGACCATTCGTACCGCACCTCCGGGCCTCTCAGCGGCGAGTATCCTGCCTACTACAAGAACCCTTACCAGGCTCTGTCGCAGGGTGCTTTCGAGCAGAAGACCACTTCGAAGATTGCCGCCGACCTCCTGCTCAAGCAGAAGTTGGATTTCATTACCAAGGGGCTTTCGTTCGACGCCAAGGTGTCGCTTACTAGCAGCTTCTACCGCTATTCCCTGCAGTCCGACGAACAGCGCCATGTGTACAGGTTCCACTGGGACCTCTACGACCTCGGGGAATATCCCTGGGAAGGCGCGGAAAACACTTCGGGAACGATATATGTGCAGCCGCCCTATTCCGCCACCATCGACAATACCGCCCGCACCCAGAAATATGTTTTCTACTGGGAAGGTGCGCTCAACTACAACCGCAAGTTCGGCGACCATGCGGTAACGGGCCTCGTGCTCTTCCACCAGCGCCAGCAGGTGAGCGAGGCCGGATTCCCGCACCGTGAGCAGGGCCTCGTTGCGAGGGGAACCTACGATTTCAAGAAGAAGTATCTCCTCGAGCTCAACATGGGCTACACCGGTTCCGAGCAGTTCTCGCCTGCCAACCGTTTCGGCTTCTTCCCTTCCGCCGCCATAGGCTATACCCTCAGCAAAGAAGAATTCTGGAAGAAGAACCTGCCCTGGTGGAGCAAATTCAAGATCCGCTATTCCGACGGTCTTGTGGGAAGCGACGCATCATCGAGCAACTGGCTCTACTATGCCTCCTTCCACAAGGACGACGACCGTTATGTGGAGGATACCGCGGCGAACTATGACGCCCGCTGGGAAACGGCGCACAAGCGCGACCTCGGCTTCGAGTTCGGATGGCTCAAGGACAAGTTCACCCTGGAAGTCGACCTTTTCGACGAGCACCGCAAGGACATTCTCATCACCCCTATCGTCACGCCTTTCGTGGGTATCGATTACAAGGATGTCAACCGCGGAGCCATCAAGAAGCACGGCATGGAGATAGAACTCCGTCACAAGAACAATGTGGGCAAGGACTGGTTCTATCAGGTGGGGGCCAAGCTCAGCCTGAACGAAAACCGCATCACTGCCTATGAAGACCTTCCGTATGCCGCCGCCTACCAGAAATATGCGGGCACTCCCTACGGGGCGCAGCGCTCCGGCGAGACTACGGTGGATTCGGGATTCTTCACCAGCGTGGACGACCTGCACAACTATCCCATGTATGCTGGTGAGTGGAATGCGGTGATACCCGGCATCTACAAGCCTCTGGACTACAATGGCGACGGCGTCATCAACACCGACGACCTGCACTGCATCCAGGGAAGCACCACATCCCCCGCCGTGTATTCGTTCGACTTCGGTTTCACCTACAAGAATTTCACCTTCTCCGCGCTGTTCTACGGAACTCACGGAAAGTATTCCACATACAACAAGAACTTCGTGGAAGAGTTTACCAAGGAAGACTACATCATCCACACCAGCCAGCTGAATTACTGGACTCCCACGAACCAGAACGCGGACCATGCCGCCCTGATGTTCGGACTTTCCCCCTTCTCATGGGGCGGAGGCACCAGCACGGAAGGCTACGATGTCGGGCTTTCCGGCGTCACATGGCGTAGTTCCGACTACCTGACCCTCAAGGAGGTATATGTGGGCTACAAGCTCAAGAGCAAGAAAATCCAGGAGGCGGTTGGCATCGATGCCATAACACTCAGCCTTACCGGAAACAACCTCTTCACCATTACCGACCTCATCGAGGGCGACCCCCAGCGTACTTCGCTGAGCAACAGTTATTATCCTATCATGTCCACATTCAAGCTGGGCGTTAAAGTATCTTTCTAAAGGAACACGACGATGAAAAAATTCAGAAACATACTCCTGATATCCGCCGCCCTCGTTTCGGCTGCCGGATGCCACTTCCTCGATGTTGACCCGGAACTCGGCGTCACGGAGGAGGAAGTGTTCGGAACCTACAAGAATTTCCGCAATTTCCTTTACGGAGCATACGATGCCAACGACCCCCTCAATCTCGGTCTCGGCAGCCCCATGCGCGTGGATATGTGCCGCACCCGAATCGCCCTCATTTCCACCACGGACGCTTCCGACCCCTGCCGTTACGGAAACGCGCACAACCAGTGGAAGGTCGGCGTGCTGAAGGAACAGGTGCTCGGCCGTTACACTTTCGACGACGAGGACTGGACCAGTTCTTCGCGCGACATGCCCATTGCAAAGGCCATGTTCAAGGCCATCCGCATTGCAAACATGGCGCTCGAGCACGAGAGCTACCTGCAGAATGTCGACCAGAACCTCAAGGACGACCTCATCGGACAGGCCCATTTCATCAGGGCATACGCCCATTTCACCCTCGTGCGCTATTTCGGGGGAATGCCCTATCTGGACAAGGTGCTGAGCGGCGACGATGAATGGGACATGACCCGCCTTACCAGCTGGGAAACCCTTCAGAAGGCTGCGGAAGACTTTGAAACCGCATACCAGTACATGAAAAAGGCCGGAACCATGCGCCGCGACCCGGGTCCGGGACGCCCCGGCAACCTGGAGCACGAAGACCAGGCCCGCCCCAACGGCTGCGCAGCAATCGCGCTGAAGGCCCGTACGCTCCTGTATGCCGCCAGCCCGCTCAACAACACCCGCGGAGAGGCCGACTGGATAGCGGCTGCCGAGGCTGCTGCCACTGCAATCAATGAGTGCGAAGCCAATGAGTATTATCTGCTTCCGCTCGACAACTACGACGACCTGTTCTGGGGCTACCGTTTCCATAACGAAGGCATCTGGAACAAGAGTATAGGAAGCAAGAAGGCCAATACGCAGGACTTCTGGGGCTACTTTGCGAAGCCCCAGTGCCCCAGCGCTTCAAGCACTTCCGGCATGTGCCCTACGCAGAACTTCGTGGACCGTTACGAAACCGAGTGGGGCGACCCTCTTTACACGGAGGAACAGCGTGCCGCAGCAAAGGCAAAGGGCCACTACAACGACCAGGACCCTTATTCACATCTGGATCCCCGTTTCTACAAGACCATAATCTTCGACGGCGCTACCACCGACTACTGCGACAAGATTAACATCTACTACGACACCGAAAACGGAAATTACCCCGCATCCACCTTCTCCACCAGCAAGGGCGATGTCACCAGCGTGTTCGGGCAGAACTGGTTCTCCAACCCTACAAGTTCGACAAGTTCCCCTTCCTATACCAATTATTATCTAAAGAAATATTGGAACGGACAGCTCGGAAACGCCAACTGCACCGCCTACTATACCACCGACAACCTCATCCGCATGGCGGAAGTCTATCTGAACTATGCCGAGGCGGTGAATGAGGCTTACGGGCCTGACGGAAAGGTGGCAGGATGCCAATATTCCGCCGTCGATGCAGTGAACATCGTCCGCGAGAGGGCCGAGATGCCCGGGGTACTTACGGAGTACAAGAGCAGCAAGGACATCTTCCGCGAGAGGATACAGAACGAGCGCTGCGTAGAGCTCGCATACGAAAGCGAGCATTACTGGTTCGACATACGCCGCTGGAAGATTGGATCCAGGGTGATGAACCAGACCCTTTATGGCATGTATATCGAAACCTGCCCCGTTGATGCCGACCATCCCAACGGAAAGCGCTACACCCGCCTGGCCCTGCCTTCCGAGCGCCAGTGCCTGTGGAGGGAGTACATGTACTGGATTCCCTGGCCGAAGAGGGAAGTGAATAAGATGAAAAATTTTGTGAATAATCCAGCCTGGATATAGTATGAAGAAGATTTTGCTTTCAATCGCGGCATTCCTCATGCTTGTTCAGGGAATGGCTGCACAAAGTAGTCCGAAAGACAGCGTCAGCCTGTCCACGGGTTCTGCCATTACGGTGGGGGCCGACAGGCTGAAGTATCCTTCGGCCGACCTTCGCAATGCCCTTACCGGCCTGTTCGTCGGTCTGGACATTACCGAACAGAGCGGAGAACTCACTTCGCTGTCCGCCGCCAACCTCAGTTCCTACAACATGTTCACCGGGCATGTTTCCGGCTCGTCGCGTTTTGCCGACGGCTCGATTATCTGCGTCGTGGACGATGTTCCCGTGCCTTTCAGCCAGGTGCTGCTGGATGTGTCGCAGGTGGAATCGGTAACCCTTCTCACCTCCATAGCCGACAAGGCCAAATACGGGCCTCTGGCTTCGGACGGCGTCATTGTAATCAAGACCAAGAAGGGCCGCTTCAATACGCCCCTCACGGTGAATGTCAGCTTCGAGACCGGAATTTCCTCCATGGACCGCACCGGCGAGTGGGTTGACGGCGTGGATTATGCGAGGCTCAACAATCAGGCAAGGCTCGCTTCCGGCTATGTTCCCCTCTACGACGATGCCGCCCTTGCCGGATTCGCCGCAAGGAACGCCCGTTCACTGGACTACCCGAATGTGGATTTCCGCGGCCTCATGATAAAGGAAACCCGTCCGCTTCACAAGTTTGCCGTCGATGCCCAGGGAGGTTCGCGCTCGCTTGCCTACTCCATAGGCGTGAACGGAGTTTACGAAGGCGGTTATTTCAAGATCGGAACCCCTCACAATTTCGAGAAAATCAACTTCTCGTCCAATGTCACCGCCGTCATAAACAAATACATGAAGGCCAATGTCGGCGTGCTCGGAAATGTCGCCCTTGTGAACACTCCGAACATCAACTACTACACCTACAGGACCGTTCCCGCCGTAGCTTATCCGGTGGAAATCGGACTCAACAACGGCATGGTGGACGACTTCGCCTCCGATGTCATGATATACGGCGTGTCAAAGAAGTTCGAGAGCAACTACTACGCCGCCCTGATGCAGAGCGGACGCTTCTACAACGCCCGCAGCACCACGGCTTCGGTGAATGCTTCGCTCGACATCGACCTCGACACATTGGTCAAGGGGCTCAAATCCCGCACATACCTTAACTTCGGCGTGAACGACATGGCCCGCGTGGGCAAGGCGGACGACTATCTGGCCTACTACATGGAAACCGGAAACCCCGTGCCGGTGGAGATTTCCACCAACCATCAGGGAGTGAAGGCTGCGGGCAAGTCCAAGACCACCCAGAGCCTTTGGCAGCAGATTAATTTCTACGAAACCCTGGAATACGGCCTGCACAATGGCGCCCATTCCCTGGATGCATCGGCTACCTGGTATCTTGCGGACACCCGCAGCGGCCAGGACAGCTTCTACGAGCGGCAGCAGGACCTGAACGCATCGGTCAAGTATTCGTACGACAACCGCTATGTCGCTGAACTCGTGGGAAGTTACAGCGGTTCTTCGGCCTTCGCGCCCGGACACCGTTACGACATCTTCCCCTCCGCAGGCCTTGCGTGGATTGCCAGCAACGAGTCTTTCCTCAAGGACAACAAGGTTCTCAGCTTCCTCAAGCTGCGCGCCCAGGCAGGAGTGCTCGGTGCAAATTCCAATGTGTTCGAAATCAGCCGCAACCTCTGGGACAGCCGCTTTACTTCAAGTACCGGCGTGACTTACGGCCCTGCTTCCACCGGCAGGTGGTTCGGCAACCAGACCCGTTCGGCAACTTACACCACCATGACCCGTGTCGAAAACATGAACCTGGGATGGGAGAAGGTATGGCAGGGCGACTTCGGATTCGACGCGACCCTGTTCCGCAAGATTGACATCAGCGCACAGTATTTCATCGCCGACAGGCGGGGCATCATAACCGAGACTACCGGTTCGGAATCCGCCGTCTACGGCGTGGACGGAGTCGCCCTGTACGAAAACTACAATGGAATAAGGTACGACGGCTTCGAGGCCACCGTGAGCTGGTCGGACAAGGCCGGAGATTTCAGCTGGAGGATAGGCGGAGGCGTTTCCACGACCAAGGGCCGCTACACCAAGGTTGCCAACGACCTCTATCTCTACGACTGGCAGAAAACCCTCGGCACCGCCCCCGACGCCCTGCGCGGTTATGAGTGCATAGGAAAGTTCTCCACTCCCGAAGAAATCGAGATTACGGCAAAGCCCGAGGCGAGCGCCCGCGTAGGCGATCTCGTTTACCGCGACCTGAACAACGACGGCACCATCGATGCCAACGATGTCAAGGTTATCGGCAACAGCAATCCGAGACTTCGCTACATGCTGAACCTCTGGCTCAAGTGGCGCAGCTTCGACCTCACCGTCATCGGCACCGGAAGGGCTTTCTGCGATGTGGCCCTGACCAACGAATACTACTGGAACGGATGGGAAGACGGCAACTATTCCGCTTTCGTGCGCGACAACATAGGAGGGTCTTATCCCAATCTTTCCTATGTCAAGAATACCAATAACTTCGTCGATTCTTCATTCTGGCTCCGCAACGGTTCCTACTTCAAGATTCAGAATGTCGAAATCGGATACGACCTTCCCGGAAGTATCGTCCGCAAGGCCGGGCTTGCCGCCGCAAGGGCATATCTTCGCGGGGCGAACCTCCTCACGCTCTCCGAGGTGAAAGACCTCGACCCCGAGAGCCTGAGCGCAGGAGTAACCTCCGCACCGCTCTACAGGACGCTTACTGCAGGTTTTTCAATCACATTCTAAAATGGAGGGAATTATGAAACTCAAAAGAATCATTGCTTCGGCCATAATGCTTGCTGCCCTCTGTTCCTGCTCCGGGTGGCTCGATCTGAGGCCTACTTCCACTTACAGCAACAGGAATGTCGGCGATTACCCCAACATGACGAGGGGATATGTGGAAAAGGCTTACTACCTGATGATGGCGAATACTTCGTACCTGTCGAACGAGTACATGTATCTCGATGCCGCCACCGATGACGCACTTTTCTCGCTCGCTTCCAACAGCGTGATGCGTTTCGCCACGGGAAGCTACAATATTACCAGCAATCCTTTCGGAAACTACTGGGCCCGCGACTATCAGGCTATCTACTATACCAATGTCTTTCTAAAGGACCGCGTTGGCATCAACACCCAGTACCTCGTAGACCCCGTGCAGGATGCGCAGCTGCGCCGTTACCTGCAGGGCGATGCCTTCGGGATGCGCGCATGGGCCGAATTCGACCTCCTGCGCAAGTTCGGCGGCGTTGACGAGAAGGGGGAACTGTCCGGCTTCTGCATTATGACTGAACCCGTAGAACTCGAGGACATGACCCGCGAGGGTGTTGTGCGAAGCAGCTATGACGACTGTGTGAAGCAGATACTTGCAGACTGCGACTCGGCACTTGTGTATCTGCCTCTTGCCAACCGCGATTTCGCTATCGGGGCGGATGAATCCACCTACATTGCCGGAGGCATACGCTACAAGGCTCTCGACAGGATAACCGTAACCGCAATCAAGGCGCTGGTGTATCTGCAGTGGGCTTCGCCCGCTTTCAATCCCACGGGCGACCTGAGCCGCTACGCCAAGGCAGCCGAATGTGCCGCTGAAGTAATAAAGTACAAGCTTGATGTTGAGGGCCCGCAAGGGTTCGACCCCGCCGCTGCAGTGCAGTGGACCGACCTTAACAGCCCAGAAATCATCTGGAGGCACACCACCGACAACACCCAGTATGAATCCTATCTTTATCCCATAGGATTCGGCGGCAGCGCCACCGTGGTGCCGAGCCAGAACCTTGTCGATGCCTTCCCCATGGCAAACGGCTATCCCATAACGGATTCCCGCAGCGGATATGATGTGTCCAACCCCTATTCAGGGCGCGACAAGCGTTTTTCCGACAACATATTCTACCATGGTTCTTCGGCAAACCGCAACGGTCTTGCCACCTCCCCGATGTACACCTTCGACATGACCCTCGACGGGGCCGATGTCGCGGGCAAACAGGGAACCAGCGCATCCAACTACTACATCAAGAAGTTCGTGTTCGAGGGCTACAACCCCTACGACGCCACTCCGCTCACCCAGTCGCACTGCGTGCATGTAATCCGCTGGACGCACATGCTCCTGGTTTATGCCGAGGCGGCCTCCAAGGCTTTCGGGCCCCTTGACAACTCTCTCGGCCTCAGCGCGAAGGACGCCCTCGCCTATATCAGGTCCAAGACCATCAGTCCCGACCCTTATCTGGACGAGTGCGCGGCCGACCCCGCCCTCTTCGAGGCGCTGGTCAAGAACGAGTGGAGGCTTGAAACCTGCTTCGAAGGAACGCGCTTCTTCAATGTCCGCCGCTGGGCTTCCGATGTGTCGGAACTGAATGTGACGGTGTATGGTGCATCCATCAACAAGGCGGGTTACATCAACACCTACCACAAGCTTCACACGCTGTCGTTCCCTTCGCTGTGGATGCCTGTTCCTTATACCGAATTCCGTAAAACCGAATCCCTGACGCAGAATGCTGGATGGGAATCCTGGAAATAATGCATGCGAGTATGAAAAGATTCGTCAATATATTGTCCGTGGGCCTGGCGGCTGTGCTCGCTTCCGCCTGCTACGACGAGTATGTCAAGGATTTTGACTATACCTCGGTATATTTTGCAAACCAGTACGACCTCCGTACCTTCGTAATCGGGGAATCCGAGAGTTTCGATGTCGGCGTCGTGCTCGGAGGCACCATATCCAACACCCGCGACCGCGTGGTTTCTGTGACGCTCGACAATTCCCTGGTGGACGGCGACCTGTCCGTATTCCAGGCATACGACCCGGATTCCGAGACGGAAATCACCCCCTTCACGGCATACGACGGAATGATGGGCGCAGCTCCCATAGGCGTCCTGATAAATCCTTATGTCACCAATGAGTTCCGCGCAATGCCCACGGGTTTTTCCGCGCTCAAACCCCTTCCTTCCGCGTATTTCAATGTTGAGGGCGACCTTTCGGCCATGTGTATCGCGAAGGGCCGCCATACCGCAACCGTCACCCTGAAGGCGGATGTCGATGAACTTACCTCCAACCTCAATACCGTCAAGCCCTACTACGCCCTCGGTCTCAGGATACTGAAGGCCGACGCCGACACGGTGCTCCAGGAGAAGAGTTTCGAGGTGATTGCCGTGAAGTATGAAAACCGTTTCTTCGGCAACTGGTATCACGGCGGAAAGGCGGTGACGGTCGATGACGCCACCGGCGATGTGGTTGACAGGCTCGTTTATCCCACGCCCTTCCCCCAGTCGGAGGATGAAATCTATGTCCTTTCCACGGTGGGGGCGGATGCCCTTGAGACCAACCGCGTGAGCAAGGGCCAGATTCCCGGCCTTCTCACCCTCACCTTCGACGGCGACGATGTAGAGGTACTCGAAGCGTACGGACGCCTTAAAATCAAGCCTTACGGCGAAGGCAGCCATGTGCTCAGGGCCCATAAGCTGCAGGACCGCCGCATCTATCTCAACTATCAGATTGACAACGAGAATGGCACTCATACCATCGTGACCGATACGCTTACTTTCCGCAACCGTATCCGCGACGGCATCAACGAGTGGCAGGACGAAAACCCCGCGAATTATGATTAAGACATGCAAATATTTCCTGGCGGCCTGCGCCCTTGCAGTGCTGGCTGCCTGCTCTTCCGACGAAAACTCCGGCATCAGCGGCCTGAGGGTCAGTTCGGAAGAAATATCGTTCATGCAAAGCAACCCTGCCGATGTGGTGCTCAACATCAGTTCCGGTTCAGACTGGTCCGTAGTTGCCCCTTCGTGGGTTGAGGTAGAGCCTTCGGAAGGCGGAGCCGGAAGCACTCATGTGACAGTCCGGGTTCCTTCCAACGACGGCGCCCCGCAGCGCAGCGGAAGCATCGTTTTCAAGTCCGTCTCGGCTTCGGCCATAGTGGCGGTGACCCAGCTCGGGCTTGAAATTCTTCCCGAATTAATCAGCGTTTACCGCTTCCTCGCCCTCGACGACAACGACACATCGGTTTACACCCTCAAAGGTCTGGTGCGCGAAATCAACCCCGACGAGTCTTTCTACATCGTGGACGAGACCGGCGCAGTGCTTGTGAACGGACTTTACGATGCGGGCGAAAAGGTCCTCGGGAAATATCTCATTTCCGACGGCGACACCCTTGTCCTGAGGGGCACCCGCCTCTGGGACGGCAAGGATGTGAGCGTTGAGGGAGCAAGTTATGTTTCGCATAACTGCAGCCTTGTTTCGGGCTCGGTACCCTCTACCATTGCCGGACTTTCCGCGCTCGCGGACTACACTTCGGTCACTCTCCGTGCCCAGGTGTGCGTAGCCGACCGCAACGGCGCCATTCTTACCGCCGACGATGCCTTCGTGTTTGCGGAGGGAGATGCCTCCGCCCTTTCTCCCGGGCAGACCGTGGTCGTTGACGGGAAGAAGAAAAAGTCTTATTACCAGCGGATTATCCATCCCGAATTTACCGTGGTGTCGGAAGACGCCTATACGGCTCCCGCCGCCGTCAAATACACCCAATACAATATTGACACTTACAACAGCCTCAGCTACCAGTACTCTTCCATCGACGGGGCCCTCAGCCTTTCCGGTGACGGGGTTGCCGACCTGGACCCGGGCGAGGTGTCGGTAACCAAGTGCAGGCTCCTGTGCGATGCCGACCTGTCGGAGTTCGACGGCAAATTCATCCGGGTATTGGGCTATCCCATAGAGAAAAGCGGAAATTCCCTCGTGGTATTCGTGGAAGCCTTGCGAGAAATCATCGACGGCGACGGTGACCCCATCCCCGTAGTGGAGTGGCCGCTCAGCACCAATACCGCCCGCAACGGCTACAATACCTCCTGGTCCAGGAGGGGAGAAATCGTGGCGGACAACGGCACGATTGTGTTCAGCCACATCGGAAGCGAAACTGCAGGCACCCACTCCAGCAACGACAACAAGCTCGACGCTCCCACGGCATCTTCCGCCTGGAGCCGATATTCCCCCCGTGCCTACGGAACCTTCGAAGGCGACAACTTCACTTTCACCGGCAATGCCGCCATGTTCGCGGGAGAAAAGGCCGAGATTCACTTTGAACTTGCCGAATCCGCGACGGGTATGAAATACTGGTACATGGAATATCAGGACGGCGACGACTGGAGGCCAGTCGGAGAGGTTACCGTAATGGACTTCGAAGGCAGGGATGTCAAGTACACCCATACCATCGAGGTTGACAAGCAGGTGGCGCTCTTCACCGAAAAGGTTACCTACCTCCACGACACGCCCCAGATAGTGTTCCGCTTCACCGCCGTCACCTCAATCAGCATCGACGGACGCACTCGCTATCCCGAAGGAACTTCAGGAGTGGACGAGGATGTGCTCGGCGCATCCGGATGGCTGTTCATCCTCAGCAGGGTGCCGAGTTACTACGGAACCAACCAGGACTACCTGGGCACCAACCCCTACATCAACAAGTACGAAGCAAATTAAAATTATCGCAATATGAAAAAGTTCGTAACAATGCTTTTGGCGGCAGCCGCTGTGTTTGCTGGATGCAACGGCGGCGACAATGCCGACCTCCAGTCGCAAATCGACGACCTCGATGCACGCCTTACCAGCGTGGAGAATGCGGTTTCGCAGCTCAAAAACGACTTCAACAGCCTTCAGATTCTGGTTCAGGGGCTGCAGGACAAAGTGTACATCAGCAACATTACCGATACCCCCCAGGGTTGGGACCTGCTCATGACCAATGGCCGTACTCTCTCCATCATCAACGGTGAGGGCGGTTCAGGCGACGCCCTCGGCACCAGGAAGGACCCTGACGACGGCAAATACTACTGGACCCTCAATGGCAACTATCTGCTCGTCGAGGGCAACAAGGTTCCCGTCTACAGCGAGACCTATGTGAACCCCGAATTCAAGATTGAAGACAATAAGCTCTATGTGAAGTTCGCAGGCGAGACCGACTTCACCCTTATCGGCGAGGTAGGCAGCAGCGTGGCTCCCGCAGTTACGAATGTCGAGGAAGTCGGCGGCAATGTCGTGATTACCCTTGCGGCAGGAGAGACCATCGTGGTGCCCAAAATCGCCCAGCTCGCACTAAGCGTGAGCGGACCTTCCACCATGGAGGCCGGAGCTACCGAGACCTTCGCATATTCCGTTACCGGAAGCGACGCTTCCACCCAGGTTGTGGCCCTCGCCCAGGGTAATTGGAAGGCAGTTGTGAACGCAAGCAGCGCTTCGGCTGGTTCCATCGATGTCACCGCTCCTGCCGTATGGGAAGACGGACGCATCGTGGTTCTCGCATCCAACGCCAGCCTTGTAGTAATGAAGGTTATCGAAGTGAGCGAAGGAACCCCCGCTCCTTCCATCAGCATCACCGACAATGTTCTCAATGTTCCCGCCGCCGGAGGCACCTTCAACATTCCTGTGGTGGCCAACTTCCAGCCCGAATTCAGCGGAAATCCCGCGTGGATTACGGTTGCCGAAGTGAAAGCGGTCTATAACTTCAGTTTCACCGTTGCAGCAAATGACGGTGCGCAGAGAAGTGCTACCGTGACATTCCGCAATGCCGACGGAAGCGCAACCGCTGCCGTCGAGGTCAGCCAGGAAGCGAAGTCTACGGTTGCGGCCCAGTGGTACAAGGTTTCCCAGTGGGAAATCCAGAGTGCTACGCGCAAGACTTACTATAACAACGCATGGAAGGAAAATTCTCCCAATTACGGCACCATGCCTTCGGATACCGCGGGCGTGATTACCTTCGACCACAGCGGAAGTCTTTCGGCAGGAACCACTTCAAACAACGCCAACAAGCTTGATGTTCCCACTTCGTCTTCCGCATTCAAGGTGCACGACCCCCGCGCCTATGGCACCTGGGAAGGTGACAGCTGGACGCTGGAATCTCTCTATGGAGCGGAGGCCGGACAGAAAGCCAAGGTTTACTTCGAAATTGCCGGTTCCCAGACATCCATGGGCTTCTGGAAGATGGAATATCTGGACGGCACCGAGTGGAAACTGGCCGCTACCGCCAAGACCGTGTCGTTCAACGGAGCGGATGTGGTTTACACCCACCGCCTGTATGACAGGTATGATGAAGTACACTCCGTGAACGGAGCCGAAGAACCCGGATTTATCCCGTTCGCATCCGACGAAGTGACCTTCAGCGCCGCAACTGCCAAGATTACCTTCCGCATGACTGCAGTGACTACTATCCAGACCGATGGAGTGACAATCAGCAAGAGCGTTGCCGACGGTGGCGACGGAGCAGGCGGCTGGATTCAGCTTGTGGCCAGCAAGACGGCTACCGATCACTTCCCTCAGATTTGGCTGTATAAATAGGAATTGAAAAAAACAGTTCTCAATATCTTTATTTTCCTTGCCACGGCATTGTCTGCCGTGGCAGGGGATTTTATCAGCCCCTCCGTCGACGGCTACCGTGGAATCTGGTTCAGCATGCACCAGGGAAACGAGTACGGCGACAAGTATTCCGGAGGGCTCGGAACCTACACCATGAAGCATATTCCCATGGCGGTATATGCTCCGGAGGTGAAGCAGACCTTTTTCGTGTACGGAGGCACGCCCGAAGACGGGAAGCCTTACCTGCAGTGCATGATAGGATGCTACGACCATCGCACCGGCATGCTCCGTAAACCCAGGGTGGTATACGACAAAGGAGAGTTCGGGGTGGACGACCCGCATGACAATCCCACGGTACAGCTGGACCGCGACGGGCATATTTGGGTGTTCGTGGCGGGACGCAATACCCGGCGTGAGGGCCTTCGGTTCAGAAGCGTCCGGCCTTACGACATCACGGCATTCGAACTTGTAAGCTCGGAGATGATGGCCTATCCCCAGGTGCTGTATGACCCGCAGAAGGGCTTCTTCCTTTTCTTCACCCGTTACGACGGAATCCGCCAGCTCTACTACCGGACTTCGCCCGACGGAAGGCAGTGGAGCGACAGGCGCAGGCTGGCTTCAATCAAGGAGGGAAAGGAGAAGAAATCCGGACACTATCAGGTGAGCAACATCCACGAAGGAAAGGTGTGTACGGCATTCAACCGCCATATAAACGGCAACATGGATACCCGCACCAACATCTATTATGTGGAATCCGACGACTGGGGAGCCACATGGCACACTGTGGATGGGCGGAAGGTGGATATTCCCGTTACCCGTCGCGACGATGCTTCCCTTGTGCGCGACTACCAGTCGCAGGGGCGGAACTGTTACATCAAGGACCTCAATTTCGATTCCAAGGGCAATCCGGTGATACTGTATCTGACCGCCGACAACAAGAACCCGGGGCCGGAAGGGGGAGTGCGCTGCTGGCATACCCTGCACTGGACCGGAAGTGAGTGGGTGGAATCGCAGTTCACGACATCTACCCACAATTACGACAGCGGCAGCGTCTGGACCGACGGGCGCAAATGGACCGTGCTGATTCCTTCGGATTCCGGCCCCCAGCATTGGGGAACGGGAGGGGAGATTGTGAGATGGACGAGTCGCAATCAGGGGCGCAGCTGGAAGCGCGACAAGGCACTTACCTCCGGCAGCGAACGCAATCATGGCTATGTGCGCCGTCCGCAGAATGCCGCCCCCGGCTTCTACGCTTTCTGGGCGGACGGAAATCCGGATACTCCCTCGCAGTCGAGGCTCTACTTCTGCGACAGGCGCGGACGCGTCTTCCGGATGCCCGCAACCATGACCGAAGAGTGGGAAAAACCGTTATGTTATTAGAATGATTATCTTTGCAATTGATGAAAACAACTAAGTCGTTCAATTATTGGCAGTGGCGCGTGATTATCTGCACGATGATAGGATATTCCATGTTCTATTTCGTGCGCAAAAACTTTTCCTTCGCCATGCCCGTGCTGGGGCAGGAATACGGCATCACCGACTCCAGTTTCGGTATTATACTCACTCTGGTGGGCCTCATTTACGGAGTATCCAAGTTCATTAACGGATTCATTGCCGACCGCGCGAACGCCCGCTGGCATCTTGCCATAGGGCTCGGCGTATGCGTGGTGGTTAATTTCATATTCGGATGGAGTGCCGACCTCAGCCACCTTATCACCGGCAAGGCCGAAGGTCCGGATTTCGTGAACACCATGGTTGCCATAATGGCCGTGCTTCTGGTTGTGAACAACATCTTCCAGGGAGCGGGATTCGCCCCCTGCAACCGCCTTCTCGTGCACTGGGTGCCTCCGCGTGAACTCGCTACCAAAATGTGCATCTGGAATGTGTCACATTCTATCGGAGCGGGCATTGTGGCCGTAGTATGCGGTGCAATCATCGGCACCATAGGCAACTGGCGCTATACTTTCTGGATTCCTGCGGCAATCGCGTTCGGGGGAGTGGTGTTCGTGATTGCTACCCTGCGCGACACCCCTTCATCGGTAGGGCTTCCCGAACTCCCCGACACCAAGACCGAACTTGACGACAACGACACTCCTGCCGCCTACCGCAAGTTCGTCATCAACAAGGTGTTCAAGAATCCCGTGGTTTGGGCTCTCGCGCTTTCCGACATGTTCCTTTATGTGGTGCGTTTTGCTGTGCTCGACTGGGGCCCCAAGTTCCTCCAGCAGGGCGAAAGCCAGCTCTCACCTCAGCTTGCGGGTTGGGTCATTGCCATCTTTGAGATTGCGGGCTGCGTCGGCATGCTCTCCGCCGGGTGGATTACCGACCATGTTTTCAAGGGCAAGGGGCAGCGCCTCTGCTTCTTCGAAATGATTCTTACCGCAGTCTGCCTGCTTGCAATCCATCTTCTTCCCGCAGGTACATCGCCCGTGGTGATGCTTGTTCTGCTCGCAATGGCGGGTTTCCTTCTGTACGGCCCCCAGGCCCTCGTGTGCGTGATTTCGGGTAAGAATGTCACCAAGAAGGCCGCTTCCGCAGCGGGCGGATTCATAGGACTGTTCTGCTATGTCAGCGTCATTTTCACCGGGGTGGGAATCGGTTTTCTGTCCGACACTTTCGGAGAAAGCTTCTGGAATAACCTGTATCTCATCATGGCGGGCGTCGCAGTGGTGAGCGGTCTTTTCATGGCCGTGTTGTGGAACATAAAAGATGATGGCTATGTGCATGAAAGTTAATCTTGCAGCGGCCCTTCTGTTTATTGCTGCATCCGTCCTGTCGGCAGGCAATCCCACCGGCTTCCGCCTCCGGGGTGAAAACGCCGGGCAGAAGGGATGGGCGTATCAGGGCATGGATATTCATGGACGCTATGTTCTCAGCCTGCAGAATCAGGGTGCCGCTACGCTCTACAAGCTCGGCAGGGACTCCATGCAGCGCGTATCCTCCTTCCATCTCGGAAGTTTCGGGAAGTTCAATCACTCCAATGTGGCTTCTTTCGGAGTGGAGCGAGTGGCAAAGGGCGACCCCTTTCCCGTTGTGTATGTGAGCCACTGCCACCGCAAGCCCTATGATGGAATGAAAGATGTCTGTTATGTGGAGAGGATTCTGCCGGGGCTCGGAGCATCCGAACTTGTGCAGACCATCCACTACGACGACACCGTGGGAGATTTCGGCTACGCCCTCCAGTGGGTGGTGGACCGCACTCACGGGATGCTTTACGGATATGGCAACACCATCAATAATTCCGACAGCCTGAACCGTCACCGCATCATCAAGTTCCGTCTGCCGTCGCTGTCGGAGGGAAAACTCGTGATACTCAAGCCCGAAGATGCGCTCGAGGATTATCTGATTGAAGATGCCTGCGGAATCAGCTTCCAGGTAATAGGGCAGGGGCTGTATGTTAAAAATGGCAAACTGTATATGCCTACCGGGCTGGATACCCAAAAGCATCCTGCCGACCTTTATATCTGGGATTTGCGCAGTCATGTCATGCAGGTGCGAAGTCTTTCCGGGTCGTCCACCGGCGAGCCGGAGGACTGTTCCTTCATGGGCCGCAGATTTTTTGTGCAGACGCAGGACGGAGTTTTTGAAGTCAAGGGAATATGAAAAGGATGAATACGATAATAGCTTCACTGATGCTCCTTGCCTCCTGCGGCGGCAGTTCGGGAGGGGATACTCCCGCCCCTGTGCCTCCCGCCCCCGAGCCGCTTGAAAAGGAAGTCCGCTTCCTTGCAGGCAGTTGGAACTGGGGTGACATGCCCCTGAAACTGTCGCTCAACTCGGGCACGCTGTACGATGCCTTTCTCAAGGCCGAAGATTCATCGCTTTCAGGTTCTTTCAGCACCGTCATTACCGAAGACGGCTCCGATAAAAATACCTTCCACGCGCTTGCACCCGCTTCCGCCTTCGTTTCTTTGGAAAACGGAAGTTTCGTGGTTGAAATCCCCTCCGTGCAGAAGGATGCTTCCTTTGTGCTTGCCGGGGCAAGTTCGGCTTCATATTATGGCCTGCCCGACGAAGTGCTGCTGATTTTCAATCAGCTCAATTCTTATGTAAAATTGGATGTCGAGGGCCTTCCCGAAGGGGAACATGCACTCTCTGCCCGTCTTACGGCAGAATCCGCAATCGTCGGCAACTGGGTATGGACTCTTTCCGACGGCAGGTTTCTTCCTGCTTCCGAAGGGGCCTTGAGCACTGTCAGCGTCAGCGCATCCGATGCAGGACTTGTATTTGCCTGCGGACCTGCCGTTTTCGGGCCGGCCTCGCTGTCTCTTGCCGTAACTACGGAAAAGGACACTTATGCAAAGGATTTCACCCTTCAGGGCTCTTCCATTGCCTATGCCGGGCGTACACTGGAACTCTCCTTCGATTTCGGCCTTGCTCCCGAACCCGAACCTTCGGAGTGGCTTGTGAACTGCGCTTCGTGGCTTGATGCCGATGCGGCTGCATTCTTGGCGGATTTGTCTTCGCATGTTGTTCCCGCAGAAGGCGACAGGAGAATCCTGATAGGAAAGGCGGGGGATGCGGAAGAATTCGACAGCGTTCTCGCCGGAATCTCTCATGGTTATGTCATCCGTCTCGTCGGCGACGACCTCGTGATTGCAGGAACCGACGACTGCTGGACCGTGCTTGCCATGGAGGCCTTCTGCAATGAGGTGATTTCGGAAGCGAAGGACGGAACAATGCATCTTGGTTCCGATTTCCGCATCGTACAGAGCGTTGAGGACCCGCAGATGCTGGCAAGACTGCTGACTGCAGGGAAGGAAATCGAACTTTCCGCCGAGCAGGTCGGATATTGCGCCGGAACAGGCAACAAGATTGTGGTGCAGGGCGCGGCTTCCGACGGGGAACATGTCTATTTCGTGATGCGTCCTACCGACGATTCCCAGCCCGCCGTAGTGTTCAAATACACACTCGACGGCTTCAGACAGGTGGGAGTGTCGGAAGAATTCAAGGGCTATCATTGCAACGACATGACTTTCGATACCGTGCACGACAGGGCCCTCGTGGTGCATGGCACCGGAGATTCCCAGGGGCTCACCGCCGTGGATGCAAAGACGCTCGCACTCTCGGAAATCAAGACCTCAATCGGAATAGGGGGAATTGCCTACAATATCCCGCGCAACATATACGGAATCACCCAGGGAGGCATCAAATATGTGCTTGCGAGTTCGGCATTCGTTCAGACACGGAACTTCGGGCGCAAGGGCTCCAATGTCGAAGGCTCTTCAGATTACACCGCCCAGGGCATGGGATGCGACGACACCTATGTCTATTTCCCCATGAGCGGCAAATCCGACAACATTCTCGTTGCCTACGACTGGAACGGGAACTATAAGGCAACGCTGCATGTGCCTGTGGGCATCGAATCCGAAAGCATGTTCTACGCCGCGGGCAGTTACTATGTGATGTTCGACGGGAAATCCCACCGGGCTTACCTTTACAAAGTCATTCCTCACATTCATTACGGCGAATAGTTTGATTTTAAAGAAATTATTAATATTTTTGCAAATAGGGTGTGCACGAACACATTTTTAATATCATATGAAAACAGTACAATTATCAAAAACTCCTCTGCACTATGTTGCACCTGAGTGCGAGATGCTCGGAATCATCGGGACGGGCATCATCTGCTCCAGTGTCGGGCTCGGAATCGGCGACTGGGAAGACGACCCCGATCAGTTCAATGTTTAAGCCGGTAAGACCATGAAAAAGTATTTGATACCCCTGGGCTTGATGATGGCAGCCACATTGACCCTTACGAATTGCTCTAAAACCGAGGTTCCCGCAGCCGATGGCCTTGAGGCAGGTGAAGGTGTTCCTTTCGAACTCGTATTCAACGCAGAAGCCACCAAAACCGCCAATGACGGAGTTTCCACCAAGTGGGTTGCCGGTGATGCCATCAATGTATTCCATGTAGAGGCCGGAACCGAACTCGTTGCCGACGAAGTGCTGGACAACGACAAGTTCACCGTTTCCGATGTCGAGAACGGCAAGTTCAACGGTACGCTTGCAACCGCCCTCGAAGAAGGCAAGAGCTATGACTGGTATGCGATTTATCCATACGGTTCTTACATAAAGACCCCTAAAAGCACTGCTACAGGCGGTTACCTTAATATAGTATCCTCCAGCCGCACTGCCCCTGTCGTTCAGAATGGAAACAACAGCACCGCTCATCTTGCAGGACAGTATTTCCCTCTTTACGGAAAAGCATCGAATGTGGCGGAGGGAACTTCTCCCGTCATTGAACTTAAGCAGCTCCTTTCTGTCGTCAAGGTTCATGTCACCAACACTGCCAATGACCCTCTCACCGTCGAGCGCATTTCATTCACTTCCACGAAAACCATTGTAGGACCTTACTACATTGATTTTACGGCAGATCCCATTGCTTTCAGTCTTCAGGAATCTTCCAATGCGTCCAACAAGACCATTGACCTGAATGTTGAAAACGGAACTGCAATCGCGAAAGGTTCCAGTGCCGATTTCTATATTCCCGTCCGTCCTTTCGATCAGGATGCCGGTACTAAAATAGTCATCAGCGTCAACGGTTACGAAAAGACTATTGACCTTGCTGCAGCTGCCTCTTTCAAGACCGGAAAGGTCAAGACCGTTAATTTTGACTATGATTTCGTACCTGTAAAGATAACAGCTCCGCATACCGTAAACTTTGATACTGAAGGATGGACCGCCGGAACTGTTTACAATACTTCTCTGGTTCAGGGGCCTGTTTCTCAGACATGGAGTATATATTACGGAACCTGCTCGACAAATAGTAAAGTCGCCGGAACCAATAGTATGCAGTTGCGTTATTACAAGAGCGCTCCCGGCAACTATCCTTACGCTCAAATGGATTATGATGTTGAGGATGGTGTTAATCAGGTGTCTTTCAAGGCAAAGCGTAACAATCAAGATAAAGTTAAAAATGCCGAGCCTATCCTTTTGACCATCTATTATTCCACCGACAGCGGTGCCAGTTGGACTCCTGTTCCGGAATTTACCGACTTTGAACTCCCTTATTTGGCTACAGGTTCTTCCGGAGATGGTGGCGGTAGTTATGCGTTTGATGTAACGGGTAACCCTGCAAAATACAGGCTTAAGTTTGCTGTTGCAGAAGGGTCTCGTGTTCCTACCGGAACTTGGGATGCCATAGTCTTTGACTCCGTTAAATTCCTTAACGAATAGTCATTCCACCATTCTGATTCTTCCAAACCCCGGCAGGTCTTCCTCCCGGGGTTTGTTTTATTTTATCATACCCCCTGAAACAGGAATCGTGATAAAAAACAGGAAAAATGCCTGAATGTTTGCCGCATATTTTTGGCGTTGGGATTAATTTGCCATATTATTGCTGTTCCTAAATTTTTGAATTATGGAACAACGATATGCAAACATCCTTTTTGACGACACTTTCAAAGTGGTCGTCTGCGCCCCGGGAAACGAGGCCCTGCTCATCAAAATTGTCGAACTTCTGGTTCCCGGCAAGCTCATCAACAAGCTGGAATTCCGCGACAAGGAGAACCACGGTTTGTCCGTTTCGGATAAAATTACTACTTTTGACCTGTTCTGCACCGGAGACTCCGGGGAGCAGTTCGTGGTGGAGATGCAGTTCTCACC
>JAFUGJ010000055.1 GCA_017469425.1 Bacteroidales bacterium
GGTATCCGCTTCCATGCCAGCGTGAACCTCAGCATAATGAAGTTCCTCGCCTTCGAGCAGACATTCAAGAACAGCCTCACCACCCTTCCGATGGGAGGCGCCAAGGGCGGGTCGGATTTCAATCCGCGCGGGAAATCGGATGCGGAAGTAATGCGTTTCTGCCAGAGTTTCATGACGGAACTCTACCGCCACATCGGCCACGACACCGATGTTCCTGCGGGAGACATAGGAGTGGGCGGACGCGAGATAGGGTATCTGTTCGGACAGTACAAACGCATCTGCAATGAGTTTACCGGCACACTCACCGGGAAGGGCCTCGCCTGGGGAGGGTCGCGCCTGCGCCCCGAGGCGACCGGCTACGGACTGTGCTATTTCGCCGAACAGATGCTCGCCACCAGAGGCAAGTCGTTCGAAGGCAGGACCGTACTGATTTCAGGTTCCGGAAATGTCGCGCAGTATGCCGCCCAGAAAGCCATGCGCCTTGGCGCAAAGGTGGTTACCATGTCGGATTCCGACGGCTTCATCCATGACCCCGAAGGGCTTGATGAAGAAAAACTCGAATACATCTTCGAGCTAAAGAACTTCCGCCGCGGACGCATCAAGGAATATGCGGCCAAATTCCCCGGAGCCACCTACCATCCCGGGCTGCGCCCCTGGGGCGTTCCCTGCGACATTGCGCTTCCCTGCGCCACCCAGAACGAAATTGACGGGGCCGCTGCGGAAAGTCTCATAAAAGGCGGATGCTTCTGCGTTGCCGAAGGAGCGAACATGCCTTCCACGCCGGAGGCGATTGCCATCTTCCGCAATGCAAGGATACTCTACTCCCCCGGCAAGGCTTCGAATGCCGGAGGCGTTGCCACTTCGGGCCTGGAAATGAGCCAGAACTCAACACGCACGCACTGGACGGCGGAAGAGGTGGACGCTCAGCTCCGCAGGATAATGACCGACATCCACGAAGCCTGCGCAAAATACGGAAAGGACGAGGAAGGAAATATAGATTATGTAAAGGGAGCCAATCTGGCCGCATTCATCAAGGTGGCCGGAGCGATGCTCGACCAGGGAACAGTATAGGAAAAACATGGCCGGAAACACAGAATTGATGAGCCGCCGCATCCGCAGGATTCTGCTGGTGTGCAACAACTACGACAATTTCTCCCTGGAAGAGGACGGAAGGCTGGACATGAGAATATCCCGCGAGTATTCTGAACTCAACCTTTCCAACCCGCCTGTCTTCGAGAGGGTGGAATCGACCTCCGAGGCGCTCCGCCTTGCAGAGTCCGGGGAAAGTTTCGACCTCATCATCACAATGTACAATGTGGGTTCGGTCGATGTTTTCGATTTTTCCGCAAAGATGAAGGGCATTGCCCCCGGCACTCCTATCGTGCTGCTCACCTCATATTCCAAAGAAGTGTGGCGCAGGATGCAGGAGCAGGACCGCAGCTTCATCGATTACGCATTCTGCTGGAGCGGTTCCACCGACCTCATAATCGCCATCATCAAACTCCTGGAAGACAGCCTCAACGCCGATGACGACATCCTCGAAGAAGGCGTGCAGTGCATCCTGCTGGTGGAAGATTCGGTGCGCTACTACTCCACCTACCTCCCCCTGCTGTATAAACTGGTGCTCCAGCAAAATGTCGCCGCCCTGAAAGACGCCCTCAACGAAGACCAGCAGATTTTCCGAAAGAGGGCCAGGCCGAAGATTCTGATGGCCACCAACTACGACGATGCCGTGGCTCTCTATGAAAGATACAAGGACCAGATGCTCGGAGTGATTTCCGACATAGGTTTCGTGCTGCACAGGGGCGACAAGCCTGCCGAGGAAAAGCTCGACGCGGGAATCGACCTCTGCAACCTCATCCGAAGGGAAACTCCCAAGATGCCCATCCTGATGCAGTCGTCGCAGGAAAGCATGCGAAAGGTTGCGATGGAGCTCGGGGCGGGGTTCCTGATGAAGCGCTCGAAAACCCTTACGCACGAACTTGGCGAGTACATAGGCAGGGAATTCGGCTTCGGCGATTTCGTAGTTGCCGACCATAAGTTAAGGCAGATTGCCAGGGCATCCGACCTGCAGGGAGCGGAGAAGATTATCGCAACCCTGCCGGACGCGCAGTTGTCTGAACTGAGAAGCAAGAACTACATCTCCCGCTGGCTCCTTGCACGAGGCATCTTTTCCGCCGGAAACGAACTCAAGAAAACCAATTCGCGCGACACCGACGAGCTCCGCAGCACGGCTGTCCGCCTGATACACGAATACCGTACCGCCCAGAGCCTCGGAGTAGTTGCCCGCTTCAATCCGGACAGCTACAACGACACCATAGGTTTCGCCCGTATAGGGGAGGGTTCCATCGGAGGGAAGGCGCGCGGACTCGCTTTCCTGAGCCACCTGCTCTACAAACACAGGCTGTACGACAAATGGGAAGACGCCAGGCTCACCGTTCCGCGCACCCTGGTAATTTCGACAGAGTATTTCGACCGCTTCATCCTGGAAAACGGCCTCCAATATGTAATCAATTCCGACATCTCCGACAGCGAACTTCTCACCCAGTTCGTATCGTCCACCCTCCCCTCCGACCTGATGACCTCGCTTCGGGCGTTCGTACGGCAGGTGGACAAACCGCTTGCGGTGCGTTCCTCTTCCAAGCTCGAGGACTCTTATTATCAGCCCTTCGCGGGAGTGTACTCCACCTACATGATTCCCGCCACCGAAAATGAGGACCAGCAGCTGCGCCTGCTCGGGAATGCCATCAAGAGCGTCTATGCCTCAGTGTATTACGCCTCATCGCGAGGATACATCACTGCGACGGCGAATGTGATTTCCGAAGAGAAGATGGGCGTCATACTGCAGGAAATCTGCGGCAGCGAGGACGGAGGATATTTCTTCCCCACCCTGTCCGGAGTGGCCCGTTCGGTAAACTTCTATCCCGTGGGTTACGAAAAGCCCGAAGAAGGGATAGTCAAACTTGCCTTCGGACTGGGAAAAGCGGTAGTGGACGGGGAGCAGGTGCTGCGCTTTTCGCCGAGCCATCCACGCAACATAATCCAGACATCCACGCCCGAACTTGCCCTGCGCGACACCCAGCAGGTGATGTATGCGCTGAATCTGCAACCCGGGAAATTCAAGACCTCGGTTGATGATGCCGTGAACCTGGAACGCATCCCGATTGCCGACTGCGGCCGTTTCAGGGATTTCGGGAAGGTGGTTTCGACCTTCGACTACGAAAACCAGAGGATGGTGGATTCCGCCGCGCCAAGGGGCCCCAAGGCAGTGACATTCGCCCACATTCTGAAATACGGCACTTTCCCGCTGGCGGATATATGCAAGGAGCTTCTGCGCATAGCCACGGAAGAAATGAGATGCAGCGTGGAGCTGGAATTCGCCGCAGACCTCGAAAACAGGGTTTTCAATCTGCTGCAAATCCGTCCAATCTCATCCGACAGCGTGAACACGGAGGTTGACTGGAACAAAATCGACGACAGCGACGCATTCATCCGCTCCTCCTGCGCACTCGGCACAGGATGGATTCCCGGCATCCGCGACATCGTTTTCGTCCGCAAGGACAAATTCGACAAAATGCACAGTGCGGAGATAGCGCAGGAACTGCGCGAACTCAATGCCCGCTTCCGTGACGAAGGAAGCAACTATGTCCTGATAGGATACGGCAGATGGGGTTCTTCCATACCCACGCTTGGGATTCCAGTGGTGTGGAGCGACATTTCCGAGGCGAAGGCCCTCGTGGAATGTTCGCTCGCCGACTTCAGGGTGGACCCAAGCCAGGGCTCCCATTTCTTCCAGAACCTCACTTCCTTCAACGCAGGATACATCAGCGTGGACGAATACTCCCGTGCGGGCGATTCCATCGACTTTGAGCTGCTCGAGAGCTTGCCTGCAAGCAGCGAAAGCAACTATATCCGCCATATAAGGGTGGAAAAAGAACTGCAAATCTGCGTCGACGGGCGTAGCGGAAAAGCGATGATAAAGCTCTGAGCTACTGCCACTTCTTTGCGGCGCGCATGGTCACGAAAAGGCTCACCATCTGCTGGCTGCCGAGAAATCCGCTCCTGTCGAAATGGAAGCGCGCGCTTATGCGCAGTGCCGCGAACTCGGACAGGGGCTGCTGAAAACAAAGTTCGTTTCTGAAATAATATCCGCGAAAGTAAGGAGCACTGGGATAAAGGTCATAGCCATAGCGGCTTCCTTCCGGGCTGACATAGTCGAAATAGTGCTGCATGTTGTCGCCAAGATAGAGATTATTGCTGAGCGACAGTTTCCATTTGCGCATTACCATTGAGAACTCCCCTCCAAGTGGCAGTTCCGGGGAAGGGGCGATATCGCGGGCTCGCTGGTAGCCGAGAAGCCCTGCAGTCCTGAAACTCCATTCGTCGAAAAAGCCCGTCCATGGGCTGATGTCCAGGTCGGCATAAGGATAGAAGAGGTGGTTGTCTATCACATTCTTGGCAAGAGCGGAAGTAGCATAGTGATAGAAAAGCCCCGCCCAGCCAAGTTTGAGCCAGTCAAGGGCGTTCCAACATCCCGAAGTGAATATCTGGAAGCGCTCTCGTATGTCGAGGGAGTATTTTCCCATCCAGTCGCAGCCGATTTCCGCATTGAAGCGGGCGGAGGAATATTTTATCAGCATCCCCTCAAGATTGGGGTCGTAGAAACGGAGGGAATCCGACCATATCATCTCGCCGTACTCCCCTTCCGCCATCCTGCGGGGGAAAACTCCGGCAACAACCTGCACGCTCTTATTTTCGCTCAGCGTCCGGCGGTAATCGTAGAATACGGTGAGTTCGTCAAAAGAGTCCTTGAGTTTCTTTCGCGACCCCATGTCGCGGAAAATATCCGCCGCTATCATCAGGCGGTGCGAGGAATTCTCCCCCGAGTGGAGGGCAATGCCCAAAGTGGGCGTAAACCGCACTGAATGAAGCGTCTGCGACTCCATGTATTTCTCGCCGGAGACATCGAACTCGCGATTGTCGAAATAGTAGTCGAGGTATGCGCCATACTGAATCTGGCCTGCGGCAGGAATGGCGGCAAGCAGCAGAAAAGCTATATGGAGCAATCTTTTCATTTCGATAAAAATCGATAAAAACGGCGCAATTTACAATATTTCTCCCACAGTATCATCATTTATTGTGATTTTGAAATCCCAAACATTAGCGATTGCCCGAAAACGGACAGAATAGTATTTTTGCACTGCAAAATGAAAAAGAGGAAAAATATCCATACAAATGCTCTCGTCGCTGCGGCACTCCTTCTTGCGGCAGTGCCGTCAAACGCCCAGTACGGCAGCGAAGGAAGGCTCAGCGTAGGAGGATACGGAGAGGTTGCCATGACGCGCAATTTCTTCAGCGACAGCCCTTACAAATATGCCAAACCGGGAGAACATAAAAACGATGCCGCCCACGGCAGGTTCGACATTCCCCATGCCGTCATCTATCTCGGTTACGACTTCGGGAAAGGCTGGACCATGCAGAGCGAAATCGAATTCGAGCATACGGGCACAGGTGCAGCCATCGAACGAGAATATGAAGAAGCGGGAGAATTCGAGCAGGAGATAGAAAAAGGCGGAGAGGTCGAGCTCGAGCAGTTCTGGATCCAGAAGAGTTTCTTTCCCCAGCTGAATGTGAGGATGGGCCACATAGTTGTGCCGGTAGGCGCCCTCAACAACGCCCACGAGCCGCTGAACTTCTTCACCGTGTACCGCCCCGAAGGGGAATACACCATCCTTCCTTCCACATGGCACGACACCGGCATCAGCGTCTGGGGCCGGGCCGGGGCATGGAGATATGAGGCCCTGATGGTGGCCGGGCTCGACGGCTTCATGTTCAACACCGACAATTTCATAAAGAACGGAGCAGGCTCTCCCTACGAATTCAAGGTTGCCAACACTTACGGCTTTGCAGGCCGCATTGACAACACATCCATAAAGAACCTTCGCCTCAGCATCAGCGGCTGGTACGGAAATTCCATGCACAACACCTATCCCAACGACCTCAAGGGCGAAGGACTGCGCTACAACGACACCCGGGGACGGGTGCTGATAGGCTCGTTTGACTTCCTCTATAAAACAAAACGCTTCGTGGCGAGGGGAAATGCCGACTATGCCACAGTCGGCGACTGCGCCGACATCAGCAGGGCGAAGGCCGTGCGCGCCGCAAACGACTCCCCCTATTCCAAGGAGCCGGTGGGAAAAGCCGCATACGCCTTCGGGCTCGAAGCCGGATACGACATCCTGCCTTTCTTCAGCCTGAAAGACAAAGACCAGCAGCTTTTCGTTTTCGGAAGGGCCGAAGCATACAATTCATACATTCCCGCAAGCGGGCAGCAGAGCGCAACCTATACCGGGCGCATCCGCATCGCCGGGGGTGTCAACTGGTATCCTGTGCCGCAGATTGCTGTGAAGGCCGAATACTCGCACCGCTTCCTGAAGAGCGAATACAACGACGAGCCATCCGTTTCGATAGGCATAGCCTACATGGGATTCTTCAAACACTGAAATCATTGAAAACTGAGACAATATGAAAAAAACATTCAAATTCCTTGCAATCGCCGCCGCACTGCTGAGCCTTGCGGCATGTGAAAAAGACAAAGAAAATTCCGACGAACTTACCTCCTACGAGCAGACCATCAAGACAGCTGCCGGGAAGTATGTAGACAATGTAATATACACCACTTACGGCAAGCTTGCCGAAGCAGGCGAAACCCTCTACGACGACCTGGTTGCCCTGCGTGATGCAAAAACGCTCACCCAGAGCGCCATCGACAAGGCCTGCAGCGACTTCCTTGCAGCCCGTTCATACTGGGAGCAGAGCGAAGCCTTCCTGTTCGGCGCGGCAACCGATTTCAGCATCGACCCTCACATCGACTCCTGGCCCCTCGACCGCCAGAGGCTTGCCAACAACCTTTCCAATGAAAGCGTGGTAGCCGACCTTCTGGAAGAAGGGGCAGGTGCCATTGACGAAGTGGGAACATCCGCACTTGGATTCCACGGAATTGAATTCATCCTTTTCCGCGACGGAGCAAACCGCACCGTAGACGCCCTCGAAGCCGATGAGACTGCAGAAGAGTTTGCAGGCAAGAAAGTGAGCGGACGCAACGAGCTCATCTTCGCCGCCGCCGTGGCGGAAGACCTCATGACATCGCTCTTCCAGCTCAATGTATCCTGGAATCCCAATGCCCCCAAGGCCCAGCAGGAAGCGGTTGAAGAGGCCGAACTCAACTGCACGGTGAACGGAACCGACCGCACCTACGGCGAGAATCTTCTCGGAGCCGCTGAGAAAGGCAGCACCTATGCCACCTGGCAGGAAGTAGCCCAGACCGTACTCGTTGCAGGATGCGCCAACATCGCGAACGAAGTCTTCTCCTCAAAGATGGGACAGGCCAACAGCGGAGAGGACCCCAGCTACATTGAAAGCCCTTATTCCAAGAAATCCTTCGTCGATTTCTACGACAACATCCTCTCCATCCGCAACTCCCTCTACGGGTCGTTCGGCGCCACTACCGCCGCATCCGATTCCTTCCTCGCTTTCCTGAGGGACAACCATAAAGACGAAGCTGCCGCCATTGAGAGCACCCTCAAGGGAGCACTCGACGCCCTCCAGGCATGTATCGACAGCAAGGTCGCTTTCGTTGACAACCCCAAGGCAGCAACAGTTGACAAGGCCATCGACGCCATCAGCGACCTCAACGATGCCCTTGAACATGCTTCTGCCGCTATCAAAGACTAAAAATGACAAAAAGCAAATCCATTCTTACCATACTGATATCGTGTGCAGCCTTGATGGTGGCTGCGTCCTGCCAGCACGACTCCCGCGAATCCTCTCTCAAGGGAGAAAGCGAGTACATAGGCAAGGCAGTCGGCAATTTCGACGCCTCCGAATGGTACCCGGGAGGAGAACTCGGTACGACCGACAATGTTCTGGCACAATGCTATGAGGATGAGACCCCCGCCGTGACGGCGCAGGGTCTCACCTCGGCATTTAACCACGGTGAATTCTTCTTCGAACGCAACATAACCGAAGCCACCGCTCCTTTCAAGGGCCTTGGCCCCGCTTCCGTGCGCAAATCCTGCCTCGACTGCCATCCGGGATATGGCCACGGAAAATGGCAGAACCAATATGTGGCAAACGGCAGCGCCTCCTACGGCAACGGATACCTGCTTGTAGTATACGCCGCAAATGGCGAAGACAACAATCCCCATGGCGATTACACCAACGACGGCCCTTATGTGGCTGAAGTTACCCCCATGCCCCAGACCATGGCAACGGCCCCTTTCCTCCCTCCCATCGACGAGAAGAAGATTAAAATCAACTGGCTGCATGTCAGCCAGATGGCAAGCGGACTCCCGTTGAAATTCGCCGACGGAGAGAGTTACGACCTCATCTATCCCGAAGTAATCATCCCGGAAGATGCCTTCAACACCAAGCCTACGCCCCAGGAAACCGGACGCAAGAACGGATACGAAGTGGGTTACAGGCTGGAATCCACGATAGGCGTGATAGGCTCCGGCATCATGGACGCAATCGACCAGGAAGACATACGCGAACAGTACCGTGCGGAGGCCCCCTATGCGGACCTGAACCCCGCATTCTGGGACAAGGCGGCAAATGATTTCGCCGCATCGGCTTACTATCATAACTGGCAGGCCGATGTACCCGTTTACGGAAACGACGCCATTGGCTGCGGCGACGGTTACGACGCCGACGGAAACTTCTACAAACGCGACGCCTACCGCGACGGAAAACTCCTCAAAAAGTTCACCTACGCGATGACCCGCGGCTCTCTGCAGGACGGAGCAGGCGCAAATGCCATCTGGAACATCACCAATGTGTCGCGCCCCGACCGCCCCTTCCTCTATACCACCGTGGCATGGGCTACCGCAATGAGCGAGAATCCCGAGGTCATTGCAAAAATCCGCGCCGAGGGCAGCAGCTCGCCCTACTACTGCGATGTAAACGGGGATGGAACCGTGAGCGATGAAGAAATCAGCGAGGCGGTGCTCGCCCTCCTGAGCCCCGGAACCAACCAGTTCGACAACAAATACCACAACTTCACTCCGGAAATGAGCGCCGACGAATTCTATGCCTTCATGGTATGGCACCGCGGCCTTGCAATACCCCGCGCACGCAACCTGCAGCGCGAAGATGTCCAGCTCGGAAAGAAACTCTTCAACAAGATGGGCTGCGCACAGTGCCACCGTGCAAAGTGGGAAACCCGCGACGACAATTACTGGGCTCCCGCCATGAACGGCACCAAGCCCCTCCCCCGCTACGCAAACCAAACTGTCTATCCCTATTCCGACTTCATCCAGCACAGGCTCCGCATGGTAAACGACATCCACGGAAGCTGGTGCCGCACCACCCCCCTTTGGGGCAGGGGTCTGAGCCAGACGAACACCGGAGCAGGTGACCGCCTGCACGACTGCCGCGCACGCAACACCCTGGAGGCCATAATGTGGCATGCCTACAGCAAAGATGGCGATGCATACGAAAGTGCCGAAAAATTTTACCATCTTTCCAAGGAAGAACGCGATGCAGTTGTTAAATTTGTAGACTCAATCTGATTTCAATGAAAGACAAAGCCCTTAAAATCCTCTCATTCGGAAGCATGGCAATCATCATCATAGCGATGATGGTTGCCACTGTTTTCGAAAAGACCCACGGCACCTCCTTCGCCCTGGCTCACTTTTATCATTCCCCGTGGTTCATAGCTCTCTGGATGCTTGCTGTAGTATGCGGCTCCATCTACCTCTATTCCCGCCACATGCACAAGACTCCCGCCACCATGGGGCTGCACCTCGCGTTCGTCATCATACTTGCCGGAGCGTTGGTCACCCACATCGGCGGCAAGAACGGCTACATCACCCTTCTGCCCGGGGAGGAAAGCAGCGAATACGAAACCGAGGACGGAGAACATGCCAGCCTTCCCTTCAGCATTACGCTCAAGAATTTCGAGGTAGTGCATTATGAAGGCAGCAAGGCTCCCAAGGACTTTGTCAGTACCGTCGTCCTGAAAAAAGACGGACGCAGCGAAGAAAGCGTCATATCGATGAACAAGATAGGCCGGATCGATGGATGGAGGCTGTATCAGGCCGATTACGACAGCGACGGCAGTTCCACCCTTGCGCTCAGCAACGACCCCTGGGGCATAGGCATCACTTACACCGGCTATCTCCTTCTGCTTCTCAGCATGATTGCCTTCTTCTTCCAGAAGAATACGGGCTTCCGTGCGGCGCTTTCCCAAATCAAGGGATGGGTGCCTGCCGTAATCGGAGTCGCATGCCTTGCGGGAGTGCTTATCATGATGCGGCGCTTCATCTTTACGGGAGGCAAGGAAATGATGCCTGTGCTGCGCACTCCCCTGCTACAGGTGCATGTCATCAGCATAGTACTTGCCTACTTCATGTTCTTTGCCACGATGATTATCGGAATTGCAGGCGTTGCCGCGCGCAAGGAAGTTTCCCTCAGACTGAAGAACATTTCCCTCACCCTGCTCTATCCGGCAGTGTTCCTCATCACCTTCGGAACATTCCTCGGCGCGGTATGGGCCAACATCTCCTGGGGCAACTACTGGTCTTGGGACCCTAAGGAAACCTGGGCGCTGATTACCATACTAATCTATGCCGCCACATTACACCAAGGCTCGCTGAGTTTCCTCAGCAAGCCCCGTGCGTTCCATATCTATTGCATCATTGCCTTCCTCAGCGTGCTCATCACCTACTTTGGCGTGAACATGCTCCTCGGAGGCGTTCACAGTTACGCTTAAATCAGCTTGTCAACCGTATCGAAGACGCGCCCCTGCACCTCTTCGATACTTCCCATGCCGTCCACCTCATTGTAAATCCCCTTCTCGCGGTAGATTTCGATGAGGGGTTCGGTTTTGGCGTGGTAGGTGCGGATACGGTTGGAAATGATTTCGTCGGAAGCGTCGTCGGCACGGCCTTCAACGAGTGCGCGGCCGCGGATGCGCTTGTGGATTTCTTCATCGGAAATCATCAGGGAGATAACTCCGGTTACGCTTTCGTCGCGCGATTCGAGCATTTCGTCAAGGTCCATTGCCTGCTGCACGGTGCGCGGGAATCCGTCGAGAAGGAAACCGGCCACATGGGGATTTGCTGCAAATGTGTTTGCAATCATCCCTTCAACCACGACATCGGGAACAAGTTCCCCTTTTTCAATGAGGGCGGCGGCCTGTCTGCCAAGTTCCGTGCCTGCTGCAATTTCCCTGCGGAGAAGCTCTCCGGTAGAAATATGCAGAAGATTGTATTTCTTCACCAGCGGCGCTGCATGAGTGCCTTTGCCGGCTCCGGGAGGGCCGAAAAGAATGAAGTACTTCATATTCAATTATTCTAATACATAAATATCCTTGAGATTTCGCCCCTGTTCGTCGTAGTCGAGACCGAAGCCCACTATGAAACGGTTCGGGATTTCCGCACCCACATAGTCGAGCTGAATCTTGTTCCTGAAAACCTCGGGCTTCAACAGCATGGTGCAGATACGCACATCCTTCGCACCTTTGGCAAGAAGGGATTCCTTGAGGGCGACGATGGTGTTGCCGGTGTCCACGATATCCTCGCAAATGATGACCGTACGCCCTTCAACCGGTGCGGTAAGGCCCATTACCTCGCGCACATTTCCGGTGGACTGCGTTCCCACATAGGAGGAAAGCTTCATGGAAACGAGCTGCACGGGGAACTCCAGACGCTCCATGAGCTCTCCCACGAACATTATTGCTCCGTTGAGCACACAGAGAAGCATGGGAACATCCTCCGCGGGGGCCTGATGGTAACTGCCGAAAACAGGGCAGAAATCCTGATTCAACGAACGGGCTACGCCGTCAATTACTTCGGAAACACGCCCATAGGGCATGAAAGGCACAAAGACCTTGTCGTGAATGTAAATTTTTTCCATCTGCTACAGATTCAAAGGCTAAAGTTAGCAATTTTTTACTACCTTGCCAAAGACTATGAAACTTCTTCTCTTTTTTCTCGCCCTGCTGGCGGGAAACCTGCGCGATGAAAGTCTTCGCGCGGTGTTGGCACTCACCGGGGCAGGCACCCCCGAAGAGCTCTCCCAGACTGAACTGGAACGCTTCGAAACGCTTTCGCAGCATCCCGTGCGGATTAATCTTTCCACCCGCAGCCGTCTGCTTTCCTGCGGACTCTTCAGCACCTATCAGGTTGCAAGCCTGTGCGCCTACATTGAAGACAACGGGCACATCCTTTCAGTCGCCGAGCTTGGCAGCGTCAACGGATTCGACGATGTTCTTGCAAGGCATCTGTCACATTTCATCAGTTTCGAAAGCCACTCTCCGCCTGGCAGCCCTCCGGAAAAGCGCACAAGACAGGATGCAATGCTGCGTCTTGCCTGCAAGGACGAAAGCCATACCATGGCAGCGAAATACCACATCAGCTGCGGGGAGCGCGCCGAAGCCTTTCTGAGCGCGAAAGACGGCTATACCATGAGCGTCGCCGTCTATGGCAGACGACCCTGGAGCCTGATTGCGGGCGACTTCAACGCAAGGCTCGGACAAGGCCTGCTGCTATGGAGCGGAATGTCGATGAGCGGGGTGCCGTCGCCTTCCGCCCTGTTCAAATCGGCAAACGGCTTCAGCGCAAGCGGCTCGTTTTCTCCGGGTTTCCGCGGTGCTGCCGCAGGATGGATGCCCGGGAACTGGGTGGCATCCGTGGCGATAACCACGAAAGGAACACTGATGGGAAGCGTCCAGTACACGGGGAGGAACGGCAAGCTCGGCCTCAACGCACTGTCTGAAAGCAGCTTCTACGGCCTGTCCGCCGACTGGCAGCTCGGTCTGGGGCATCTCACATGGTATGGAGAGGGCGCATTAGGGGGAAGGAGCGATGCGTGTGTGCCTGCCATAGTGTCCGGACTGTCATGGGCTCCTGCATACAAGAGCAAATTCGCCATCCTGGGAAGGTTCTATCCCGCCGGATATACCGGGAAGCATGCGGCTGCGGTAAGGACCGCAAGCAAAACGGAAGACGAAGCAGGCATCAGCGCCGGGGCTCAATACCGCTGGCTGAACCTGACCCTGGATTCGGCGGTGCATCCGCAGAAACTGAAGGAAAGGAAGAAAAACAGCCGCAGCATCAAAAGCATCCTGGACGCTTCTCCACAGTGGAATTGGGGTGGAGCGGTTCTGAACCCCGAAGTACGGTGGGTGCAAAGGGTTCAGCTGAGCCCTGTGGAAAACCGTTTCGTGCAGGACTGGAGACAGGACATGAGAATGGATATGACCATGCAGCTGAAAGCATTCAGTGCCAAATTACGATACAACATTGTGAAGAGTGGCGGCACCGGCTGGCTGAGCTATGCGGAAACCGGATACAGGACACCCTCCGACAGTTCAAGACTGCATGTCTACGCTTACCTACGGGCCTGTTTTTACGACACTCCCGGATGGGAAACCCGTATCTACTGCTACGAGCGCGATGTGCCGGGGGCTTTCAGCGTTCCTGCCTGCTATGGAAGAGGATTCAGCTGTTCGCTTACGGGCGGAATCAAGTACCGCAAATCATGGAACAGGCAGCATGCCATTTACATCAGGGCCTCCATATCGAAAGCCCTGCACAGTGGCAGGACGGTAGTACGCAATGAAGTAAAGCTGCAATACCAACTGCGCTTATAGCGCCGGGATAACTTTCTCCATCCGGATGCCGCGCGAGCCCTTGACAAGGATGGTGTAAGCGCTTACCGGGTTATCCTCCAGATGCTTCGCAAGCGATTCGGATGAGTCGAAAGATGCAAGGATGCAGCCTTCCCCGGGAGTGATACCGCAATGTGCAAGGGCTTTTGCAAATTCTTCGCCCACGAGTATCGAAGGGAGTTTCTGCGCAGTCAGCAAACGCACGATTTCCACATGCTCCTGAAGGGAGGCGGAGCCCAGTTCGCGCATGTCGCCAAGGAGCGCGAGTTTGCCGGAAGCCCGAAGAGAGCAAAGGTTCTCTATTGCCAGCCGCATTGAGGAAGGATTGGCATTATAAGCATCCACAATGAGGGTATTGCGCTCCGTGCGGACCAGCTGCGAGCGTTGGTTCGAGGGGGTGTATGCCTCGATTGCGGCAATGGAATCCTTGCGGGCCACGCCGAAATAATCGGCAATGGCGATTGCCGCCAGCACATTTGGAA
>JAFUGJ010000034.1 GCA_017469425.1 Bacteroidales bacterium
ATATTCGGCCATGCGGCCATGGTTTCTATCACTTCGTCGGAAATGTCCTTGGGATGCGAGGTGGAATAGCGTATGCGCACTCCCGGCAGTGCCTCCGCAACCATGGCAAGCAGGCGGGCGAAGTTGACATCTTCATAGAGATAGGAGTCCACATTCTGCCCCAGAAGGGTGATTTCCTTGTATCCGTTGCGCGCACATTCGCAGGCTTCGCGCACGATTGTATGATAATCCCTGCTGCGCTCTGCCCCCCTGGTGTAGGGAACCACGCAGTACGAGCATACATTGTTGCAGCCGCGCATGATGGAGATGAATGCGGAAACCCCGTTCCTGTCGATGCGCACGGGGGAGATGTCGCCGTAAGTTTCCTCGCGGGAAAGTTCGACATTTATCTGGGGATGCCCGTCGCCTACGGCCTCCAGCAGTGCGGGAAGGCTGCGGTATGCGTCCGGCCCGGCAACTATGTCCACTTTACCCGTGTCGAGCAGGGCGTCCTTCAACCTTTCCGCCATGCAGCCTAAGATGCCTATGGCCAGCCCCGGGCGCGACTTGCGGAAGGTGTTGAAATAATCCACGCGGCCCCAGATGCGCTGCTCCGCATTGTCGCGGATGGAACAGGTGTTGGCCATTATCACATCGGCCTCCGAAATGTTTTCGGTGCGGGAGTATCCTTTTTTTGCCAGAATGGAGAAAACGACCTCGGTATCGTTCACATTCATCTGGCAACCGTATGTCTCGATATATACTTTTTTCACGGCGCAAAGATATGCAAAAAATGTGTTATCTTTGTATGATGCAAGCTATGAAACATTTTTTAAAAATAATAGTCTTGGTACTCGCTTCCTGCGCTCTGGCAACAGGCTGCGTGAGCAAGTACAAAAAGGTGTCGGCTTCCAATTTCGTGATTGAGTCGATTGTTCCTACCAGCCTTCGCAGCTGCACGGTGAATGTGGCCGTCGACATCGACAATCCCGCTCCGGCGTTCAAGCTGAAGGACATAGAAGCAACGGTCAAGCGCGGCGGCGAGGTGTTCGGCCTCGTGACTGCCGACCCTGTGGCGCTTGACGGGAAATGCACGCGCACCTACCGCATTCCTCTCCAGGCCCAACTGGCGGAAGGGATAGGCGTAATCCAGCTTCTTACCGTCTACAAAAGTTTCAATCCGGATGATTTTACCCTCGATTTGAAGGCCAGGGCGAATGTTGCCGGCAATGTTGGCAAGGATATTGAGTATGTCGATGTGCCTTTGTCAAAATTTGTGAAAAAATGAAAAAGACAGCGATACTGTTACTGTTATTCCTCGCAGGCCAACTCGCGGCCAGGGCGCAGCAGACTGCCCCTCCCGGCTATGTGCTTGTGGATTCGCTAATATTTACCCCGCTGGCGGCTGTGGATTCCACTCTTGATGGCAGCAGCATCTTCAGTGTCATGCCATCCAATGTGAGCATTACCCAGTCGGGAGCCATACGCAATGCAATCGAAATGCGTGCCCGCAGCAATTCTTCGCGTCAGGTCAGCGGCTACCGCATACGCATATTTTTTGACAATGGCCAGGATGCCCGCGGAGCAAGCGAAGCTGCCTTGTATCGCTTCAAGGTGCAGAATCCCGGAATATCGGCCTACCGGAGTTTTTCCAATCCTTATTTCAAGGTGACGGTTGGCGATTTCCGCAACAAGTCCGAGGCCATGGCAGCCCTCGCCTCAATCAAGCAGCAGTTTCCTTCTGCGTTCATAGTGCAGGAAAAATTCAGGTATCCGGCTTTGGAAAACAGGAATGCCTACAGGGTCGATACCCTGAAAGTGCTCAGGAAAGTGAACTGATATGCAGAAGCAGGGACTCGAACTCAAGCAGACACAACGCCTTTCTCCTCTTCAGATCCAAACCATCAAGCTCATCGAGCTGCCGGTGCAGGAGCTGGAGCAGAAAATTCGTTCCGAGCTGGAGGAGAACCCCGTGCTGGACGATACCCCCGACCCCGACAAGCAGCAGGATGATGATACTCCCAAGGATGTTTCCATCGACGAAATCAAGGACGACGGCGACATCCCCGCATACAAGACCCGTGTCAACAACTGGGGGAAGGACCCCCGCCCCGAATACAATACTTTTTCCGTCAAGGAGAGCTTTACCCAGAGCCTCATGGAGCAGCTGGGCTTCAGGAATCTGAGCAACCGGGACTTTTCCATAGGAGCTTTCATAATAGGCAGCCTCGACGGCGACGGTTATCTGCGGCGCGACATCGAATCGCTTGTCGATGACATGGCTTTCCGTGCCGGGGTGGAGGTTACCGAGCCGGAAGTGGAGCGGATGCTTGGCGTGATTCAGGAGTTCGATCCTGCGGGAGTAGGGGCGCGCGACCTTCGCGAATGCCTGCTTCTTCAGCTCAGGGCCAAGACCCAGACCGAGGATGTGCGCGATGCCGAAAGGATACTGTCGGAGCAGTTCGGGGAGTTTACCAACAGGCATTTTGCCAAAGTGATGTCGCGCCTGAATATTGATGAAGACCGTCTGAAAGCGGCAATCACATGCATCACCCGCCTGAATCCCGCACCCGGAGGGCAGATGGATGACAGCTTCGACGACCAGGCCCAGCAGATTGTGCCGGACTTTGTGCTTGAAGAGCATGAGGGGCAGCTCAGCTTTACCATGCCCCGCTTCAATATTCCGGAACTTAGGGTGAACAAGAAATATTCCGACCTGATGGCTTCGGCAAGGAACACCGACGATAAATCCAGCAAGGAGGCCGCAAGCTTCATCCGTCAGAAAATAGATTCCGCCAAATGGTTCATCGAGGCTCTGAAGCAACGGCAGAACACTCTCCAGCGTACCATGCAGGCGATACTTGATTTCCAGCACGATTATTTTCTGGACGGTGATGAAGCTAACCTGAAGCCTATGGTGCTGAAGGATATTGCCGAGATAACGGGCTTTGACATCTCCACCATATCGCGCGTGGTGAACAGCAAGTATATCGAAACCCATTTCGGCATTTTTCCGCTCAAGTATTTCTTCTCGGAAGGAATGGAGAACAATGAAGGGGAAGAGGTTTCGACCAGGGAACTGAAAAAGGCCCTTCAGGAATGCGTGGATGCGGAGGACAAGAAAAAGCCGCTCACGGATGAGCAGCTTGTAGTGGAAATGGGCAAGCGCGGCTACAAGGTTGCGCGCCGCACTATTGCCAAGTATCGCGGTCAGCTGGGAATCCCCCTTGCACGCTGGCGCAAGGAACTCTGACGCGCGCGCTTTTCCTTCTCAGACTTTTTCTCCATATGCGAGGTCGCCCGCATCGCCCAGGCCGGGTACGATGAAGGAGTGGCTTGTAAGTTCCTCGTCGATGCCTGCGGTCCAGAGCGTGGTGTTCGCGGGGAGGTGTTTTTTCAGGGCCTCCACTGCGTAGACGCTGGTGATGGGGCACACAAGATGCGTGTAGTCGGGGTCTCCTCCTTCGTCGGTCATGCGCTCGAAAGCGAGAATCATCGAAGAGCCTGTAGCCATCATGGTATCGGCTATGATGAGGGTCTTTCCGGAAAGGTCGGGAGTGTTGCAGTATTCGGTATTGATGTGGAACTTTTCCCCGGTTTCGTATTTGCGGTAAGCTGCAATGAAGGCATTGCCGGCATCTTCGAAATAAGAGAGGATTCCATCATGGAGGGGAAGCCCTGCGCGCAGGATGGTGGAGATGACAAGGCGGGTGTCGTATGTGCTGAGCTGTGCCGTGCCGAGGGGCGTTTCCACATCCTTTACGCTGTATTCCAGGGTCTTGCTGATTTCATAGGCGAAAATCTGCCCTATCCTGTGAAGGTTGGTGCGGAAGCGCAGGCTGTCCTTCTGGATTCTTTTGTCGCGCAGCTGTGCAATGAAAGAACTTAGCAGGGAATTGTTTTCTGCGAGGTTGACGAGTTTCATATTGAGTCTGTTTTTGATCTTCTTCCGGGGTGGCAGATTAGCTGCACTTCGATGTCGTCGATTCTGTATCCTTTGGGAGGATGCTGCTTGAAATAGGATTCGACCATCGAGACGAATTCAGGGTCGACAAGGTCTTTGAATTCATTCTTGCGACGGTTGTAGATGTGGATGTGGGGGAAGGTGCTGATGTCGTACAGGGTTTTGTTCCCAATGCTGGGAACCCGCCTGTACAAACCTATGGAGCTTAGGTCGGAAAGGATGTTGTAAACGCTGGCTACGGAAATGTCGGCTTCTCCCTTTTGGACTATCCAGCTACATACCTGGTCGGCGGTGGCGTGCTCCAGGGCAAGCATGGCTTCATGGACGGCTATGCGTTGTGGAGTGGATTTGAGCCCCTTCGACTTGAGCACAGAACGGAATCTGGCCATATCGGGAATAGCGTTTCTTCGTCTCATAAGCAAGGCAAATATAATAAAAAATGATTATCTTTGTATAAATTGGAAAATTACGCAATGGAAAAAGTCAGATTACTCATCATCGGCGGCGGGCCTGCCGGCTATACGGCGGCCATTTATGCATCCAGGGCGGGGCTCTCTCCTGTCCTTTACGAGGGCCCGGAACCGGGCGGACAGCTCACGACCACAACCGTGGTGGAAAATTATCCAGGCTTTGCAAAAGGCATCGACTCCATCAGCCTCACCGGAGCCATGCACGACCAGGCTGCCGCCATGGGAGCGGATTTGCGGAGGGGAATCGTCACCAGGGCGGATCTTTCCGGAAAGCCTTTCCGTTTTGAAATCGACGGCACTCCGGCGGTTGAGGCTGATGCCGTGATTATCGCTACCGGGGCCATTGCCAAATATCTCGGCCTCCCTTCCGAACATAAGTACCGTGGAATGGGTGTGTCGGCATGCGCGACCTGCGACGGCTTCTTCTACCGCAAGAAGGATGTGGCCGTAGTAGGCGGAGGCGATACTGCCTGCGAAGAGGCTACCTATCTTGCCGGTCTGTGCCGCAAGGTTTACATGATAGTCCGCCGCGATGTTTTCCGTGCTTCGGAGGCCATGCAGAAGAGGGTTTTCAACACTTCGAATATCGAAATCCTGTGGAACTGCAATACTCAGGAAGTGCTTGGCGACGCCGGTGGAGTTACCGGAGTCAGGCTTCAGCGCAAAGATGGCGAGGTTTTTGATATTGCTGTGGATGGCTTTTTCCTGGCAATCGGGCATCACCCCAATTCCGACCTTTTCAAGGAATGGGTGGAAACCGACGGAAATGGCTATATACGCACTGACGGAGTCTCGTCGCACACCAATGTCGAAGGCGTTTTTGCCGCCGGAGATGTGCAGGACCCGCACTACCGTCAGGCCATTACGGCTGCGGCATCGGGTTGCCGCGCTGCGCTTGATGCAGAGAAATATTTGAAAAAATGAAGATTGTAAAAACACTGGCGGTATCCGCCTTGCTGATGCTCTGCTGCGCCGCCTGCAAATCGCAGTACGACGCTTTGCTCAGCGGCAACGATGTGGATGCAAAATACAAGGCCGCTTTCGAGTATTTCAACAAGGGAAAGTACAAAAAGGCGGCTGACATGTTCGAGTCGATGTCGGTGCTCACCAGCGGAACTCCCCAGGACGACACGGTGCAGTTCTATTGGGCGTTGAGCAATTATCGTTACAAGGACTATTATACCGCCGAGGCCAATTTCAAGAATTTCCTTGAAAAGTTTCCCCGCAGCCCCTTCTCCGAAAATGCGGAATTCCTGCGTGTGGACTGCCTGTATAAGGGCACATACCGCTGGGAGCTGGACCAGACGCCTACCTATGCGGCCCTGGTTGCAATCAATGAGTTCAAGGTGAAGTATCCCGGTTCCGTGCACTCTGCCGTCTGCACCAGGATGAACGAGGAACTGAACGCCAGGCTCGACAGGAAGGCTTACGAGAATGCCTATATCTACTACAAGATGGAGGAGTACAAGGCGGCAAGGGTCGCTTTCAACAATGTGCTGAAGGATGATGCCGACAATATCTACCGCGAGGATATTCTCTTCTATACGGCAATGTCGTCGTACAAATACGCTCTCAACAGCGTTCCTTCCAAGCAGAAGGAGAGGTATATGGTGTTCGTGGACGATTACTTCAACTTCATAGGCGAGTATCCGGATTCGTCGCGCTGCAAGGAGTTGGAGCATCTTTACAAGAAAGCGAAAGAAAAAATTTGAAACTTTGGGCGCCCGGCCCATAGTATAAGAAGTATGGAAAAGAAAATACCGAACAACACTATCACCAGGGATATCCGCAACCTGGCCGAGCCTACGGGCAACATTTACGAAACTGTAGTTATCCTCTCCAGGAGGGCCAACCAGATAGCTCTTGCAGAAAAGAAGGAACTCAACAAGAAACTTGAGGATTTCCGCGGCGAGCGCGATGCCACCAAGGAAGAGGTTTTCGAGAACAAGGAGCAGATTGAAATCTCCAAGTACTATGAGCGTCAGCCCAAACCGGATTTGGTAGCTATTTCGGAATTCGAGAACGGCGACATCTACTTCCGCAAGGCCAAGGGCGAAGAGTAGTGCTGCGTTCTCTTCACATAGAGAATTATGTGCTTATAGACTCTCTGGATGTTGAATTCCCGGAGGGTCTAAGCATTATTACCGGACAGACCGGCGCCGGGAAAAGCATTCTTCTCGGTGCTCTGTCGCTTCTCATGGGCGGCAAGGCTGATGCTTCGCTGATTTCGTCCGGAGCGCAGAATTGCGTGGTGGAAGGGGAATTTGAAGTATCCCCGCAGCTTCGTCCTCTCTTGGAGGAGAACGATGTGGAATGGTGCGACGGGATTCTCACCATACGCCGTCTGCTCAGTCACAGCGGGCGTACGCGTGCTTTCGTGAACGATTCTCCTGTGAGCACCCAGCTGTTGCAGGAGCTTTCACTGCATCTTGTCGATATTCACGGGCAGCATCAGAGCCTGCGCCTGCGCGACAAACATTTCCAGATGGAAGTTCTGGATTCTTTTGCAGGTGCGCTGGACCTCGTTGCGCAGTGCCGGGAGAAGTGGCTCCGGATGCAGGAACTGCAAAAGGAGATAGCCGAAATCAGGCGGCAGCTGGAGCGCTTGAAGTCCGACAAAGAATACAACGCCGCGCAGTTCCGGCAGTTGGATGATGCCCGGTTGCGGGAAGGGGAGCTGGAAGAACTCGAAGCCGAGCAGAAGCAACTTGCCAATGCCGAGGCCATCAAGGAAAGTTTCGCGGGTCTGCGGTCGTTGTTTGAACCCGATGAGGGCTTGACTGTCGATGTCGCCCTCAAGGAAGCTGAAAAACTGCTCCTGAAGCTTTCGGACCTTGTGCCCGGCACTGCCGGTCTTGCCTCCCGCCTGCATTCTTCGCGGATTGAGATAGCCGATATCGCCCAGAGTGCCGCAGATGCCGATGCCGGGATTTCTCTTTCCCAGGAGAGATTGGAACAGGTCGAAGACAGGATGGGGCTGCTCTATTCCCTGTTGCAGAAGCATGGCTGCTCTACTGTAGGCGAACTCATTTCCGTCCGCGACTCATTTTCCGACGCCCTTTTCAGTACCGATGCCCTTGATGAAAAGCTGGCATCGGCGCAGGCTTCGCTGGAAAAGCTGCGAGCCGGACATCTTGATATATGCACGCGCCTTCACAAGAAGCGCAGCGATGCGGCTCCCGGCCTTGCAAAGGGGATTCAGGATTCCTTGCATTTCCTGGAACTCGACAGGGCGGTATTCGAGGTCGTGCTTTCGGATGCGGAACCGTCCGGTGGCGGAGCCGATGCCGTCAGTTTCAATTTCTCCGCAAACGGCACCAATCCGGTTGATGTGGCCAAATGCGCATCCGGAGGTGAAATATCCCGCATTATGCTGAGTCTCAAGGCTATAATGGCTAAGTTCAACGGCATGCCCACGATGATTTTCGACGAGATTGATACCGGTGTGTCCGGCAGTGCAGCCGACAGGATGGGGCAGATGATTTGCCGTATGGGCGATGATATGCAGCTTATTGCAATCACCCACCTGCCGCAGGTGGCGGCCAAAGGCTCCGCTCATTTCGTGGTTGAAAAAAGTTCAGGCGGGGGGCAGTCTTCGGTGCGCCGCCTTTCCGGAGAGCAGAGAGTTATGGAGATTGCACGCTTGCTCAGCGGCGAGAGTATCAGCCCGGAAGCAGTTGCCAATGCCCGCAGACTGATTGGGGCCTAAGCTACTTCAATGGTGTGGTCGGCTATCACATACCAGACGACTCCGCTGACATTCCCGTATCCGATTTCCCTTAATATCCTGCAATAGGATGCAACCTGACGCGAGTATTTCGCGTCATTTTCTTCATTCGAGTCGCCGAATTTGTAATCGATTACAAGAGTCTTTCCACCAGAGACGACAATCCTGTCGGGCCTGCGGGCATTGCCGTGTGAGTCGATTACGGTGCATTCGTTGAGCCCTTTCCCGGAAAACCAGTCGGGGTGTCCGGCAATCCTTTCCGAGAGCAGTTCGAAAGCGCTCCTGCCTTCCTCTTCGGTGAGCTGCCCGTCAAGAATGGCTTTTTTTACCGCTGCGTCGAGTTGCAGGGGAGTATCCACCATGGAAAGGATGCCATGCAGGGCTATGCCGTTTCGTCTTGGCGAGGCGGCGGGCCCTGTGGCGCCGTCATCGCCGAAGAAATCGGCGGCATCGGCGTTGACCTTGAGCCTGGTTCCGACAGGGAAAGAACAATAGCGGTATTTCAATGCGATGTCGGTGCTTTCCGCAGGGCGCTTCATTTTGCTGAAATCATACATCAGTCCTCTGACATGCTCGTAAGAGCCTCCGCAGAACTTGAAAAGAATCTGTGAGAAGTTGGAATACTCCGTCGTCTTGTGCATGTCTTTGACAAAGCTCTTCGACGGCTCTTTTGAAATGATGTGAAGGCATTTTTCAGCCCTGGTCAGCGCCACATAAAAGATATTGATGTTGTCCACCAGCTGCATCTGCTTTTCGCGGAGAAGGTCGGAGCTGAAAAGCGTGTTAGCGGCGGCATTCCCGAGATAGACGGGATATATCCCCTCCGCTTCTTTCGGAAAAGCGGTGCCTTCCGTTGACAGGTGGCACCAGTGCCAGTCGCTCTTGTATGTCTCGACTTCCTCCGCATAAGGGAATATCAGGTAGGGGAATTGCAAACCTTTGGCCTTGTGCACGGTGATTATCCGCACCGCGTCGCTGCCGGAAGGGGAGCCTATGGTCTTTTCGGAGTCATTCCAGTGCAGGATGTAGTTGCGCAGCTCGCTTCCTCCCGCATCCGTCCATTCGCGCAGGTCGTCCATGAAAGCCTGGATATAGAGGGCTTCTCCGTCGAAAACGGCAGGGTCGGCATCGCGGAGCTGGCGCAGCAGTTCTTCACATAAGTCAGGCAGGGAATGGTAGCTCTCCGGAAAATCCACTTTCTCCCTTTCGGACAGGAATGCATTGATTCTGTCGTCGGGATTCTCATGGTTGGCGAGAATCCCCATCAGCTTGCGGATTATGAGGGAGGATTTCAGCGTGAGGGAATCGTCGGAAACTATGGGGATGCCTGCTGAAATCAGCTTTCCCGCGACCTTGGTTCCCGTCTTCTTCCTACGCACCAGGATTGCAATGTCTCCGAATTTCGCACCGGCTTCCCTGGCTGCAAGAACCGACTCCAGGACTTTGTCGTCCATTTCGTCCTTGTCGCAGAAGCTCACCCGCACGAAACCGTCTTGGGCATCGTCGCTGCGCACATTCTGCCTTACATCCGCATAGAGTTCACGCAGTCCGGTCTCGGCTGCAGCCATGCGGAAGAAGTCGTTGTTGAAATTCACGATGGTCCTAAGGCTGCGCCAGTTGTCTTCCATGGGTTTCTCTGCAGCGTTGGGGAAGGCGCCCTTCACTTCACGGGCGAGAAGAGTCCAGTCGGACCCTCTCCAGCGGTAGATGCTCTGCTTGACATCGCCTACGACCAGGTTGTCGTGCCCGCCTGCATTGCTCTCCGCAAGCAAAGGCCGGAAATTATCCCACTGTATCAGGGATGTGTCCTGGAACTCGTCGAGCAGGAAATTCTCATAGCGGACACCGAGTTTCTCGTAGACGAATGGCGCATCGCTCCCGGCAATGATGTCTTTGAGGATGACATTGGATTCGTCGAGGCTGAGCACATTTTTTTCTTTCAGGAGGGCATCGAACGATTTGAAGAATTCGGAAGCCAGACCGAGGCTGAATGCCTGGTCGCGAAGCATTACTGCGGTGTTGTACCAGCTGAAGCGTTCCGATTCGAACAGGTCCATGAATGCCGAGCCCGCGGCTTCTTTCGAAAGCGAGATTCCGGGCTGTGGGATGACTTCCCACACTTTGAAGCCACGGAGGTATGCTGCCAGGCTGCCCTGTGCGCGTTTGCCGTTCACCTGTACTTCCTTCGCCTTTTCGTTGACATCTTTGGTAAATGAGGCGATTATTTCACGGCAGCATGTGCGCAGCGCCGAGAGTTTTTCCTTGTTGAATGCCTGCGAGGGCTCGAGGCCATGCTCTTCACTCAGTCTTCGCCTCTCTTCGTTCATCAACCTGCCTCCGAGCTCGTAAAGCTCTTTTTCCAGTTCAACTTTGCGGCCCTCCTTGAGGCTTTCCGAAACGCTGTTTTTCAGCCATTCCAGTACATCGCTCTGTTCGTTCGTGAGAGAATCCAGGATTCGGTCCATGGATTCGTTTACGAGCAGCTGGCGGTCGAGTTCAATCTGGTAGTCGGCCACATGCCCGATTTCCCGGGCAAAGGATTTGAGCGCCTGCTGGAAAAAGCGGTCTATGGTACTTACTGCGAAGGCGCTGTAGTCGTGCAGGATGTCGGCAAGTGTCTGGCGGTGTTCTTCAAGGTCGGACTCGGAGAGGAACTTCAGTATCCTGCCTTTCATTTCGGCAGTAGCCTTGTTGGTAAATGTGACCGCAAGTATATGCCTGTAGGCGTAGCGCTGGGTAAGCAGTGCCAGGTAGTTTTGGGCGAGGGCGAAAGTTTTTCCGGACCCTGCGGAGGCTTTCAGAATCTTTATCATTTTCCGCAGATGGTTTTGAAGTCACAATATTTGCAGGTATCAGGCTCCGATGTCCTTGTCCACGGGATGGCCGGGTCGCAGATTTTTTGCAGAAGGTCTTTCAGGCCATCTTTCATCAGGCGGCAGAATTCTTCGCTGCGCGGAGTGCCCTTCGGCGTTTCACGGAATATCCTCGTGGTCTGATAGATGCTGTTTTCAATCCTTTTTCCGGCGACGGCGGGGTCTCCGTCCATCAGCACATCGTAGATATAAAGCTGCAGGGCGATTTTCGGCCTGTCCTTGTTCTTGTCCCCGAACAAGGCATCCACTACGCCATGGGCATTGTCGTCGTTGATGTCAAGCTCGCTGTCGAGCACTTTGCCCGTCTTGTAATCCACAATCCTGACCGTGCCGGGCTCGAAGCTGTCGATTCGGTCCACCACGCCCACGAATTCCAGCCCTTCGATTCTTGCGGTTTTACGCAGTTCGGTTCCGAGAATGTCAAAAGCGGACCTGTGGTGACTGTCGAGCATGTCAAGGTCGGTCTTGAGTACCTGACGGACATAGCTGCAAATCAGTTCTTCGAATATCAGGTTCCTGCCGGTCACCTCGTCGGCCCTGAGTTCTTTCATTATGCCTTCCTTTACCAAGGGCCGGTACGAGGCATCGCCGTCCATGAGGCTTTTCAGGTAATCCCTTGTAATTTTCCCCCTGCCTTTGTACAGGGTTTCCAAAGTGCTGTGGAGCACTCTTCCTATCATGCCGGAATCGAGATTCTCGCTCACTTCATCGGCGGCTTTGAGCCCTCGTATCTTTGAATAGTAGAATTTTGCGGGGCATGCCAGATATGCCTGGAGGGCGCTTACGGACAGTTGTCCGGAACGGAGAATGTCGATGTCGCCTTCAGTTTTGGCGATGGAGTCTTCATAAGTTCCCGGAGCGATTTCGGACTCGATGATATGGCTTCGTATTTCAAAGCCGTAGAGCATTTGAAGCTGCCGGATGTAGCGGCTCTGCTCTCCGCTGCGGCTCAGTTCCGTGCGGGAATCAAACAACAGCCACACTTCCGATGCCCTTTGTATCAGCCTGTAGAAGTAGTATGCCCAGACTGCGTCCTGGTATTCATAGGTGGGGAGCCCGAAGCCTTTGCGCAGCTCGGCGGGGATGAATGACGCGCCGACCGACCTTCTCGGGAAGATGCCTTCGTTGCAGGACAGGATGATGAGCTTGTCGAAATCCAGTGCTCTGGTCTCCAGGGGGCCCATTATCTGGAGACCTTTCAGAGGTTCGCCTTCGAAAGGAACGGATGTGCCGGATATCAGCTGGTCGAAGAGGCGCCACCAGGTCCTTGCCTGAATCCGGGGATTTATGTCCGCGAGGCGGGTTACGGCCTTGTAAACATACATCGCGAACTGGAGCTCCATCTGCATGGAGCCGTCCTCACGCATCATTCCGGCAAGGGCGAATGTCAGTGAACGGAGGTACTGCGCGATGTCCGTTGCAGGGCGGAAGATGAATTCCAGCAAGTCATTTCCGGCAAAATCAGCCGCCGGGATATAGTACCGGGCAGCACTTTTTATACTTTTTACAAAATCGTTTCCCTCTTTCCCCAGCAGCTTGTGCACGATGCCGTTGGAGAAAATTCCCCATACATACTTATGGTAGAAGAAGGTCTGCCCGTCTTTGTCACGGACATTGAGCTGCATTGCTGCAATGTCTTTCAGAAGAGCATGGAATTCGCTGCCTTTCATGGGATAGCCCATGGTGGCATTGATGTCCGGAATATCTTCAGGAATCGAATTCAGCACATTCAGCAGCAGGCTCTCTTCAGGCAGCACCACGGCGGTTTCGATGCCGGCATCCTTTCCGAGAATGGCGGGGAGCTGTTTGGACTGGCCTACGGCGGAAGGTACGCTCACCACATTTACGACCGGCCTGGACAGACCCTCCGCATCGGTTTCGAACGCATTTCGAAATTCCTCCAGGTTGCGGGCCATGAAAAAAGATGCACGATTGGCGGAATCCCGGATTTCGTCGGAACGGAAATCCCAGCAGAACTCCGCCAGGGATGCGTCGCGCATCTTGCGAAGCAGTTTTTTCTCACACTCGTTGAGCGCGTTCAGCCCGACGAAAATGAATTTTTCGGTGTCGGGATAGACCTTGCCGAGAATGTCGGATACCGCTTCGGAATTGCACCTCTCGGCAATTCTCCTGTAAATCATCCCCTCGGTGGCGAGCCCGGATTCAGAGAGGCAGGCGTTGAAGTTGGTGTAAAGGGGAAGAAGTATGTCCCAAATCCTGCGGAAACGCTCCTTATATTCGCCTGGCGATGCAAAATGCCCCAGAAACTGCTCCATAGCGTGTTTCTGCGCGGGATTGAGATAATCGAAGCTGTCCTGCATCCGCCGGTAGTCTCCCACATTCGTGAAAATGTGCGAAGCGTTTACAAGGTATTTGTCAACTTCAGCGAAATCGCTGAGCAGGACCCCTCCCCAAAAGAGAAATTCATCGAGGCTTTCTGCGGCGGGATTCAGCTCTTTGTAACAGTCGTACAGGGTTATGAGCTGCGAAATGCGGTCGCCGCTGCGAAGCGAGTCGAGGGAAACGAAAAAGTCGTTTATGGTAAGGCAGTCCGGAGCTGCTATCGCCTTTCTGGCGGCTGCGGAGCATTCTGCCAGGTATTTTCGGAAGAAAGCCAGCGATCTTTTGTTCGGAAAAACAAAACACATCCGGCTGATGTTCGGGGCCGGATGGTAATGCTTGGCAACTTGTTTGAGAAAGGGCGTCATCGCAGGTCGGTTACAACCCAGCCCGGCAGTTTCAGGACTCCTTCCTTGATTTCGAACTCGGCATCAGGATTGACCGGCTGCCTGTCTATCCTGGCCGAGCATCGTATGCCGTCGGAAAAACCGGGGAGAGTCAGGATAAAGGAGATGTTGCTGCCATCGAATTTCAAATCCTGCACTTTGTCCGCCAGGGCCTTCAGGTTGCCGAAAATGTCATCGTCGCCACCTGCGTTTTCTATATATATTTCGCGGGTGTCGTTGAGCATGGTCCAGCGGGTAAGCCCGTTGCATATATATATTGCGTTGCCCTCCGTGACCATGTATTTGTTCTGCTGGACCACGGCGGTGCCGTTTCCGAGCACTTTGCCTCCGAGGTCGGAATAGTTGTATGTTATCATCAGCCTGCAGCTGTCCAGCATGGAAGAGAGTTCTTCCGCTGCCTTGGCATTGCACTGCGCCGCCGCACCCGTGCAGAGCAGCATTCCGAATGATAGTATGGCTAAAAGTTTACGCATCTTTCAAATTGGCTATCAGTGTATCGAGTTCGTCCAGGCTCTGTACAAGAACCGTGCGAGGCTTGCTCCCTTCCTGCGGGCCGACGATTCCGGCCTGTTCCAGCTGGTCCATGACGCGCCCCGCCTTGGCATATCCCATGCCCAGCCTGCGCTGCAGGTCGGATGTGGAGCCTTTCTGGGTGGTGACCACCAGCTTGGCGGCCTCCTCAAACCGCTCGTCGAGGTCGCCGAGTTCGCCCTTCGCGCCGCCATCTTCCTTGTCCTCTTTCACTTCGGGCAGGTAATAGGGGGTGTTGTAACTCTTTGCATAGCCTTCCTGCTCGCCGATGAATGCGGTGATGGCCTTGATTTCCGTATTGCTGACAAAACCGCACTGGATTCGTTCGTTGTCGATGCCCGCGGATAGAAGCATGTCGCCGCGGCCTATGAGTTTTTCGGCTCCGGGGGAGTCGAGGATGGTCATGGAGTCGGTGCGCGATGCTACCCTGAAGGCGATTCGCAGAGGGAAGTTGCCTTTGATGACACCGGAGATGACATCCACGGACGGACGCTGGGTGGCGATGATTACATGGATGCCTGCTGCACGGCCCTTCTGGGCGAGGCGGATGATGGAGTTGGTGATGCTCTTGGATGCGGCCCTCACCTCCGGGCTTGCACCCATGGTCATGGTGAGGTCGGCATATTCATCGACTATGGTAACGAGATAAGGCAGGAACCTGTGTCCGTTCTTCGGATTCAGCTTGCGGGCCTTGTACTTGTCGTTGTAGTCGGTAATCTTGTTCTCTCCGGCCTTGCTAAGCAGCATGTAGCGCTCGTCCATCTCCACGCAGAGGCTCTTGAGCGTGGTTTCGGCGTCCTTGGCATTCTTCACGATAGCCCGCGACTGCTCTTCTTCCTCGCTGTTGTACGGCAGAACTGCAAGGTAGTGCTTGAGAAGCTTGTTGTATGGCGAGAATTCCACCATCTTGGGGTCTATGAACACGAACTTGAGTTCCGACGGATGTTTCGCGTAGAGAAGGGAGGTGATGATGATGTTGAGGCCCACCGATTTTCCCTGTTTGGTGGCACCGGCAACCAGAAGGTGCGGGGCATCGGCAAGGTCGAACACCTTCACTTCCTGGGTAATGGTGTAGCCGATGGAAACGGGAAGCTCGTATTTGCTGGTGCGGAACGCTTCGCTGTTGAGCAGGCTCTTCAGAGGCACTATCGAAGCATAATCGTTGGCAACTTCAATGCCCACGGAGTCGGACAGGGTTACCACGCGCACTCCCTTGGCGTTCAGCGACATGGCAATGTCTTCCTGCAGCTTCTTCACTTCCGAAATCCTCACTCCGGGGGCGAGTGTCACCCTGTAGAGCGTTACCGTAGGCCCTACCTGGGCCTTCACCTCGGTCACCTCTATCTTGTAGTTTTTGAGGGTCGCGCGGATTTTGTTGTTGTTGCGCATCAGCTCCTCATTGCTCACCATCCTGCGGTCGGAAGCATGCGACTCCAGCAGGTCGATGGAAGGAACCTTGAATTTGGGAAGCCCTTCGGGCGGATCCAGGCGGTTGTTGATAGGAGGGAGCTGTTCATAATTGTCCTTCTCCAGGGTGCCTTCCGCATCGTCTATGCGGGTGATGTCCTTGTTGTCTTCCGTATCTTCTTCTACGGCTTCACCCTGTTCAGCTTCTTCGGCCTCCCCGACATCCGGGGTTTCTTCGGAAACTGCAGGAGTTTCGGGCTCGGGTTCTTCGTATTTCTCTGTCTCTATGAAATCAGGAATATCCTGCACCTTTATTTTATCTTCACTGCTGCCGAGATTGTAAACCCAGTCGGTAAAGCGGCGGCTGCACAGAAACAACCAGCAGCATAGCAGCAAAAGCACCAGTATGCCGCTCACGACCGTGCCGAACAGGTTGCCGCCCCAGATGACGAGCTGTTTGCCGCATTCTCCTCCGAGTCCTCCGCCGAAGGCATTGTCCAGCCCGGCAATCCGGCCTGCAAAGGCCAGCAGCACCGATACCGTGAATGCCCCGCTGAGCGAGATGAGCGTGGTCTTGAGCAGCGAGTAGTTCCATCGTCCTGCGATAAGCCTCGCTGCCACTGCGGCGAGAATGACTATGAAGGCAAAGCTGCCGAGTCCGAAAAGCTCTCCTACCAGCAGATGCCCCAGCCTGTACCCCAGCTTGCCTCCGGCATTGCCTACGGAGGTGCCGCTGTCCATCATGGCAGGGTCGCTAAGCAGGCTCATGTCCTGCTTCCAGTGGAAAAGGTACGACAGGCACGAAACACTCACGAAAATGGCCAGCACGGCCACGGACAGGCCCAGGACGATCTTTGCCGTATGCCTTTCACGGTCGTCCCATCTGCGCCAGAATGCCAGGTAGTCCAGGAATTTTCTCATCTTTTCTTGCCCTTGCGGTTGCCGTATTTGAAGTTGCGATTCTTGCCTCCGCCGTTCTGGGGCCTGATTCCGAGAGTGGGGCGGGAGAAATTGGCATCCTGCGCGATTCCCTTGAGGCTCAGCCCTTCAGGAACCTTGATGCGGTAGTCGGACAGTTTTTCGATGTCGCTGAAAATGGTTTCGTCGGCCACGCTGTCCTTGTTCCAGATGAGGTACTGGGTACGCATATAGGTTGCCAGCGACAGAATCATCGCGGTCTTGGTTTCTCCTTCAGGTTCGGAGCATAGCAAATCGATTATTTTCTCGATGTTTCTTCCATAGTGGGTGGCCTTGATTTTCGTTCCCTTCATGGGGATGGTGACCGGCCTGGTGTCGAATTCCTCCTTGACAGGGGAGGGGAATGGTGAATCGATGTCAAGGTCGAAGCCTGCAATCATAAAAAGATGGTCCCAAAGCTTGTGCTCCCAGTCGTCCTGGTAGCGGACGGACGGATTCAGCAATTCCATGGTCTTGACCACGGCCCTGGCCTGCTCGCTGCGTTTGTCGCGGTCGGGGATGGTCTTGAGGTGGTCCACCATCTTGAGCACATTGCGCCCGTATTCGGTCATGGGCAGGGCTTCTCTTTGGGTATTGTACTCCAGGTTGATGGAGTTTTCGTTTATGGTATTCTCGTTTTCGTTCATAATACGCAAAGATAATGATAAAAGTTTTAATTATCTTTGTACCCCTATGACGATTTTTTATAAAGTTGCAGACCACCTTTTCCGGCTCATCCTCCCCGATGATTCGCCGCTGTGCCGGAAGCTTTCCCAGTACGAGCCTTTCAAGGCGGAGGAGGACGGCGAACCCGTCTTTACCGTGGAAGTAGTCGGCAGCGTGCAGTCTCCGGCCTGCGAGCTGGTTTATGGAGGAAGCAGCGATCCCGCCCAGCCGCTCGTGAAGCTTTATAAAGGGGAAAAAGGATGGATGTTCGAGGTCGCGCCTTACGGAACCGCCCCCATTGCTGCAAAAGTGGTTTCCGATTCCGGATTCAACAGCGCGAAAGTGGAAATCCTCAACCCCAAGTCCGCCCTATTTGGACTGAACAATGCGCTGATGCTCATGTTCGCCTTCCGCACAGCCTCGTTGGGAACGCTGGAACTGCATGCCTCCGTCATCGTCAACCGCGGCAGGGCCTTCCTCTGGATGGCTGCGAGCGGTACGGGCAAGAGCACCCACAGCGGGCTGTGGCTAAAGTATGTGGAAGGCAGCAGCCTGCTCAACGACGATAATCCTATAGTGCGCGTGTTCCCTGACGGCAGCGTGGTAGTTTACGGTTCGCCCTGGAGCGGCAAGACGCCATGCTACAAGAACGAACATTATCCCCTCGGGGCTTTCGTGCGCATACGCCGCTGCTCCGAAAACAATATAAGCCGTCTCAGCGTATTCGAGGCTTATGCGTTGCTTTATTCATCGAGTTCCGGCTTCAAGGGCGACCCGCTCATGGCTGCCCGGCTTCATGAGAGTTTCGAACTCCTTGCTACATCTTCTCCATGTTATGTGCTGGATTGCCGGCCCGACGAGGACGCAGCCAGGGTAAGTTCATCCGAGTTGCTTGCTTTGTATGAATAAGAGGGTGCTGCCGAACAAGCTGATGCTCGACGGCGTGTCGGAGCTGGTTGCGGAAGGCAAGGAGGTGTGGATTCCCACCAAGGGAATCAGCATGCTTCCGTTCATCGTCGGAGGGCGTGACAGCGTGCTGCTCGTGCTGGCTCAAAGTTTGAAGAGGGGAGACATTGCCCTTGCCGACCTTGACGGGAGCGGACATTATGTGTTGCACCGGGTGACGGGTATTGACAATGGCATCGTGCGGCTCAAAGGTGACGGGAACCTGGACTCGGCAGAATCCTGCCCGCAGGCTGCGGTAAAGGCCAGGGTCAAGGAAATCCGCTCGGAGAAGGGACGGGTAAGGAATCCGTCTTCAGCTGGATGGCAGAGGCTCTGGAGGTGCTGGACTGCCCTTCCCAGGCCGGCCCGCAGGGTGCTGTTGAAGGTATTTAAGATAATCAAACATATTAAGTGACATGAAAACTGTTGATGGCTTTGTTCTTCGTTCCCTCGGCAAGGAGTATATCATTGTTGGGGAAGGTCCGGCGCAGGTCGACTTCAATCACATGATTTCGTTGAATGCATCTGCCGCTTATCTCTGGAAGGCGGTGAAGGAGATGGATTCTTTCGAAGTAGGGAATCTCACCCGCCTGCTTCTTGAAGAGTATGATGTCGAGGAGGAAAGGGCTGCAAAGGATGCCGAAGCAATTGCCGCCAAATGGCTTGAAATAGGCATAATCAGCAAATGAGACCGTTCCGCGAGTGCTTCAGGGAAATGTTGGTCACCCTCCGTCCAATGAGGTGGAAGGTGGCCCTGAGCTGTTTGTTCGGACTGCTCGAAATCGCCCTGTCGCTTTCATTCGTGTGGGTGAGCAAGCATGTTGTGGATATTGCCACCGGGGCCGACGCCTCGATGGGCCTGGGCGTTGCGGTGCTCGTTTTTGTCTCGATTATGCTCGGGCAGGCTTTGCTGGGCATAGTATCCAGGTACTGGGACGGATATATAGAGGTTACTGCCCGCAACAGGATGCGCTCCGAAGTGTTTTCCAAGGTGATGAACAGCATCTGGACCGGACGCGAAAAGTTCCACAGTGGCGACACCGTGAACCGTCTTGAGGAAGACATCAGGGTTGTGGTGGATTTTACCGTGAGTTCGCTGCCGCAGATAATCGTAACGGTGTGCAGGTTTGTCGCCGCCACCGTTTTCCTGTTCGCAATGTCGGCCGAACTGGGATGGATACTTGTTTTTATCATGCCGGTGGCGGTGATAGGCAGCCGCCTGTTTTTCCGGAAGACGCGTTTCCTCACAAATGAGATTCGAAAGGGCGACAGCAAGGTGCAGGCCCATATGCAGGAGAATATCCAGCATCGTATGGTTGTGCGCTCCATGGGCGGCATCGACGAAGTTACCCTCACCCTGGACGACCTTCAGGACGATGTCCAGTCCAAAACCATCAGCCGGCTAAATTACAATGCCATTTCGAGGGGCTTTCTCCAGATTGGCTTCATGGCCGGATATGCCGCTGCATTCATCTGGAGCGTTTACGGCTTGAGGGAGGGCAGCGTCACCTATGGCATGATGACCGCTTTCCTTCAGCTTGTAAGTCAGGTACAGCGCCCCGTTAGCAGTTTTACCCAGCAGATACCTGCATTTATCCGTGCCCTCTCCTCGCAGGACCGCCTGATGGATCTTACGGCCATGCAGCAGGAAGACAAGGCTGAACCCGTCCTGATTCCCGGCGCTCCGGGTCTCAGGATACGCTCGCTCTCATTCCGGTATCCCGATTCGGAAGTGCCCGTTTTCGAGAATCTTGATTTCGATTTCAAGCCGGGTAGTTTCACCGCCGTGACAGGGCCTACCGGAATAGGCAAGAGTACGCTCGTAAAAGTGCTGATGTCCATTCTGAAACCGAGCTCCGGCACGGTTGAACTCTATGATCCGCCCACTCCGGCAGGCCCCGCCACGCTGTGCAATTTCATGTATGTGCCGCAAGGAAACAGCCTTATGAGCGGAACCATCCGCCAGAACCTCCTGCTTGCAGATCCTTCCGCATCCGACGATGCCCTTTGGGATGTGCTTGATGCAGCCGAAGCCGGGTTTGTCCGGAAACTCCCGGACGGGCTCGACTCTTCCTGCGCCGAGGTGGGAGGAGGATTGAGCGAAGGGCAGGCCCAGAGGATAGCGATTGCCCGCGCCCTTCTCAGGCCCGGAGGCATACTCGTGCTCGACGAGGCGAGCTCCGCACTTGACGAGGATACCGAAGCGCGCATGCTTGCGAACATTGCGTCGCGCTGCGGAGGAAGCAAAACCGTGATTTGTATTACGCACCGGCCTGCGGCTGCCCGCAACGCTGATTTTGAACTTAGTTTGAGTTAGGCAAAATATTTGTACTAACTTTGCAGTACTAAAGATATTGAAATGAAATTTTTGCGAATTTCCCGCATCCTTCTTCCGGCGGCAGTACTTCTGGCGCTGGCTTCATGCCATAAAGAACGCTCGTCGTCTTCAACCCCTTATGTCGGAGGCTCGCTGACTTATGACATGCCCTCTTATGTGCAGTACGGCGATGTCATCCACATCGTACCCAGGGGCGTTTACCGTGAGGATTCTTCCGACACCTTGCTTTCCGTGAGGTGGATTAATCCCTTCACGAGCGTTTCCGATACGGTGAGGCTGGAGAGCGACCCCGCATCCGTTGACAAGGCTTTCGATTTCGTCGTGGATGTCGATACCGTCGGAACTTTTTCCATAGCCGTCTATGCCTGGGCCGAAGGATATTCCGCCAAATCGCTTACAAAGTCGTTCACCATCATCGACAATGAGCTCGACAATGGTTCGCTCACCGGCTACGGCTTCCTGGATGCCATCGGTACTTTTACCGACGCTCGCGACGGCAAGCCCTATTACTTCAATACCGTGGACGGCACCGACTGGATGATAAGCAACCTTGCCTACGAAGGTGCAGGCATGGCTTACAAGGACGAAAGCACCCTTTCCACCCTGTTCGGTCAGTATTATACCTGGGATGAGGCTGCTGCCGCCTGCCCTGCCGGATGGCATCTGCCTTCCGATGCTGATTTCGTTGCGCTTGCGAAGGCTTTCGGTGCAAAGGTCGCCGCCGACGGAAGCATCACTGAAGGGTCCGGTGCCCTCATGGGTGACATTTATTTCAATGGCGACAAGATGTGGGAATTCTGGCCTTCAGTCAAAATCACTAATTCATCGAAGTTTTCCGCCATCCCCGCGGGATATGCGGTCGTGGACGAAAACGGCGCCGAGTTCACCGGGTTCAATGATTTCGCGATTTTCTGGACTGCCGATGCCGACGGTGCCCTCATGGGTCGTGCCCGCTACATCTATGTTGACAAACCCGACATCTTCGCCAGCGTCCTCGGCAAGAATTCGGTACGGGCGTCGGTGCGATGCGTCCGCTGATTCTTTCTACATTGACGATATGATTTCCAGACAGCCTTGCAGTACCAATGCGAGGCTGTCAGTTGTTTTGACAAGCAGGGAAGGACAGATGCCTGCGGCGCTAAGCAGCAGCGTGGCCGCTCCGCACAGCATCAGCGCCCAGGTCAGGGGCATTGCCATGAGGTTGGCCAGCAAAAAATACTTCGGGAAAGTACCGAATCGAATCCACGCCAAGGGTGCGGTGAACAGTTGGCAGGAGAGCGATAGCGCCATCGTTTTCCACATCCATCTCACCGGACCGCGTCCTTCGGGGTAAAATGCTTCCAGGCGAGGATATACCGTGAATATGCCGAGCATCGCCAGGTAGCTGAGTTGGAATCCCGCGGAGAGTATCGATTCCGGTGAGAACCCCAGCTGAATCATGAGTGATGCGCTCCAGATTGCCACCGGGCGGCGCGTGCGCCCCGGACTGTGCTTCAGCCATTCGTTGAAAACTATGAAAAGGAGGGCACGGACAATGGAAGGGGAGGCCCCCGTCATGAATGCATAAAAACAGCAGGCTCCGATTAGAAGGATGCTGCGTATGGCACATGCCACCCTGCTCCTGCCCATGAGCGACAACGCTTTTCCGAGCATGAGGTAGATGATGCCGAGATGCATCCCGCTGAGCGCAAGAATGTGCGATGCTCCTGCATCCCTGAACACAGCCGCCGTTTCCCTTGCAAGCATGTCCCTTTGTCCTGTGAGCAGCGCGCGCAGCAGGGCTGCGGTCTGCCCGTGCGGAAAGGGAACCGATACAATGAGTTTTTCGGTGGCGGACAGGCTTGTCCGTATAAAGCCCGGAGAGCTGAACCCTGCTCCGGGAAGGGAAGACAGCGCTGCACACGACAGGCCCAGGGCGAAGAAAAGGGCAAAGGCCCCTTTGTCCGAAGGCCGCAGCATCAATCCGGCCAGCAATATGGCGCATGCCGGAAAGGCCGCTTGCAGCAAACTGTGGGGGAGGGCTGCGAATTCAACGACCGCAACACCTGCGGCAAAGGAGAATGACAGCGGCACTATGGGAGCAGTGCTTCGCATATTGTCAACACCTTGTTACCGCTTGCTAAAATACGCATTATTTCTTATATTTGTAAGCTACGGAAATAACATAATCACACCATATGATAATTCTTGTAATCAACTGCGGAAGTTCTTCAATCAAGTATCAGCTCTTCGACATGAAGAGTGCTTCCGATTACGAAGTGAAGGCCAAGGGCCTGGTAGAGAAAATCGGCCTTCCCGAGGGCAATATCACCCACAGGCCCAAAGGCAGGGAGACCTTCGAGAAAGTTTTGCCCATTCCCGACCATTCCCTCGGGATGAAGCTGGTCATGGACGCCCTGGTGGACCCGGACCACGGGGTGCTTGGCTCTTTTGACGATGTGGATGCGGTAGGACACCGTATCGTGCAGGGTGCCGACTTTTTCGACGGCAGCTGCCTCGTGAACGATGATGTGCTTCGCAAGATTGAAATCTGCTGCGACTTCGCTCCTCTTCACAATCCCGCTCACCTTCTGGGTATCCATGCCATAACCAAGGTGCTCCCCAAGACTCCCCAGGTTGTGGTGTTCGATACCGCTTTCCATCAGACCATGCCGGACTATGCATACATGTATGCTCTTCCATATAAGTATTACACCGACTACCATGTCCGCCGTTACGGCGCCCACGGCACTTCGCACCAGTATGTGTCGCGCAGGGGAGCCGAATTTGCGAGTATCGACATCAACAATTCCAAAATCATAACCTGCCATATAGGAAACGGCTCTTCGGTAAGCGCCGTGCTCAATGGCAAGTGCGTCGACACCTCCATGGGTTTCACCCCGCTGGAGGGCATGATTATGGGAACCCGCTGCGGCAATGTCGATTGCAATGTGCTCCCTTACCTCATGAAGAAAGACAATATCTCTCCCGACGAGATGACCGCAATCATGAACAAGAAGAGCGGCCTCATCGGGCTTGGAGGTGTGAGTTCGGACATGCGTGAGACGGAAGATGCCGCCGCTGCCGGAAATGAGCGGGCAAGGCTTGCAATCAACAAGCTGACCTACGACATAGTAAAGCTCATCGGCGCGTACAGCGTGGTTCTCGACGGGGTAGACCTCATAGTCTGGACTGCGGGCATAGGTGAGCATAACCACAAGGTCCGCCGCCGCGTGTGCGACAAACTCGGTTCCCTTGGCGTAAAGCTCGACTACGCAGCCAACGAAAAAGCCTTCGGCAACGAAGCGATGATAAGCGCTCCCGACTCCAAAGTAAAGGTTGCCCTTATCCCCACCGAAGAGGAACTGATGATAGCCCTCGACACCATGAACATTGTAGCAAAATAAAGATATGGCACTTATTGATCAGATAATTGCGCGGGCAAAATCCAACAAGCAGCGCATCGTTCTTCCCGAATCGCTGGAAGAGCGTACCATTACCGCAGCCGACAGGGCCCTTGCCGATGCCCTTGCCGACATCATCCTCATCGGCAATCCTGCCGAGATTCTTGCCCTTGCAGACAAGCTCGGCCTGAAGAACATAGGCAAGGCCACCATCATCGACCCCGCTACTTCAGAGAAGACCGAAGAATACGCCCAGCTCCTTTTCCAACTGCGTCAGAAAAAGGGCATGACCATCGAAGTGGCGCGCCAGACCGTGCTGAATCCGCTTTATTTCGGCTGCCTCATCATCAAGAGCGGCGATGCCGACGGACAGATTAGCGGCGCCCTTTCCACGACAGGCGACACTCTGCGCCCTGCCTTGCAAATCATCAAATGCTCCCCCGGCATCACCTGCGTGAGCGGAGCAATGCTGATGATTACCCAGACTCCCGAATATGGCGAAAACGGCGTGCTCGTAATCGGGGATGTTGCAGTCACTCCCGCTCCCGATGCTTCCCAGCTTGCGCAGATTGCAGTCTGCACCGCCCGCACGGCGAAGAGCGTGGCAGGTTTTGAAGAGCCCCGCGTAGCCATGCTTTCCTTCTCCACCAAGGGTTCGGCAAAACATGAGGTTGTCGACAAGGTTGTTGAAGCCACTGCCCTCGCAAAGGAACTTGACCCTTCGCTCAAGATTGACGGCGAACTCCAGGCCGATGCGGCTCTCGTGCCTTCGGTCGGCAAGAAGAAGGCTCCCGGTTCTGAAATCGCAGGCAATGCGAATGTACTCGTCTTCCCCAACCTGGAAGTGGGAAACATCGGCTATAAGCTTGTCCAGCGCCTGGGCCGTGCCGATGCCATCGGCCCCATCCTGCAGGGCATAGCCAAGCCGGTGAACGACCTCAGCCGCGGATGCAGCGTTGATGATGTTTACAAGATGATTGCCATCACCGCCTGCCAGGCGATGGATGCAAAATAATCTTTACTACGATAGAAAGCAGACGGGGTAGCTATAGAGCATCTATGGCTACCCTGTTTGCTGCAGATACCCTTTCGGGAATAAGTTTGTCCACCTTGCGGTCGTAGGTCATGAGGCCGTTGAGCTCGCGCTCCACATCAGTGGTCTGTGTATACACCGCGGCGGCGCATCCTTCCTTGATTATGGGAAGAAGCTGCTGCAGGTAATCCTCGTATTTCGCGGTTGACTCCTCCACGGTACTCATCTTGACATATCCCCAACCGGAGAAACGGCTCTGCTGCCAGGTATGTCCTTCCACGGGAAGGCCGATGCCTCCGAATTCGCCGAGGACATTGACAAGGGCCGGATCCCAGATGCGCATCTTGGGATTAGGATAGTGGTGCGAATCGAGGATGTCGCTCCCGGCATTGGAAATCCAGTTGCCGCCGGATGCCATGTTGACAAGGCGCGAAGGGTCAAGTTCTTTCGTATAGCTTACCACACCCTTGGTGTCGAACTGTCCCCAGGCTTCATTGAAGGGCACCCATACCACGATGCAAGGGAATTTCCTGTGCTGACGGATGACATCGCCCCATTCGGAAATGAAGTTCTCGCGGGCTTCAGGCTCAAGCTGGTCGGAAAAACCTGCGTCATATTTGTCTATGCCCTGGGCCCAGTCGGAACGGGGATTGCAGAGGTCGACGCTGGGCATGTCCTGCCAGACAAGCAGGCCGAGCTGGTCGCAATGGGTGTACCAGCGGTCGGGTTCCACCTTCACATGCTTTCTCACCATGTTGAACCCGTACTCCTTCGTACGCTCGAGGTCGTAGCGAAGAGCCTCGTCGCAAGGTGCGGTGTAAAGTCCGTCCGGCCACCATCCCTGGTCGAGGGGGCCAATCTGGAACAGGGCCTTGCCGTTGAGGGCCATGCGTTCGTGTCCGTCTGCATCGCGTACCATGGAAATCTCCCGCGCTGCAGTGTAGCAATCCACTTTGTCAATCACCTTTCCATCCTCCAGGAGGCTGAGGCGCAGTCCGTAAAGATAGGGCTCGTCGGGGCTCCAAAGTTTCAGTGCGGAAGGCTTGAGCTCTGCGGTATTCCCCGCTTTCACGCGGGCTTCGGCGAGGACCTTTCCGCCGGGCGTTTCTGCGGAATAACCCACTCCGCCTTCCAAAAGTTCCACAAGAATGTCGGCATCGCCTTCAGTTTCTGCGTAAGGGGTTACGCTGATGCTTCCGGCAGCGATGTTTGAAAGGACATCATAGTCGCTGATATGCCCTTCGCGGCTGACCGCTTCCATCCAGACGCTCTGCCAGATGCCGCTCACGGCAGTGTACCAGATTCCTCCCTCCCAAGGGCTCAGGGTCTGCTTGCCGCGGGGCTGGAGTTTGTTGTCCGTACCGTCAAGAACCTTGAGTTCCACGGTCTGGCGGCCATGCTTGAGATAAGGAGTGATATTGAGTTCAAATGCAGTATATCCGCCTCTGTGAACTCCCGCAGGCTTGCCGTTCACCCAAACTTCACATTCGAAATCCACGGCGCCGAAATGCAGGATTACATCCTTGTGATGCCAGCGCCAGCGGAAAGGGATGCGGAAACTCCGGCGATACCAGAGGGCATCATCGGCGGTAAGCCTGCCGCCCACTCCGGAAAGCTGGGATTCGTATGCAAAAGGAACCAGGATGTCGCCCTGTACCTTGGGCATCACCGTTTCATCCTTTGCGGAAACGGCATATTTCCAAAGCCCGTTCAGGCTCTTCCATGCCTTGCGCACCATCTGCGGACGGGGATATTCGCGGTGTACGCCGCGGGCCGTGACCTCGTCAGCCCAGGGAGTGCGGATTTTCGCATCATCCTCAAGCAGGAACGCCAGCAGGCCGGGAGTCTTCTTATAGTCGTATATGCGGATGTAATCCATGCCATTGATGCGGACATGGCTGTCGTTTCCTCCGTCGTCGAAGTCATCGCCCACAAAGAGGACCTGGTCGGGGGTAAGCCCGAGTTTTGCCGCGTATTTTACCGCAGCGTCGTATTTGTTGTATTCCTTGGGGGTAATGTCAAAAGAGCTGGTACCGCCGATGAAAACGGAGTAGTCCTTGAAGATTTCGAGCATTTCGGGATAGATGGCCCTGCGCTTGGCCTTGTCGGTGTCGAAAGGAAGCTTGACATCGAGGGGAGCGGCAGTGCCCACCAGGCTGAAGGTCACCATTCCGCTCGGGTGGAATTCCAGGGGCTCTCCATAGTATTTGGTGTATCCGTACTTTTCCCTTATGTACCGGCACTTTTCGATGAAGAATGCGGAGTCAACCTGAAAGGCATCGTCGCGGATTATCTTGAACTCGCCGTCTTCCACGACGCTCTCCTGCATGCCGTAATTGCCCAGGATGGTAATCGGATACTGCTTCATCTGCTTATAGACGCGGGGGCTGTTCCCTCCGGTAATCATGACGAGGCTGTAATGCTTCCCGAGGGAGTCGAGCAGCTCGCGGACATCTTTTTTCATGGGAGTGCGCTGTTGGCACAGGGTTCCGTCGAGGTCGAAGCAAATCAGTTTTTTCTGGGCGCGTATCTGCGCTCCCCGGACAAATACATCCTCTTGGGTAATTTGGTTAGAAGGAGCCGTTCTTTCGGCCGAAAATGCATTGAGGCTAAAAGCCGCAATGATACATACGAGAAGACACTTTGTATTCATAAATGGTCATAGTTTCCGCAAAATTACGAAAAAAACTCTATCTTTACACATTGATGACAAAGGGTTTTCTTGCTGCCGTTTCAATGATGCTTGCGCTGGCGTTCCAGCCAGCGGCAAAGGCTGTAAATCCGCCCCTGCGCTCCGCGTCGCCCGACGACGAAGTGCGCGGGGCATGGCTTGCCACGGTCGTGGGCCTGGACTGGCCGGACTCCACTTTCGTTCCCATAGCCCAGCAGCTAAAGCTCGTGGAGCAGATACGGGAGCTTGCCGAACTCGGCTGCAACACCGTCTTTTTCCAGGTGGTGAGCAACATGGATGCCCTTTATCCCTCCGACATCCTGCCATGGAGCTCGGTGCTCACCGGCACCGAAGGGGTGAATCCGGGATATGACCCTCTTGAACTGGCAGTAAAGGCGGCGCACGAATGCGGCATGAAGATTCATGCCTGGATAAATCCCCTGCGTGTCAGCCGTCAGCTTTCCGATGTGCATTGCGCTACTCATGTAAGCAAAACGCACCCTGCATGGGTTCAGCGTTACGGACGCACGCTCTATCTTGACCCCGGCATTCCGGATGCGGTAAAATTCCTTAAAAGCATAGCGGAAGAGATAATGGGCCGTTACGATGTGGACGGGCTTCATATCGACGACTATTTTTATCCCGACGGCCTGCAGAAGGCGCAGCGCAGCTGGAAGCTTGATTCGTGGAGACGCTACGGCAAAGGAGCCAGGCTTGATGCTTGGAGATATTCTACTGTCAATGCCGTCGTAAAGATGCTTTCCGAAGTCAGCCATACCCTGAAGCCGGGGAGCCGGTTCGGAGTATCGCCTTCCGGACGGCTCGCAAACACGCTGAGGCTTTACGCCGACCCGAGAATGTGGGTGGCCGAAGGGAGCGTGGACTATCTTGCCCCTCAGATATACTGGGCCATCGACAGGCCCGACAATGCCGCCTTCGGCACGGTGCTTGACAGTTGGAAAGACATTGCCCGGGGTGTTCCCGTATATGTCGGCATTGCCGCATACAAGCACGATGATGCCTACAACAAGGGGCTCGATGTTCCCTTTGCCTCATTCGGCGAGTTCTATCGCCAGCTGGAATTATGCAGAAATGCCCCTTGGGTAAAGGGGCACATCTGGTTCCGTACAAAATACATACTCGACAACGACTTCAAGTCGTATATCCTGTCGGAGTTGTATTGATTCTGCGCTAAATCAGTTCGAACAGGTCGCGTGCGGGGATGGCGGCATCGTAGCGGTCCTTGCACTGCCGCACGAAGTTATGGAGGGTCCGGGAAAATCTCGGGCCTTTCCAGTTGTGGGTATTGGAAATGAGTATCCAGCATTCGCCGTCGGGATAGTACATGACATAGGCGCTGGTGCCGGAGATGGAACCTGTGCGAAGCCAGCCTTTAAGCGGATTGGTATCGTTCCATCCGAGGCCGAATTTGTGCTCTTCGGTGTACATTGTCATTTCCCTTATGCTCTTCTTGCCGAGAATGTCGGGAACCTGGGGGCGTGCGTCGATGGAAGCCACGAAGCGGGCGAGTTCCGATGCGGAGCAAACCCATGCCCCCGCGCCTTTCAGCGCCCGGATGTCGTTGCCGCCGTAGCATCGTACCACCGAATCGGCGCTGTTGTCGTAAGCAGGAACCTTCGGGTCGTTGTCCTGCATGTGGTAACGCACCTCGTTGGGGTATTTCTCCTCGAAACTGTTATGCGCCAGATGCATGTCCAGACATCCTGCCGGTTTCAGCACATTTTCCTGCATCCACTCTTCATAGTCGCATCCGCCCACTCTTTCTATTATCATGCTGAGCAGCAGATACCCGAAATTGGAGTACTCATGCCCTTTGCCGGGGGTGTATCCAAGCCTGCGCCTTACTGCAAGCGAAGTGAGGGTGGCGGCATCGGGAGCTTCTTTCAGATGGTAGATGTTCATGATGTCGCGGGTGGTGAACATGGGGTCGCCCCTGCGTATGCTGAGTCCTGCCTCGTGCCGTAACAGCTGCTCCACCGTAATGTCGTAGTATCCTTTGTCGGTGATGTGGTTGGTGAAGAGGGTGTCGGAGAGCACTCCGCCCGGAGCGAAAACCTTTTCCGCCAGCGACAATTTTCCCGTCTCGACCAGTTTCATGATGCCTGCCGCCGTGATGAGTTTGCTCACTGACGCCACTCTCATGATATGGCCCGGGGTCATTTCTTCTCCGCTGAACTGGTCGGCCAGACCATAGCCTTTGGCATATACCAGCGAGTCGTTGCGCAGGATGCTGAGTTCGAGGCCGCGAATCTGCCATTTCTGCATGAAATAGCGTATGTCCCGGTCGAGCTTCGCGAGCGATGCGGTGTCGGACATCTCGTTGGTAATCACGGCATTGATGCCCTGCGTGGGTTCTGCTTTCTGTTTCCTTGCACCTTTATGGGGGAGCAGGATGAGAAGGATGCATATCAGCACTGCGGCTGCCAGGCATGCCCGGGTTTTTCTATCGTGCAGATTCATTCTTTTCAAGCTGACGGATAAGACGGATAATGAGTATCAGGGTAAAGGCAAAGGCCACCAGGTCGGAAAGTGGATAGCTCGCCCACACTCCTTCGATGCCGAATGCCAGCGGGAGCAGGTACAGGGCGGGCAGCAGGAAAATGAGCTGACGGCTGAGGGAGAGGAAGATACTCTTCTTTACCATGCCCAGACACTGGAAAAGGTTGGTGCTGACTATCTGGAATCCCAGGATGGGGAACATGATGTTCATGATGCGCATGCCGTGGGTGGCGATGCCCTTGAGTTCGGGGTCGCTGGTGAATGCCGACACTGCCGCTCCTGGGAACAGCTCGCAAATCAGGAATCCGAGGATGCATACGGCTGTGGCCCATGCCACCGTGAGGCGGTAAACGGCCTTTACCCTCAAGCCTTTCCCGGCCCCGAAATTATAGCTTGCGATAGGCTGCATGCCCTGATTGAGGCCCATCACCACCATCAGGAAAAGGAAGGAGATGCGGTTGATGATGCCATAGGCTCCGATTGCAAGGTCGCCCCCGTACACGCGCAGCTGCTGGTTGATGAACATGGTTACCAGGCATGCCGCGCTGTTCATCAGGAAAGGCCCCATCCCTATGCCCATGGATGTCCGGGCAATCTTGGCGCTGAAACCGAAAATGCGCCTGCCGAAGTGAATGACATTCTTGCCGGATGAAAAATAGACGATGCTGTATACCAGCGAAATGGTTTGGCAAAGCACCGTGGCTATGGCCGCTCCTTTGACTCCGAGTCCGAGGCCGAATATGAAAAGAGGGTCGAGAATGGCGTTGGATATGACTGTAAACAGTGTCAGGCCCATTGCCAGCTTCGGGTTGCCCGTCGCCCTTATCATGCTGTTGAGCCCGAAATATAGATGGGTGATGATGAATCCGGCGAGTATGATTACCATGTAGTCGCGGGCAAAGGGATAGATTGCATCGCCTGCACCGAAAAAATACAGCACCGGTTTCAGGAATGCGAGCACCAGCAGGGAGAACAATGCTCCCAGCACGACATTGAGGGTAACCACATTCGGGAGTACCTTGTTTGCCGTCACATAGTTTTTCTGCCCGAGCAGCATGGAAACCAGGGTGGAAGCGCCTACTCCGACCAGGGTGCCTATGGCGGACCCGAGATTCATGATGGGGAAGGTGACTGCAATGCCTGAGATGGCAAGGGAGCCCACATCCTTGATATGGCCTATGTAGATGCTGTCCACCATATTGTACAAAGAACTCGCGGTCATGGCGATGATGCCAGGAACCGCGTATTCTTTGAGTAGTGTACTTATTTTCCGGGTTTCGAGTTCAACCGGAGCGTTATTGTTTCCGGTCATCAGGGCTCCTCGGTCATTTCCAGTTCAAAGATAAGGGGGCAGTACGCGGGAATTTTCGTGCCGGACCCGGTGGAAGAATATCCATGCGTGGAACAGAAGAAGCAGATGCCTTTCTCCATCTGGTGCATCTTGCTGAGGGCGTATGCGAAGCCTGCGAGGGCGTCGTTTTTGTCGCTGCCCATGGTGATTGAGGTGTAGTCGCCGCCGGATGCGAACCAGTTTATCTGGGCAGGGGAGAAGGATGACTTCGACAGCCCCCATACTTTTGCAGTGTCTGCCACCGTGGTGTCGAAAGTTACTCCGTCGAGCCTGCGCCCGGTGTAGTTGACATATACGGTGGAATCGTTCGCGATGGGTTTGCCGTTGCCCTCATCGAGGCAGATGTAATAGAAGCCGGTAAGAAGGGCGTCTTCCCTGGCCTCGGGATAGTTGCGGGCCATGTAGCGCGCAAGGGAATCCTGTTCCCATACTTCAACATCGTCGATGGCTTCGACGAGTTCGATGTCGTATATGTAGTCGGTTCCGGAACAGTGCTCAAGGTACTCTTCTTCGGTATCGTACCTTTCGGATTCGTCAAGCCATCCGGGAACGGCTACGATGCGGCGTCCTCCAACCCTCATGCCCGCCACGGTTTCTTCCAGTCCTGCGGACATGAGGCTGAGGTCGTCGCCCCTGAAACCGAAGCCGGGGCCGTAATAAGCGGTTTTCGAATAAAGATCGTTCTGTCTGGCGACTTCTTCCCGTGTGGTGGATACAAGGTCGCCCGAAAGGGTGTAGTAGGAATAGTTGAGACGCACGAATGGTGCGTTGCCGGGAAGGGCTCCCGCGCCGGGGGTGTCGCTCAGGATATATACGCCGAGGGGCGTCTTTACCGCATTCGGATAATTTTGGGATACCCAGGCGTCGAAATAAGCCTTTGCGGCATCATTCTTCCCTTCTTTTGACGACTGCGCACAGGACAAGAGGCTCAGTGCAAGAGCGGCCGTCAGCAAATATTTGAATTTCATAATATTCATTTTCTAAAGCGTCTGTAATTACGGCATAAATCGTGCCGCAATGCTGCGGACATATGCTTCGGCATCATCCCTGGACCTGGAAGGAATGTCTTCGGGCCAGCGCAGTTTTCCGCCCGCGGCCAGTTCGTGCCCTCCGCCTCCGAAACATTCCCTTGCCATCCTTACCGCCGACCATCCGCGTTTGGCGCGTATGCTTACCCGGAAACATCCGTTTTCCTCCTTGAGGAATATGCTCATTTTCACTTCCCCGGCCTCAAGCGGAATGTTGACCATCCCTTCGGTTTCACCGCGGCGCAGGCCGTATTCTTCCTGCATCCGGGCAGTAAGTATGATGAGCGAGATTCCTCCCGGCAGCAGTGTCATGTGGTTCGCTATCAGGTCGGCCCCGGCCTTGAGGCGTTCCATCCTGTCTTCGTGGTAAAGGTGCAGGAGTATGTCCTCCCTGTCGACTCCGGCTTCAAGCAGCTCGCCTGCGGCGGCAAGCGTTCCCTTGCCAACCGAATTCGCGAAGTTGTTGGTGTCGGTGGTGATGCCGGTCAGGATTGCATACAGGCTTTTTGCCGGAATACCTGCAATGCTTCCACCCTCCATTTCCCTGAGAAGAAAGTACAGGAGCTCGCAGGTCGAAGACGCTTCGGGAGCGGAAAACGCCAGGGTGAAGAGGGAGAGGTCGGGGTTCAGGTGATGATCGATGAGGACTTTCGGAGCCTTTGATCCGACCAAGGCCCGGCAGAGGCTTTCGGTGCGGGCGAAGTCGTTGAGGTCAAGAACGAATATGAGGTCGCTGCTTTCGATGAGCGAATCCGCCTTCCGCGTCTCTGCAGAAGCGTCGGTAATGTCTTCTCCGCCGGTAAGGAAATGCAGGCTGAAGGGGGCTTCGTCCGGAATGAGAAGCCGTGCGTCCTTTCCCCTACGGTCGCGAAGGTAGTGCAGCATTGCAAGCCCGCTTCCGAGCGCATCCCCGTCGGGATGTGTGTGCACGACGATGCAAGGCTTTGCGGCGGCATCCAGCATCGATGACAGCAGGGCGGCATTATTTGGGGAGATACACTGCATTCTTGACGATTTTTCCGGGCAAATTTAATAAGAATATTGCATTTCAGAAATCAAATTTCTAACTTTGTGCGGATATAGTCGAAAATTATAAAAAAGACAATATGAAAAAATCAGTAAAGATCATCCTTGAGATTGTTCTTGTTCCCGTAATCGCCCTTCTGGTGTGGGCTATCGTGCAGAGTATCATGAAGCCTGTAAACTTCAACAAGCAGAAGGCATACCGTGAAACCGTGGCCGTACAGCGCCTCAAGGACATCCGCACCCTCCAGGTCGCTTACAAGAGCGTGAACGGAAAATTCACTTCCACGGTGGATTCCCTCAAGGACTTCTACAACAATGGTAAAATGGCAATCGTGATGCAGGTCGGTTCCATGGACGACTCTCTTGCAATGATCCACACCGAGAAAATCAAGAAGGCGTCCCGCAAGAAAATGACGGGAGAGGACTTCCTCAAACTCTATGAGGCAGGTGACAGGAATCTCGTGTTCTCCGTCGAGACGAAGATTCCCGTCAAGGACACCCTGTTCCTTGGCCGTACCGACTTCAATGTGGATTCGCTCGCAACCATTCCTTTCTCAGGCGGCGAGCCCGTGCAGATGGATGCCATCGTCAAGACCGTGTCCGGCGTGCAGGTTCCCCTGTTCGAAGCCAAGATGCCTTACAAACTCCTGCTCAAGGGCCTGGACAATCAGCTCCGCATCAATCTCGATGCCGAGAGGCGTGACCAGAACCGCTATGAGGGCCTTCAGGTAGGCTCCGTCAGCGCCCCGAACAACAACGCAGGTAACTGGGAGTAACGGAGGTGGAAGTATCCATACTCACCCCTGTGTGCACTTTGGTGCCCACGCATTTCTTTGATCCGACTTCTGCAAGGCAATCCCTGGCAGAAGTCGCCTCTTTGAAGGAGGGCTCGGCAGTGAAGTGGGCGGAAATTCCGCAGTACGATGCCGTGCTCGTCTATGAGGTGGATTCAGAAGAGGTTACGGCTTATCCGGAACTTTATTATGTGTTGCAGGCTCTTCCTGCATGTGCCGACTACAACAAGATTGTGGCATCCCATAAGGACGGTTATCTTTATCTTGCCATAGCGCAGGGCGGAAGCCTGCTTCTTGCAAATGTCTTTCCTGCGGTGGATTTCACCACGGCGGAGTATTATATCTTCCTTGCCATGAAGCAGCTACAGCTCAATCCTGAGGTGTCCGTGATTTGTATGCGCAGCCTGGTGGGGCCTGAGGAAGAGATGTCGCTTTACCGTTATTTCAAGTCGGTCGGACAGATATGAGAATCATCGGAGGCAGACTGAAAGGGAAGGTGATGGAACTTCCTGCCCGCTACAATGCGAGGCCCACCACCGATTTCGCGAAAGAGGGGCTTTTCAATGTCCTCGGCAACGAATATGAATTCGAAGACCTGAAGGTTCTCGACCTTTTCGGTGGTACGGGTGCAATCAGCTTTGAGTTCGCCTCCCGCGGGGCCGCCAGGGTTTATTGCGTGGAGATGGCCCGCGAAAACGCCAGTTTCATCAAACGCGAAGCCGCCCGCCTCGCCCTTTCGAATGTTACCATGGTGCGCGACAATGTGTTTGACTTCCTTCCTATCTGCACCGAGAAGTTCGACCTCGTTTTTGCAGACCCTCCCTATGCCCTGGAAGGTCTCGAAACCATTCCGGACAAGGTTTTTGCGCAGAATATCCTGCACCCCGGCTGCTATTTCATCCTTGAACATGGCGGCGAGCATTCTTTCAGTCAGCATCCCTGCTTCGTGAAGGAAAAGGTTTACGGGCGGGTGCATTTTTCTTTTTTCGAGAATAAACAAAGCGAATAATGTATTCATTCCTGATTTGTCTGCTTGCCCTGATTCTGGGCTACCTGTTTTACGGGAAGTTCGTCGAGAAGGTTTTCGGGCCTGATTCCGCCCGGGTGACTCCTGCCGTGAGCAAGGCCGACGGAGTAGATTTCGTTCCCATGCCCACATGGAAGGTGTATATGATACAGTTCCTTAACATTGCGGGAACCGGCCCTATTTTCGGCGCTATCATGGGTGCGAAATTCGGCCCTTCGAGTTTCCTGTGGATAGTGTTCGGATGCATTTTCGCAGGTGCCGTGCACGACTATTTCACGGGTATGCTCTCAATACGCCATGGCGGTGCCGGCATTCCCGAAATCGTGAGGCAGTATCTTGGGAAGGGAACCCATGCGGTGCTGCTGGTGTTCTCAATCGTGCTGCTTCTTCTCGTAGGCACCGTGTTCGTGTTCAGCCCTGCCATCATCCTCGACGACATGGCAAAGATTGGCACTGCCGACAACAGCATCATGATATGGGTCGGGATAATATTCGTTTATTATATAATCGCCACCCTGCTGCCTATCGACAAGCTCATAGGCAGGTTCTATCCCATTTTCGCTTTCGCGCTCATTTTCATGGCACTGGCCCTCTGCGCGTGCCTTTTTGTCAAATGGCCTGCCATCCCGGAATTATGGGAGGGGCTTGGCAACCGCGGCCCGTCCATAGGACTTTCAGGACAACCCATTTTCCCCTGCCTCTTCATTACAATTGCCTGCGGGGCCATTTCCGGTTTCCATGCCACCCAAAGTCCTCTGATGGCGCGTTGCGTGAAGAATGAAAAGCTGGGCCGCCCGGTTTTCTATGGAGCCATGATTACCGAAGGGGTGGTTGCCCTGATATGGGCTGCCGTTTCGTCGTATTTCTTCTTTGACGGCGGGGCGGCTGCAGTAGGCTCCGACCTCAGCGCCTCGGCGCCCGCGGTGGTAACCAAGGTCAGCCGGAGTTGGCTCGGAGTAATCGGGGGCATACTCGCCGTGCTCGGAGTGGTGGCTGCGCCCATTACCAGCGGTGATACCGCCTTCCGAAGCGCCCGTCTGATAGTTGCCGAATTCCTTCATCTGGAGCAGAAAAAGCACGCCAACAGGCTTGTCATCGCCCTGCCTCTTTTTGCCGTTGCCGCTCTTTTGCTTTGGTATAACATTGCCGACGAAAATGGTTTCAACACCATCTGGCGCTATTTCGGCTGGGCGAATCAGACCCTTGCCTGCTTCGCCCTCTGGGCCGCCACCGTATGGCTCACAATAAACAGGGGCAGGCTCTACTATCTGATTACCATGCTGCCCGCAGCCTTTATGACATCAGTCACCATTACCTATATATGTGTGGACAAGATAGGCTTCCACCTCCCTCAGAGCTGGATTCCCTACTTGGGAGTGGGAGTGTTTGCCGTGTCGGTCGTGCTGTATTACATTCTCAGAAGCAGGCGGCGTTCATAGCCCTTTGGCCTTGCCTTCATCCCATATCTCATCCATCTGGGCAAGGGTCATCCGTTTGAGATCCATGCCCTTAGCGAGAGTCTGCTCTTCGAGGTATCCGAAGCGGCGGCGGAATTTGCCGCATGCCTTGTCGAGGGCGACGGAAGGGTCAATATCGTAGAGGCGGGCCGCATTCACCACGGCAAAGAGCAGGTCGCCGAATTCTTCTTCCTTATGCTCGGTGCCTTCCTCCTGAACGGCCTCCAGCACCTCGCCGAGTTCTTCCCGCACCTTGTCCCAAACCTGCTCTTTTTCCTCCCAGTCAAAGCCCACGGCGCGGGCCTTGTCCTGCATGGCGTATGCTTTCAGCAGGGGAGGAAAACTTTTGGGCACACCTCCGAGAATGGTGCGGTTGCCTCCCTTCTCCTTTGTCTTTATAAGCTCCCAGTTTTTTGCAACCTCTTCCTCGGTCATTCCTTCCGATGCGCCGTTGCCGAATACATGCGGGTGGCGGAAGACCATTTTGTCAATCAGCCCCTGCAGCACATCGGCAATGTCCCAGCGGCCTTCTTCTTCGGCAATGCGCGAGTAAAAGATGATGTGCAGCAGCACATCGCCGAGTTCCTTGCGAAGGTCACCGTCGTCGCCCCTCAGCACGGCATCGCTAAGTTCATACACTTCTTCTACCGTCATGGGTCTGAGGCTCTGCGTGGTCTGGGCGGCGTTCCACGGGCATTTTGCCCTCAGGGTTTCCATGATTTCAAGCGCTTTTGCAAAGGCTTCCAACTTCTCTTCTCTTGTGTGCATCGGAATATTTGATTAAATTTGTAGCTTAATGCAAAAATACGAATAATAAGCCATGAAAGCAATAAAATATGTTTCGGCCGACGAGGCGGTGAGCCATATTCCGAGTGGCAGCCATGTGCATCTGAGCAGCGTTGCAAGCGTGCCCCATTGTCTTGTCCGGGCTTTGTGCCGCAGGGCCGATGCCGGGGATGTGCGCGACCTTCATTTCCACCACTTCCACACGGAAGGCCCCGCTCCGTACAGCGAGCCCCGTTACGAGGGAATCTTCTTCGACCAGGGCTTCTTCGTGGGGCCGAATGTCCGTGGCAATGTCAATGCGGGATATGCCGACTATCTTCCCGTGCATCTCGGGGAGAGCCAGAAACTGTATCGCAGCGGAGCCATTCATCTTGGTGCGGCCCTGGTGCAGGTGTCGCTTCCCGATGAACAGGGGAGGGTGTCGCTCGGCACTTCGGTCGACTGCTCGGTTGCCGCGGTGGAAAGCGCCGACATCGTAATCGGCGTTGTCAATCCCAATGTGCCTTTTGCCTATGGCGACCTGCTCAGCCTCGAACAGTTCGATTACCTTGTGCAGGACGACACCCCGCTCGTGACCGCCGCGTTTGCGGAGCCTACTCCTACAGAAGTGCTGATTGGAAAGAACTGCGCCGCCCTCGTGGACGACGGAGACTGCATCCAGATGGGCATCGGGGCCCTTCCGAATGCCCTTGCCGCCCAGCTGGTGAATCATAAGAATCTGGGGCTGCATACCGAAATGTTCGCCGACGGGCTCCTCGCGCTCATCAAGAAAGGCGTCATCAACGGCAGCTGCAAGAAGACGGACCAGGGGAAGATAGTGGCATCCTTCCTTCTCGGTTCAAGCGATGTGTATTCGTTCATCGACCATAATCCCGATGTGCTGATGCGCGACATCAAGTATGTGAACGACCCTTATGTCATCCGCCAGAACCCGAACATGAAGGCCATCAATTCCGCGACGGAGGTGGATATTACCGGGCAGATAAGCGCCGACAGCATAGGCACCCGCATCTTCTCCGGAACAGGAGGCCAGCTGGAATTCGTTCGCGGTGCTTCCATGAGCGAAGGCGGCAAGAGCATCACGGCATTCGCTTCCCGTACCAACAAGGGCAAGAACAAGATTGTCGCGCAGCTTAACCCCGGAGCCGGAGTCGTGACACCCCGTGCGGACGCCCACTGGATAGTTACCGAATACGGAGCTGTCGACCTGTATGGAAAGTCGCTTCAGGAGCGTGCGAGGCTGATGATAAGCATCGCGCACCCCGACGACAGGGAGACTTTGGACAGGGCTGCCTTCGAACGCTTCGGCCCCCATTGGCTAAGCGTAAAATAAAAAAGAGTTATATTTGCAAGTTATGGCAGTATATAAAATAACGGAAGTTCGGGATGCCAAGGACATCATCAGGTTCGTGCGCTTTCCCGATACCTTATACAAGGGATGCCCGCAGTATGTGCCTGCTCTCCATACCCGGGAAGTGCGCAACCTCACCAAGGATGCCGCACTGGAGTATTGCACCCGCAAGATGTGGATCGTCCAGGACGGCCTGAAGGTGGTGGGACGCATCTGTGCGATGATAAATCCCCGCTACAATGAGCGTTATGGCAAGAAGTGCGTGCGTTTCGGCTGGTTCGACACCATCAACGACATCGAAGTCGCCCGCCTTCTCGTGCAGACGGCGGAGGCGTGGGCGAAGGAGCAGGGGATGGATACCATACACGGGCCTCTGTATTATAATACGCTGGGCAAGCAGGGAATGCTGGTCGAAGGCTATGAAAACATCCCCCCGTTCAACTGCCTGTACAACTATCCTTACTACAACGACCTCATGGAGCAGCTCGGTTTCGTGAAAGAATGCGACTGGCTGCAGTACAGGATGGTGGCGAACCATGGCGTGCCCGAGAAGGCCCGCCGCGTGGCAAAGATAGTGGAAGAGCGGTACAAGCTCCATTTCGGGAGCCTGGACAAACTCAAGAAGGACCCGGAGATGGTGCGCAAGTTCTTCCGGCTCTACAGCGACAGCTTTTCGGAAACGGTGTATAACTTCATTCCCTTCACCGAGAAGGAAATCGAACAGGAAGCGGCGGATTCCATGCCATTCATATCGGACAAGGCGAGCTGTCTGCTGCTGGATGAGAACGATGAAATCGTGGCTTTCGGAATATCCTTCCCTACGATTTCCAGGGCCCTGCAGAAGGCGAAGGGCAAGCTGCTCCCCTTCGGATGGTGGCATCTCTGGCGTGCAATGCGCAATTACGAAACCACCGACCTCATGATAAACGGAGCGGTGCCGGAGTGGCAGAACAAGGGAGTTTCGGCCGTCTATTACAAGGAAATGGGCGACCGCGCCATCAAGGTCGGAATGCGCCGGGCAATCTCAAATCCCCAGATTGAGAGCAACAGCGCAGTGAATATCTGGAACAGTTACGAGCACGAGCCTTTCATGCGCAGGCGGTGCTACATCAAGAAGATAGGAGAATAATATGGCAGACAGTAAGTTGTTGGAAAAGGTCCTTTCGCTGCAGGACAAGTTTGCATCGCTGCAGGATCAGCTTTCGAGCCCCGATGTGATGTCGGACATGAAAAGGTATGTGCAGCTCAACAAGGACTACAAAGAGTTGGAGCCCATCATCAAGGCAGGGCTTGATTACAAGAAGAAGCTGGACAATCTGGCTTCGGCCAAGGATTTGCTCATGAATGAGAGCGATGCCGAGCTGAAGGAGATGGCCCGCGACGAGATAAACGAGATAGAAGCCCTGATTCCGGACATTGAGCAGAATATCAAGCTGCTCCTCATTCCCGCAGATCCGGATGATGGCAAGAATGCCCTCGTGGAAATCCGTGGCGGCACCGGCGGTGACGAGGCTGCCATCTTTGCAGGCGACCTCTTCCGCATGTATCAGCATTTTGCCGAATCCAAGGGCTGGAAGCTCGAAATCACCGACCAGGCTCCCGGCACTTCCGGCGGTTTCAAGCAGGTCGTTTTCAAGCTCAACGGCAGCGACGGGGTGTACGGCGTGATGAAATACGAGTCCGGAGTGCATCGCGTCCAGCGTGTGCCCCAGACTGAAACGCAGGGCCGCATCCAGACTTCCGCGGCTTCGGTCGCAGTGTTCCCGGAGGCGGGCGAATTCGATATTGAAATCAACCCCGCCGACATACGCAAGGACCTCTTCTGCGCCTCCGGGCCCGGTGGACAGGGCGTGAATACCACCTATTCCGCCGTGCGTCTGACGCATATTCCTTCGGGCATCGTAGTCCAGTGCCAGGAGGAACGCTCGCAGATAAAAAATGCCGAGCGTGCAATGGAGGAACTTCGTACCCGCCTCTACAACATGGAGCATCAGAAGTATCTGGACGGAATCGCCGCAAAGCGCAAGACCATGGTGTCCACCGGCGACCGCTCCGCCAAAATCCGCACCTACAACTATCCGCAGTCGCGTGTTACCGACCACCGCATCAACTGGACCATGTACAACCTTCCCGCCTTCATGGACGGCGACATCCAGGAGTGCATCGACCAGCTGCAGATTGCCGAAAACGCCGAGCGGCTCAAGGAAGCCGGAGAATAAGCCATGATGCCGGAAATCACCCTTGCGATAGCATGCGCCGCCTTGCTCATTGCCTGTATCGAGCTGGCGATGCTGTACAGGTTGCAAAAGGGTGTGGAAATCATGCGCCTTACCAATATGGGCGATGTGGTGAGCGACCAACCGGCGTCCGTGGCGGGTGAAGAAATCATAACTCTGTCCGACAATGAGGGAACCATGAAGCTGAGCGTGCGCCAGCACAGCATTTTCTTCATTGAATCGGATGACAATTACATCAAGGTGTGGTATGAAGACCACACGGGTGCCGTTAAGCAGTATATGCTGAGGTGCAGGCTGAAAACGGTGGAGGCGAGTTTCGCCGGGAGCGAACTCATCCGTTGCCACCGCAAATATATAATCAACATTTCGAAAGTGCAGGTACTGAGCAAGAAGAAGGAAGGGTATGCCATTGAACTTGAGGGTGATGTGTTCCCGGAAATACCCGTATCCAAAACTTACGAGTCGGCTGTGCTTTCGCGTTTCAACTCACGGTAGTATCATGTGGCAGAGAATACAGACACTTTATCTTGCCATTGCATCGGGCCTTCTTGTTGCAATGTATTTTCAGGGTTATCAGACTCCGTACCTTATTCTTTGGAGTATGGCCCTGGCATCCCAGCTTCTTGCCCTCGTGTGCCTTAAGTCGCGCACGCTGCAGCTTCGCCTCAGCAACCTCGCAGGGCTTTTGCTTGTGGGCCTCCAGATATGGATGGGAGTCGTGTTTTTCACCTCCGAGCCCAGGCCGCTTGTCAATATGACCTATGTATTTCCCATAGTTGCGGCCATCCTGGACTTCCTGGCATCGCGCGGCATCCTGCACGACGAACTGCTGGTCCGCAGCGCCAGCCGCCTGCGCGCATCAAAACGGAAATAATAACACTTTAACGATATGAGAATTCCAGAATCCGAACTTATCATCAACGCCGACGGCTCGGCGTTCCATATCCACATCAAGCCAGAAGAGCTGGCAGATACCGTAATCGTCTTCGGAGACCCCGGACGGGTGAAGATGTTCGTTCCCCTTTTCGACAGCGTCGAGGCGGAGGGGCAGTCCCGCGAATTCGCCTTTGTCACCGGCACCTATCACGGCAAGAGAATCACCGCCCTTTCTCACGGAATCGGCTGCGACAATATCGACATCGTCATGACCGAACTCGATGCCCTCGCCAATGTGGATTTCAAGACCCGCGAGGTGAAGCCGGAGCACAAAACGCTTACCATAGTGCGCATCGGCACCTGCGGGGCCATCCAGCCGGAGATTCCCCTCGGCTCATTCATTCTCAGCCATATTTCCGTCGGCTGCGACGGTCTCATGAACTGGTACGAAGGCAGGGATGACATCGCCCTTCTTGATTTTGAAGAAGCTTTCAAGAAAGCCGTGCACTGGAACAGGCACCTTCCCGATCCCTATTTCGTCCGTGCTTCCGAGCGTCTCATCGACCTGTTCAAGGACTGCACCGTAAAGGGTATGACGGTGTCCGCTTCGGGATTCTACGGCCCTCAGGGGCGTGTCGTGCGTCAGGGCCTTGCCATGCCCAACATGCTGGAGGATTTCGAAAAGTTTGAATACGAGGGCTACAAGATTACCAATTTCGAAATGGAGAGTTCCGCCCTTGCCGGAATGTGCCGCAAGCTCGGCCACGACGGCATCACGGTGTGCGCCGCAATTGCCCACAGGTATCTCAAGGATGCGAATACCGACTACAAGCCCAGGGTGAACGAACTTGTAAAACTCGTGCTCGACAGGCTCAGCGCTTAATTGCTGTAAAGGTCTTTCAGAGTGTAGTCGAATACTTTGATTGAAGGGTCGCTGACCGTTGCGTCGACGATCCTTTTTTCATGCTTTTCAACATTGCTCCGCAGGAAGCGCAGCTGTTCGTCGTAGGTGCGAAGGAACTCCGAGGCCATTTCGTGCTGGTTGCCCTCGTAGCGGTAGATGTTGTAGTTGTAATTTCCCTTTGCGAAGATGCCGGAAAGCATTTCGGCGCCGCAGAACCAGTTTTTCCCCAAATGAATCTTGCCGTAGGCCACGACTTTGTCCCTGGTGCCGTGGATGAACAGGGTAGGGGCCGGTTCGCGTTTGTATGAGGGCTTGCCATTGCGGGAAAACACTGCACCTGCAAAAGACAGTACTCCGGCATAACGGAAGCCGGACGGGAGCATGCCCGCAATGCTGTCGCCGTTGCTTGCATGCCACTCGGCCTGCATTGAGATGATGGCTCCCGCCGACGAACCGGCGAGTACTATCGACCCGGGGTCGACTCCAAGCGCCTCGGCATTTTCCAGGATATAGGCAGTGGCGGTGTAAAGGTCCTCGACTCCTATCCGGATGGCCTCGTAAATTATGTCGATGCTCTTCGTGCCGGACACTTTCTTGCCTTTGAGACCAAGGCGGTAGTCGATGCTGATGACCCTGTATCCGTCTTCGGTAAGGCGCTTGAACCAGGGAAGGTACCCCTGCGAGTTTCGCGAACCGTTCACGAATCCTCCTCCAAACGAAAACAGAATCGTGGGGCGGGGGAGGCTGTCGGGCTGGATGCGCGGCTCATAAACGCTCATGAAGAGTTCGCTGGAGTCGCGCCGGGCGAACATGTATTCAGCCGATGGGTCGAATACGAAGGGCTTGGACTTTTCCCGGGCGCTGCACGGGAGCATGGCCAGGAGCAATGCGGCCAGGATGGTGAACTTTTTCATTGTCAGCTGACTATTTTGTTGTTGATCCGGATGGAAGAAAGGAGCCTGCCCAGTTGCTCTGCATCGGGCATTTGAATCCGTAGCTTGTCCTTCTTGGAAGCCTCTCCGCGTCCTGTCCTGAATCCTTTTCGAAGCAGGTATTCGGCGGCGCGGCAGTCCTGCTGCTTGAGTATGGCCCTGAGAAGATGGGTGGCGTCCGCCTCGTCGGCGCCCTCGCCCATCGCTTCCGCAATGGCGAGATTCACGGTAGACGACCCGTCACGGCCCAGGCGGACCTGCTCTTCTTCGGAAAATGGGATGCAGTGTTCGTGGAACACTCTGGCGTCGATGCTCTTTTTGCAGTCTTCGATATCGATTCCCTGATGCTCGAGCGAGGCGACGGCGGGATTGCTCCTGTGCCGCAGGATGCCGAGGAACAGATGGTCGGGACCGATGGAGTAGGTGCCGGTGCGCATCGCCTCTTCGCGGGCGAACCCGACTATGGCGTCGAAATCTGTAGAAATCTTCATTCTGGGGGCCTGATAATTCCTTGCAAAAGTAGCAATTTAATCGAATATTTTTGTTAAATTTGCGTGTTTATATACTAATGATTTTTATGGATAGTGAGGGAAATATGACAGAGGTCAACCACGGCTTTATCGAGCCGGTGGAAATCGACCATGAAATGCGCAGCGCATATATAGATTATTCGATGTCGGTAATCGTGTCGCGTGCGCTGCCCGATGTGCGTGACGGACTCAAACCCGTGCAGCGGAGAGTGCTTTTCGGAATGGACGGGCTTGGCCTTTCCTACGGAGGACAGACCAAGAAGTCGGCGCGTATCGTCGGTGAAGTGCTGGGTAAGTTCCATCCTCACGGCGATTCATCCGTGTACGACGCCATGGCGCGTCTTGCCCAGCCCTGGAACCAGCGTTATCCCCTGGTGAAAGGTCAGGGTAACTTCGGCAGCATGGACGGCGATCCGGTGGCAGCCATGCGTTATACCGAGGCAAAGCTTGAAAAAATGTCCGAGGATGTAATTTCGGACCTCGAAAAGAATACGGTTGACATGACGCTCAACTTCGATGACTCCATCGAAGAGCCTACCGTGCTTCCGACCAAACTGCCTTTGCTCCTGCTCAACGGTTCTTCCGGCATTGCGGTGGGTATGGCCACCAATATGGCTCCCCACAACCTGGGAGAGTGCTGCGACGCCATCTGCGCCTATATTGACAACCCCGACATCGATGTGGAAGGTCTCATGGAGCATGTCAAAGGGCCCGACTTCCCGACGGGAGGGCTTATCATGGGCCGTCAGGGCATCATTGACGCCTACACCACCGGCCGCGGCAAGGTCGTAATCCGTTCCAAGACGGAAATCGAAGTCAACGACCGCGGACAGGAAACCATCGTGGTGACCGAGATTCCTTATATGGTGAACAAGAAGGAGATGCTGGAGCGCATCGCCCAGATGGTGGAAGACAAGAAAATCGAGGGCATCTCCTACATGAACGACGAATCCTCCCGCGAGGGGGTGCGCGTGATTTTCCGCGTAAAGCAGGGCGCAAACACCAATGTGGTGCTGAACACGCTCTTCAAATATACCCCTCTGCAGTCGAGCTTCGCAATCAACAATGTCGCCCTCGTCAAGGGCCGCCCCCGCACCCTTACCCTGAAGGAAATCATCGCGAACTTCGTGGATTTCCGCCACGAGGTGGTAGTGCGGCGCACCAAGTTCGAGCTTGACAAGGCGCAGAAGAGGGCGCATATCCTGGAAGGTCTGCTGAAGGCAATCGACATAATCGACGAAATCATCGCCCATATCCGTGCGTCCAAGAGCGTGGATGAGGCGCGCGAAGGTCTCATCACCAAGTTCGGCTTCTCCGAGGCCCAGGCCCAGGCCATCGTGGAGATGCGTCTGCGCCAGCTCACCGGACTCGAGCGCGAAAAGCTCCAGGCCGAGTATGACGAACTCGAGAAGTTCATCGCCCGCTGCATCGAAATTCTCGGAAGCGAAGCCCTCCAGCTGCAGATAGTGAAGGACGAATGTGCCGAGATGAAAGCCAAGTATGGCGATGCCCGCCGCAGCGAAATAACCTTCAGCGCCGACGAATTCAATCCCGAGGACTTCTATGCCGACGAAGATGTGGTGATTACCATATCGCACCTTGGATATATCAAGCGTACCGCCCTCACCGAATTCCGCACCCAGGCGCGCGGCGGCGTTGGCAAGAAGGGCGGAAGCACGCGCGACGAGGACTTTATCGAGCATATCTATGTCGCCAACATGCACTCCACCATGCTCTTCTTCACCCAGAAGGGCATGTGCTTCAGGCTCAAGGTGTACGAACTTCCCGAAGGAGTGCGCGCATCCAAGGGCCGTGCGGTGCAGAACCTGCTTCCCATTGATTCCGACGACAGCATCCGCACCTATCTCAATGCCGCGAAAATCGAAGACCCCGAATATGTGCAGAACCACTTCGTGACCCTCGTCACCAGGAACGGCATCATCAAGAAGACCAGCCTTGAGGATTATTCCAACAAGCGCAGCCGCAACAAAGGCATCATCGCCCTTACCATACGCGAGGGAGATGCCTTGCTGGATGCGGTGCTTACCAACGGCAACGAGAACATAATGATTGCCGCCCGTAACGGCCGTTGCGTCCGCTTCGATGAAAGCGGCCTGCGTGCCATGGGACGCAGCGCTTCGGGAGTGCGCGGCATCAGTATGGATGATGGCGACGAGGTCGTGGGTGTCATCACCTATGATCCGAATGCCGAAGACAGGACTGAGCATACCGTGCTGGTAGTGAGCGAACATGGTTTCGGAAAACGCTCCGATCCCGAGGATTACCGCCTTACCGCACGCGGAAGCAAGGGCGTCAAGACCCTGAACATAACCGACAAGACAGGCAAGGTCGTGGCAATCAAGAATGTGACCGCTCAGAACGACCTGATGATAATCAACCGTTCCGGACTCACCATCCGCCTCTCGGTAGCCGACATCAAACAGTCCGGGCGCGCAACCCAGGGCGTGAAACTCATAAGCCTGCGCGAGGGCGACTCGATTGCCGCCGTTTCTGTGGTGAACAAGGCTGATGAGGAGGAGGCCGAAAGCGGGAATGGCACGGAAACTGCAAATACTACCGAAACGATAACCGAATAAACCAAATTTGAATTGATATGAAAAAGATTTTTCTGGTACTCGCTCTTGCTGCATCGCTTCAGATAGCAGGTGCACAGACAAACAAGGCCGTAGAGGAGGCCAAGAAAAAGGTTGAGTCCGCAAAGGCTGCAGCCAATGATGTCAAGAAGGCCGCAAACATGGCGACATGGATTAAACTCGGCAAGGCTTATGCCGATGTCTATACCGCCGCACAGGGCAACGGATTCGTTGGCACCAGCATCAGCGAACTCCCGATTCTCATGAACGGCTTGAAGCCTTTATCGGAGGAAGATGTCCAGATTGGCGGCGTTCCCATGAAGGTTCAGCATTATGAGACAGCCGATTACTATATTGCCGACGGCAGGGTGGCGATGATAGTCGTCTCGAACCAGGCTTCCGGCGATGCTCTCAACAACTCCCTGGAGGCTTACAAGAAGGCTCACGCTCTCGATGTGAAAGGCAAGAAGACCAAGGACATTTCCGATGGAATCAGGCTTGTCGTCGAAAATCTTGCGAAGGAAGCGGTGTCTGCCTACCAACTTCAGGATTTCGCCCTTTCATCCAAACTTTTCGAGGCTTCTGTAAATGCTTCCGAGGCTGCACCCTATTCGCAGCTCGACACCAACTCCATTTACAACGCAGGTCTGACCGCGCTTCTTTCCGGCGACAGGGCCAAAGCGAAGGAAATGTACACCCGCTGCCTCGAAATCAACTATTTCGGTGACGAAGGTGATGTGTATTCGCGTCTTGCAACTATCCTGGACCAGGACGGTGACAAGGCGGGCGCACTCGAACTCCTTGAAAAGGGATTCGTTTCCTTCCCCAGGAGCCAGGGTATCCTCATCGGACTTATCAATGCCTATAACGAGCAGGGCGGCAATACCGACCGTCTTTTCGAGCTCCTTGATGTTGCCAAGCAGAATGAGCCCAACAATGCTTCGCTCTGGTATGCCGAAGGCGACATCCGTCTAAAGATGACTCCTCCACAGGTGGAAGAAGCATTCGCCGCATTTGAAAAATGCAACGAGATTGATCCCAACTATGAGTATGGCTTTATCGGCATGGGCGTTTATCTTTACAACAACGCTGCCGACATTGCCAAGAAGGCTGACGAGGAACTTGACAACGACAAGTACAACGCCCTTGTAGCCCAGTTCAGGGATTCGCTCAAGGCCAGCATCGAACCTTTCGAGAAGGCTTTCGAGGTGTCGAAGGACAATGGCATCAAGCAGACGATGGCCGAGTATATCAAGCAGGCTGCCTTCCGTTTCCGCGACGAACCGGAATATCAGGCAAAATATGACAAGTACAACTCTATAGCTGCCGGTGAGTAGTTTTATCCATACAGGACTATAGTTTTTGCATTACTCATAAATTTATTGTTTCCGCCGCAGGTTCCAACTGCGGCGGATACTGCTGATACAGTGTCGGTTTGCATTATCGGCGATGTGATGATGCATGCCAGGCAGCTGGAGCATGACCACAGTTTGTTTTTGTCGGAGATAGAGCCCGTGCTCTCCGGCGCCGACCTTTCCATCGCGAATGCGGAATTCACCCTTGCAGGCAAGCCATACTCCGGGTATCCGGCATTCAGCGCTCCGGATTCGTACCGGCAGAGTATTCTGGACAGCGGGGTGGATGTGCTGCTTACGGCCAACAATCACATCCTCGACAAGGGCGCGAAAGGCTTGGAAAGGACGCTGAAACAATATGAATCCTTTACCGGAAGCGGCCTTGATGCGGAGCAGTTCGACAGTATTAATCCTTTGATAATAAGAAAGAGAGGAGTGTGGATTGCACTGGTCAACTTCACCTACGGAACCAATTGCGGCAGCAGCTCCGAGTTTCCTAAAGTCAATTACATGAAGAAGGCTCTGCTCGAAGGCCAGATGCGCCGCGCCCGTGAAAAGGCCGACATCGTGCTTGCCCTTCCGCATTGGGGAGAAGAGTATTCGCTTAAGCATAATCAGTCGCAGGAGAACTGGGCGGGGTGGCTTGTGGAGAACGGGGCCGATGCCATAATCGGAGCGCATCCTCATGTTGTGCAGGATACGGCTCATATTGCGGGAGTGCCGGTGGTTTATTCGCTTGGCAATGCGGTGTCAAACATGAGTGCGGCCAACACCAGGCTTGAACTTGCTGTCATCCTGAAGATTGTACATTGGCGGATCAGCGGTCTCTGCGAACTGCTTGAACCGGAGCTGCGTTTCATGTGGTGTACCCTTCCCGGCAAACTTGTGCAGGGATACCGTACCATCTTTGTGGATGAGTGGAAAGACAAGCGCGAGCAGTGGCTGGACCCTTCCGACTACGACAACATGATCCGGACCCTGGAGAGGGTCAAGAAAGAAACAAGAATACAATGAAGAAAAGCATTTTGCTCGACACCCCCGATCCCGTGGAGATTCTGGGTCCGGGAAACAAGATTCTGAATGAGTTCTGTACCTATTTCCCTTCGCTGGAGGTAACCGGCAAGGGAAATGAAATCAGTCTTGAAGGCGAACAGTCGCAGATAGACGACTTTGAAAAGAAGTTCGCCGAGCTGGTGTCGCTGCGGAAGCGCAAACTCAACCTTACCGTCTATGATGTGGAAGATTTGTTCGCGGGGCGGAGCCTCCAGCCTGCCTTGGCAACGCAGGGGAATGCGGTAATCGTGCATACCAATGAAGGCAAGGCCATCCGGGCCCGCAACGCCAATCAGCAGAAGATGGTGAAGGCATATTTCAGCAACGACCTTGTTTTCGCAGTAGGCCCTGCCGGCACGGGAAAGACCTATATTGCCATCGCCCTTGCGGTGAGGGCTCTCAAGAACAGGGAAATAAAGCGCATCATCCTCACGCGCCCCGCCGTTGAGGCAGGGGAGAGGCTGGGCTTCCTTCCCGGCGACCTGAAGGATAAGCTGGATCCGTATCTTCAGCCTCTCTACGATGCCCTCGGCGACATGATTCCGGCAAAGAAACTGCAGGATTTCATCGCCGGAGGCACCATCCAGATAGCTCCCCTCGCTTATATGCGCGGGCGCACCCTCGACGGGGCATGCGTGATATTGGACGAAGCTCAGAATACAAATATGGGGCAGCTGAAGATGTTCCTTACCAGGATGGGCACCAACGCAAAGTTCATCGTGACAGGCGACGCCACCCAGATAGACCTTCCTCACAAGGAAGATTCCGGTTTGCTCAAGGGAATATCCCTGGTAAAAGACCTGAAAGGAGTGGAAACCATTTTCTTCGATGACCGCGACATCGTAAGGCATCCCCTGGTAAGTAAAATTGTAAAAGCATTCGATGCTGCGGACTGATACTTTTTATTAAATTTGCAGATTATGAGAGTATCCGTTCGCTTCGTTCGCGGCATTGTCCTCGCTGCATTCATCGTGGCCTCTTTTTCAGGCTGCGATTCTTTCCGCAGGCTGGCGGGACGGCCTACATCCGCCGACATCCAGGCAAAGCGGGAGATGATTGCCGCGGAACAGGCTGCGCATCAGGCGAGGGTCGATTCGCTGAAACGCGTGGAAAAGGCCAAGGCCGATTCCCTGGAACTTCTCGACCGCATCAGGGAATCCGGAGAAATGTTCCTTTCCGCAACGAGCCTCCGCCGTGCCGATGTGACGGGGCTCGAAAAGCGTTATTATATTATCGTAGGGGCGTTTTCCAGCAGCGACAATGCCGTCTATATGGCAAAGAAAATCGAAGCTGCCGGTTACGACAGCGTAAGAATCCCATACGGCAACGGTTTTACCGCCGTCGGAACGGGAGCATCGGACACTTTGGCACATTTATGGGATAAACTACACCGGGTGCGGAACGAATCGTTCTGCCCCAAGGATGTTTGGATTCTTGTAAATGAATAAGTTATGAAAAAAGCACTGCTTTTCCTGTCTGCCCTGGTTTGCGGCATATGCGCTTTTGGACAGGGCTACAACGAACTATATGAGGGCGACGAAGCCAGGATGCTGCGTGAAACGGCGGACTCGGTGTCTGCGTTTACTTCGGAGTCATCCCTTGCTGCCTTTGTGCAGAGGCGGCTTTCAGAGTGCGGAGTGGACATGCTGGGAGGCAGCACCATGAACTCTTTCGGGATACACAGGGAAGGAGCCGATACTCTTGTGTTCAACAATGTCGTCGGGGTGATTCCCGGGTATGACAAGGCCCTGCGCTCGAAATATATCGTAGTGGGAACCCGTCTGGACCCTTCAAACTCCACGGCCGTTTCGCTGCTTCTTCAACTTGCCGCGCGGCTCTGCACCGGGAAAGTGCTTTTGCAGCGTTCGCTTGTGATTGCCGCTTTCGGAGGAGCTGAAGAAGCCAATGCGGGGTCGTGGTATTTCCTCAACAGGTCGTTTTATACCCCCCGTGACATAGATGCCTATGTGAATCTCGACCTCTTCGGCAGCCCCAACAAGGGATTCTATGCTTTCACAGGAGCGAATGCCGACCTGAATGCGATGCTTGCCTCAATGGCCGCTTCGCTGCAGCCCGTGCTTCCAAAACTCATAAGTACGGAGCCTGCCCCGGGCGACCACCGTTCATTCTTCGCTTCGGAGATTCCTTCGGTGTTTTTTACCACCGCAGCTCCGGGAGCGGATTATTTCGACAGGACGGATGCACTCGAATATGAGGAACTGAACCGTCAGTGCGAGTACCTTTATAATTTCTGCGTGGCACTTAGTTCCGGCCCTGCGCCGCGTTTCCGCGTCGGTGCCGGTGACGGAGAGATTCTTACCGTGCCCTTTGCAAGCTGCGACCGCAAACCGCGCTTTCTCGGCTCGTCCGACCCGCGCAGTTTCCTCACGAAGTGGGTTTATGCATATCTTCGCTATCCCCAGGATGCCTTGGACAAGGGAATACAGGGGCAGGTACAGGTCAGTTTCATCGTCGATGAAAAAGGAAAAGTCAAGGATGTGACCGTGACCAGGAGCCTGCATCCTTCACTTGATGCCGAAGCTGTCAGGGTAATAGAAGCGTCTCCCGACTGGAAGGCCGGGTTATATGAAGGCCGTGCCGTGCGTACCAAAATCAATCTTGGAGTTGACTTTGTGCTGAAAAAAAGAAAATGATACAGAATATGGATTACGATTTCGCGAGAATTGAAAAGAAGTGGCAGGAGCGTTGGGCGGAGGAAAAGACCTACCGTACCGTAGAGGATCCTTCCAAACCCAAGTTTTATGTGCTTGACATGTTCCCTTATCCGTCCGGAGCCGGGCTCCATGTGGGGCATCCCCTCGGATATATAGCGAGCGACATTTATGCCCGCTACAAGAGGCTCAAGGGCTTTAATGTGCTTCATCCCATGGGCTACGACGCTTTCGGCCTGCCTGCGGAGCAGTATGCAATACAGACCGGCCAGCATCCGGAGAAGACCACATCCGAGAATGTGGCGCGTTATCGCCAGCAGCTCGACCGCATAGGTTTTTCCTATGACTGGGACAGGTCTTTCCGCACCTGCGACCCGGATTATTACAAATGGACGCAGTGGGCTTTCCTTCGCATGTTCAAGAGCTGGTACGACCCCGAGATGGACAAGGCGCGCCCTATTAACGAACTGATTGCCAAGTTCGAATCCACGGGATACGACGACATCACCCCCAAAATGTGGGCCGAGGCTTCCGCCAGGGAGAAGTCCGACATCCTCATGCGTTATCGTATCGCATATCAGGGAGAAACTTCCGTAAACTGGTGCGAAGGGCTCGGAACCGTGCTTGCAAACGACGAAGTGAAGGACGGCCTGTCCGTGCGCGGCGGCTTCCCCGTGGAGCAGAAGAAGATGACGCAGTGGCAGCTGCGCGTTTCCGCTTATGCGGGGCGTCTTCTGGATTCGCTTGACAAGCTTGAATGGACCGATTCGCTGAAAGAAATGCAGCGCAACTGGATAGGCAGGAGCGAGGGCACCGAAATGGTGTTCGATACGGTCTGCGGCGATGTCCATAAACCTGTCACCATTTTCACCACCCGTGCCGACACCGTGTTCGGGGTTACTTTCATGGTGCTCGCACCCGAAAGCGAACTGGTGGATGAACTTACCGCACCCGAACGGAAAGAAGCGGTGGCCGCTTATATCAAGGAAGTCAAAAAGAAAACCGAGCGCGAGCGCATTGCTGAAACCAAGACCGTTACCGGAGTCTTTACCGGTTCTTACGGCATCAATCCTCTCACCGGGGAGAAGGTTCCCATCTGGGTATCCGAATATGTGCTTGCGGGCTACGGCACCGGCGCCATCATGGCGGTTCCCGCCCACGACAGCCGTGACTATGCCTTTGCGAAGAAGTTCGGCCTGCCCATCATTCCGCTGATAGAAGGGGCCGATGTGAGCGAACAAAGTTTCGATGCAAAGGAAGGGAAGATGATTAATTCGGGCTTCCTGAACGGGATGGATGTGAAGGACGCCATCGAAGCCGCGAAAGATTATGTCGAGGCCCACGGGCTTGGCAGGCGCAAGACCAACTACCGCCTTCGCGACGCAATCTTCTCCCGTCAGCGTTACTGGGGTGAACCTTTCCCCATCTACTACAAGGACGGCATCGCCACCCCCATCCCCGATGAGGACCTGCCTCTGCTCTTGCCGGAAATCGATTCCTACAAATCCAAGAACGGCGAACCTCCCCTTGCCCGGGCCAAAGACTGGAGCTACAAGGGGCATCCCATCGAAACCAGCACCATGCCGGGATTTGCCGGTTCCAGCGCATACTATCTGCGTTATATGGACCCTCGCAACGATGACGCCCTCGTGGGAGCTGAAGCCGACCGCTACTGGAGAAATGTCGACCTTTATGTGGGCGGCACCGAACATGCCACCGGGCATCTTATCTATTCGCGTTTCTGGAACAAGTTCCTCTACGACCTCGGTTATGTCTGCGAAGACGAGCCTTTCCGCAAGCTCGTGAACCAGGGAATGATTCAGGGGCGTTCGAATTTTGTTTACAGGGTGGTGGGCACCAACAAGTTCGTATCCCTCGGCCTCAAGGACCGGTACGAGACCACGGAAATCCATGTCGATATCAACATAGTACGCAACGACCGTCTTGACCTCGAAGCTTTCCGCGCATGGCGTCCTGAATATGCCGACGCGGAGTTTATCCTGGAAAACGGAGAGTACATCTGCGGCTGGGCAGTGGAGAAGATGAGCAAGAGCATGTACAATGTCGTGAATCCCGACGATATATGCGATACTTATGGCGCCGATACCCTGCGCCTGTATGAAATGTTCCTCGGCCCCGTGGAGCAGAGCAAGCCCTGGGATACCAAGGGTATCGACGGCGTAAACCGTTTCCTGCGCAAGTTCTGGCGGCTCTTCTACGACCGCGAGAAATTCATTGTCAGCGATGCGAAGGCTTCGCCCAAGGAACTCAAGGCCCTTCATAAGCTTATAGGCAAGGAAGAGGAGGATATTGAAAACTTCTCTTACAACACTACTATCAGCGCCTTCATGATTGCGGTGAATGAACTGACGGAGCTTGACTGCCATTGCCGCGAGGTGCTTGAACCTCTGGTGGTGCTGCTGTCTCCTTTCGCTCCCCATGTCGCCGAGGAACTCTGGCACGAACTTGGGCACGACAGCAGCGTCGTGTATGCCGCTTTCCCTGTTTATGACGAGACTCTTACCGTGGAAGACACCGTGACCTATCCCGTTTCCTTCAATGGTAAAACCAGATTTACTGTCGACATGCCCAAATCTGCTTCTCCCGCCGAAGTGGAGGCCAATATCCGTTCGCTGGAGCAGACCGCCAGGTATGTAGGGGCGCAGAACATAGTGAAGGTGATAGTCGTTCCGGGAAGAATCGTCAATGTAGTCTTGAAATGAAAAAGAAGATTCTGACAACCCTGTGGGATTATCTGGCGATGACCTTCGCCGTCATTGTATTCACCCTTGCGTGGGAGGGGTTCATGATTCCCAATGGAATGTCCGCAGGAGGGCTGATGGGTATCTGTACCGTGATTGAATTCGCTACCAACGGGGCCATCATGGCTTCTTACTCCTATATCGCCATCAACACCCTGCTTATCGTCATTGCAGTCTTTGCATTCGGAATCGGTTTCGGATTCAAGACCATATATTGCATCCTTGCTGAGACCGTGGCGCTGAAGTTCTTTGCCGATTTCGACTGGCTGCACGCCGTCGAGGGGAATTTCCTGTATGTGAAAGAGACTTTGATGATTCCCGTCATCGCAGGCGTGCTTGAGGCTGTCGGTGTCGGAATTATCATTCGCCGCGGCGGCAGCACCGGAGGCACCGACATCATCGCCCTGATGGTGAACAAGTACTGGCCGGTATCCCTCAGCAGGGTGTTCCTCCTCACCGATATCGTAATCGTCTGTTCCATGCTCCTTCTCCCCGGAAGGGCTTTCTCCGATTTGGTGTATGGTTTTGTGATGATGGTCACTTTCGCATTCATGATTGATTATGTGGTGGTGGGCGACAAGGGAACCATTCAGCTGATGGTATTCTCGCACAGGTATTCGGAGATAGCGGATTACATCACCGGAAAGATGGACCGCGGAGTTACCGTGCTCAAGGCTCAGGGTTGGTTTACCAAGAAAGACAGGAATGTGCTCCTGCTGCTGATGCGCAAGAACGAGCTTTCCGAGATTACCAAGGTTATCAAGGAGTTCGACAACAGGGCCTTCATGTCGGTAACCCAGGTAGGCGGAGTTTACGGAGAGGGTTTCGAGGAAATCAAAGCCGGAATCAGAAGAAAGAAAACGGAGGAACAATAATATGGCAATTCTCAAGACATCCGCTCTTGGAGCAATCAAGGACTATGCGATAGTCACTTTGGGTATATTGCTTTTTGTGCTCGGGTGGAGCATTTTCCTTGTGCCCAACAATCTTGTGGGCGGAGGCGTAACCGGCCTTTCGGCAATCTTGCAGTACGCTACCCATGGCGTCATCAAGATTGGATATTCGTATTTCGTAATCAATGTCGCCCTCATCATTACCGCTCTCTTTGTGCTCGGGTTCGGTTTCGGTGGCAAGACGATATGGGCAACCGTCATCGCTTCCGTGGGGCTGAACTTGTTTCAGACCCTGATTCCGGCCGACTTCATCCAGGCCATAGCCCTGGATAACGGGAAGCTGATGAGCACCATCATGGGAGGTATCATGGTAGGAACTGGAATAGGACTTACCATGACAGCCGGAGGCAGCACCGGGGGCACCGACATCATCGCCCTCATAGTGAACAAATACCGTAATGTTTCACCAGGGCGTCTCATACTCTGGATGGATGTCGTCATCATCCTTGCTTCGCTGCTGGTTCCTTCATATACTGCCGAGGGGGTGGAAGTTCCTTTCGTCGAAAAAATCACCACCGTAGTGTACGGTTTCATCCTGGTCGTAATCAACAGCACGGTACTCGACCTTGTTATTTCAGGGTCGCGTCAGAGCGTCCAGCTTTTCATCCTCTCGCAGAAATATGCGGAGATAGCCGACGCCATCACCCACGACCTTCACAGGGGCGTGACCGTGCTTGACGGCAAGGGATGGTACACCAAGAACAACACCGAGGTGCTGATGGTGCTTACCCGCAAATCCGACCTGAACCTGATGCTGCGCTATATCAAGACCATCGACCCCAATGCCTTCCTTTCGGTTTCTTCGGTAACCGGAGTATATGGGAAGGGCTTTGATGTCATCAAAAAAAGGTAGTATTCCGGGTAGTAGGAATATTGTACTACCGGTAAACGGAAATTTTTTGTTTTTACCCCCGTGTTTTACTCCCTGGAACTCGGGGGTAAGTCGTATATTGTGGGCAGATAACACTTTAAAACCACAATGAAAAGGGTAATTACATTGCACTTCGTAATGCGGCTGGCGCCGCTGTTCGTCCTTTCGGTTCTTTTTTCGGAGGAACTCATATGCGGAGATTCTGTCGGGAGGGATTTTCGCATTTGCTGTGATCTTCTCTCAGCGGCGGTACTGTCGGATTTCTATCCTTGTTCCCATGAGAAAACCTCCGTGTCGCTGGCATGTATATGCGCAGCTGCGCTTTATTATGTTTCTGCCGGTTTCTTCTGCGGCGGAATCAAGGGCTGCATCCTATTGATGGTGGTGCCTTCATTGCTGTTCAATGTATCCTATCGTTCTCTGCGCATCTTGGACAAATATCGGGAACTTTCCATGTTGCTGCGCCGCGACGGAGCTCTTTGCCGCCTGGAAGAAGATTCGCATTTGCTGTATTCTGGATTCATTCCTGTAATTATACTGCTGCTTCTGCTCCTTGCCTCGCTGGGCGCTCCCTCCGTCTTGTATCTGCCGCTCGCCATAGCTGAAATCTTCCTTTATTCGATTACGCATCGAAGGGCATATTCGGGCAGGTCGATGCTTTTGAAACTCCGCAGGGAAAGGCGGCTCTTCAACATGGTGAATGCCGAAATGAACAGCGCTATCGATGTGGGAGAGATTGAAGAGGATATCCTTGCAGGCATTTACCGGAGGGTGCAGACCTATATGCAGCTTCACCGTCCTTTCCTGAACGAGAGTTTCACCCTGGAAAACATGTGCTCAGCCCTCAATATGAACAAGCACTATATTTCCAGGGCGATAAACAAGTATGCGAAGAAGAACTTCCGGCAATATGTGAATTACTACCGGGTAAAATATTCAATCGAGAAAATGAAACGCGAACCTGACATCAAAATCATAGAATTGGCCTTCGGTTCGGGCTTTCACTCTGCGGTTACTTACAATATGGCTTTCAAGCTTTTTATGGGTATCACTCCCAGCGACATGCTGGCGCGAATCAGGCTTTCGTCGGACCGGCAGGGATTTTCCACCCGGAAGGAATCGGCAGCTGCAAATCCAGCTCGGATTTCCTTACAGGATGCACAAGGGTGATGCGCCAGGCTTGAAGGCATATGCCTCCGTCGGGATTTGACCGTGGAGCTCCGTATTTGAGGTCTCCTTTGATGGGGCATCCCATGTGCGAAAGCTGGCAGCGTATCTGATGATGGCGGCCTGTCAGCAGCTCTATTTCCAGCAGGTGGTAGTGCAGGGTGGGGAAGAGGTAGCGGTAGCGCAGTCTTGCCAGTTTAGCCTTCGGCCCCGGTTTTCTTGTAACGAAGCTTTTGTTGAGTTTTTCGTTGCGTTCCAGCCAGTCTTCCAGAAGACCTTCGTCTGAGGGCGGTGCTGCGCAGCAAAGGGCTCTGTAACTCTTGTGTACCTCGGAATTGCGGAACATCTCATTCAGCCGCTCCAGGGCTTTCGAGGTTTTTGCAAATACGCACAAGCCGCACACCGGACGGTCGAGGCGGTGGGGTACGCCCATGAAAACCTTTCCCGGCTTGGAGTCGCGTCCGGCGACAAATGCTTTCAGCGTCTCACAAAGCGCTTCATCGCCGGTCTTGTCGCCCTGGACTATTTCTCCCGCCCTCTTGTCAAACACAAGAAGGTGGTTGTCTTCGTAAACGATACGGGCGGCTATGCTCTCGTATTCTGCGCTGCTGAGGATGCGGTATTCCATTTCTTCCGCAAAGATAATGACAAATTGTCAGAAATGTTCCGGTGGCACAGCTTTCGTTATTGGAGAAAGCGTCACTTGGTTGTGACATGTTAACAAGAAAACAAAAATAGGAGTTGAATATTATGGGAAAAATCATTGGAATCGACCTTGGAACTACCAACAGTTGCGTAGCGGTCATGGAAGGCAACCAGCCTACCGTCATTATCAATAACGAGGGTCAGCGCACCACTCCTTCTGTGGTGGCTTTCACCGACGATGGCGAGCGTAAAGTGGGTAATCCCGCCAAGCGCCAGGCCATCACCAATCCTAAAAACACCGTCTTCTCCATCAAGCGTTTCATGGGTGAGACCTTCGACCAGGTGGGCCGCGAGACCTCGCGCGTGCCTTACAGCGTAGTGAAAGGAGAGAACAACACGCCCCGCGTAGACATCAACGGCCGTCTTTACTCTCCTCAGGAAATCAGCGCAATCATTCTCCAGAAGATGAAGAAGACAGCAGAGGATTATCTGCGCCAGCCTGTTACCGAGGCTGTCATTACCGTGCCTGCATACTTCTCCGATTCCCAGCGCCAGGCTACGAAAGAAGCAGGCAAGATTGCCGGTCTGGATGTAAAGCGAATCATCAATGAGCCTACCGCGGCGGCCCTTGCCTACGGTCTTGACAAGAAGAACAAGAATATGAAGGTTGCCGTCTACGACCTTGGCGGCGGTACTTTCGATATTTCCATCCTTGAACTTGGCGACGGCGTGTTCGAAGTCAAATCCACCAATGGTGACACCCATCTCGGAGGTGATGATTTCGACCAGGTAATCATCGAATGGCTCGCAGGCGAATTCGCTTCCGAAAACGGCGGCATCGACCTCAGGAAGGACCCCATGGCCCTCCAGCGCCTCAAGGAAGCTGCAGAGAAGGCTAAGATTGAGCTTTCCAACCAGACCAGCACGGAAATCAATCTTCCTTATATCACCGCAGTTGACGGCGTACCCCGCCACCTTGTAAAGAGTCTTTCCCGCGCAAAGTTCGAAGCCCTCTGCGACAATCTTTTCCAGCGCAGCATCGAGCCTTGCCGCAAGGCCCTGCAGGATGCTCATCTGAGCACTTCCGACATCGACGAAGTCCTGCTCGTAGGCGGTTCCACCCGTATCCCCAAGATTCAGGAGCTCGTGAAGCAGTTCTTCGGAAAGGAACCCAACAAGAGCGTGAATCCCGACGAGGTCGTTGCAATCGGCGCTTCCATCCAGGGCGGTGTGCTCGCAGGCGATGTGAAGGATGTCCTTCTTCTCGATGTCACTCCTCTTAGCCTCGGTATCGAAACCCTTGGCGGAGTGATGACCAAGCTCATCGAAAGCAATACCACCATTCCTGTACACAAGGAGCAGGTGTTCAGCACCGCTGCCGACAACCAGCCTTCAGTGGAAATCCGAGTGCTTCAGGGCGAGCGCCCCATGGCAAAGGACAACAAGCAGATTGGCATCTTCCATCTCGACGGCATAGCTCCCGCGCCCCGCGGAATCCCTCAGATTGAGGTTTCGTTCGACATCGACACCAACGGTATCCTGAGCGTTTCGGCAAAGGACAAGAGTACCGGCAAGGAGCAGCATATCCGCATCGAAGCTTCCAGCGGACTGAGCGAGGACGAAATCAAGCGCATGCGCGACGAGGCCAAGGCCAATGAAGATGCCGACAAGGCTGCAAAGGAGCGCGTTGACAAAATCAACAACGCCGATGCCCTCTGCTTCCAGGCCGAGAAATTCCTGAAGGACAATGGCGACAAGGTTCCTGCCGATGTGAAAGCTGAGGTGGAAAGCAACCTGAATCCTTTGAAGGAAGCCGTGAAGAACCAGAATGTCGCGGATATCGACCGCTACAGCGAAGCTCTCAGCAAGGCTTTTGAAAAGATGTACCAGGCTGGTGCACAGGCCGGACAGGCCGGTCCTCAGGGCGGATTCGACCCTAATCAGGGAGGCCCCCAGGGTGGTCCTCAGGGCCCCGGTCCGGATTACGGCGGCGGCGCTCCTGACGAGCAGTAATCATTCAAGGCTGCGGACTACAAGGGCAATCCTGTTCTTAGACGACCAAAGCCAGACTTTGTCACCTTCGAGCTTCAAAACCTCGAAGGTGGTTTTTTTATTGTGCAGGTTGTTTCCGGTAGTCCATGAAACGGTGCCACTGACTTTCATGCCTGCTTCGGACGGAAACTCATCAAGGGTAAGCGAGTAGAAGTCCGACATGTTGTCGCTGTGGACTCGGAATTCGCATTTGTCGCGGTTGAAAGAGACCTGGCAGCTCAGGGGATCGTAGAGGAAAGTGGTGAAGCCTTTTATTTCAATGCGCAGGTTTCCGTACTCGACAAAACTTTGCGACAGCGATTCTTCCTGGCACGAGCACGCCAGCATCATGACGGACAGGATGGTGCTTATGATATTGAGCTGCTTCATCTGACAGTGATTTCTTTTATGATGACATCCGTGCTGCCGTCGGCATTGTGGATTCTGGCTTTAAGTGTTCCGCTGCCCGGAATCGTCCAGTATCCGTCGGCTTCGGTGCGGACAGGTCTTCCGTCGAACAGCCATTCAGTCTGTTCAACTTCCACTGCATTGTATACTATGAGCGGAATGCGCGTTCCGGGAGGGAAACTGCCATCCTCGTTGCGGGAGACATCTCCGAAATAAATGAATCTGTAAATGCTGCTCCGGTAGTTGAGGGTGGAAAACTGCCCTGTGGCTGCAAAAGTGCTGCCGCCTTTGCACCATAGCTGTATGGCAAAATGGTAGCGGCTGCCGTGCCGGAGAGAGTCCAGGGTGCAGCTGAAAGCTTCCGGCCCGGAAGGTCGGACGATTTTCTCCCGCTGGGATTGGGAATCGGACCACCAGTTAATCTTGCAGCTGTCGACAGGATTCATCTGGGGAGAAATTGTCCAGGAGATGATGGCGCTGCTCTGGAATGCTTTGATTTCTTCTATCCGAATGGGCTCCAGCAGTACAAATGAAATTGAGCCGTCGTATTCTCTGCTTATATTGGTCAAGGCAAGGGGAGAGGGGGCGAAGCAGTCGGCTCCGGGCTGCGGCCAGAAGGCATATCTTATGTCTGAAGAATCGGGCAAAGCCCTTATCAGGTCCGCGCATGGGAAGTCCGGATTGCAGTTGACCTGGTTGTGCCGCCATCTCTCGGCAGCCGTCAGGTTTCTCTGGAAGAATGTGGAGTAGCCTGCATCGGAGTCGCTGCGGTCGAGCCTGTAGATGAGCATCCCTTCTCCTCCGATGAAGCTGTCGTTGCCAAGGCTGCGGCGGTTCTCCATCAGGAAGCAACAGTCGGGCTTGCCTGTAGGAAGGATTCCGTATTCCCCTTCCAAGTCAATGGGGGCCAGAACATACCTTCCCGGCTCCTCCAGGACGACGGCTTTGCCTATGCCCAGCAGATGGCGGTCGATTGCATTCAGGTTCGGCGGAGTATTTCCCCCGTCGTTCAGGTTCCCATAATCCATGAGGGCCGTATTCCTGCCAAGGCCGGGATGCAGGCCGCCGCTTCCTTCGGCATCGGTGTCATACATGTCCTGCAGTCCGAGAAGATGCCCGAATTCGTGGGCTGCCGTGCCTATTCCTGCAATCGCTCCGTCTGCGTTCAGCTCCGGAACGACGCTGTATTGGGTGATTCTTTTTCCGTCGGCAGTAAGCGATGCGTTGTCGGCATCCAGGCTGTTGGTCTGCGGCCAGAACATGTCCTGCCCGCCGCCCAGTGCTTCGGAAATGCCGGGAACTACAATGATGAGGGCGTCAATGTTCCCGTCGGAATCATTGTCGTATTGTGAAAAATCCGTATGCTCGTCGGCAGCTTTTACTGCAGCAATCACCAGGCGGAAAATGAGGGCATCCCTTTTGTTGGTCGTGTTCGTTCCGTAATAAGAGTAGGAATGAGCGATGTTTACTGTTTCTACGGGTTCGAAGCTGAATTTTTTCTGCGGGCCGAACTGCGCATCATAATAAAGTGAGAGTTCTTTTGCAAGGCTGTCGGATGTCTCTTTGCTCCCATGGAGGGCCAAATCGGAAAACTGAACATATATTATCGGCACCCTGAATACATCCTCGCAGCGGGATGGTACAGGGAAGGCTGCGAAGCAGAAAATAATGGTCAGGAGTGCCAGGATACGCTTCATGCCCTCAAAGTTAGCCAAAGAAAGACAAAAATGCAAAGGGCCGCCAGCCTCACGGCCCTCGACCCTTAGACGTGTACTAAAACCTAAACCTGCAATAAAGATGCAGGCGGTTTTATAAACGTTGCATAAATTTATTGAAATTAATCAATTATTTCTTTGCAGCTTCTACAGAAACCTTGCGGAACTCTTTGAGATCTTTCATGAGTTCAAGAGCGGCTTTGCGGGCGCGTGCACCGGCAGCCTTGTTTCCCTTTACGAGCTGAGCCTCTGCGTTTACCTGGAAATCAGCGATTCCTGCATTGATTTTTTCAACAAGCTTTTTCATTTTTCTGAAATTTAATGGTTTATAAAATAGTACTGTTATGTGTTCTCAATTAGCAATGTGCAAGGTAATCAATTAGTTAAATATTTGCAAAGATTTTTTGAAAAATCTTTGTTTTTTACCTCTTTTTTGCGTTCAAAGAGTTCATTGCGCGGTCGATTCCGGCAAAAATCCAGTCATTTATGCCTTGAATTATAAAAGAACTGTCGTTTTGTACCTGTTTGAGCTCTTCTTCGCTGAAATTGCCGAGCACATAGTCAATCTGCCCTGCCGGTCCGAAATCGTGTCCGATACCATAGCGGATGCGGGCGTAATCGCGGCTTTCCAAGGCTTCTTCGATGCTTTCCAGCCCGTTGTGTCCTCCTGTACTGCCTTTGGCTCTCATGCGTATGGTTCCGAATGGAAGATTGATGTCATCGCAGATGACCATGAGCCGTTCGTTCGTGACAGGAAGCTTGCCCAGCCAGTATCGGACGGCTTTGCCGCTGAGATTCATGTATGTTGAAGGTTTCAGCAGATAAATGCTGCGGCCCTTGATGCTGAGTTCCGCAATGTCGCCATAGCGCTGCGTGGAAAAAGAAATATTGGATGCGTGGGCCCACGCATCCAATATCATGAATCCGATGTTGTGGCGGGTGGCGGCGTACTCGGGGCCGATGTTGCCCAATCCTGCTACAAGATAGCTCTCGCCTGCCATGACCGCTTTTGGTTATTCGGCTGCAGCCGAGGTATCCACATTGCGGGTTGTCTTGACGAAGCAGAGGACTGCGTCCTTGTCGGTAAGAACGGATACCTTTTCGACCTTTACATCGGCTGCCTTGATTTTGGCGGCGAGGTCGAGTTTGCTGATGTCGATGGTGATGTCATCGGGAAGGTTCTCCATGGTTGCGCTGATGCGGAGGTTCCTTGCGTTGGGAACGAACTTGCCACCCTTCTGTACACCGATTGCATGGCCTTCGAACTTGATAGGCACATTGATGGCGATGGGTTTGGTCTCGTTCACTACGAGGAAGTCGATGTGCAGGCAGTTGTCCTTTACGGGGTGGAACTGAAGCTCGTGGAGAACTACGGTGCAGGTCTTGTCACCATCGAGGGTGAGGTCGATGATGTGGGAATAGGGAGTCTCGATGAGCCCCTTGATGTCCTTTTCGCTGACGGTGAAAAGAACATTCTCGATACCCTGTCCATAAAGATTGCAAGGGATGAGTCCCTGCTTGCGGAAAGCCTTGATGACGGCTTTGTTGCCGACCTTGCGGGTCTGGCCATTCAATGCGAAATGTTTCATTTCTTTTTTGTTAAAATGTGTTACTCAATCCGGAAAACCGGTCCGGATCCCATTGCACCAAAGCCCTTTACGGGTTTTATTTGCGGGCGCAAAGATATGAAAAAAAGCTTATTCCACCAAATTTGTCGCTTTATTCCATGCCAAAGTACGGTAGAATCCGTCGAGCTGGCTGCTTCCGACGCTTGGAAGATACATGCTGAGGCCGCTGTAGGCATTGATGTCGAAACCACCGCTGCCGGAGAGGAAACTGGGAGTGGCGGCCTTGTAGGGGATACATTCATCCAGCGCAGCTTCGAGTTCCTGCTTCTCGGAAGCGCTGATTCCGGCCTTGACAAGAATGTCTTCCAGGTCGTAAAACCAGTGATACGACCATCGGAAGTACGGTTGTACGCCGCTGTCGAGCCTGAGTGCAGCGATGCTGCTGCGGTATTTTTCAAAAAGGCCCCGGCATACATCGGCCAGTCTGTCCATACGGGAAGTCTGAACCAGACTGATTGTCGCGGAACGCCTGCTGCCGGACTGGGAATCGTACATGTTGAAGTAGGCTTCGCAGAAAGCTTCAGGACTCGGATTGTCCGAAATCAACAGCCCCATGTCGCTGAAATTGAATCCTGTAGTGAGAACTTCTGCCGGTGAAAAACCGACTTTTTCGACTTTTCCGCGGAACTCATAGGCGACTTCCACCCCTCCCATGAGGCAGGCGTCGAAAATCAGGTAATCCAGCGGAACGGTGATGGCGGCGGCCATACTCTGGATGCTGAGTTCCATCGAATAGTTTACGCCGTCGGAGTTGTGCACTTCCGCCATGAAGGTCTTTACTCTTGGAGCGTCCGGGTCCTGATTGTAGTTGTACAGCGGCAGCTCCGCATCCGACGAGGCTGTTTTCTTTCCGAATTGTATGGGCTTATAGCTGCTTGTGCCATAGACTCCGGCAGGCAGCCACCCCGTGCCGTGCGACGATACGATTACGCCGTATTTGTGGTCGGGAAAACGGGATGCGATGAATTCCAGCACTTCTCTCAAAACCTCCGGGTCGGCGGCAGTGCGGTCGGAAGGAATCGTGAGCAGGGTGTCGGCGCAGATGTTGCCGAGGATGTCGGTGTAGTGCTCTGTCAGATAAAGTTCGGTTGGCGTGACAAAGTTTGCGTCGGATACCGACAGATGGGTGAACGACAGCATTTTGTGCGCAGAACTTTTCCGTGGCAGTTTACCCGAGACAATGGTCTGGAGATTGGCTGAGATGTCGGATGAAAGGTTGTTGTAGCCTGCACCGTAGAAAAGCGTTACGGTAGCGACTTCGGATTTCTTCCCGTTGGAAAAAATCTTGCCGCAAGCGCTGAAGGCAAGCCCGGCAAGGCACACTGCCAAAAGTATGTTCCATTTCATCCGCATAGACCACAAAGATACATTTTTTATTTATATTTGCGTACAATGATTCCGCAGACAGGGAAATTGCTGAAGCAATATGCTTATTACCTTCGCGTAGAGAGACAGATGTCGCCGAATACCGTGGCATCGTATGTCTCCGATGTCAGCTTTTTTCTGAAGCAATGCAGGACGGAGCCTGCTTCCATAGGCAGCGACGATATAGCTTCATTCCTCGCTGCTTCGTCAGACGGCCTTTCCAAGCGCAGCCAGGCCCGGAGGCTCAGTTCCCTGAGGTCGTTTTTCGACTGGCTTGTCATCGAGGGGGAGAGGAAAGACAACCCATGCGACAAGATTGATGCGCCCAAGCTCGGGCGGTACCTTCCGTCGGTGCTTACCGTCGAGGAGGTGGATGCCATAATCGACGGCGTGGATACGCGCACCTGGCAGGGCATGCGCGACAAGGCCATACTTGAAATGCTTTACGGCTGCGGCCTGAGAGTGTCCGAACTTTGCAATCTCAAAATCTCCGAAGTGTATCTTGAAGAAGCCTTTGTGAGGGTTACGGGCAAAGGCGACAAGGAAAGGCTTGTGCCCATGGGAGGAACGGCTGCCGAAGCTTTTCGGGAGTGGCTGTCCCGGAGGCCGGACAGCGCCTCCCCGGCCTACGACGACTATGCCTTCATCAACCGGTTCGGCAAGCCTTTGAGCAGAATATCGGTATTCAACATGATAAAAAAGGCCGCGTTGCTTTCAGGGGTGGACAAAGAGATTTCGCCTCACACTTTCCGGCACAGTTTCGCAACCCATCTGCTCGAAAACGGGGCCGACCTTCGCGTGGTCCAGGAAATGCTCGGGCATGAGAGCATCCTTACCACGGAAATCTATACGCACATTGATACGGCCACCTGGCAGAGGACCATTCTGGAGCATCATCCTCGCGGATGAATCCTATTCTTCCGTCAAGGCTTTGTTGAAACATTCCCGGCAGAGAGGTTCGTAGATGTCCTTTTCGCCGAGGACTACCAGCTTCTTGCTCTTGCTCAGGCGGTGTGAATGGTTCGCAAGATTGCCGCAGCGGACGCAGATGGCATGAACCTTCTGCACATCTTCCGCAATGGCCATAAGGGCGGGAATGGGCCCGAAAGGTTTGCCGAGGTAATCGGTGTCGAGACCGGCCGCAATTACGCGTATGCCCCTGTTGGCGAGAGCCTGGCAGACCGAGGCGAGGTTGTCGCCGAAAAACTGGGCCTCGTCAATGCCTACGACCTGCACATCCGCCCCGACCTTCAGCATTTCAGCCGCATCCTTGATGGGTTTGCTGGTGATGCTGTGGCTGTCGTGCGACACCACTTCCACATCGGAGTAACGGTTGTCGACAGAAGGCTTGAAAATCGCTATTACCTGGTTTGCGAACTGGGCGCGGCGGAGCCTGCGGATGAGTTCTTCGGTTTTGCCGGAGAACATGGAGCCGCATACTACCTCTATGCAGCCTCGTTTGTTATTGTTTTCTGCGAACATTTTGGTTAAATTTGTCGTCGGGATATGCAAAGATAAAAAATAGTCCCGTTTTATGAAAGGAAAACTTTACATAGTTCCGACCCCTGTGGGGAATCTCGAAGATATGACTCTCAGGGCGGTGAGAGTCCTGAAAGAGGCAGACCTCATCCTCGCGGAGGATACCCGCACGAGTTCCGTCCTGCTGAAGCATTATGACATTTCGGCCCCGCTCCAGTCGCACCACAAATTCAACGAACGCCAGAGTACGGAACGGGTGAAGGAACTGATACTTGCAGGAAAGAATGTCGCCCTCATAAGCGACGCCGGCACTCCCGGCATCAGCGACCCGGGATTTTTCCTTGCGAGGGCATGCGCCGCAGAAGGCATTGAAGTGCAGACTCTTCCGGGGGCCACTGCCTGCATTCCCGCCATAGTGTCGTCCGGGCTTCCGTGCGACCGTTTCTGTTTCGAGGGATTCCTGCCGCAGAAAAAAGGCAGGCAGACCATCCTGCAAGGGCTCGCGGGCGAGCAAAGGACAATGGTGTTCTATGAATCTCCCTACAGGCTGGTCAGGACCCTGGAGCAGTTTGCCGAGGTGTTCGGCGCGCAGAGGCAGTGCGGCGTGGCCCGGGAAATCTCCAAACTCCACGAGGAACATTGCAGGGGTACGCTTGCCGAAGTGCTTGAACATTTCCGTCAGAATGAGCCAAAAGGCGAAATCGTGATTGTCGTTGCGGGGGCTCCCGATGCTCCAAAGGCGGAACACCGCAATAAATACAGATAAACCATCCGGACTGTTTCCGGATATAAACTTAAATATATGAAAGCTTCAACTCGTACGGGGGTTATATCCCTCGCTTTTCTCGTTTTGGGATTCCAACTTGCATTGTTCGTCCATAAAGCGGCGGTGGCGCGTATCGTTGCCAACCGTGACAGGCCGGATACGGTATTTGTCGTTGCAGGCCGGGAGGAGCCTTCAGAGGTCACGGGCTCCTCCGGGCGGCATTCCGGGAAGGCAAGAATGATATACGAACAGGCTCCGCAGCGGCGTGTGGAGAGCTTCCGCTTCAATCCCAACACGGCAGGCATGCCCGAATTGCAGCGCCTTGGTTTCAGTGAAAAGCAGGCGCAGTCGATTCTTAATTACCGCGAGAAAGGCGGCCGGTTCCGCCGCAAGGCCGATTTTGCGAAATCTTTTGCCGTGCCTGATTCGGTTTACCGACGGCTTGAACCATATATCGACATCCCGAAAATCGACATTAACAAGGCTGATTCGGCCACCTTTGACTCTTTGCCCGGAATCGGAGGCTGGTTTGCACGCAGGATGGTAGAATACAGGGAGCAGCTGCGTGGCTACAGCTGCCCCGAGCAGCTCATGGAAATCTATCACTTCGACCGGGAAAAGTATGACGGCCTCAAAGACCTCATCACCTGCAGCGCCTCCGAGCCGTATCCCTTCTGGTCCGGCTCGCTGGAGGACATACGCATGCATCCGCATGTCCGCCGTTACGACACCGCCAGGGCCATAGTCCTCTACCGCGACAACACAGCTGCGGAACAGCACAATGTAGAGGGCCTGCTCTCAGCCGGAATAATAACTGAAGAGCAGGCCGTTAAACTACGCCGGTGCAGGCTGGATTAAAGTGCGTATTTTTCGCTTTGTTCGCGTATGAGCTCGTCGAGGATGCCGGGTTCGAAATAGTTGATTTTCATTGCCCGTTTCACATTGGCGAGAGTCCGGGAAGCGACAGCCCTGGCGGCTTCGGTGCCTTTGCGCAGCACTTCATACACATAGGGAATGTCCTTTTCGTATTTGGCGCGGCGCTCGCGGATGGGGCGCAGGGTGTCTTCCAGCACTTCGTAGAGGAAGTTCTTGACCATTACATCGCCAAGTCCTCCGGCGCGGTACTGCGCCTTCACCTCTTCGAGACTGTGGAACTCGAACGACACCTTCTTGCCCACGAAGCATGAAGCGTACTTTTCGAAGTGCTCAGGCTTGCAGAAAGCATCCAGATAGGTGAAAACGGTGTTGCCTTCCACTTTTCCGGGGTCGCTTACCTGCAGGTGTCCGGGGTCGGTGTACATGCCGCGGACTTTCTGGCGGACGGTTTCGGAGTCGTCGCTGAGGTAGATGCAGTTGCCGAGGCTCTTGCTCATCTTGGCCTTGCCGTCGGTGCCGGGAAGCCGCAGGCAGGACGCATTGTCGGGCAGCAGTATTTCGGGCTCCACAAGCACGGGGGCGTAGGTGGAGTTGAACTTGCGCACGATTTCGCGGGTCTGCTCAATCATCGGCTCCTGGTCTTCGCCAACGGGTACCACGGTGGCGTTGAATGCAGTGATGTCGGCTGCCTGGCTGATGGGGTAGCAGAAAAACCCTACGGGAATCCCTGCCTTGTTGTCGGCGGAGGCGTCGTCATTGAAACCGCGCTGGGCCATTTCGGCCTTCACGGTAGGATTGCGCTGCAGGCGTTGCACGGTGACCAGGTTATTGTAGAAGAAAGTGAGTTCGGTGAGTTCGCTTATCTGGCTCTGGATGAAGAGATTGCTCTTTTCAGGGTCGAGCCCTACGGACAGGTAGTCGAGGGCCACTTCGATAATGTTCTGCCGTACTTTCTCGGGATTGTCGGCATTGTCGGTAAGGGCCTGGGCATCGGCAATCATGATGAAAATCCTGTCGAACAGCCCGCTGTCCTGAAGTTCAACGCGGCGGCGCAGCGAACCAACATAATGACCGATATGGAGCCGCCCCGTAGGGCGGTCTCCGGTGAGGATAATCTTTTCTTTTGCCATCAGTCCTTAACAGCTTTGAGTGCTTCGCGTATCTTTGCTTCGATTTCGTCGGCGAGTTCCGTGTTGTCGCGCAGGAGCTGTTTGGTCGCTTCGCGTCCCTGGGCGAGTTTGTCGCCGTTGTAGCTGAACCATGAGCCGGATTTGTTGATGACTCCGAACTCGACGCCGAGGTCCACGAGCTCTCCGCTGTGGGAGATGCCTTCGCCGAATACAATGTCGAACTCGGCCTTCTTGAACGGAGGGGCCATCTTGTTCTTGACGACCTTTACGCGGGTGCGGTTGCCGAGAGCGTCGTCGCCTTCCTTTATCTGGGTGGTGCGGCGCACATCGATTCGTACTGATGCATAGAATTTGAGGGCGTTGCCGCCGGTGGTGGTTTCGGGATTGCCGAACATGATGCCAATCTTCTCGCGCAGCTGGTTGATGAAGATGCAGCAGGTATTGGTCTTGGAAATGTTTGCAGTGAGCTTGCGGAGAGCCTGGCTCATCAGCCTTGCCTGGAGGCCGACCTTGTTGTCTCCCATTTCTCCCTCGATTTCCGCCTTGGGCGTAAGTGCTGCCACCGAGTCTATGACTACGATGTCCACCGCACCCGAACGGATGAGGTTGTCTGCAATCTCGAGGGCCTGCTCGCCGTTGTCCGGCTGCGAAATGAGCAGGGTTTCGAGATTGACGCCCAGTGCCTTGGCATAGCTGCGGTCGAAAGCATGCTCCGCATCTATCATTGCCGCGATTCCGCCTTGCTTCTGTGCCTGTGCGATGGCGTGGATTGCGAGCGTGGTCTTGCCGCTGGATTCGGGACCATAAATCTCGATTATCCTTCCGCGGGGGTAGCCTCCGATTCCAAGTGCGTGGTCGAGGGCAACGCTTCCGCTCGGGATTACCTGGGCGTCACTCCATTCTGGCTGGTCTCCCAACTTCATGATCGTTCCTTTACCATAGTCTTTTTCGATCTTGTCAATCGTGGCCTGGAGCGCCTTCAGTTTGGCGGCGTTCAGGTCAGTGGTCTTTTCTTCTGCTTCTTTAGCCATAATGAAATGTATTTTATCGTTTTGCGGGTATATACCCAAAGGCAAATATACTTAATTTTTCGTAACTTTGCCCTGATATGGTGAAGTTACTTGGCAAAACTCCCCGGGAACTTTCGGAAGAGGCTGTGCAGTGCGGCCTCAAGCCCTTTGCGGGCAGGCAGATAGCCCAGTGGATATACGAAAAGAAGGTTCGCAGCTTCGACGCAATGACCAATCTTTCCAAGGAAGCCAGGCAGATTCTGCCGGGCCGCGCCGAACTTGGTGTCAGCCTCCCCGTGAGCAAGGCGGTAAGCGCCGACGGCACCTCCAAGTACCTTTTCCGGACGGATACATCCGTAATCGAGTCGGTAGTGATTCCCGACGGGGAGAGGCGCACGCTCTGCGTCTCGAGCCAGGCGGGATGCGGTATGAACTGTGCCTTCTGCATGACCGGACGCAACGGTTATCACGGGCAGCTGGACGCCGCCGGCATCCTCAACCAGTTCGTGTCGGTGGACGAGGCTTCGCAGCTTACCAATGCCGTTTTCATGGGCATGGGGGAGCCTTTTGCCAACTATGATGCCGTGTCGCGGGCAATCGAGGTGCTGACCGCACCCTGGGGTTTCGGGTGGAGTCCGAAGCGGATAACGGTTTCCACCATAGGAATCATACCCAGGCTGGAGCAGTATCTGGCCGAACATAAAACCCACCTTGCGGTCAGCCTGCACAATCCTTTCGGAGAGGAAAGGCTGCAGCTGATGCCGGTTGAAAAAGCTTATCCCATCAAAGATGTGGTGGCGCTCGTCCGCCGCTATGACTGGAGCGGCCAGCGCAGGGTAAGTTTCGAATACACCATGTTCGCAGGATGGAACGACAGCCGCCGCCATGCCGATGCTCTCATCCGCCTTCTTAAGGGCCTGGAATGCAGGGTGAACCTCATCCGTTTCCACCGGATTCCGGATTTTCCCTACGGCACTTCGCCCGACAGGGTCATGGAAGAATTCCGCGACCGTCTGAACAACAATGGAATCACCTGCACCATACGCGCTTCCCGCGGCGAAGACATCATGGCCGCCTGCGGTCTGCTTGCAGGGATGTCCGAAAATCCCCGGAATCATGACTGACAGGCTTCTCCGCATCATCCTCATTGCCATGTGCCTGACCTGCGCGTGCACACATTCGGCTGCGCAGCGAAGGGGCCCCGCCATGGGCGACAGGGTGAGGCGCGAGGAAGTAAAACTCGCGGCCACCAGCATCGACCCCTATGAGGACTCCCTGGTGTTCGTTAAGATGCGCGAACGCACGGACAGCATCCGCAAGGCCGATGGAAGGCCGGTGATTGCGCTGGTCCTGAGCGGGGGAGGGGCGAAGGGCGCCGCCCATGTGGGGATACTCAAGTATCTGGAAGAAAAGCGGATACCCGTGGACATGATTCTCGGAACCAGCATAGGAGGGCTTGTGGGAGGAATGTATTCCCTCGGATACGATGCCGACTATCTCGATTCCCTGTTCCGTGTGCTCGACTGGGAGAAGATGCTTTCCGACAGGGTTGACCGCGACCTCGTGCCATACGGCAACAAGCTTCGCGACAAGCGCTACATAGTCTCGCTGCCTTTCCATTACTCTAAGGAAGATTTCGCCGCAAAGGTGGGCGACGGGGTGCGCTATTCCGCCCGGAGGCGCAATCTCAACCTTAGCGCACAACAGGAAGACGAGCTGATATACGGCGCAGCCGAGACGACAAGTTTCAACAGCCTGCCGGGAGGGTACGCCTACGGACTCAATGTGAGCAATCTCATTGCCGGAAAGACTGTCGGGTATCAGGACTCCCTGGACTTCTCCAGACTCCCCATACCTTTTTTCTGCGTTGCATCCGACATGGTTTCCTGCAAGGCGAAATACTGGACATCGGGACCGCTCAACACCGCGCTCCGCTCCACAATGTCGATACCGGTCCTCTTCGAGCCCGTTCGGTATCAGGACATGATACTCATTGACGGAGGCACGCGCAACAATTACCCTACCGATGTGGCCCGCCTCATGGGGGCTGACATAATCATAGGAAGCGTCCTTTCCGACAGCGACCTCACATACGCCCAGATAAACAACCTCGCCGACATGGTGATGCAGGTGATAGACATGCTCGGAAGGGAGGCTTATGTGGGCAACATGCGCAATACCGACATCTACATCCACCCCGATGTGCATGAATACAACATGCTTAGTTTCAACAAGGAGGCAATCGATACCATGCTTCGCAGGGGGTATGAGGCGGCTGTGTCCTTCGAGGAGCAGTTCGATGCCCTGAAGGGGAAGGTGGGGGATGCCGCTCCGCGTCTCAGTGCTCCCGCGGCCCTGGATTTGGGCGCGTCCTGCATCAAGCTCGGAACCATTGAATTCGCGGGGGTTGACAGCGACGATGCCGGAACGCTTCTCGGAGAATGCCGTCTTGCGGAAGGGGACCTGGTTTCCAACGAAGAAATCGAGGATGCCGTGGCAAGGCTGTTTTCGCTCGACGCCCTGGAGGCCGTGAGTTACACCCTTCATCCCGAAGGCGATGCCTACAGGCTGGTGTTCAACTGCGTCAAGGGGCCGGTTCACAGGATAGGGGCTTCGGTTCGCAGCGACAGCGAGGAACTCGTGGCCGCCCTCCTCAACATAGGATTCAATGTCAACCGTCTGCATGGCTCGCGCCTCGACCTCGAAGGCCGCATAGGCGAACATTGGTACGGACAGGCGAGATACTCGTATTCCGCTCCACGGCTGCCGACCTTCAACCTCGCGTTCAAGGGCGGATACACCCGTGCGAATGTCCGCAGGGAACGCAATCTCTACAAGGCCGGGTTCTGGCGCAGCGGGTTAGATGCCTATGTATCCGACATGAGGCTTCAGAACTTCGATTTCCGTGCGGGAGCGAAATATGATTTTTTCTCGCTGAATTCGTGGCTTACCGATTCGGGAGTGGCCGTTCCCCGCAGCCAGATGAGGCTCATGCACAGCAATTACGGTACAATCTACACCAATGTCCGCCATTACACTCTCGATGACGATTATTATCCCTCCCGCGGGCTGAATCTCGGAGCGGACCTGCAATGGATAGCAGGCCCGGAAGGGGCAAAAGTCATGTCGCTGGACTTCAGGACCGTCATTCCCATTACCGAGAAAGTAGCCGTCATTCCTTCGCTTTGGTCGCGCAATGTAGTGGATGCAAGGTCGGACAATCTGTATCTGCAGAATTTCGCAGGAGGCGCCGTGGCGGGCAGATACACCGACTCCCAGATGCCCTTTATCGGATTTAACGGAAGCACGCCCCTGCGCAACTGCGCCCTGGTTTCCAATGTCGATTTCCGTTTCAATCCCGCGAAGAACTTCTATACAAGCGTGCAGGCAGGAGTTATCTGTGACAATGACGGGTTTTTCCGTAAACTGAAGGATTTGTCTCCGCGCTATTACGGTGTCGCCCTGGAACTTGCCTACAATTCTTTCATCGGTCCGCTCAGGGCGAGGATGCAGTGGTCGGATTTCTGCGGTTGGACTGCCTATGCCGGAGTAGGTCTTGATTTTTGATATGGACAAGAGAATAAAGGCTGTTTATGACGCCCTTTCAGCCCAGTGTGCCAAAAGGGAGTATTGCGAAAGCGACATTTTGAGGAAGGCTGCCGAAAGGCTGGACGGCGACCGTGAGGCCGCATCCGAAGTGCTTGAAACCCTGGTGGGGGAGCGTTTCGTTGACAATGCCCGCTATGCGGCAGCTTTCGCCCGTGAGAAATCTTCCCTTCAGGGCTGGGGCACGGTAAAAATCCGCTATATGCTTCGGGCAAAGGGTGTTTCGGAATCCGACATAGCCGCCGGGCTTGCTGAAATAGAGCCCGAAAAAGCCTCGGCACGCCTCGACAAACTTCTTGAAAGCAAATGGAAAACCCTTGCGGAGGACCCCCAGGGCAAATTCAAGCTTATCAAATTCGCCCTAACCCGCGGCTACGACTACCCCGAGGTGGAGGCTGCGCTGAGGAAGATAACAGGATAAAAAAAAGCCCGGTTCATCCGGACTTTTTTGTCGAGAAGAGGCGACTCGAACGCCCGACCCCTACGTCCCGAACGTAGTGCGCTACCAACTGCGCTACTTCTCGAAAACAAAGGCGCGGACTGTACCGCGCCTTGTTAAGTTTCTATTACGAAAGCTTGTTGATGTACAGTGCAATTCCACTCTTGAGGTTGGAAGCCTTGTTCTTGTGAATCACTCCCTGCTTTGCGAGCTTGTCGATCATAGCGTAAACCTTGGGAGCTTCTGCCTCCGCCGCCTTCTTGTCCGTGGTTGTGCGGATTGCGCGGATGGCATTCCTGGTTGTCTTTGCATAATACCTGTTATGCAACTTGCGCCTTTCGCCTTGACGATTGGCTTTCTCTGCTGATGCGTTGTTTGCCATTGTTATACTTTTTTATAATTTTTCGTAGTGGGTAGGAGAATCGAACTCCTATTGCAGGAATGAAAATCCTGAGTACTAACCGTTATACGAACCCACCGTCCATCAAAGGGAGTGCAAAGGTACGAAATATTTTTAATTACGCAACTCTTTTTCTCCGCTTTTTTGATTCCATTCCCAAGAATACAGGATTGACTCAACCTGACGGAGATATTGGCGCTTGTCATATTTGGGCGCATATACGAATGCATCGCACACTACCACATACTTTCCGTCAGGGCTGTAGAAGGAATGCGACACGAACGGACCTCCCATGTAATCGTTCTCGACTTCCCAGTAACCGCGTGTCTGGGCGAAGCTGCGTCCCTGGTATTTGAGGAACTCCACGGTTGGGGTGGGAATCTCTCCGGTGGTCATGTAGGTGTTTTCGAACATTCCGGGCACATTGTTCCGGAGGGTTTCGTTGCGGTGTGCTATGATGTTGTTCACGCTGAAGTCGGCCTTGTCGCCCAGGGCGGGATAACGGTAAACGAAAATGCCCTGTATGGTGTACTGTTTTTCGTCGGCAATCCAGATGAAGTCCTCGGTTTTTTTCTTGAACTGGTATCCGGTAGGGAAATGAAGTGACCCCCCGAAGATTCCGTCCACCATGACGGCAAGGTCCTTCACCTCATAACGCAGGGTGTTGCGTATCACCCTGTCGCGTTCAGCCTGTTCAATGTAGGCGACTATCTCTTTCCCGTTCTTTTCAAGCATGCTCACCGCCTCCTGTGCATCGGGCGCGGCAATCTTTATCAGGGCCTGGGGGCTGGCCCAGACATCCTTCATGTATTTTACTCCGGGTTCTGCCACGAGAGGGTCGATGTCGAAAGCGATGATGTTGCGGTGAACTTTGAAGAGGTCGGCGAATCCGCCGTGGGTGACATTCGAAAGGGAATAAAGCGGTTCTCTCATGATAAACCAGGGGCAGTCGCGGGCAAGCAGCTCGCGGGTGGCGTTCCCTACGGCTCCTTCCCAGTCGGTTTTCTCGATGACGACGAGAATTTCTCCGGCCTTGCCGCTCACGCTGGGGAGCATTTTGCCGGAACGGCGGCCGCAGGAGCAGAGCGCGGCGGCTACCATGATTATCAGTGCAATTCTTTTCATATCCGGTGTCAGTGTATTAATCGTCCGATGTCGTTGCTGAATGCCAGCATCATAAGAGCCAGCAGAAGTATCATCCCAACCATCTGCGCCGCCATCATGAAGCGGTCGGATGGCTTGCGCCCGGTGATAATCTCGTAGATGGTAAATACGATATGCCCGCCGTCAAGCCCCGGGATGGGAAGCAGGTTCATCACTCCGAGCATGATGGAGAAGATGGCCATGAGGTAAACGAACTGGTACCAGTCCCATGCGGAGGGAAAGACCTGCCCGATGGCAATGAAACTTCCTACTGACTTGTATGCTCCGGAAGAAGGGGTCGCGAGGAGTTTGAGGTCGCGCAAGTATCCTCCCAGGGTGCTGCCTGTGAGCTTGAGACCGGCAGGGATGGCCTGCAGGCCGGTATATTTCATGCGCCTGATTTCCGGGGATTTCATGTAGGCCCCTATCCTTCCGGTGCTGTCGACCTGCAGGGCCACGAGCAGGGTGTCCGGTTCACGGAGGACGGTGGCCGTCGTCTGCCGTCCGCTGAGTTCGGCGAGCAGGGGCCGGGCGTCCTGAAGGAAGCTCACGGGCTTGGAGTCGATTGCTACGATGCGGTCGCCGCGCTGCAGCCCTGCGTCCGCGTTTATTCCGTCCGAAGCAAGCGAATCTATGACAAAAGGCACTGCGAGGTCGAACATCATGGGGGTGTTCAGCACTTCCGGGAGCATGGCCCCGTCGATGTAGAGGCTGAGGGTGTCGCCGCCCCTAAGCAGGCGCACCTGGCGCACATTGCGCCTCGCAAGGTCGGCCTGGAGCATCCCGAAATTCTCGGGAACATATCCGTCGAAATCGAGGATGCGGTCGCCCGGGCGGAATCCCATTTCCGTGGCAAGGCTGTCAGGGTAGATTGCGGAACCCTCGTTGGGGATGTAGCTCTGCCCCCAGATGGCCATTATCATGCAGAATGCGATGATGGCGAAAATGAAGTTGTACATCACCCCTCCTGCCATCACGAGCAGGCGCTGCCAGGGATTGTGGGTGCGGAACTCCCAACTCTGGGGAGCCCTTTTCAACTGTTCGGTATCAAGGCTTTCGTCTATCATCCCGGCAATTTTGCAGTATCCGCCAAGGGGAAGCCAGCCTATCCCGTATTCCGTTTCCCATTCCGCCGCTTTCGGGAACAGGCGCGCGAACCAGCGGCTGCGCTTTGTGCTGAAAAGACAGTTCCCTCCTATGTCGAAGAAGAGGAAGAACTTCTCTACCCGGATGCGGAAGAGTTTGGCGAAGCTGAAATGCCCGGCTTCGTGGATGATGATGAGTATGGACAGTGCAAGTACAACTTGCAGGATTTTAATGAGGACGGTCATCGTCGGATGCTTTCGCTCGCTTTTGCGGCAACTTCGGCGTTGGTGGCGAAAATGTCATCGAGCGAAGGGTTTTCTGCAAAATTCAGACCAGCAAGCGCATCCTCGCAAATCCGTGCAATGTCGTAGAAGCCGATGCGGTCGTGCAGGAAGGCATCTACCGCCACTTCGTTGGCGGCATTCAGGGCGCATGGTGCATTACCTCCGCGGCGGATGGCCTCGTATGCCAGGGCAAGACAAGGGAAACGCCAGATGTCGGCATTGGAGAAGCTGAGATTTCCGAGAGTGCCGAAGTCGAGCTTGCGGTTGCCGACGCTGATGCGGGCGGGGAAACTCAGCGCAAAGCCTATGGGCTCGCGCATGTCCGGGCTTGCCAGCTGCGCGATGACTGCACCGTCTTCGAATTCTACCATGGAGTGGATTACCGATTCGGGATGCACCACCACATTGATGCGTTCGGCGGGAATGTCGAACAGCCAACGGGCCTCGATGACTTCGAAACCCTTGTTCATCATGGTGGAGGAATCGATGGTGACCTTTGCGCCCATGCTCCAGTTCGGATGTTTCAGGGCCTGGTCTTTCGTGGCTGTGGCAATCTGCTCCCGGGTCCATGTGCGGAAAGGGCCTCCGGAAGCGGTGAGATGGATTTTTTCGACCGCATTGCCCCGTGCTGCCAGCAGGCACTGGAAGATGGCGGAGTGTTCCGAATCGACGGGGAGAATCACCCCTTCGTTTTCGCGCATGGTGCGGGTTACGATGGCTCCGGCGGCAACCAGGGTTTCCTTGTTTGCAAGGGCGACTATCTTCCCGGCCTGCAGTGCCGCAAGGGTGGGGCGGAGGCCGCTGAATCCTACCATCGCGCCGACTACAATCTGCACTTCGTCCGCGGCTGCCAGCTCACACAGGCTGTCGATGCCCGCAAAAACCTTGGAATCCGTATCCGACAGTGCGGAAGACAGTTCTGCGTATCTGTCCGGATTGCAGACCACGACATTGTTTACATCGAACTCCCTTGCCTGTTCTTCAAGCAGGGCGATGTTGTTGTTTGCGGAAATCAGTTCCACTTCGAAAAGATCCCGGTGCTGGCGCACCACATCGAGCGTCTGGGTGCCGATGGACCCTGTTGAACCTAAAATCGCAATTTTTCTCTTCATCAGAATTTACAGTATTTGGCCGGGTCGATTGCTTCGCCGTCGTGCCAGAGTTCGAAGCGGAGATGGTCGCTGGTGGTAAGGCTTCCGGTGCTGCCCACGAGGGCTATGCTGGCGCCTGCGGATACTTTGTCGCCGGTTTTCCGCAGGATTTTCTGGTTGTGCTTGTAGTAGGATACAAGGCCGCTGCGATGCTGCAGGGCGATGGTGTAGCCTGCCTCGTCCGTCCATCCGGCGAATATGACGGTTCCGTCAAGGACGGCGCAGACGGCGGCCCCTGCGGGAGCGGTGATGTCGATGGCCGGGTGGAGCACTGCATCGAAACTCTGGGTGACCGTGCCTTTGAGGGGAGTGAAGAAGTGCATGCCTTCCAGCGGAAGTTCGCGTTTGCGCTCCGACACTCCGAAGTGCCCGCTGCCTGTGACGGCGTCGCGAAGCAGGGAATCTCCACGGGCTATTTCCGCATCGCTCAGTTTGCGAAGGTATTCGGCGGTATTGTTTGCAAGCAGGCTGTCGGGGCTGATTGTCTGTTCTCCTGCAAGCACCCTTCCGAGGTTTTCGGCATATAGCGCCCAGCGGGTCATCTCGTTTTCGAGGGAATCAATCTTGAGGGCATTGGCTATCGCACCGCGCTTGAAATGGGCGTCAGGATAACCTGGAACGGTGGTTTTCAGGGGGGTGAGGGCGATGATGCACCATGCGAGCAGGGAAACCGCCACCAAGGCGGTAACGCCCCAGACAATGAGTGCTATGCGCGAGAAACGCCAGAACCGGACCCGTTTGTGGGTGTGGTCTTCCTCAAGGGAGAGCCTGTATATTTTATTCCATTCTCCAGGATTACTATTTCCCATATTATTCTTAAATTTGCATCTTGATGGACAGGATGATAGGCATTGATTACGGGCGTGCGAGAGTGGGCGTTGCAATCAGCGACCCTCTCGGTATTTTTGCTTCGCCGCTCGAAACGGTGCCATCTGCAAAGATAATAGAATATCTTCAAAAGTTGCGCGAAACCAACACCCTAATCCGCTTTGTGGTGGGGTATCCGGTCAATCTGAACGGAAAGCCGTCCGAGGCCGCCGCCGATGTGGATGTGTTTCTCAAGCGCCTTGCAAAGGTGTTTCCGGACATCCCGGTGAGCCTTGAAGATGAGCGCTTTACCTCCGTGCTGGCCCACCGTGCCATGATTGACGGGGGCATGAAAAAGAGCGAGCGCCGCAACAAGGCCTCGGTGGACCGCATCAGCGCAGCAATCATCCTGCAGAGTTACATGGACAGAAACAGACAGATATGATAAGACCGATTTTTTTATACGGGTCGCCGGTATTGAGGGAAGTGGCGGCTCCTGCCGACCTTTCCAGGCCGGAAGAAGTGAAACAGCTCATTACGGACCTATGGGACACTCTCGGCCCCAGCGACGGCTGCGGACTTGCGGCTCCACAGATAGGGGAGAGCAAGCGCGTGGTAGTCGTGGACGGAGATGTCATGGCCGATGTTTATCCCTATCTCAAGGGGTTCAGGCGTACTTTCGTCAACCCCGTCATCGTTGAGGAAAGCAACGAGACCAGCGTTTACAATGAGGGATGCCTCAGCGTGCCCGGTGTGTACTGCGATGTGACCCGGCCTAAAAAGATAAAGGTGGAGTATTACGACGAAAACCTGGAAAAGAAGGTTGAGGAGTTCGACAACTTCGGCGCCCGAATGATTCAGCACGAATTCAGCCATCTCGACGGTGTGCTTTTCACCGACCTCGTGGCCCAGATTCGGCGCAAGATGATAGCGGGCAAGCTCCAGAAAATAGCCGCCGGAAAAGTGGGAACGCGATACAAGTCAAAAATAAAGTGACAGTATTCCAAAATTTATTTATTTTTGCAAAGTACAAAAACCTGAACTTATATGTTGGAAAAATTTATCAGCAAGGATTTGCCCGAACTTGAATTCAATGTTCCCGCCAATTTCAATTTTGCTTACGATGTAATGGATGTCTGGGCCCGCGAGGCTCCGGACAAGTGCGCGCTTATCTGGACCAGCGACACGGAGGCCGAGCGCCGTTTCAGTTTCGCCGACCTCAAGCGTGAAAGCGACAAGGTCGCAGGCTACCTCGACTCCATCGGCATAGGCCGGGGCGACTTTGTGATGCTCATACTCAAGCGCAGGTATCAGTTCTGGACCATCATGCTCGCCCTTGAAAAGATAGGGGCCATAGCCGTTCCCGCGACTTTCCTGCTCACTTCCCACGACATAGTCTATCGTTGCAAGTCGGCTGAAATCAAGGCCATTATCTGCTGCGGAGACGAGCGTATCCTCGACAGCGTTGCCGAGGCCGAGCCCAAATGCCCCTTCCTTGAGAAACTCATAAGCATCGGCCCCGAAGTGCCGGAAGGATTCGAAGACTTCGAGGCGGGCGTGGCTGCTGCCACTCCTTGGGAGAGGGGCGGTTTCATGAATGACAGCGAGGACCCGCTGCTGATGTATTTCACATCCGGCACATCCGACGAGCCCAAGATGGTAATGCACAGCCATACCTATGCGCTCAGTCACCTCGTGACCGCCGCTTACTGGCACGACCTCACCCCCGACAGCATACATTTCACCTATTCCGACACCGGATGGGGCAAAGCCGTTTGGGGTAAGCTCTACGGGCAGTGGATAGTGGGCGCCACGGTATTCGTTTACGACCACGAGAAATTCGTGCCTGCCGAAATCCTTGCCCTGATAGGAAAATACCGCATCACATCTTTCTGCGCCCCTCCTACCATTTATCGCTTCCTTATCAAGGAGCACTTCAACTGTTATGACCTTTCGTCACTGAAGCACTGCTGCACGGCCGGCGAGGCGCTGAATCCCTCCGTGTTCGAGGAATTCCACCGCCGCACGGGTCTGTGGATATACGAAGCATTCGGGCAGACCGAAACCGCGCTCACCCTCGGAACTTTCAGCTGGATGACGCCAAAGCCCGGTTCCATGGGCAAGCCTTCGCCCGCCTACGACATTGACATCCTCACTCCCGAAGGACGGAGCGCCGAAGCCGGAGAAAGGGGGGTAATCGTGATACGCACCGACAAGGTCAAGCCCCTGGGCCTCTTCATAGGATACTACCGCAATCCCAAGCTCACCCGCAAGGCATGGCATGACGGAATCTATTACACCGGCGATGTGGCATACCGCGACGAGGACGGTTATTATTGGTTCGAAGGCCGCAACGACGACCTTATCAAGACCTCCGGCTACCGCGTGAGCCCCTTCGAAGTGGAAAGCGCGGTAATGGGACATCCCGCCGTCGTGGAGTGCGCGGTTACCGGAGTTCCGGATCCGGAAGAGCTTCGCGGCACCATCGTGAAGGCGACTGTAGTGGTTGCATCCGAGTTCAAGGCACAGGTTGCCGACAGGATGCAGCGGGCCGCCCTCATCAAGGATATACAGAGTTATGTGAAACGCATCACCGCACCTTATAAATACCCGCGCGTGATAGAATTCACCGATGCCCTTCCCAAAACCATCAGCGGCAAGATCCGCCATGTGGAAATCCGCGAAAAGGACAACAAATAGCAGTTATTTCCTGTAGTCGCTGAGGTTCTGTATGCCGGGAAGTTTGTAGTAGGCTTCCACGATGTCGCCTTTTACATAGATTTTCTTTCCGAGCAGCCCGGGATTGTCCACCAGGTTCAGGGCGTTGCGTATGTCTCCTTGGGTGAGCTGTACGCTCATGCAGTCCGCCCTGTTCTTTTCTCCCGCCGATGCGGCGATAAGCAGGTTGGTGCGGGAAGAAAACGGCGCTTCAAACGAGCATGACGATGAACTGAGGTCGCCCCCGACGACATAGCCATATACCCATTGCGCTTTGGTTCCGGCGATTTTCCTTGCTTCTTTTACTCCCACGGCCCCGGCAGGGGTGTCAGGGATGCCTCCGGCGTATTCTCCTCCGTCGTAGGCGAAAGAGTCTTCGACCCAGACCCTGCTGCTGTCGATGGCCACGGATATGGCGAAGGAGGTGACCGGAGTTACGGTGGCGAGTTTTTCGGCCACGGACAGTCTCAGGGTAAGCATGCGTGCAGGCTCAAGTTCAAGTTGGTAAACCGTGCCGGTGTACCCGTCATGGTTCATTAGAATCTGAACGGTTCCCGGAAGGAAATAGGCCGTCCTCTCCTCGTCGAAACCATAGGCAAGCGTTCCATCCTTGCTGCGCAGGAATACCGACGCGTTACGGTATGACGCCAGGAATGCTTCGTCCGGAAGGAGCCGGATTCCCGCGTTGATTTGTGATGCGACAAGTTCCAGCTCCGTGGTTTCTCCGCTGACGAGGCTGACCGTACGGGAATCCCCGAAGATGGGTTTGGAGTAGGCCGGTTGCGTGGATTCGTCGGATACGACGCTTACGGTATAGTTTCCGGGGGAAAGTTCAATCCGCGAAGCCCTTTCGCTCCAGATGCTACGGTAGTGCGTTTTCCCTTCGGAGCCGCGTATTTCCAGGATGAACGAGGAGGGGTCTTCGGGAAGACCTTCCGATTTGGAAGTGACGGGATAGTCGATGGACAGCACAAGGGTTGCTGAGGGCACATCGTCATTCAGACGGAAGCAGGAAGAAATGAAGGCGGCTGCAACGAAGCCTGCCGCAAGAATTGCAAAAGAAGATTTCATAGTTCGTTTCGTTTTGTGCAAAAGTATGCAAAAACCGTCTTTCCGATATGTCTGAAACAGGAAAAATAACTTTTACCTACCCGGAAACAGGAAAAAAATTCACGGGGACCCGCATCACTGCGAGCACCCCGCTACTTAACCTAAACTTAAACTATGAAAAACTTCAATGGCAAATGTATGCATTTTTTCTCAAATAGCATTATTTTTGTGCGAAAAAGTTGAGTATTGTTGGTAATTGTCAATCAATCTAATATGAAAAAGTTTGTCTATTTGCTCGCAGTCGCGGCATTCGCCCTGCTTGCTGCGTCCTGCAACCGTTATGAGACGGTGCCGGGCGACCCCATGAACTCCAAAATCTACACCCTCGACAACGGTCTGAAGATTTATATGACCGTGAACAAGGAAGAGCCCCGCATCCAGACTTTCATCGCGGTGCGCGTGGGCGGAAAGAACGATCCTTCCGAGACTACCGGCCTCGCCCATTATTTCGAGCATCTGATGTTCAAGGGCTCCGAGCAGTTCGGCACTCAGGATTACGAAGCCGAGAAACCTTACCTCGACGAAATCGAGCGCCTTTATGAAGAGTACCGCACCATCACCGATCCCGAGGCGCGCAAGGCCCATTACCACAAAATCGATTCGGTGAGCTACCTTGCTTCGCAGATTGCCATCCCCAACGAGTACGACAAGATGATGAGCATGATAGGCGCGCGCGGAACGAATGCATGGACCTCATACGACGAGACGGTTTACACCGAGGACATTCCTTCCAATCAGGTGGAGAACTGGGCGAAGATTCAGGCCGACCGTTTCCGTCACAATGTCATCCGCGGATTCCATACCGAGCTCGAGGCCGTGTATGAGGAGTACAACATGAACCTCACCTCCGACAACCGCAAGATGTGGGAGGCCATCTATGCAGCCCTTTTCCCCCATCATCCTTATGGAACCCAGACCGTTCTCGGCACCCAGGAGCAGCTGAAGAACCCTTCGATTGTGAACATCAAGCGGACCTTCAACACCTTCTACCGCCCCAACAACATCGCCATCTGCATGTCGGGTGATTTCAATCCCCGCCAGGCCGTGAAAATCATCAAGAAGTATTTCGGCGACTGGGAACCCAATCCCGACATCCCCAAACTTGAATATGAGCCCGAAAGCCCCGTCACCGAACCTATAGTGAAGGAAGTGAAGGGCTTGCAGGCTGAAATGGTTGCCCTCGGATGGAGGCTTCCCGGCTCCACCGACCTCCAGACTACCGCAGTCGCCGAGATTGCATCCAATATCCTCAGCAACGGCCAGGCAGGTCTTATCGACCTTGATGTGAACCAGCAGCAGAAGGCCATGTTCCTCTCTGCAGGAGCCAACACCCAGCCCGATTACAGTTTCTTCCTCGCCATGGGCATGCCCAAGGAAGGGCAGAGCCTTGACGAACTCAAAGTGCTTGCGCTGGAGGAGATTGCCAAGTTGCGAAGCGGTGAATTCGACGAAGAGCTCATTGCCGCTACCATCAACAACATCCGCCTCCAGAAAATGCGCCAGCTCGAGAGCAACCGCGCCAGGGCGAACATGTTCGTGGATGCCTTCATCGCCGGTATCGACTGGAAAGATGCCGCCCTCGACATCGAGCGCTACGGAAAGGTTACCAAGCAGGATGTCGTGGACTTTGCCAACAAATACCTCTGCGAGAACAACTATGCCATCGTGTACAAGCGCCAGGGCGTAGACGAGAGCCAGAAGAAGATTGAGGCTCCGGCCATCACCCCCATCGCCGCCAACCGCGACAAGCGCAGCGCCTTCCTCGATGAGATTGCAGCAAGTGAAGTAAAGCCGATAGAACCCGCTTTCGTCAACTTCAGCAAGGATATGAGCCAGTTCGCCCTCTGCGACGGCGTGAATGTGCTTTACAAGAAAAACGAGCTCAACGACATTGCCAGCGTGAACATCATCTTCAACCGCGGCACCGAGGATGAGCCCGCCCTGAACTACGCTTTCAACTATCTTTCCTATCTCGGCACTGCTGAGCTCAGCAGCCAGGACATCGCCCGCAAGATGTACGACCTCGCCTGCGAATTCAGCATGAACGCAGGGCCTCACACTACCACCTTCCGCATCAGCGGCCTGAGCGAGAACATCGCCGAAGGGCTGAAGGTCATGGAAGACCTGCTCTACAATGCAGTGGGCGACGAGGCTGTGCTTGCCAACTGCAAGTTCGATGCACTCAAGAGCCGTTTCGACGCCAAGAGCAACCAGCGGTCCTGCTCCGGCGCCCTGCAGCGCTACCTCTTCTATGGTGCGGATTTCGTGAAGAACACCACCCTCACCAACGAGGCAATCATGGCGCTCGCCTCCGATGAACTGCTCGCGGCAGCCCGCGAACTCGCCGGAAAAGGCCATGAGATACTATACTACGGCCCCGAGAGCGAGAGCGCGGTGCGCAAGATGCTTGAAGAGAGCCATGCCGTGGGTGAGAATCCCGAAGTCCTTGCCGAGAAATTCAGCGTCCGCACGCTCACCGGCGAGCCGGAGGTGATAGTGGCTCCCTACGATTCCAAGCAGTTCCAGTACATCCAGTACACCAACCTGGGCGAGAAATACGACCCCGCACAGGCAGCCGGAATCGATCTCTACAACGAATACTTCGGCGGCGGAATGAACGGAATCGTGTTCCAGGAAATGCGTGAGACCCGCGGTCTTGCCTACAGCGCATATGCCACTCTCGGTGCTCCCGCCGACCCTGAGAACAACTACACCTTCTACGCCTACATCGCAAGCCAGAACGACAAACTCCGCAATTCCTCCGAAGCTTTCAAGGAAATCATCGAGAACATGCCCGAGAGCGAAAGCGCTTTCGCCATCGCGAAGGACGGCCTTATCTCCCGTCTCCGTACAAAGCGTGTCACCGGCGCCGCGGTACTGAACCTCTACCGCCAATGCCGCAGGATGGGCATCGCCGAACCTGTCGACAAGGCTGAATTCGAAGCCCTTCAGGGAATGACCCTCGAGGATGTGAAAGCCATTCAGCAGAAGTGGGTTGCCGGGCGCAATTATGTGTATGCCATCCTCGGGGATCCCAATGATCTCGACAAGGACTTCCTGGGTACGCTCGGACCTGTCCGCACCGTAAGTCTCGAGGAAATATTCGGATATTGATGGTGATTTGAACGAAAAAAGACGGCCGGGAAACTCCGACCGTCTTTTTTTTGAGCAGGATAAGGGAGTCGAACCCTCCTCCTTGGCTTGGGAAGCCAATGCACTACCGATGTGCTAATCCTGCGGAATCCGGATGCAAACATAGGCAAAATTTTTGTAATAGTCAATAATTCGTTAAATTTGCAGACTATAGAAAAAACAGAATATGGCATTAGCAGATGTTATCAAAGCATTATTCGGCTCCAAGGCCGACCGCGATTACAAGGCGGTCAAGCCTTTGCTGAACAAGATACTTGCAGCATACGACGAAATTGACAAATTGTCAGACGACGCCCTGCGCGAAAAATCGGCTTCCCTGCGGGCGTATCTCGCCGAAGTGGAAAAACCGTTTGAGGACCGTATCGCTGAAATCAAGCTCGAACTCGACAAGGACATCCCCGTATCGGAGAAGGAAAAACTCGCCACCGAGTCGGACAAACTTGTAAAGGACGAAGACGACGCCATCGAGAAGGCCCTGAACGAGATTCTTCCCGAAGCCTTCTCCATCGTCAAGTCGACGGCACGCCGCCTTTCCCGGAACGAGACCATCACCGTGTCCGCCACCGATTTCGACCGCAAGCTTTCCGTGGACCACGATTTCGTGACCATCGATGGCGACAAGGCCGTATACCACAACCGCTGGATTGCCGGAGGAAACGAAATCCTCTGGGACATGGTCCATTACGATGTGCAGCTTATCGGCGGTATCGCCTTGCATCAGGGAAAGATTGCCGAGATGGCGACCGGTGAGGGAAAGACCCTCGTGGCGACCCTGCCGGTATTCCTCAATGCGCTTGCAGGAAAGGGCGTGCATGTAGTTACGGTAAACGACTACCTTTCGAAACGAGACTCCGAGTGGATGGGGCCGCTTTATATGTTCCACGGGCTTTCCGTCGACTGCATTGACAAGCACGAACCCAATTCCGACGCCCGTCGCAGGGCTTACGACTGCGACATCACTTTCGGTACCAACAACGAGTTCGGTTTCGACTACCTGCGCGACAACATGGCCGTCAATTCCGACGACCTCGTGCAGCGCAAGCATCACTATGCAATCGTGGACGAGGTCGACTCCGTTCTCATCGACGATGCCCGTACCCCTTTGATTATTTCCGGTCCTGTGGCCAAGGCGGAGGATGACGGGCAGTACATGGAGTTCCGTCCTTTCGTCGAGAAGCTTTACCAGGCACAGCGCACCCTTGTGAACCAGGTTCTCAACGACGCCAAGAAAGCCATTGCCGCCGGTGACGAGAAGGAAGGTGGCAAACTTCTGCTGCGAGCCCATAAGGGGCTTCCCAAATACTCTCCCCTCATCAAGTTCCTCAGCGAGCAGGGTATGAAGGTGCTGTTGCAGAAGGCCGAGAACTACTACATGCAGGACAACGAAAGGGAAATGCCGGTTGTGACGGACCCTCTCTATTTCGTCATAAACGAGCAGCTTCATTCCGTCGACATGACCGACAAGGGCCACGAAGTGCTTGCAAAGGCTGTCGGGAATGAGGATTTCTTCGTAATTCCCGATGTGGGCAGCGGAATCGCGGCCATCCAGAATGCCGGCGGTCTTTCGCTCGAAGAGAAGCAGCAGCGGAAAGATGCCCTCATGGAGGATTTTTCGCTCAAGAGCGAGCGTATCCATACCGTGAACCAGCTCCTGAAGGCTTATACGATGTTCGAGAAGGATGTCGACTACATCATAGTGGATGGCAAGATAAAGATTGTGGACGAACAGACCGGCCGTGTAATGGAAGGGAGGCGCTGGAGCGACGGACTGCACCAGGCGGTAGAGGCCAAGGAGAATGTGAAGGTCGAGGCTGCAACCCAGACCTTCGCTACCATTACCCTGCAGAACTATTTCAGGATGTACCACAAGCTTGCCGGCATGACCGGTACTGCCGAGACGGAAGCCGGAGAGTTCTGGAGCATCTACAAGCTGGATGTGATGGTCATCCCGACCAACCGCCCCGTCATCCGTGACGACCAGGAGGACCTCATATACAAGACCAAGAAGGCAAAGTATGCCGCCGTCATCAACCGCATTGTCGAGCTGTCCGGCGAAGGACGCCCCGTCCTGGTAGGTACCACCGATGTGGAAACATCCGAACTCCTAAGCAGGATGCTCAAGATGCGCGGCATCCGTCATAATGTACTGAATGCCAAGGAGAATGCCCGCGAGGCCGAAATCGTGGCGCAGGCCGGACAGAGCAGTACCGTCACCATCGCCACCAATATGGCAGGGCGTGGTACCGACATCAAGCTGTCGCCCGAGGTGAAAGCTGCGGGAGGTCTTGCAATCATCGGTACGGAGCGTCACGACAGCCGCCGTGTGGACCGTCAGCTGCGGGGCCGAAGCGGACGCCAGGGCGACCCGGGCTCTTCAGTGTTCTATATCTCGCTGGAAGACAAACTGATGCGTCTTTTCGGTTCCGAACGCATTGCGGGAGTCGTTGACCGTCTCGGAATGAAGGACGACGAGGCCCTCGAAAGCTCGATGCTTTCATCCACGATAGAAAGGGCCCAGAAGAAGGTCGAGGAGAACAACTTCGGCGTCCGCAAGCGCCTGCTCGAATACGATGATGTCATGAACTATCAGCGCGAGGCCATCTATTCCCGCCGTCGCAATGCCATCAGCGGAGAAAAGATTGAGATTGACCTCAGCAATATGATGATTGATACGGCATCGCTCATAATCGACCAGACCCGGGGGCTCGCTTTCGACGCTTTCCAGGAAACCCTCATGGCCAAGCTCAGCATCGATGCCGGGTTCAATGAGGAGTTTTATGGCAAGGCGAAAGAAGACGAACTGGTGAAAGCCTTGCTTGCCCATATGCAGGAAGTTTATTCCCGCCGTATGGACGCTCTCGTGGAAAAACTTCTGCCCATCATCAAGAATGTGTACGAGAAGCAGGGCTCGATGTACCAGAACATCGCGATTCCCATTTCCGACGGACGCAAGACCATGACGGTGGGTGTCAATCTTGCCAGGGCTTATGAAAGCGAAGGCCGGGAAGTCGGCAAGACGCTCAGCAAAAACATTATCCTTTACCAGATAGACGAGCACTGGAAGCAGCATCTTCGCGACATGGACGACCTCAAGCAGAGCGTGCAGAATGCTTCTTACGAGCAGAAGGACCCCATCGTGGTGTACAAGCTTGAGAGCTACAACCTGTTTGCGCAGATGCTTGAGTCGCTCAATCAGGATGTGCTTTCGTTCCTGATGAGGGCTTTCGTTCCCCTTTCCGATGCCTCCCAGGCTCCGAGCCGGGCAGTCCGGCCGCGCCAGGACATGTCGCAGATGCAGACCCGCCGTTCCGACCTGGTAACAAATGGTGAACAGAGGGCGAATGCTCCCGTGCATGTGGAAAAGAGGGTAGGGCGCAACGACCCTTGCCCTTGCGGAAGCGGCAAGAAATTCAAGAACTGCCACGGCAGGGATTTGTAAAAGATTAATCAAAACCGTAAACATATGAATATCAGCAGCAAAATCGGATCTTCTCCCGTCGTTGATGTGAATGATGTGAGCCACATCTCCGCAGGCACGATAGTCAAGGGAGAGATTTCTTCGCTTACCGACATCCGTATCGATGGAACCGTGCAGGGGAAGATTTTTTCCCGCGGCAAGGTCGTAGTCGGGGAAAGCGCCTCCGTGAGCGGCACGCTTGCCTGCTCCAATGTGGATTATTGGGGTAAAATGGAAGGTGACATATATGTGAAGGATACTCTTTCGCTCAAAGGAACGGCTTCGCTCAACGGCAACATCCATGTGCGCAAGTTCCAGGTGGAAATGGGTGCCCAGATCAATGGCACCTGCGCCATGATTACCGAAGAAGACTATGAGAAATTCGTTCAGGATGTGATTACTACCGAAGTTCCTTCCTCAGAGTAGTCAAAGGACGAAGTTCTCCAGACCTGAAGCCCGCCTGATATTGTACAGGCGGGCTTCGTTCATGTTATAATGGATGTCGAAGCAGATGTATTCGTCGCGCCCCCCGCGCGGACGCCTGTGTCCGGTGACATAGTCGGGTTGGAATCCCATTTCCAGAAGGTTCCGTTTATCGGTCTTGTCCGAACCCAGGTCCAGGATGAGCTCGAGAAGTTTATAGTTCTTCCATAATATGCCGAAAGTGCGGTCGCGCTTCCGCCTCTCCGCGCCCGAAATGCGATTGTGGTATTCGTTCTTGCACCTTGCGCAGCAAAACAGCTTGTCCGGACGACCGGACAGGGTAATGCCGCAGTTCAGGCACTGCCGTTCACCGGCGATATTTTGGATTTTGACCATGGTTCGGAAATTTTTACGGCAAATCTGGGCATCGTTCCCGCCATATGCAAATATTTGCGGCAAACATCGCTCATTTTGCCTGTTTTTTATAATCCAAAGATTTATTTTATCATACCCCCTCAAACAGGAATCGTCGTAAAAAACAGGAAAACCCCTGAATGTTTGCGCATTTTCTTTGGCGATGCCGCCGCTTAGTTCTTCCTTTGCACCGAACCAAAACTTATAAAGCTATGGAACAAATCAACAGAGTAGAACTAAGGGGTCTCGTGGGCATGGTAAAGCGCCAGGAGATCAGCGGCAAGAAGGTGGCCAGGTTCACCCTTGCCACAAGCAGCGCCTTCTCCGACAGAAACGGCAATGCCACAATTGAAACCCAGTGGCACAATGTCAATGCGTGGGAGGGCAAGAACATTACCTGCCTGGATGAAATCCGCAAAGGGTCGAAGGTCCAGCTTACCGGACGCATCCGTTATTCGAAGTTCCTCGGAACGGATCAGGCAGAACGCTTCAGTACGGAAATCCTTGCAAACAAAGTAAAGGTAATCGACAGCGATGAATCGCTTCAGTATGAGATGTAGCATGGGGCTCTTCCTCTGTGCCGCACTGTGTGCCTGCTCTGCGGTAAGAAGACATGTCGGGAGCGGAACGGGTCTTGCCGGTCCGCATCTGAGCCTGACGGAAGAAAACCACATGCCCGAAGTTGATTCGGGTGCTCTGCTGAGCGATACTCTGCATGTGAAGGATGATGACGGAACAGACCTTATTATCATGAAGGCGGTGCGCGACGAAAACGGAGAAATGATGGCAAGCGATGTCATTGCACCTACCGTGGTGGTGGCTACATTCCGGAATGTGGCGGAACGCCAGGGCATGGTCGACCTGCGCTTCGACATCCGGGTGCCGGAAGAACTCACTGCAAGCAAGTGGCAGCTGCGCCTTACGCCCAAAATGTACATGCTCGGCGAAGAAAGCACGCTGGAGTCGCTGTACATAACCGGCAAGAGGTACCGCGCCAGCCAATTGAGGGGTTACGAGAGGTACGCCCGCTTTGTGGAGAGCATAGTGCAGGATTCTGCCTTGTTCATACGCATGCACGACCTTGAGACCTTCCTGAAAAGGAATCTTCCTGAATTGTATGCCTTCCGCAACGACACGGCCAGGGTGTCTGAGCAGCAGTGGACTTCGGCTTTCGGCGTGAGCGGAAACGAAGCGGTAAAGCATTACACCGACCAGCTTAAACTCCGGCACAACAACCGGAAGAGGGAAAGGAAAGATGCAATGTTCCGCCGCTATGTGAAAGCTCCCATCGTCACCGACTCCATCAGGCTGGACACAGTGCTGGTGGCGGACAGCGGCGAACTCGTTTACAGCTATGTGCAGACCGTCCGCACCCGGCCCGGCCTGCGCAAGGTGGAAATCTCCCTGAACGGGAGCATCTACGACGAGGACAGAAAGCTCTTCGAGATTCCGGCGGAGGAAAAACTGACCTTTTATGTCAGCAGCATATCTTCCTTCGCGGACACTACCCGGCATTACCTGAAGCGGATAATTGAGAGGAAGGTTAGTGCGAACACTTCCTGTTATATCGAATTCGCGCAGGGAAGGGCCGAAGTGGATGAAACGCTCGGGCACAACACTGAGGAAATGGGACGGATCAAGTCCAATATTCGCGAGATAGTGGAAAATGAGCTTTTCGACCTGGACTCCGTAGTGATAACCGCCTATGCCTCACCGGAAGGCTCCCTTCGGAGCAACCGCAGCCTGGCACTGAAAAGGTCGAGAGCCGCCTCGGATTTCTTCTCGGCCTATACCAAAGCCGTGCGCGATACCCTTTTCGGTGTTTGCGGGGATTTGCCTGAAGTGGACTTCCTGGCCAGGGAGGGAGGTGAGAATTGGAACATGCTTACGCATCTGGTCCTCACCGACTCCCTGATTCAGGCGTCCGACAAGGAATTCTATGCTTCCAGGATGGATGTCGCGGATGCCGATGCCAGGGAGAACTCCCTGAAAGGACTGTCGTGTTACCCTTATCTCAGACGCAGCCTGTACCCGCGCCTGAGGGTGGTCCGCTTCGACTTCCACCTTCACAGGAAAGGCATGCTCAAGGATACGGTTCACACGACCATTCTCGACAGCGCATACATGGCCGGGGTGCAGGCCCTGTGCGCCCACGAGTATGAAGCGGCCCTGAAGTATCTGGCTCCATACCACGACTACAACACGGCGGTGGCATTCGTATCCCTCGACAGGAACCACAGTGCCATGGAGATACTTGCAAAGCTGCCGCCGTCAGCCCGTACGGATTATCTCAAGGCTATCCTGTTTGCCCGCATGGGCGACGACAGGAAAGGGGTCAGGCATTATCTCTCCGCTTGTGAAGCCGACCGCAGTTATGTGTTCAGGGGCAGCCTGGACCCGGAAATATCCGCTTTGGTACATAAGTATAACCTGAACATTTTTCAAAACTGAACGAGTATGAAACTTCAGAAACTCTTGCCTGCCGTCGCAGTAGCCTTTGCTGCCGCATGTTCGGTACGGGAAAACAGGGGAGGATGTCCTGCCTGGATGACCTTGTGCTCCGACGGGTATGTTGCCGAGGGCTGTTCCGGAATGCTGTGGTGCAGTTTCTCGACCTTGCAGCGCAGCGCCTTCGGCCGTGACGACTTCGAGTTGGACAGCTTTGAAAACAGGGGCGAACTTGTTTACGAGATTCCAAGGGCGGAAACGGTTTTCGTCGATGTCTTTGGAGGCATCGATGCCATGGAGCGGCATGCAAATGCCTTGCTCATACCCGAATGCGGTTCCTGCGACAGCCTTTTTACAGGTCATGCATGGACGGTCATCAGCGGCGACGAAGGGGAGCTGGCAATGCCCCTTCACAAGGATTTTGCAACTCTTTCCCTTGTCCTGAAGGGCGTGGATGCATCCGAACTTCCGTTCCGTTTCGTCGTGAAAGGTTCTGTGGACGGATACTGCATTCCTGGAGGAGAACCCCATAAAGGCCGTTTCGAATGTGAACCTGTCTTCGACGGAACCGACACTTTCTCCCTGCGCCTGCCCCGTCAGCCGGACGCCGACCTCATGCTTGAACTGACGGACCTTGAACATGGCGCTACTGTCATCGAGTACCGCCTTGGCAGGCTCATAGCGGAAACGGGATTCGACTGGAGCGCTCCGGACCTGGGCGATATCCGGCTGTTCCTGACAATGACGGAACTCACCTTTACCATTTCGATTGAGGGATGGGACAAAACTGAAAACATTAATGTCAATTTGTAAACCAATTACTTAAAAAATGAAAACAACTTTGATTATGGCGGCTTTTGCCGCTGCTGCGGCAGGGCTTGTTTCCTGCGACAAGATTACCGGTGCAACTGCGTATGAAGCAGGGAGCGATGAATATGACGGCGAAATTGTGTTCAGTGCCGGAGGCCCGGGGCTGGAGCTTGAAACCAAGGCACTGGAAGTGAACAACTTTTCAAGTTTCAACGCCATCGCCACAAGCGGTGAGGCCGAGTCGGAGAGTGAAGTATGGAAAACCACGGCCAACAAAGGGGGAACCGGAAAATTCGATACGGGAAAATATTGGCCGTCAACCGACAAGAAATACAATTTCTATGGCTCGAATGTATCCATGCAGACCGGTGCGCAGGGCGCGACGGTTACGGTGCCTGACTGCGGCACCGATGTGCTTTGCGCCTACACGCCCAAACCAACCTTCAATGTTTCACCGGTGAATCTCACTTTTTCACATATCCTTTCGCGCCTGACAACCATTTCAGTCACTTCCAATTACGGATATGTCATCACCGTTACCGACATTAAACTCAAAAGCGTCGTGCATTCCGGCGTTTACAACCTCCGTACGCAGGAGTGGAGCTCCAAGGGGTCGGTATCGGATGTGAACCTGGTTGCGGATGGCTCCGACAATGATGCGTGGATGATTCCGGGCACATATACTCTTCAGATAGCCTATACATTGACGAAGGGAGACTTCTCCCAGAGCTATGAGGCCGAGCAGGATATTGCGGTGGAGGCAGGAAAGAAGCATGTAATCACAGGCAATGTCACCAAAGACCCCGCCCAGCAGCTCAACATCTCGGTGAACATTGTTCCATGGACGCCCAGGACGGGAACCGTAACGCTTTAGAGCCCCTTGCCATGGCATTCTGCAATCGAACTTTATCCGTTTTTCTCTCCGCCATAATGGCCTGCGCCCTTTCCTGCCGGAAAGAAGCCGCACCGGTGGCGGAGCCGGAAAGCGGCATGATTACTTTGGAATTGCATACGGAGCAGGGATTCAATGCGAAGCTCAAGAGCAGTATCATTTCCGATGAAGACCGCATTTACGATTTGAATGTGTGGGTTTACAGCGAAGAGGGTAAAATGACCGACAGCTGTTATGAAGAAGGTAATCCCCTGTTTACCGGAAGCGGCACCTTGCAGGCGGTCATGCTGGCTAAAGATGCCGGAACGGCGGTGGTGATTGCCAATGCAGGCAGAAAGCTCGACGCTCCGCGTTTTATCGACAGCGCCCAGAAGATAGCCTTTTCCTATGCCTCCTCCTCGGCGCCCAAGGGAGTGCTGTGCATGGGGCAGGCCGGCTTCGAGGCCGTTGGCAATGGCCTTCGCTGCGTCGTGAATCTCTCGAGGGTCATGTCGCGTCTGGAACTGAAAGCCCGCGTCTGCGACGATGTCAGTGCGGCGGGAGGCGTCCTCGGCGATAATGTAAGGGTCGTGTCGGTCCGGCTAAGGAACTCGGCCTCAGTGTTGAATTTCATTCCTTTCAATGCGGCGTCGAGCGCCAGGACATCGAAAGCGGAGGCGGCCGGGGAACTCTCTGATTACGAATTCATGTCGGCGGAAGATGTCCGTGTCCTCAATTCCGGCGGAACGGTGATGCTGTACAGCCTCCCCAATTATAGCGCCGTGCCCTATGTCAATTCTCCCAACGGCCGGAGCGCTTTGTCAACTTATGTGGAGATGACGCTTGCATACGATGCCTATGGAGCCAGTTCTTCCGGTGAATCCGTCTGCCGCTTCTATGCAAGCGACGCCCAGACTATAGGGCTGCTTGGCGGATGCAGTTATTCGGCGGATATAAGCATTTCCGAAAACGGAGCCACGGCTATCTGGCGCAAGGACGATGGCCGTATCTGTGTGCCCGATGCATTTGTAGTGGGGCAGACCAGGACAATCCTCCTGCTTCAGGCGAAACCCGCCGAAAATGCTTCCTCGTATTCATGGTCGCTTGACGGGAAGTCGGACCTGCAGTCGTCCGGCCATTTCAGCATAAGCGGCAGCCATTACGATGCTTCCGGTGCACTGCTCGGGGTGAAGGTGAAGGCCGTCGGCGAAGGGCAGGGAACGCTCTATCTGAAAGATGCTTCGGGAGATGTCGTTGGAAGCGTCGCGTTAAGCTCGGCGTATCCCGATTTAAGTATCGCGGACCTGACCCTTGATGTGGTGGGGGAGGAAGCGGACTTTTCCGTGTCCGGATTCCCTTCACGGGAACTGTTTGCAAGCGATGCCGACTATGATGAATATTATAAGCCGCTGAGCTGCAATGCAGGCGTCACGGGTGGGCTCGACGGGAGCGACTTCCTGGAGTTTTCGGTCACTGACGGAAAGGCATTCGTGTCAAAGCTGTCGTGGGAAAGAAACTCGCTAAGCCACAGTTGGGAAGAAGCTGTAGGAAAGAGATTTCCTGTAAGCATGAAGCTGAGCGGAGGAATCGAAATAGGCTTCAATGCCACCGTTGTCGATACCGAGGTTGCTGCTCTGGCGAAGGGTACTTACTTTGGAGAAGTGTTCAATATTTCGTTCGTGCAGGACCCGAATGCTGAAGTAAGCGGGAAGCCCCGGAGCCTGGAGGCAGTGCTTGCCGCGCATGTGCCGGTTTCGCTGTATTCCGGCACCCTTGACGACGCCGCCCGAAAGGGATGGAGGACATGGATTGACAATGATACGGCGGACGGCTTCATATCTTTCCGCAGCGAAGGAAGCATACGGTGGAGCATTCCTGAAACCTGGACGAAGCACCAGGGCGGCGGCGTCTGCAATATCTACGCAGGCAGGCTGAATCCCCATTGCGGAGAGTATGTGAAAGAAAAGGCGGGCTGGTTCTACATGACATGCTATCACCCTGTGGGGTTGGACATATATGTGGAAAAAGTTCCCGGAGAGGATATCATCGCCTACTGCTTCCGTCCGCACGACGACGCATTTTCCATAGGAAATGTGGAGATTGATTATGTCAAGGCATATCGCGAAACGCGCCCCACGGTGCTGGAACGCATAAACGCTGCTACAGGAATAGGCAATGGGGCGTATCACTACATCAAGGACTATTATGAAGTGAATTTCCTGCATAATCCTTCCGCCGGGGAAAATGCTCCGTTCTATGCCGGAAGCATGTATATGTCGTCCGCCGAGGCAAACAAATGCACCTTTTATGGACGCGGAACGACCCTTTATCCTGCCGGGGCCTATTCCGGAGCGGCATTCGGAGGCACTGCCGGAGGAGCTAACCTGCCGGTTTACATCCTGTCTCCCTACAGGCTTGCCGATTCCAAAGAAACGAATCCCAGACCTGTCGGTGAGACGGATCTGGGAGGAAAACACGGCTCCGTGATCGTAGAGAAATGGGCCTGCAGCACCAAGGCTTATTGGGAATGGCCTGCGGGCGACTGGAACTACTACGCTTCAGAGCACAGGAACAGATAGGGCCTCTATGCGGCCTTCCTGGCCGGGTCCTTGAAGAGTATGCTGAACAACACTCCCACGACTAAGGCGTAGCCTGCAAAGATATACCAGGCTGTCGCCCAGTTGGCGGGGGTGTTGAATACATCGCATGCTTCCACGACCTGCCCAGCTGCAAGAGTGCCGATGGTCGCACCGAGGCCGTTGGTCATGAGCATGAATACTCCCTGGGCGCTGGAACGGATGTCTTCGGATGTGTTCTGGTTGACATAGAGGGAACCGGAAATGTTGAAGAAGTCGAACGCCACACCGTAAACGACACAGCTGAGGATGAAGAGAATCACTCCGGGCATGTCGGGGCTGCCGAGGCCGAAGAAACCGAAACGGAACACCCATGCGAACATGGCTATGAGCATCACTTTCTTGATGCCGAATTTGCTCATGAAGAAGGGGATGAGCAGGATGCAGAGGGTCTCCGAAAGCTGGCTTATGGAGATGAGGGCGTTGGAGTTCTTTACTGCAAAGGCATCCGGGAACCTGTCGGCAAACGAACCGAGGAAGGTGTTGGCATAACCGTTGGTGATTTGCAGGGATGCGCCGAGCAGCATGCTGAAAATGAAGAATATGGCGAACTGTCCGTCCTTGAACAGGCTGAATGCCTTGAGGCCGAAGGCGTCCGCGAGGCTCTTGCTTTCGCCCTTGTGGATTTCACATGCCGGCATGGTCAGCGCATAGCAGCAGAGAATCAGCGAGATGATGCCGGAAGAGAACAGCTGGGTATATGAATCCTGCAGGGCGGCTCCGCCGATGTGGAGGAAGTTCGTGAGCAGCATGCTGCAGATGAAACCCACCGTTCCGAACACCCTGATGGGCGGGAAGTCCTTCACGGGGTCCATGCCTGCCTTGCCGAGGGCGTTGTATGCCACGGAGTTGGAGATTGCAATGGTCGGCATGTAGAATGCCACGCTGAAGCTGTAGAGAATGAATAGGGGAGCGAAGCTTATGGCATCTCCTGCGTTCAGGCAGTAGCATCCGGCGGCAATCATGAAGATTCCGGCGAGGCCGTGGCAGAG
>JAFUGJ010000056.1 GCA_017469425.1 Bacteroidales bacterium
ACGCCTGGTTCGGGGCGACAAACTGATGATAGTGAAGAACTGCTATCAGTTCGTGGACAATGTGGAGGGGATGGATTACATAGCGAACGGCGACATGGCGAAGCTGGTGCGCATCCGCAACTTCGAGGACCGTTACGGCCTGCATTTCGCCGATGCGGTGCTGAGCTTCCCGGATTACGACGATGTCGAAGTGTCGGCAAAGGTGTGTCTCGACACCCTGGAAAGCGAGGCCGCTTCGCTCACCTATGAGCAGCAGAACCGCCTGTGGCTCGGAGTGTCGGAAGATTACGCATCCCTCAAGACCAAGAAGGCGCGTTATGATGCCGTGAGGGAAGACCCCTACTACAATGCCCTCCAGCTGAAATATGCCGATGCCATCACATGCCACAAGTCGCAGGGAGGCCAGTGGGCATGCGTGTTCATAGACTGCCCGTTCTGGATGGAGGAGCAGACTCCGGACGACCTCAAATGGCTCTATACAGCGCTCACCCGCGCCGTGGAAAAAGTATATCTCGTGAATTTTAACGACAGATTTTTTGTATGAAACTGATATTTCTCCTGCTTTCGGTTGTGAACCTCACATGGGCGCCGGATTCCTCGCGCTACGCCTACACTTCCGGCAACGACCTTTATGTACACGAAGTTGCGTCCGGAAAGGATATAAGGCTCACTGAAGACGGTTCTGATGTGATTCTGAACGGTTATGCCTCGTGGGTTTATTACGAGGAGATTTTCGGCCGCCCCTCGCGCTACCGCGCATTCTGGTGGAGCCCGGATTCGAAAAAGATTGCTTTCTACCGTTTCGACCAGAGCGTGGTGCCGGTGTTCCCCATCTATTCAGCAGCTGGGCAGGACGGCAGGCTGAACCTGACGCGCTATCCCAAGGTGGCGGAGCCTAATCCTTCGGTGCGAATCGGAATGGTCGACCTGGAAAAATCCCCGGAAATAGTGTGGGCGGATTTCGACTCAAGCCCCGAGCAGTATTTCGGAACCCCGTTCTGGGGTGACGACAGCCGCTACCTCTATGTGCAGCGCGAACCCCGCCTGCAGCACCGCCTGGACCTTTACCGTGTGGACTCGCAAGACGGAAGCAAGCAGTGCACCTATTCCGAGCAGAGCCCCACATGGCTAAGCTGGATTGAAGGCATGCTCTTCAGCGACGACGGCCTTTACATGGTGCGCGACTTCGAGACGGGATGGGAGCAGATTTATTTCCTTTCATACGACGGAAAACAGCTCCGTCGCCTTACCGACGGACCCAACTGGAGGGTTACCCTTCGCAAACGAGATGCCTCCGGCGGCGACATTTATTTTATCGCCCAGAGGGATTCGAGGGTGAGTGCGTCGCTCTACAAACTGTCGAAGAAGGGGAAGATAACCCGCATGACCCCGGAAGACTACAATGTCGAGAGGGCATGGTTCTCAAGGGATATGAAAAATGTGTATGCCCGTCTTTCTAACAGCCGCACGATGCCTTTCGAATGGTCAAGCAGGGCCCCCGGTAGCATCAAGGGAGAGGAGGATTCCACGCGCATGGCGCTTCCGCGCATCGTGAGCATCAAGGCTTCCGACGGGCAGCTTATGTACGGGAGCATGATTCTTCCGAAGGATTTCGACCCTTCAAAAAAGTATCCCGTACATTTCGAAATATACGGCGGCCCCAATACCGCCTATGTGACCGACCGCTGGCGCATGCCTGAACAGTGGTGGAGCGAGAACGGCATCATCCACATCACCGCCGACTGCAGGGCTTCGGGCCATACCGGGAGGGCGGGACGCGACCTTGTGTACCGCGACCTTACAAGCGTTCCCGTCGAGGATTTCTGCACCTGGGCGGAGTGGGCGAGGTCGCTGCCCTATGTGGATGGGGAGCATATCGGAGTGGAAGGATTTTCATTCGGGGGCACCATGACGGCAATGCTCCTGCTGCGCCACAGCGAACTGTTCTGCTGTGGCATAGCGGGCGGGGGAGTCTATGACTGGACGCTCTATGATTCGCACTATACCGAGCGCTTCATGGAACTGCCTTCCGTGAATGCGGAAGGGTACGAGAAGTCGAAGGTGCTGAATTATGTGGAAGGATACAGCCCCTCGTCCGGGGTGAGGCTGAAGCTTACCCACGGCACGGGTGACGACAATGTTCATTTCCAGAACACCCTGCAGCTCGTGGATGCCCTCCAGAAGGCCGGGAAGCAGTTCGACCTCATGATTTATCCCGACGGGATGCACGGATACCGCGGAGCACAGGGTGAGCACTCCCGCGCTGCAGACAAGGAGTTCTGGTTGAAGTATCTGAAATAATTGTTATATTTGCGAGTTAAGCACCAAAACTGTATGGAAGATTATATTTCCCGCGCAAATGCCTGGCTTACAGGCGACTTCGACCCTGAAACCAAAGGCAGGATCATAGAACTCAGGAACTCCGACCCCGCCGCCTTCGAGGATGCATTCTACAAGAACCTCGAATTCGGAACGGGAGGGCTCCGCGGCATCATGGGCCCCGGTACCAACCGCATGAACAAATACACGGTGGGCATGGCTACCCAGGGCCTCGCGAACTACATCCTCTCGCACTGCGAGGGCGATGACCTGCGTTTCTGCATCTCGTATGACAGCCGCTTGGGCAGCAAGGAGTTTGCAAAGATTACGGCGGAAGTGATGTCGGCTAACGGCATCCATGTATATATCTTCGACAACATACGCCCTACCCCCGAACTCAGCTACGCAATCCGCCTGAAAGGCGCCGTTGCCGGGGTGATGATAACGGCTTCGCACAATCCCAAGGAGTATAACGGATACAAGGTTTTCTGGAGCGACGGAGGGCAGATAACCTCCCCCGTGGACAAGGACATCGTTGCGGAGGTGAACAGGATTACCGAGCCTTCCATGGTGAAGTTCAAGGCTGGGGAGCGCTGCGGCAGCATCGACATCATGGGAAAGGATGTGGACGAACTGTATCTGCGCGACATCCTATCCCTTGCCATGTCGCCGGAAGCATGCGCCCGCCATTCGGACATCAAATTCGTTTACACGCCCCTTCACGGATGCGGGGTAAGGCTCGTGCCGGAATGTCTCAGACGCCTCGGGTTCAGGAATGTAATCCATGTGCCCGACCAGGATGTATCCGACGGTAATTTCCCTACGGTTGTCTCTCCCAATCCCGAGGAACCCGCGGCCATGAAGATGGCCCTCGAAGCCGCCGACCGCGAGGGAGCCGACATCGTGATGGCAACGGACCCGGACGCCGACAGGCTCGGAATCGCCGTGCGCGACAATGACGGGCGCATGGTGCAGTTCAACGGCAACATGACCGCCACCCTGCTCACCTACTACATCCTTTCCCGCCGTGCTGAACTCGGCACATTGGGAGATGGTAAATATCTGGTAAAGACCATTGTAACCACAGAATCCATACGGGAACTCGGCGAGAAGTTCGGAGTGCCGTGTCACGATGTGCTCACCGGCTTCAAATACATAGCGGAGGTTGTGAAACGCAACGAAGCCACCGGTGAGTTCATCTGCGGAGGCGAAGAGAGCTACGGCTTCAATGTCGGGCAGTTCGTGCGCGACAAGGACGCGCAGACCGCCTGCATCATGGTGGCCGAATGTGCCGCATGGGCCGCCGACCGGGGCCTGAGCATGTATCAGCTCATGCAGAAGGTGTATTCAGAAATCGGGTATCGCAAGGAGCACATGGTTTACATTGTGCGCAAAGGCATCAGCGGAGCCCGTGAGATTGCCGACATGATGACGGCTTTCCGGGAAAATCCTCCGAAGGATCTTGCCGGAGTGCCGGTATGCAGGGTTGTGGACTATCTCGAGCCGGAAAAGACGGGCCAGCCCAGGAGCAATGTGCTGCAGTTCTTCAGCGAAGCGGGCGATGTGGTTTCGGTGCGTCCTTCGGGCACGGAGCCCAAGATAAAATTCTATTTCGGGGCAAAGGGGGAG
>JAFUGJ010000057.1 GCA_017469425.1 Bacteroidales bacterium
CTCCGGATGACGATTGATTCTCTCGGCACTGTGCATTATCCGTCCGGAACAAGCTGCGGGCGACTTCTTGATTGGATGTCCAATGCCAGGCCGGCGATTTCATTCGATTCGGAATTCATGCGCGATGAGACCATGTTCCTTTCCTTCGCCGACTATATCATTCGGAGATATCGTTTTTCCGGGGAAGAGGCGCATCTTCTCAAGCATTATTTCCGTTTGAAGGCAGCATCCGGAGAGCTGTCCCGGCAACTCGGGCGCTCAAGGTCGAAAGAGGCATCAGACCCCGCTGATTACCCTGCCACACGGGCTCTGGATCCGGAAGACTGGTCGTATTTTACATTGGCGGACGAGGCATATTTCCTTGTGAATTATTACGGCTTCTCGCCGCTGGTGAACGATTTAATGGCTGTAAATCAGGCTGAATCAAAGGCCGAGGCCGACAAGGCGGTATTCGGAACCGACGAGCCTTCAATCTTCATCCAGGCCTCAATAGCCAACAGGCCCGGTGCAAGGATTCTGGTTTCGCAAACCGGAGAAGCTGCCGACTCGCTGCTGAATCTCAGGAAGGCGGAAATTACATCGCCCTATCTGCGCCAGCGCTTCACATCCTATGCCGACAGGCTCCTTTCCGGAGGGGAAAAATACTACGAGCTTCCCGAGTGCAAAGGAAGCGAAATCTTCCGCAGTCTGCTGGAGCCGTTCAAGGGCAAATGGGTGTATGTTGACTTCTGGTCTACCTCCTGCTATCCCTGCATGAGAGGTATCGAGACCTCGGAAGAACTTCGCAAGCAGATAAGAGCCATGGAAGACCTTGAACTGGTATTTGTTACCGGCGACGACATCACACCCAGAAAGTCTTATGACAAATATGTCGCCGCGCATCTGTCCGAAGAAAACAGTTATCGCATCCCCGGTGCCCATTACAGCCTTCTCGAGGCCCTGTTCAATTTCTCCAGCATCCCCCACAACGAACTGGTGGCTCCCGACGGCCGCATCCTGAATGCCGCATTCCTGCCCCGCCTCGAAGAGCCCTCCTTCCTGCAAAGACTGGAAGAGATGAAATAGCCCTTTCGAACGCTATTGCACCCGTTCGATTTTGAATTGCTGGATACGGTTGCCGGAGCATTTGCCGTCGGTCTTGCAATTCACGAAGATGGTGACCAGGAAGGTTTCGCCCCCGGCGCTAAGATTCCCAAGGGCGTACTTCATTCCCCCGCGGCCTGCGGTATAGGTGATTTCGAATGAGCGGGGAGTATGGGTGTTGAAAAAGGAATTGACGAGAAGCTTCGCCTGGTTCTTGCTGGAATTCCCGCCTTTGGAAAGGACGATGATGTCGAGATTGTCGGCAAACCAGGCCGAGAGGGCGTCGGTATTGCCCTGCGAAATATACTTGGAGATAGGCACGAATACATCGTAGCTGCCGCTCTGCTGCTGGGCAGAGGCATCAAAGCCCGCCAAAAGCAGGCAGGAGGCAAGGAAAGCTATCCGTATATCTTTAAGCATACGAACGCTTTCATTTGCAAAATCCAAGCCACGAATAAAGAAGACAGGTTTGCTATTCTGCGAATTAATCACTATTATTGTTAGATTATACGCGGATGTAGTATGAGAACAAATTTACTCGGAATCGATATTGGCGGCACCAAGTGCGCCGTCATTTATGGCATAGACACCGACGGCAGGCTGGAAATTGCCGACAAGGTGCGTTTCGACACCACGGAAGTACACGCGACCATTAACTCCATAGTCGAAGCGCTCAAGCAGATGTGCGCAAAGCACGGCCTTGACGCGGGCAACACCAAGGCCATAGGAATCTCGTGCGGAGGTCCGCTGGACAGCCGCAGGGGAGTGGTGATGTCGCCCCCGAACCTCCCGGGATGGGATAACATCCCCATAGTTGAAATAGTGAGCAAGGCGAGCGGCATTCCTGCAGCCCTGCAGAACGATGCCAACGCATGTGCCCTCGCCGAGTGGAAATACGGAGCCGGGAAAGGCACCCGCAACATGGCATTCCTCACTTTCGGTACGGGCATGGGTGCCGGTCTGGTGCTCGACGGTAAGCTGTACGCAGGCACCAACGACAATGCCGGAGAAATCGGCCACATCCGCCTCAGTGATTTCGGCCCCGTGGGATACGGCAAGGCCGGTTCCTTTGAGGGGTTCGCCAGCGGAGGAGGCATCGCCCAGCTTGCCGCAAGTGCGGTGAAGGAGAAGCTGATGATGGGTGAAAAGGTGGCCTGGTGCCCCGACGGGAATCTCTCCGCCATCAGCGCAAAAACCGTGGCTGAAGCCGCCAAGGCGGGGGATGAACTTGCAAAAGGCATCTACCGCACATCTGCCGAATACCTCGGCAGGGCACTTGCCATCCTCATTGACATTATAAACCCTGAAGCGATAGTGATAGGAAGCATTTTCGTGAGGGCCGAAGAACTGATTCGCCCCTTCATGCAGGGCGTAATCGACCGCGAAGCCCTCGGCGCATCCGCCGGTGTATGCCGCATCCTCCCTGCCGCGCTCGGAGAATCCATAGGTGACATCGCCTCCCTCTCCATCGCCGCCTCGCTGGATTCATAATACAAGAGCAGGCAATGCCTATCTGCGTTCCCGCAACGCGGAAGGCCCTTTGCCTGCTCGAAACGAAAGAAGCACAATAATGGAAGAATTGATAAAGACAGACCTGGCAGAAGCGAAGGCCGCCATCGACAACTTTATTGCCGAACCTGCCACCCTCCCGGCAATTGGCAAAGCCGCCGCC
>JAFUGJ010000035.1 GCA_017469425.1 Bacteroidales bacterium
ATACTAATCGTCGCCATTGCAACAGCTGCGCTGCCGGTCAAGGCACAGGATGTCAATGAAGATGTTCTTTCGCAGAGGGCATCAGCATTCAACTTGCTTGAGAACCTGTCCGGCACGGTGGCAGGCGTCAGCGTACTTTCGACTTCAGGACGCCCCGGGGGAAACCCCATGATGATGATAAGGGGCATAGGTTCAATAAACGGGGACACCGCTCCCCTCTATGTCGTGGACGGCATAAGCGGAGCAGATCCTTCACTTCTGAACGCAGCCGACATTGAATCCGTTTCCATACTCAAGGACGGAGCTGCCACGGCACTTTACGGCGTACGCGGCGCGAACGGCGTGGTAATCATCACCACGAAGTCCGGCAAAATGGCCGAGGACGGCGCCCTCATCACCTATGACATGAAAATAGGCACGGCCTTCCTGTCGAGGAAACCCTGGAACAAGATGAACGCCGCTGAATACATTGAAAGCATCCGGACCGGTTCAGGGATTACTCCCCCGCATCTGGAGAATCCGGTAGAATCCCTTTTCGACTACCTCAAGCTTGACAGCGGAGCGTACATTCTCAACATGTCGGGCTTCCTGCAAGCCGAACCCCTCTACGACACCGACTGGTGGAAGGAAAGCACGAGGAATGCCGTAATACAGAGCCATAACCTTTCGCTTTCACAGAGCAAGGGCGGCACCGACCTGTATGCAGCGGCAGGATGGCAGGATTATCAGGGTATCATCGACAACACCGGAGCCAGGCGCTTCAGCGGCCTTCTCAATGCCTCCGGCAAAATCAGCAGCCGCATCAGCGTCCGGGGAATGGTAAGTTATTCAAGGACAAGCGAAAACCGCCCCGACTACGAAGGCAGCGAATTCGGGGCCATAGGAGCCTTGTATTACACCCCGGCAATCATTCCTGTAAAGCATCCTGACGGAACCTGGGGCCGGGCGGACGATTATCCTCTTGCAAGCACCCCGGCCGCGAATCCCGTGCACCAGCTCAGCTCCCTTGAAAACAGCTTCATTACAGACAGTTTCCTCGGTTCGCTCGCGGCGGACTTCCAAATCCTCAAAGACCTGACGCTGACCGTGAGCGGGAACTGTAGTGACATCAACTACAAGAACGCCAAATTCAGCCCCGAAGGCATGTATTACTGGTCCGACGACACCAAGGGAAACTGCGCCTACATAGATTACGGCTCCCATGTGACCCTCTCGACCGAGGACTACCTCAGCTACTCCTTCCGTTCGAATGACGGCAGGATACAATCGTCCAACATGCTGGGAACGGCCTTCTACAAAATGCGGAACAGCCTTAACAGCGTCGGTTCCGAGATGATGTCGACCGACCTTTTCTCGCACTACAACCTGAGCGCAGGCACACAGAGGGTAATGCCGATGTCGGATTACGACGAATTCACGCTGAATTCATTCTACCTCCGCAGCGACAATGTCTTCCTGGGAAGGTACATGCTCGCCCTCTCGCTCCGCCTCGACGGGAGTTCCGCGTTTGAGGAAGCCCGCGGCAAATACGGGGTCTTTCCTGCCGTGAGTGCCGGATGGCTGGTTTCGGAAGAACCCTGGTTCGAATCTCTCCGACAGACTGTCGGGAACCTGAAACTGCGCGCCTCCTACGGCAAATCCGGCAACATGTCCGGGCTCGCAGGAGTATGGGAAGACTCTTCCCAGCTCGACGCGGGTCTCGACCTCTGCCTCTTTTCCGGGAAAATCCGCCTCAGCGCAGATTTATACGGCAAACATACGGAGTGCTACCCTTCAAGCCTCGGCTCGATTGACAACAAGGGGTATGAAATCACCCTGAAAGCCGCACCCCTTGCAGGCCGCTCCTTCAGCTGGAACAGCGGTCTGACATTCTCTTCCAACAAGTTCGATACTGACATTGCAGGTGCGGACATCGCGGACTTCCTTCCCAAGGGAGAACTTTCCTTCGTGAACAGCTTCGCTTGGAAGGGCTTTACCCTGATGATTGACGCCGCCGCTGCCTGGGGGTTCAAAATCGACGACATCACCATGCATCCCGGGACCCGGAACCCCGAGGACGGAACATTCGTGCGCGTAAGGAACATCCTCCTCGGTTACGACCTGAAGCCCGGACTTTTCAAGAATGTCAAGGCCATAAAGGGCATACGCGCAGGCGTATCCGCAGAGAATCTCCTCCTCTTCACCGGCTACTCCGGATACGACCCCGAAGCGGCCTATGGCACTACTCCCGGCGGACTCGGAAAAGACAGTTTCTCCTATCCGAGACCCGCTTATCTCACAGCAAACTTCACAATCACTTTTTAATTCATCATTATGAAAAAATTATTAGTTATTCTCGCAGCAGCCGTAACGCTGTTTGCCTCCTGCAGCAAGGAGAAGGACCCCGTTGTCGAAAACGGTGTTTACAAAATCGACAAGGTCCTCCAGATTAGCGACGCCAACAAAGCAGGCGTGGACATCAAGCCCTACTTTGACTGGTTCGACTCTTTCGCCCTCAATGTCACCGAGACCGACGGCGAAATCACTGCCATCGCAGTAAACAATGGCAGCATCCCCCATGCCCTCTCCCTCCCCGCAACCGCTACCGACTGCGTGGTTGAAAACAACACCATCAAGGTCAACGGCAAAGCAGTCGCCCTCATAGAAGGCGGCAACATAGCCATCGATTTCGAGCTCGGCGGCAAAGGCGTGAGCTACAGGTACATTCTCAAAAAATAACAAGGAGGAACTATCATGAAAAAGAATAAACTATTTGCAGCAGTCTGCGCACTCGGCGCAAGCGCAATGCTCGTTTTCTCTTGCATTACATGGAGCAGCGTAATCTTCCCCGAAAAAGTTTACACCGGCGACGAGTTTGAAATCAGCGCAACGGCAGATTTCGACCTCACCTGCGCTCAGAAGGATGCACATCTTTACATTGCAGTGCTTCTTCCCAAAGCATGGAAAGCAAGTGCCACATATTCGACCAACGGCCTTGTAAACATTTGGTCGAAGCCTGAGAAAGAGATTGAAAATGAAGTCATGGTAAATGTGTCGGACACTTTGAAAGAAGCGCAGTCCAAGAAACTCATGACTGAAGCCCTGACTGAAAAATACGGCAATCTCGACAACACGGAAGAAGTTGAATGGGTCGTCTTCAAGGGACAGAGCGTCGCCAATATTTGGGGCGGAGATCCTAACGCTCAGGGCGGAGCGAGGCCGAATGACAAATTCTCGGTCACTGCCAAGATAACCGTCGAGGCCGGTGAGAAAGAAATGACATTCAACAGTGCAGTATTCGTATGCCAAGACGAAGGTCTGTATGCTTACACCGGATTCGGACAAAAGGATCCGAACGAAGAATACCTGCTCAGCGAGACCAAAACGGTCAAGGTTGAGGCCAAGCCCGACTACTCTTCCGCAGTCGAGGTATCCCCTGCCGGTGTCAGCGCAGGCGACTATATCTGCATCACCTTCGACGCTGCCGAAACTCCTCTGAAGGGAGCCGAAGTCACCCTGGTTGCAACCGCCACCCTCGCCGACGGAAGCACCAAGACTGCCGATGCAGTTAAAATGGAAAAGCAGAGCGGAGACAAATTCTTCAAGTACATCTATCCCAAGAGCCTCTTCGGAGCAGACAACATCAAGGGAATCAAGGTCAATTTCAAGGCCGGCGAAACCGTTGTCACCTCCGTTGACGAAGAAGGATTCGTAGTACTGTAATATCCTGACGCAAAAGATGAGAAGGAAATTCATCATTCTTTCTGCGGCAATTCTCGCAGTCTGCGCAGCGGGATGCGGGTCCGAGAGCAACGAGGACCCCGTCCCTGCGCGGACATCATATACCAATCCCCTGTCCGCCGTACCAATCGGAGACCCCACTTTCGTGAAAGGTGACGACGGATATTTCTACCTGTATTCTTCCGAAGAAGTACGGGGAATGCCCATCATGAGGTCCGCCAATCTTACGGACTGGGAGCAATTCGGCATCGTCTTTTCCGACGCACGCAGGCCGAAACTCGACGGGATGACTGAAGGCGGACTTTGGGCGCCCGATGTTTCGAGGCTGGGCGACAGATACATAATGTATTATGCCTACGCACCTGCAAACAGCGTTGACGGATGGGGGCACGGTATAGGTGTAGCGGAAGCCGACAGGCCGGAAGGCCCCTGGACCGACAAGGGCAGGCTGTTCCTCGGCGGAGAAATCGGAGTCAAGTGGTCCATCGACCCTTGCTTCGTGCACGAAGATGACGGCTCCAACTGGCTCCTGTGGGGTTCCTATTACGGAATCTGGGCCATTGAACTCAGCGCTGACGGCCTTTCCGTAAAGCCCGGAGCCGAGAAGGTCCACCTGGCAGGCAAGGACGGCTACGGAATCGAAGGAGCCATGATTCACAAGAAGGACGGCAAGTATTACCTGTTCCTTTCCCATGGCGGCACCGAATACAACGAGCACTACAAGCTGGGAGTCGCCGTGTCTGACAATCTCCTCGGCCCCTACCTGAACAAGGCGGGCAAGTCCGTTGCGGACGGAGCCCCGGTCGACTTTTTCCTTGCCGCCGGAAACGGATTCATAAGCCCCGGACACTGTTCAGAGATTTTCACCGACAAGAACGGAACCGACTGGGTGTTCTATCACGCATGGGTTGAAGGACACCCGGAATACAGGCGTCTGCTCATGCTCGACAAGATTGTCTGGAATGACGGCTGGCCCTCGATTTCCGACGGTTATCCCACATACGAAAGCAAAGAAGTACCCGCCCTGTGATGAAACGATTGCTCACCCTGGCATTTGCCCTCATAAGCATCGGCGCCTCGGCCTACAGGACCGATACGCTGAAGGTGCACAGTGCCATAATGGATAAAGACATCGATGCCATCGTTGTCGTTCCCGACAAGGCTTTCAGCGAAGCCTGCCCCAGCGTTTATCTTCTGCACGGACATGCCGGCAGTTTCAAGTTCTGGCCGAGCATACGCCGCGACATAGGACAGATGGCCGACCAGTGGGGATTCATCTTCGTCTGCCCTGATGCCGGAAACAGCTGGTACATTGACTCCCCCGTGAAAAAGGACAGCCAGTACGAGAGTTTCATGACAAGGGAACTGGTGCCTTTCGTCGATTCCCGCTACAACACCATTGCCAACCGCAACCGCAGGGCGGTTTCGGGCCTTAGCATGGGCGGGCACGGAGCACTTTTCCTCGCCATGAGGCATCCCGACATCTGGGGTTCGGCCGGAAGCATGAGCGGATGCCCGGACATACGCCTGCATCCCAACAACTGGAACCTGGAAGATGTCCTGGGCAACTATGCAAACAACTCCCAGAGATGGGATGCCGTCTGCGTAGTCAATCAGATTAAACGCATACGGAACGGAGAACTTGCGATAATCATCGACTGCGGCGAAGACGACTTCATGCTTGAAATGAACAAGGACCTTCACACGCGGCTCCTTGGTGCCGGAATAGACCACGATTTCACCACGCGTCCTGGCACCCACTGGTTCAATTACTGGCAGAACGCCATTGACTACCAGCTTCTTTTCCATTACAAATTCTTCAATAAGACAGACATCCGATAACTATGCGTAAAGTACTGTACCTTGGTTTGTTACTATCTGTCCTGACATGCTCCTGCAAGGAAAGCGCACCCCTGTACAAAGATGCGTCGGCCACCGTTGAAAAACGCGTCCGTGACCTTCTTTCGCGAATGACGCTCGAGGAAAAATGCTGCCAGATGCAGAACCGCTTCCTCGACTTCGACAGCAATCTGGACGAATCGCTGAAGGGAATGAGCTGGGGTACGATGTTCTCCCTGAATTCGGATGTAGAACAATTCCGCGACCTGACCGCCCGCGTGCAGCGGTACATGCGCGACAGCACCCGCCTCGGAATACCAATCATTCCCACTGCGGAAGGCATTCAGGGGCTTCTCATCAACGGGAGCACCATTTTTCCGCACGCCCTCGCCCAGGGCAGCTGCTTCGACCCGGAACTTGTCGGGAAAATAGCCGAAGCCTGCGCCCGGGAAGCCGCATACACGGGAGTAAGGCAGGTACTCTCCCCCGTACTTGAAATAGCGCGGGATCCGCGCTGGGGCCGGGTTGAAGAAACCTACGGCGAAGACCCGTTCCTGATTGCGGAGAATGCCATTGCATTCGTGAAAGCGTACCAGGACGGCGGCGTAGCCTGCACCGCCAAGCACTTCGTGGCGCACGGCTCCCCCACCGGCGGGCTCAACTGCGCGAGCGTGAGCGGCGGAGAACGCGAATTGCGCTCGCTCTACCTCTATCCTTTCGCAAGGGTGATTGCTGAGGCGTCGCCCTTCTGCATCATGAGCTGCTACAGTTCCTACGACGGTGTTCCCGTCACCGGGTCACACTACTATCTCACCGAACTCTTGCGCGACGAAATCGGTTTCGGAGGCTATGTCTATGCCGACTGGGGCGCGGTGGAGCGGCTCGAGAATTTCCACCACTGCGTATCGGACAATACCGAGGCCGCTCACAGGGCTGTGCTCGCAGGGGTGGACCTCAATGTAATGGGCGCATACGGATCACTTAAGAAGCAGGTGGAAGAAGGCAAGCTCGACATTTCCGTCATAGACCTCGCGGTAAGCCGCATCCTCAGGGTCAAATTCGAACTCGGCCTGTTCGACAAAGAACCTTCGGACATCCGGCCGTCCGCGCGCAGCAAACGGCATATGGACCTTGCCAAGGAAGTTGCCGACGAAAGCGCCATCCTGCTCGAAAACAACGGCATACTGCCTCTCGACACCCGTAAATACAGGAAAATCGCCCTGCTCGGCCCCAACAGCAGGCAGACCGTTTTCGGCGATTACAGTTGGGCGGACGCCTTCACCCCGGAGGGGGTCAATCTTCTTCAGGGCCTGAAGGACAGGCTGCCCCAAAACTGCATAGTAAGGCAGGCAGACGGATGCGACTGGTGGAGCCGGGATGATTCCGGCATAGCGGAAGCGGCAAGAATCGCTTCCGAAAGCGACATCGCCATAGTTGCGGTCGGTTCTCGCAGCACCTTCCTTGCACGGAAGAGCCTGTGCAACACCGCGGGCGAAGGCAACGACTTGTCGTCGCTCGAACTTCCGGGCTGCCAGGAAAAACTCCTCAAGGCGGTGAAGGCGACGGGAAAACCTATGGTCGTGGTTCTCGTTTCCGGCAAGCCTTTCGCAATGCCATGGGTGAAAGACAATGCCGACGCCTTCATCGTGCAATGGTACGCGGGAGAACGCCAGGGAGAGTCGCTTGCTGACATCCTTCTCGGCAATGTAAACCCTTCCGGACGCCTGAACATATCATTTCCCCGCAGCACAGGCAATCTGCCGTGCTATTACAACTACCTTCCCGGAGACCGCGAATACTACGGCGGACACGGCGGCTCGCCAGAAAAGCCTGGTGAAAGATATGTATATGAAAAGCCGTACGCCCTGTGGAGTTTCGGCAGCGGCCTGAGTTATTCGGAATTCAGGTATGTGTCCTGCACGCTCGACAGGCACGATTATTCCGCTTCGGGCGAAGTGATAGGCGTGGAAGTTGCGCTTGAGAACACCTCCGGGCGGGAAGGCAAGGAAGTGGTGCAGCTTTATGTCCACGACAAAGTAAGTTCCGTGGCGGTGCCCGTGCAGCAACTCAAAGCCTTCCGCAAGGTGAGCGTTCCCGCCCATGGGAAAGCCACCGTAAGGCTGGAAGTGCCAGTGGAAGAACTCGCCCTCGTGGATGAATCGATGAAACGCAGGGTGGAGCCCGGCGAATTCGAGATACGGATAGGAAGTTCGAGCGAGAACATCCATTTCAACGAAACCATCACCATACATGAATGACATCAGAATTGCTGCCGGACTGCTTTCCGTCCTGATTGCGGCATCCTCATGCGGACAGCGCTACGCCGAGCCCCTGGATTATGTTGACCCCTTCATCGCCACTTGCGGCGACCCCGACAGCGATTTCTGGCACGAAATTCCCGGTTTCGTTCCCCATGCCTGCTCGCGCTGTGCTCCCGGGGCGCTGACTCCGTTCGGAATGGTGAACCTGGGGCCTGTCACAAGGCATGTCGACGATGCCTGTTCGGGTTATTCCTGCCACGACAGCACCATTGCGGGATTCGCATTCATGCATACCAGCGGTTCAGGCTGGTGCGCGGAATTCGGCAACCTTCTCACCAACGCCACCAACGGCCCCCTGCAGACCTGTTACGGCCTGCCAGACGACGCCTTCCCCGGCTACAGGTCTTCTTTCAGCGATGCCGAAGCCTCCGCCGGATATTACGCGGTAACCCTCGACAAATACGGCATACGAAGCGAATGTACGGCAACCCCGCGCTGCGGAGCCATGCGCTTCACCTTTCCCGAGAACGACATTTCCCGCATACAGATGGATTTAGCCTTCAGGATTACCGGTTCTTCCGATTTTCAGAGCGTAAAGGTAATCGACGACCATACCATAGAGGGAACCATGAAGTATACTCCCCTCACAGGAGGATGGGGCGACGGTGCGGCGAATGTGAATTACAATCTGTATTTCCACGCGGAGCTCAGCAAGGCCATGGCGCGCCGGGGATTCTGGAAAGCGGCAGTGCCCGAAGGAGCGGTGCGGCGCGACAAAAATGTAAACAGCCCGCAGTACATGCAGATGCTTGCAGATGCCGAAGTCCTGCGCGATACTGACGAATGTTCCGGCCCCTGCATAGGGTTCTTCACCGAATTCCCGACCACGGAAGGCGAGCAGGTAGAACTGAAGGTCGGTTTTTCCTTCGTAGATGCCGAGGGGGCGCGCAAGAATTTTGAAGCCGAGGCGGCAGGAAAGGACTTTGACGCCATACATTCCGCCGCCCGCGCGCTATGGAAGAAGGAACTCTCGAAAATCCGCATCAAGGGCGGAACAAGGGAGCAGAAACGAATCTTCTACACCGGACTGTACCATGCTTCGGTAGACCCAAGGATTTTCACGGATGTCGACGGACGCTACACCGCAGCCGACGGAAGCATCAGGGTGTCGGACACCTACACGCGCAGGACGCTGTTTGCAGGCTGGGATGTATTTCGCAGCCACATGCCCCTGCAGACCATCATCAATCCCGGATTGGTTGAAGACCTCATCAATTCCCAGATTGAACTTGCCGAAGAAAGCGGCAAGGGCTACTTCAACCGCTGGGAAATGCTGAATTCATATACCGGATGCATGCTCGGCAATCCTACCAATTCAGTCCTGGCGGATGCCTATTCCAAGGGTATACGCGGATACGATTTGGAAAAGGCCCTTCAGTGCGCGGTCAAGTCGTCCGAAATCCCTGATGAACACCTGTCGCTGTACAATGACGACATGATAATAGTGTCGGCAGCACTGGAGAATTCCTATTTCGACTGGTGTACAGCCCGCATCGCAAAAGACATGGGAAGGAACGACATCGAAGCCGAAATGATGAAGCGCAGCGAAAACTGGAAGAATTATTTCAATGAGCAGGCAGGATGGTTCCTCCCGAAGAAAGCCGACGGCAGCTGGCGGGAAACGGTTCCCGGATGGCTCACAAAGTGGTTCTACGGAAGTTGCGAGAGCGACCTCCTGCAGCAGGGATGGTTCGTGCCGCACGATTTCGGCACATTCGTGCAGATGCTTGGCGGTCGCGAAAAGGCTGTGGCCCTTCTCGACGATTTTTTCGACAAGACCGAATTCAGATATGGCCACAACCCTTATTATCTTCACGGAAACGAGCCGGTTCACTGGGTTCCCTTCCTTTACAACCAACTCGGCGAGCCATGGAAAAGCCAGTACTGGGTCCGCGAGATTCTCGACAGATGCTACACCGACGACGAGGAGGGTCTTACCGGCAACGACGACGAGGGGCAGACCTCCGCATGGTACATCCTCAGCGCATCCGGGCTGCATCAGATTTGCCCCGGTGACAGGCGCGTGGAAATAGTAAGCCCGCTTTTCGACAGGATTGAATTCGCACTTGACCCTGCCTACTATCCCGGAAAGAAATTCACCGTGATTACCCACGGAAACTCCGGGGGCAACAGATACATCCAAAAGGCGAAACTCGACGGAAGGCCCCTCGACCGGCCTTCCATGGACTTCGACGCCATTGCAAAAGGCGGCACTCTGGAAATATGGCTTGGCCCCGTGCCAAATAAGAACTGGGGAGCAGTGAACGACTGACAGCATGAAAAAAAGACTCTTGATTACGGCCCTATCGTGCCTGCTCGCGGCAGGCGGCCTGCGTGCAGAAATAGTTCTGCCGCCATTCTTTTCCGACAACATGGTGCTTCAGCACAGCGCCGAGGTCAAACTATGGGGCAAGGCCAAAGGAGGAGCGAAGGTAAGCGTAAAACCTTCGTGGAGCGAGGAAACGCTCAAGACAAGGGCTTCAGCAGACGGCTCGTGGCAGCTGATGCTGAGGACGCCTGCTCCGGGAGGACCGCACACCATCGTCATCTCCGACGGGAAAAGCCTGACCCTCGACAACATCCTCACAGGTGATGTATGGATTTGCGGAGGCCAGTCCAACATGGAAATGAAAATCGGAGAAAGGGTTGACGGCTGGAAAGAGGAACTGGAAAACGCCGGCCTCCACAAAGACATACGCCTGCTGCAGGTCAAGAAAGTGCTTACTGCAAAGCCCGTGGAAGATATAATGCTGAACACTCCTGGATGGGTGGAAGCAGAGGACAAACTCAGTTCGTTCTCTGCTGCGGCATGGTTTTTCGGAAAAAAGCTGAACGAGGAACTCGGAATTCCCATAGGACTCATCGAATCGTGCTGGGGAGGCTCCGCCATAGAAGCGTGGATGCCCGGGAGCACCTTGCGCACGATGGAGAAATACCGTCCGCTTATTGAACAGATGGACATGCTCCCCGACGAAAGGGAGGCCAGAAGAGCCATATTCGAAAATACCATGAACGCCTGGGTAGACGACATGAAAAAGGTGGACTATGCCTACGACGGTACGGGAAAACTCGTCTGGGGGCTTCCCGGGGCGGACCTTGAGGAATGGACCGAAGCCAAAGTGCCCGGTTTGCTTCAACTTCAGGGAATCAAGGGCATGCACGGTTTTTTCTGGATGCGCCTCGATGTCGAAATACCGGAATCCTGGGAGGGCTGCGAACTCAGCCTCAGACTGGGAACGATAGACGACAACGACTGCACATTCTTCAACGGAGAATACATAGGGCATACCGAAATATGCATCACGCCCCGCCTGTACAAGGTTCCGGGCAGGCTTGTACACAAAGGCACCAACACCATAGCAGTGCGCGTGATGGACACCGGCGGCCTTTCCGGCATTGCCGGATTTGACAAGGAGCTCAGGCTGTACAGGACGGAGGATGAATACATTCCGCTCAGCGGAAAATGGTATTGCAGGGAAACCGTGCCCATGGCCGACACTCCCCCCTTCCCCGTCGATTTGGACAACTCCCACAGCAGTCCTTCGTCGATGTACAATTCTATGATTTATCCGCTCCGCGACTACCGCATAAAAGGGGCAATATGGTATCAGGGCGAATCCAATGTCGCCGATGCCGCAGGCTACAAGGACCTCATGCCCGCCCTGATTCACGACTGGCGTGCGCTCTGGGGAGAAGCATTCCCGTTCTATTTCTGCCAGCTGGCCAACTACATGGAGGTCCGCGACGAGCCGGTTCGCTCCGAATGGGCGGAACTCCGCGAAGCCCAGCTGCAGAGCCTGTCGGTGGAAAACACGGGAATGGCCGTACTGATAGACATTGGCGAAGCCGGAAACATCCACCCGAAAAACAAGGCTGAAGTGGGAAGGCGTCTGGCACTCAATGCCCTGTACGGCACTTATGGAAGAAAGGATTCAGTTCCCTGCGGACCGGTTTTCCTTTCGTACCGGATAGCAGGTTCCGGCATACGCATCAGATTCGCCCATGCAGACGGCGGCCTTACCACATCCGACGGAAACTCAGTGAAGGGCTTCATGATTGCCGGGCCCGACCGCAGGATGCACAGGGCGGATGTGAGCATAGAGGGAGATGAACTCGTGGTGAGCAGTCCGGAGGTAAAGAATCCCGTGGCAGTCCGATACGCCTGGGCAGACAATCCGGCATGCAATCTCGTAAACGGGGCAGGACTTCCCGCATCCCCGTTCAGGACCGACAGTTGGGCACAATGATGAAACGCTTGCTGATACCCGCCCTGCTTGCGCTTTATGCATGCAGCAGCACGGAGGCCGTGTTTTCGCCACTGGTCTTCGACACTCCGGCGCAGGATGCGCCCGATGGCTTCTACCGCAATCCAATACTGTCAGGATTCTATCCCGACCCGTCAATCTGCCGCGTGGGAGAAGATTACTGGATGGTCAACTCCACCTTCGGCTATTTCCCCGGCCTGCCCGTGTGGCACAGCACCGACCTTCTTCACTGGGAGCAATGCGAGTCGGCCCTGTGCAGGAGCGATGAGTTCGATGTCGGAAACAACAATCTGGTCGTCGGCACTTTCGCTCCCCAGATAAGTTACAATCCCAAAAACGGACTGTACTATATAATCTGCACTTTCGTAGGGGGTTACGGAAATTTCTTCATAACTTCCTCAAATCCTGCTTCCGGGCAGTGGAGCAGCCCCGTGACGCTTCCTGAAGTTCCCGGAATAGACCCCAGCATACTTTTCGATACCGACGGCAAGGCATACATCACCAGCGCGGCCGGAATCGAAAGCCTGGGAGAAAGAGGACTCTATGCCAACGACAGCGCCATAGTGCTGCTTGAATTCGACTGGGAAAACGGACGCACGCGCGGAGACAGGCAGATAATAGCCAGGCATGGAGTCCGGCCAGAACTCCACCCGCAGTCGCTGGAAGGTCCGCACCTGTATCACATAAGGGACAAGTATTTCCTGATGTGCGCCGAGGGCGGAACGGAACTCGGCCACAGCGAGGTCCTGTTCAGCGCCTCCACGCCTTACGGCCCATTCGAGCCCTGCAGAATCAATCCTATACTCACACAGAGGAACATACCCGACCCCGCCCTGCGCTGTACGGGTCACGCTGACCTGGTCGAATCGCAGGGAGGAAACTGGTATGCCGTATTTCTCGCCGTGCAGTCGTACGAAGGCGACTACACCTTCAACACGGGCAGGCAGACCTGCATCCTTCCCGTCGGATGGCAGGACGGACAGCCTGTCATCTGGCCGGAAGGAAAGGAGATTCCTGTTCTGGTTCCCCTTACCGACGAGATGCGCGGACTCGCGCAGAAGAACACGATAAAGGGCTTCGACACCCGCCATCCGGGAGCCCTGTGGAGCTCGGAAGGCCCGGCAAAGGCCGCCCTTTTCATAAGGAATCCCGAAGGAGATTTCTGGAAAACCGACAAGAAAGGCAATCTCATACTAAAGCCAAAACCTGTAAGCCTCAGAGAGCAGGCAAATCCTGCGGGCATATTCGGGCGCATCGGGGCGGAGAACTTCGAACTTGTCACCTCGATGCGCTTCGTGCCCCGCATGAGTTCCGACGGCAAGGTCAGCGAAGCCGGAATCGTGTGCTTCCAAAATGAAAACGGGCATTTCCGTTTCGTCAAGACGCTTGACGGGGAAGGCGTTCCCATAATGCTTCTCGAAGAAGTGCGCGGAGGCAGGAGCACACGACTGTTCACGGAAGCCCTTTCCGCCAGGGAATCCCGGGGAAAACTGTACCTGAAAGTACGGGCCGACGCTCCTGATTACGCGTTCAGCATTTCTTCCGACGGGAAAAACTACAGGCAGATAGGAGAGACGCTTGACGGCAGGAGCCTCAAGAACCCGGACCTCTGGGGATTCACCGGGGCTGTCTATGGCGTTTACGCATCAAGCGCTTCAGAAACGCCGCCCGCAGTCTCCGGGGCACTTCCCCGCAGACAGGCTTCCGAAGCTCAGCAGACAGCCTTCGAAGCTTATCTTGAAGCTGCAGCCGAGGCAAAGGAGGACCTTCATTCCATAATGGTGCTGAAGGATGGCGCCGTGATTCTTGAAAAACGATTTTCCCCGGACACCGCCCACATAATGATGTCGGTAAGCAAAACCTTTACATCGGCGGCGGTGGGATTCGCCATATCGGAAGGGCTGCTCAGCCTCGATGACAGAATCGTCGACATATTCCCCGAAAAGGTTCCCGACAATCCGCAGAAATATCTCGACAGCATTACCATAAGGCATCTTCTGACCATGAATTCCGGGCACGGAACGGACCCCTTCAACGGCGTATTCGCGCATCGCGACTGGATAAGGATGTTCATGGAGTGGCCGATGGAATATGAGCCGGGCACCTGTTTCTGCTACAACAGCATAGCCACATTCCTGCTCTCGGCTGCAGTGCAGAGGCGCTGCGGGCAGAAAATGGTTGATTACCTTCAGCCTCGGCTCTGGGCGCCTCTCGGCATACGCACTCCCCGATGGGACGAGAGCCCCACAGGTGAAAACTGCGGCGGCTGGGGTCTTTACCTGCACACTGAAGACATGGCAAGGATGGGGCAGTGCCTGCTGGACGGAGGCAGGTACATGGGCCGCCAGGTCATTCCCGCCTGGTGGGTGAAGGAAATGAGTTCCCGGCAGGTAGACTGCTGCATGGCGGGCCTCAATTCCGAGACGGTGAAACAGCACAGCATAGGCGTGAACAACGACTGGATACAAGGATACGGATACCAGACATGGCAATGCCATATACCGGGTTCGTACAGGGCCGACGGGGCCTACGGGCAGTTCATCATAGTGCTTCCCGAGCAAAATGCCGTAGTGGTAACCACGGCAGACATTGGAAACATGTATCAGGAGATTGATTTAATCTGGAAGCACCTGCTCCCCGCACTTGACACCGACTGAGCCCCATTCTTTGTTTGGCTCTGAGCCCATTTCAAGAACGAGCGTACCTCCCGACATGAGTTCTTCGTGCGAAAGGAAGGGTTCATCCAGGACGCGGCCATTCAACTTTGCGGAGCGGATGTATTTGTTGTCTCTTGATACGCCCGGGGCCCTGATTTCAAATTTCTTTCCGTCAGGAAGGCTGATGCATGTCCTCCTGAAAAAAGGAGTGCCGATGGCATAGACGGGAATGCCTGGAGTGACAGGGAAAAATCCCATCATGGAAAATACCACGAAAGCGCTCATTCCGCCTCCGTCCTCATCCCCGGGAAGGCCCGTTACGCTGTCGGAAAAGAAGGTTTCCACCAGTTGTCGCACGCGTTTCTGGGTTTTCCACGGACTTCCGAGGTAATCGTAAAGATAGGGTATGTGAAAACCCGGTTCGTTTCCCATCGCAAACTGTCCGGTCATGCCCGTGGCGTCCGGAAGATTGTACAGGAAGCGGAACTTCGGGATGTCATTCCAGATATGGAATAGGGAATCCAGTTTCCTTTCGGCGGACGCTTTTCCGCCCATCATCGCGAAGAGCCCCGGGAGGTCGTGCTTTACATCCCACTGGAAGGTGTAGGCATTGTTTTCCGTGCAATAGTTCCTGTCCATATACCGGGGGTCGAGCCCTTCTATCCATCTGCCCTCCGCATCCCTTGGCCAGAACATACCCTTGTCGGCCCTGTATATCTTCCGCCAGTTACCGGCCCTCTCCCCGAACAGCACGGCATCCTCTGTCCTGCCGAGGCTTGCCGCAAGGCGCGAAACTGCCCAGTCGCAATAAGAAAATGCCGTCGAAAGGGACAGGGCCTGACGACCCTCCCATTTCCCGACCTTGTCAACGGTTTCGCTCTCTCCGGGATGGAGCGCGGGATACCAGCCGTTTTCGTTGTAAAAGTCATCCAGTTCGCATTTGGAACCGTTTCTCCATGGGAGCAATGTCTCTTCGAGGGAATTGTGCCTGCATGCCTCGAAAGCCGTCCGGACATCGAAATCAAGCCCCTTGGCAAGGGCGTCCGCCATCCATACGGCGGCGTAGTTGCCGGTCATTGCCGCCCAGTCGCCGAATGCCACGGCAAATGAAGGCATGTAACCGCATATACGGTACATTTCCAGATACGAGGCAATCTTGTCCTCCTCGTTCCGCGGGTCCAGGATGGTCATCAGCGGTTCAAGCGCCACATGCGTATCCCAAATCCAGTTGTCGCTGTAATACGGCCTGCCGTATTCATGGACGGAACGGTCGAACGGACTGTAATAGCGGCCATTCTCCCCCGTTTCCACCATGCGTTCGTAGCAGCGGTAAAATGATGTGTAGAAAAGGCGGCGCAGGGATTCGCTTCCGCCTTCGACCTCGATTTTGTCAAGAGCCTCCTTCCAGATTTTCCTGGCGGAAGAACCCACCTTTCCGACATCCCAGCACCGGATTTCCCGGGAAAGGGTCTCCCCGGCGCTGTCTGAGTCGATATAGGAAACGGCATAGCGGAAAGTAACTTCCCTGCCGGAACTCTTGATAAGGACTGCACCTGACTCATCCCTTTCGCACAGTGTCACATCCGAAGCGAATTCAAGATACAGCCAGGCAAAATGCCCGGCGAACTTTTCTTTTGCCCGAAGTATCCTTCCGTCAAGGGCATAAGCGCCCTCCTCGTTACGGGGGCGGAAACGGATATAGCCACCGTCCGGGGAGTCAAAAACCAGACTGACCATGCCGCTGTGCGACGAAGGTGAAAAAAGGAGCCTGCACCCTTCAAGACGGACGGAATAAGAGTAAGGAGTGCATTTTTCGCAGTCCCAAACCTGCACGGCATCCCGCCAGTTTTCAACGCCTGCAAGGGGCAGCATGCCGAAAACGGAATGGAGCCTGTGCGAAGTGAGCGTGAGGGGGAAGTCCTCCACCGTATCGTCGGACAAATCCACTCTCGCGGGAGTCCACCGAATCATGCTGTTGGGCAGATGCGAAAGGGGTCTTGCAGGTTGGAGCAAGGCGCTCACTCCCCCGATGGAAGGGTCCACCATGTCAACGGCTTCTTCCCTGCCGCACGAGCATGCAAGGACGGCGAGCAGACACGGGAGTACTTTAAGAGGAAATCTCATCAGCGAATGCTTCTGCGGGTGACACAGTTTGTCGGGAAGAGATATGAGCCCGTCACGGTATTTCCCCTTATCTGCGCTATGAGCAGCTCAAAAGCCTTGCGCGCCATTTCACCTATGGGCTGTTCGATGAAACGGACATCTGCCATCATGGTCATGTAGAGGCTGATGTCGTCGAAGCACAGCAGACACTGGTCAGGCCTGGGACCTACTCCGGTGCGGGCGGCATGGGACATGGCTTCCGTGAAAACCCTTCGGGAGGTAAAGAACACCGCTTCCGAGTCCTGCATTTCGCGCATGGCCTTTTCGACATCGTTCCCTTCTTCGCCGAAGCGTATGTGGCAGATTTTGATGTAACCGCCGTATCCTGCTGCATTCATCGCATCGGAATATGCCGCCTGGCGTTCATTCAGGGGCGGGATGTCAAGGTCGAGGCCAATCATCCCTATTTTCCTGTAGCCGTCGTCCAGGAGCTGTCCGACCGCCTTTCTGGCGGAGCCGTAATTGTCAACTCCCACATAATCCGCATTCAGGCCCTTGCACATACGGTCAACGGTCACCAGAGGAATCCCCTGGCTTATGATGCGCGCAATGGAAGCTTCTCCCCCGGGAGGAGGCACGGCAATGATGCCCTCCACCTTCCTGCCTATCAGGATGCCTACCATCTCGTCGAATTCCTGGGCGCTCTCGTTGCTGTTGATGGTGAGCACAAGGTAGCCCGCCCTCTTGGCATATTCCTGGATATGGGAAGTAAGGTGGCCGAAGAACTCGTTGGAAATATCGGTCACGATTACGCCTATCAACTTGGATTCGCCTGTACGGAGGCTCTTGGCAAGGGCGTTTATCTGATAATTCATTTCCTTTGCGACCTTCAGTACTTCCTTCTTGGTCGCATCGCTGACGCGGCTTCCCGCCTTCCCGCTGAGCACGAGGGAAACCGTGCTGCGGGAGACATTGAGCCTGTCGGCAATGTCCTGCATGGATACCATGATGCTATTCGGTGCTAAATGAATAAGGTGCGTCCTTCTCCGATGTTCCGCGCCCCTGTTCGGGCTCGCCGGACATTCTGAATGACAGCCGGGCGCCGCTGCGGAGTTCTGACAGAGTAACATAATTGCGGCTGACCTTCCTGCCGTTGATGCGCAGTGAGCGCACATACGGGGCCGTTTCGGAATTTCCTTCGGCCTTTATGGTAAAGGCTTTGCCGTCGTACGGCCTCACCGTCACCTTGTCGAACAGGGGTGAACCCAGGGCATACTCGCCGGATGCGGGGCATACCGGATAGAAGCCGAGTGCCGAGAACACATACCAGGCGGATGTCTGCCCGTTGTCCTCGTCGCCGCAGTAACAGTCGGGCGCAGCCTTGTAGAAGCGCCGCATCACTTCCCTGACATACTTCTGGGTCTTCCAGGGCTGTCCGCTCCAGTCGTAAAGGTAGAGCATGTGCTGGATGGGCTGGTTGCCATGGGCGTAATTGCCCATGTTCATCACCTGCATTTCGCGTATTTCATGGATGGGAAATCCGTAATAGCTGTCGTCGTAGACGGGAGGCATCACGAACACAGTGTCCATGGTGCGGTTGAAAGCCTCGCGTCCGCCCATCAGGTCGATAAGGCCCTGCACATCGTGGAACACCGACCATGTGTAGTGCAGGCTGTTGCCTTCGGTAAAATCTCCGCCCCACTTGAGCGGGCTGAAAGGACGGCGGAAACTGCCGTCGACGGCGCGACCGTTCATCAGGCCGACCTCGGCGTCATAGAGATTGCGGTAATTGAAAGCGGCCTTCCTGTAAGGTTCAAGTTCCTCCGCGCTTTTGCCGAGGGCCTTTCCGAACTTGTAAATGCACCAGTCGTCGTAGGAATACTCGAGCGTTCTCGCAGCGGTTTCGTTGATTCCCGCATCGAAGGGAACATAGCCAAGGCTGTCGTAATACTCATACCCGAGCCTGCCCGAGGAACTTGCGGACGCGAGCACCGAATGTGCATCCGAAACCACCGCTTTCCAAAGTTCTTCCGCATCGTATCCGCGTATGCCGCTGAGATATGCATCGGCGACTACCGACGCGGAATTGTTCCCGACCATGCATCCGCGATGCCCCGGAGTCGACCACTCGGGAATGAATCCGCTTTCAAGCCAATGATTCACAAGGCCCTCCTGGACCTTGGGAGTCATGTCGGAATACACGAGATTCATGAGCGGGAACAGGCTGCGGAAGGTATCCCAGAAGCCCGTATCGGTAAACAGGTAGCCGGGATGGATTTCGGCATCGTGAGGACTGCGGTGCACCCTGTTTCCGTCCGTGTCGATTTCAGACAGGTCAATGGGGAAAAGCAGCGCCCTGTAAAGGCAGGAATAGAAAGTACGGAGATTGTCGATGTTGCCGTCCTCGACAGCAATGCGGCCAAGGGTTTCGTTCCATTGGCGGCGTCCGTCAGCGGCGACATCCTCGAAACTACGGCCTTCGACCTCGCGGAGATTCACGAGAGCCTGTTCTTCGGAAATGAAAGAAGATGCCGCATCGAGTTCAACGGTCTGTCCTTTAGCCGTACGGAATCCCACCAGGGCGTAGGCGTGCCCTGCGGTTGTTTCAAGACAGTCGGCCAGTTCCTGCCCGTCGGCAACCAGGCAAACGCTTTCAAAGGGGATGTCAGCCTTTATCACGAACCAGCTCCTGAAGCCTTCGGCAGCGCCTCCCCTGTTGTAGGAAGAGTATCCGCTGATGATTCCCTTTTCGGGGTCCACCTTGACGGATGAACCGTCCGGAAATGCATCCAGGACGAGGTAGGATGTTTCCCTCTCGGGATAAGTCAGGCGGAATTTCGCCGCGCGCTTTGAAGGAGTGATTTCCGCCAGCACATCGTGTTCTGCCAGATAGACGCTGTAGTAGTTGGGCTTTGCCACTTCGCTCTTGTGCGAATACCAACTCTTGCGGCCGCTCTCATCCCACACGGGGCCGGTGGTGACCGGCATGATGGAGAATGCCCCGAAATCGTTCAGCCACGGGCAGGGCTGATGTGTGTGCTTCAGCCCGCGGATATGATTGGCGTTGTATGTATAGGTCCAGCCGTCGGTATCCTTCCCTGTCTGGGGAGTCCAGTAATTCATTCCCCAGGGAACCGATATTGCCGGATATGTGTTTCCGGTGGAAAGTTGATAGGAGGACGCCGTGCCGACCAGGACATTCACATAGTCAATCGGTTCGGCAGAAGGGCGCGAATTATCCTTGCAGCAGCATGTAAAGAGTGCGGCAAGGCAGACAAGGGAAAGAGTTTTTTTCATATGTTACGCTTATTTTACCATATCAGGTTTAAGACACAAATTTACTAAAAACTTCGCATATCCGCCACCATTTCAGGTTTCCTGCAATTTTTTATTATTTTTGTAGATAGAATAGAACGCATATATGAAGACCGTAAAGAAAATCATCATCGCAGTTGTCGCCGTGCTGCTGATTGCGGGCGGCGTGTTTGTCTTTTTCCACTTTTTCTGGGTTTTCGGCACAGGAGTCAAGGCCGGAGAACTCAACCAGGTCGTCTACAAAGGCTGGGTATGGAAGACTTACGAAGGCAGGCTTATCATGAGCGGATTCAAGAACGACCGCAAGGGCTCCGGCCTCATGAGCAACGAATTCACTTTCTCCGTCGATAAAAAAGCCGAGGGGCGCAAGGAGAACGGGGCCGTATATTCGGTTGCCGACTCGCTCATGCGCTGCAGCGGAAAGAATGTTCAGGTAAAATACCGCGAATACAGGGGCGCGCTTCCCTGGCGGGGCGTACAGAAGTTCGTAGTCTATGACATCCTTTCCGTAAACGAGCCCAACCCCTTCAACACCATCCCCATAGATTCTGGAGAATGACAACTATCCTACTGGCAGCCTTGCTGCAGATACTCGCCACGCGGCCCCAGCAGACCGACGGCCGGAAGATAACCATGCAAGAAGCCGTCATGGGACGGCTCTACCCTGCAGGAAAGGCCTTTCACTGGGAAGGCCGGAACGAACTCAGGGAAGGCCCTTCACAGCGTCAGGCGCAGCCCAGGCCTCTCCCGGAAGAAGAAGGCGCGGGAATCGTGATTGGACAGAGCGTTTCGCGAAATGAATTCGGCATCAGCCGAGGGGTGTTTCCCTCCCCTTCCGGAAGGCTGCAGGCCGTTTACCGCAAAGACGAAAGCGCAGTGAGCCTGTTTCCTCTGCTGGATATCAACACCCGCACGGGGAGTCTAAGGCAGATTCGCTACCCCATGAACGGAATGCCCTCCGAAAAGATAAGCCTGCTTGTCTGCGACACCCTCGGTAATGTGCTGAGCACTATCATTCCCACCGAATTCACCGAAGAACGCTACCTTACCTGCGTCAGCTGGAGTCCGGACGACAAGTACATCTTCATACAGGTGCTTGACCGCAGCCAGCATCACATGGTGCTCAACCAGTACAGGGCCTCGGACGGCTCTTTCGTGCGGACCATCCTGAAGGAGGACAACGACGCCTGGGTTGAGCCGCAGGAGCCCCTGCATTTCATCGAAGGCCGATACGAATTCATCTACCACACCGACAACCGCGATGGCTGGCGCAACCTCTATCTATGCGACACTCTCGGCAACATCCGAAGGCTTACCGCAGTGGACGCCGATGTAAAATATGCGGGAAACGATGGCCGCAATGTCTTCTACACTTCGGCAGAAGTCTCCCCCATCGAAAACCATCTTTTCCGCATCGACCTCGGCAAATACCGCTCGGTAACCAAGGCGCGTTTCGGAAAGCCCGTGCGCCTCACTCCCGACGAGGGATGGCACAGCATCACTCTCTCCCCGGACTGCAGCCGTTTTATCGACAGCTGGAGCTCGTTCAGCGTGCCCAGGAAGATTGCCGTTCGTTCATCAAAGGATGGCAGCGGAGAACTCCTGTTCGAGGCTCCGGACCCTCTTGAAGAATATGCACACTGCGAAGTGGAACTCGGGGCCGTACCTTCCGCGGACGGACAGTTCACCAATTACTACCGCCTTTACAAGCCTCTGGGCTTCGACCCTGCGAAGAAATATCCCGTAGTCGTTTATGTGTACGGAGGGCCTCATTCCCAGATGGTGCGCGACGGCTGGCTCGCAAGCGTGAACCTGTGGGAAATGCTCATGGCGCAGAAAGGCTATGTGGTTTATGTTCAGGACAACCGTGGCACATCCAACCGGGGAGCCGCTTTCGAGAAGGCAATCAACCGGAACTGCGGGCAGGCGGAAATGGCCGACCAGGTGGCAGGTCTTCGCAGGCTGATGGAGCAGCCCTGGGTGGATAGCGGGAGGATAGGTGTCCACGGCTGGAGCTACGGCGGATTCATGACCATATCGCTTCTTACCAACTATCCCGACATCTTCAAGGTGGGAGTTGCCGGAGGACCGGTAATCGACTGGAAATGGTACGAAGTGATGTATGGCGAACGCTATATGGATACTCCGAAAACCAACCCTGAAGGTTTTGAAAAGACCTCCCTCATCAATAAGGCAGCATCGCTGAAGGGCAAGCTGCTGATATGCCAGGGCGCCATCGACGACACGGTGGTGTGGGAACACAGCCTGAGTTTCGTGCAGAAATGCATCGAGAACGGAGTGCAGCTGGACTATTTCCCATATCCCCGTTCAGAGCATAATGTGCGCGGCCTCTGGAGGGTGCATCTGATGGATAAAGTAACAGATTATTTCGACCTATATTTATGAAAGAATACATTGAGCAGAACAGGCAGCGCTTTTTCGATGAGCTGTTTTCGGTTTTGAGGATTCCTTCAATCAGTGCCAAGGCTGCACATAAGGAAGACATGCGCCGCTGTGCGGAAAGGCTGGCGGTGCTTCTGGTGGAAGCCGGTGCCGACGAAGCACAGGTGCTCTCCACCGACGGCAACCCGGTCGTTTTCGGAACAAAGACAATAGACCCTTCCGCACGCACCGTGCTGGTTTACGGGCACTATGATGTGCAGCCGCCGGAGCCCCTTGAGCTATGGCGCACCGACCCATTCGAGCCGGTGATAGCGCCTGACCCTGCCACGGGAAAGGAAGCCATCTGGGGCCGCGGCGCCAACGACGACAAAGGTCAGCTTTTCATGCACATCAAAGCCTTTGAATATCTGCTTTCAAGCGGCAGGCTGCGTCACAATGTCAAGTTCCTCTTTGAAGGAGAGGAAGAGATAGGCTCCCCTTCCCTTCCCGCGTGGATGGAAGAGAACAAAGACCTGCTCACTGCTGATATATGCCTGGTATCCGACACCACCATGATTTCCGACAAGGTTCCATCCATAAACTGCGGAATGCGCGGACTGAGCTATCTGGAAGTAAAGGTGACGGGGCCCAACAAAGACCTCCATTCCGGGCATTACGGCGGGGCGGTAGCAAATCCCATCACGGTGCTCTGCGAGATGATTGCTTCCCTGCACGATGCCGACGGACGCGTTGCCGTGCCGGGTTTTTACGACAAAGTGGTGGAGCTTTCCGCCGAAGACCGTGCCCAGCTTGCACGCGCTCCTTTCGACATTGACGAATACAAGAAGTTCCTGGACATTGCCGAAGTGAGAGGAGAAAAGGGATACAGTACCCTGGAACGCACCGGCATCCGCCCTTGTCTGGATGTTTGCGGCATCTGGGGCGGCTACACCGGCGAAGGGGCCAAGACCGTACTGCCGTCCGAAGCCCACGCAAAGATTTCCATGCGTCTGGTTCCCAACCAGCGGAGCGCCGAAATCACCAGGCTGTTTGCAGAGCATTTCAAGGCCATCGCTCCCGCCTGCGTGAAGGTGGAAGTGAAAGAATGTGAGGGAGGCGACGGATTCCTCATCCCGATAAGTTCCGATGCTTACAAGGCAGCATCGCGCGCCATGGCAGAAGTCTATGGCATCGAACCCGTTCCCGCCCGAGGCGGCGGCAGCATCGCAGTTCTTGCCGAAATGCAGAAAATCCTCGGCATCGACCCGCTGCTGATGGGCTTCGGCCTCGAGCGCGACACCATCCATTCCCCCAACGAAAGTTATCTGCTCAGCCAGTTCTTCGCGGGCATGGAATCCATAGCCAAATTCTACGAATACTACGCATGAGAGCTGCTATTTACGGCGCAGGGTCGTTGGGAACGATACTCGGCGCATTCATCACCCGCAAGGGCGGACAGATTGAACTGATTAACCGCAACAAGGCACACATCGCCGCACTGCAGGAAAAGGGTGCGCGGGTCTGCGGAACCATGGAATTCGTGCAGGCGGTGAAGGCTTATACACCCTATGAAATGTCGGGAGTGTACGACATCATCTTCCTTATGACAAAGCAGCAGCATAATGCCGAAGTCGTCGCCTTCCTGAAGGGTTTTCTTGCGGAAGACGGGGTTATAGTAACGCTGCAGAACGGGATTCCGGAACTTCAAATCGGCGAAATCGTCGGCGAAGACCGGGTGCTGGGATGCACCGTAGCGTGGGGAGCCACCATGCTGGAACCCGGCGTGTGCGAACTTACCAGCGCACCCGACAGCCTCACATTCTCGCTCGGGGCGCTTTCCGATACCCCTAACGGGCATTTCGGCGATGTCAAGGCATTGTTGGAGATGATGGGCCCGGTGGAGGTGGATTCCAACTTCATCGGCACCCGCTGGAGCAAGCTGCTTATAAATGCCGCATTCTCCGGCATGAGTGCGGTGCTTGGCTGCACTTTCGGAGAAGCCGCAGGCAACAGGGCTTCCCGAAGATATGTCCAGGCGCTCATCAAGGAATGCATCGATGTCTGCGCCGTGGGAGGAATCAGAATCGAGCCCGTGCAGGGAAAGGACATCGTAAAGCTTCTGGACTATGAAGGCCCGGTAAAAAAGGCCGTATCCTTCTTTATTATCCCCATAGCAATACGCAAGCACTCACGGCTCAAAGCCAGTATGCTTCAGGACCTGGAAAAGGGAAAGAAGAGCGAAGTGGATGCCATCAACGGAGTGGTATGCGCTTATGGCCGCAAGGTGGGCTGCCCCACCCCGGCAAACGACAAGGTCGTGGAAATCATCCACCGCATAGAAGATGGGGAGCTAAGGCCGTCATTTGATAATCTTAAATATTTCGGATAAAAGAACATGGCGAAAATTTATGTTGCGTCGAGCTGGAGGAACAAATACCAGCCTCAGGTTGTTAAAGCACTGCGGGATGCCGGACACGAAGTGTACGATTTCCGCAATCCCGAGCATAATCCAGGAGGCTTCCACTGGGCCGACATTGATGAAGGCTGGCAGGAATGGGAACCGGAAGAGTATATCCGCAACCTCACCCATCCCGTTGCCGAAAGGGGCTACAAGGCCGATTTCGATGCAATGTTATGGGCCGACACCTGCGTGCTGGTGCTCCCATGCGGACGCAGCGCGCACACCGAAGCCGGATGGTTTGCAGGGAAAGGTCTTAAAACCCTTGTGCTCATGCCCGAACGCCAGGAACCCGAATTGATGTACAAACTCTTCGACGGGGTATTCCCTTCCATCGAAAAACTCTTGACGGCATTATGAAATTCCTTGGAAACATTCTTTGGCTGGTGCTTGGCGGAATCGCCATCGCCATGATTTATTTCATCGTAGGTCTGCTGCTTTGCATCACCATCATCGGCATTCCGTTCGGCGTGCAGCTCTTTAAGCTGGGTGTCTATGCCCTGTGGCCGTTCGGACACGACCTGGTGAACGGGCCGGATGAGCCCGGCTGCCTGTCTATCGTTATGAATCTGATATGGGTGCTCTGCGGATGGTGGGAAATCGCCATCATCCATCTCGTGTGCGGGTTGGTTTTCTGCATCACCATAATAGGAATACCATGGGGCCTACAGCACTTCAAGATGGCCATAGGCTCCATATTCCCTTTTGGAAAGCAGATTTCCTGATTAAATTCTCTTTAGGATTTCTTCAGTCTGAACTTCGTAGCCTGGCTTGCGGAGAAGGGCGAACATATTTTTCTTGTAAGCTTCCACGCCGGGCTGGTTGAAAGGATTCACGCCGAGAAGGTAAGCCGATACGCCGCAGGCAAACTCGAAGAAGTAGAAGATTGCTCCGAGGTTGTATTCGTCGATTTTCTCGACGGACACTTCAATCTGGGGCACTCCCCCGTCGATATGTGCGAGCTTGGTGCCGAGGGCGGCCATGGCGTTGCAGTGTTCGACATGCTGGCCTGCAAGGTAGTTGAGCTGGTCGAGGTTCTGCCCGTCGCTGCCGATAACGACGCTGCGCAGCGCCTTCTCCACCTTCACGACGGTTTCAAACAACACGCGGTCGCCTTCCTGGATGAACTGGCCTACTGAATGGAGGTCGGTGGTGTTATTGACCGATGCGGGGAAAATTCCCTTGAGGTCCTTGCCTTCGGATTCGCCGTAAAGCTGTTTCCACCACTCGCCAAGATACTGGAACTTGGGATTGTAGTTCACCAGAACCTCAACTTTCTTGCCAAGTTCGGAGTAGAGAAGGTTGCGCATGGCGGCATACTTGACGGCGGCATTGTCCTCTCCCTTGACAAGAAGTTCAGCACGCTCGTCGGCTGCTCCCCTGAGCATTGCGCGGATGTCGAATCCTGCGAGCACGATGGGGAGGATACCCACGGGAGTGAGCACGGAGAAGCGTCCGCCCACATTGTCGGGCACTACGAAAGTGCGGTAGCCTTCCTGGGTTGCAAGGGTCTTGAGAGCGCCCTTCTTCGCGTCGGTAATGGCCACGGTGCGCACGGCGGCTTCAGCCTTGCCGTATTTGTTTTCGAGGTATTCCTTCACTATGCGGAAAGCCACTGCAGGCTCGGTGGTGGTGCCGGACTTGGAGATGACCACGCAGGCAGCATTGCTCTGTGCCACAAGGTCCATGAGCTCGGCAAGATAGTCTTCGCTTAGATTGTTGCCCGCAAACACGACGCGGATTTCCCCTTCGGGCCGCACGAACTGATGCGAGAGGGCTTCGATGGCGCAGCGGGCGCCAAGGTAGCTGCCGCCGATGCCGATAACCACCGCGAGGTTCACTCCGCGCGCCTTCCAGTCGTCGCGGATGGCTTCGCATCCGGCAATCAGGGATTCGGGAGTATCTACAGGAAGGGTCTTCCAGCCAAGGAAATCGTTGCCTGCGCCGTTTTCGGCCTGGAGGGTATCGTATGCGGCAAGAGCCTTGCCCACATATTCTTTATAATCAGATTCTTTCACGAAGGAGCCGCAGCCCCCTAATTCTACTTTGACCATATAGTTGCTTATATTAGATTGCTTCAAGGTTCGCAAATTTACTAAAAAGTTTGTACTTTTGTGTTATGACACGCAAAAACCTACTCGTCATCGCAGCAGCGGCGCTGCTGGCCCTGACCTCCTGTGGCAACACTCAGTCACGCTTCCCAAACATAAACCAGAAGGGCAAAACCGCCATCGTAGCCCACAGGGGTTTCTGGACCTGCGAGGCCGCCGGATTTGCCGAGAACTCCATTGCATCACTCAAGGCCGCCCAGGACAACGGCTTCTGGGGCAGCGAGTTCGATGTTCATATCACTACCGACGATGTCATCCTCGTATATCATAACAACGATGTGGAAGGCGTGCGCATCGACACCCACGAATATGCCGACTTTGCAGAGCACCGTCTTGCAAACGGCGAGAAGATTCCCACGCTGGACGAATACCTCACCCAGGGCGAAAAGAGCAGCACCACGGTCCTCGTTCTCGAACTCAAGGAAGAAATCACCATGGAGCGCGAGGACGCATTGCTTGAAAAGACTGTAGAGGCCCTGCGCAACCACTACCTTCTCGACCCTTCGAGAGTCATTTTCATCAGCTTCAGCAAATATCTCTGCGACCGCATCGCCAACGAATATCCTGAATTCATAAACCAGTATCTCGAGGGCGATTTCACTCCGGAAGAACTCTCCGAATTCGGCATCAACGGCTTCGACTACCACATCAAGCCCGTGCTGAATGACAGCACGATAGTGGAAAGGGCTCATGCCCTCGGAATGTCCACCAATGTCTGGACCGTTGACAAGCCCGAGCAGATGAAACTGTTTGCCGACAAGGGCGTGGACGCCATCACTACCAACCAGCCCCTCGTCCTGCGCGAAGTGCTGGGCGGCAAAGAATTCAAACTGACGAAATAATAATTGCGCGACATGAAATCCTTTTTCCGCACCCTGATGCTCGGGTGCTGCTTGCTGTTTGCCGCTGCCGCTTGCAAGAACTCCCCTTCAAAGGCCCCGGAAACCGCTTTTGCAAACTATATCTCCGCCTACACCGGGGGTATAGTTTCCGACAATGCATCCGTCCGTATCGAACTTGTGCAGGATGTTCCCGAGCAGGCACGCACCACCGAAGGACTGTTCTCTTTTTCCCCTTCCGTTTCCGGCTCCGTCAGATGGACATCGTCCTCTACCGTGGTCTTTTATCCGGACGAAGGAGCACTTGTTCCGGGGAAGAGCTACAAGGCCAGGTTCAACCTGCATAAGGTTGCGGAAGTGGAAGGGCGTTCATTCAGGACCTTCCCCTTCGGCTTCACCGTAAAGGGCTCCGAAAGCGTGGAAGCCGCTCCCGAAACGGCGCAGGAAGCTCCCGGAGAAGGATTCCATGTGGTATCAGCCTATCTTTCCGGCTCGGGCAATCCGCACATAGAAGTGGTGTTTTCCGAAGCACCCGTCAACGCGCTCAAAAAGGGTCTCGTGGAGCTGGAAGGAGCCTCCCGCTACTACACCGAACAGCAGGGCAGCGTGGTGAATGTCTATTACGAAGAAGGCGGTGATTCGCTTGAGCTGAAGTTGTCTTCCAGCCTGAAAGCCGCATCCGGAACTGAGTTGAGCGAAGACTATGTCAAGGTTTTCAGCTTGGGAGAGATTCCCCCTGCCGTGGAAATCGCCCTGAAAGGCAATATCATTCCTGACGACGGCAATCTCATCCTCCCCTTCCGTGCTGTGAATCTTGCGTCGGTGGAACTGCGCATAGTCAAGATTTATCCTGCGAATGTGCTGATGTTCCTGCAGGACAACGACCTGGGAGAAGAACAGTCACTGCGCAGGGCCGGGCGCCTTGTCTGCCATAAAGATATTGCCCTCGACCCTACCCTGGACCTGCATGCATGGAACAATTTCTCCATTGACCTTTCCGGCCTGCTGAGACGCGACCCGGGTGCAATCTACCGCATCCGCCTATCGTTCCGACAGGACCAGTCGCTCTACGGCGGGCGTGAAGCCGAAAACAAGGTAAAAATGTCCGACGGCACTCCTTCCGCCGAGGATGAGGCTTTATGGGATACCGCCCAGTCATGGTATTGGGAGAACTTCTACGACTGGAACAGCTATAATTATAAAGAGGAGAACGACCCTACGCGCCCCTCATACTATATGAACTCGACCCGGTTCCCCGTGGCCCAGCTGCTCACTTCGGAAATCGGACTGCTTGCCAAATATTCAGGCGGCGACAAAATCTGGGTGGGTGCAAGCAACCTGCTCACGGCCAAACCCGCGGGAGGAGTGCAGCTGACGGTGTACGACTTTCAGCTTCAGAAGATTGCCCAGGCCCGTACCGGGGCTGACGGCATGGTGGAAATCCCAGTTTCCCGCAGACCTTTCGTGGTTACCGGCGCCTCGGGCAATTCGATTACCTATCTCAAGGTCAACGATGGCAACGAAAAGTCGCTCAGCCGCTTCGACACCGGAGGCGAGACCGTCGCCGGAGGGCTGAAGGCTTTCATCTATGGCGAACGCGGAGTATGGCGCCCGGGCGACACGCTGCATCTTACCATGATACTCCGGGCAAAAGATGCGCCCCTTCCCTCCGCGCACCCTGCAACGCTCGAACTCTATACACCTGAAGGACAGTTCCATACCCGTATGGTGCGTCAGGGGCTGAATGGATTCTACGCCTTCGACCTTCCTACTGCCGCGGACGACCCCACGGGCTTTTGGAACGCTTATGTAAAGGTGGGAGGAACCTCCTTCCACAAGACCCTGCATATTGAAACCATCAAGCCCAACCGACTCAAAATCAACGCCGATTACGGCTCCGGACCGCTGCTTGCAGGCAGCACCGTCAATCTTCCGCTCTCGTCGTCATGGCTTACCGGAGCTCCTGCATCGGGCCTGAAAGCCAGGGCCGTGATGACTTTGCGCCAGACATCCTCCCAGTTCAAGGGATATGAAAAATACCGTTTCACCCTGCCGGGAGCTGAATTCTCCGCAAGCGAAGAGGCCATATTCGAAACCCGGCTCAACGCGAATGGAGAGGCACATGTGCAATTCCGGCTTCCCGCTGCAGAGAACGCTCCCGGAATGCTGAACGCTTCCATCATGACAGCCGTGCAGGAGCAGGGCGGCGACGAAAGCTTTACCGTTGCCTCTCTCCCCTTCTCGCCCTACTCTGCCTATGTAGGCGTGAGGTTGCCCGACGGCGATTATCTTGAAACCGACAAGGACCAGACCATACGCTTTGCGGTAGTGAATCCCGCTGGGAGGCGCGTTTCCGGCCACAGACTGGAATACCGCATTTTCAAGACCGGATGGAGCTGGTGGCTCGAGAATTCGGCAGACGACATTGATTCTTATGTCAACGGCAGTTCCGTGCAGAAGATTTCCGGAGGTTCGCTGGTTTCCGGCCCTTCGGATGTAAGCTGCACCGTGAGGGTGAATTATCCCGACTGGGGAAGGTATCTGGTCGTGGTGAAGGATATGGACAGCGGCCATGTGAGCGGGTGCAGTTTCATCATCGACTGGCCCGAATACAAGGGAAGGGCCGACAGGCGCGACCCGGACAACCTCACCATGCTCACCTTCTCCACCGACAAGGATTCCTACAAGGTGGGCGAAAAGGCCACGCTCTACCTTCCTGCCGCTCCCGGAGGGCAGGCTCTGGTTTCAATCGAGAACTCTGCCAGGGTCCTCAGCTCCTCATGGGTGGCCACAGGCGATACCGACAGGGCATGGAGCTTCAGCATCAGCGGCGACATGGCCCCCAACTTCTACATCCATGTCACTCTCGTGCAGCCCGGAAGAAAGCTTTCAAACGACCTTCCCGTGCGTCTGTATGGAGTGCAGAGGATACTTGTGGAGAATCCCGGCTCGCATCTGCAGCCCGTCGTCAGCCTGCCCGGCACACTGCATCCGGAAGAAAGCTTCACCGTGAGCGTGAGCGAAGCGTCCGGACGCCCCATGACCTACACCCTTGCCATCGTGGATGAAGGTCTTCTCGACCTTACCGCCTTCAAGACCCCCGACCCGTGGAAGGCCATGAACAAGGTGGAAGCGCTCGGCGTGCGCACCTGGGACATGTACGACCAGGTCGTGGGCGCCATCGGCGGACAGTTTGCAAAGATTGCCGCAATAGGCGGCGACCAGGACAATATAGTGTCGGCCCGCAAGGACAACCGCTTCAATCCCGTAGTGATGGTCATTCCTCCCCAAAGGCTCGGAAAGGGTGCGAAGGCCAGTCACAAAATAAAACTTCCCATGTATGCAGGCAGCGTTCGCGTGATGCTTGTGGCAGGAGACGGTGAAGCATTCGGCAGCTCGGAAAAGACAGTTCCGGTCACTGCTCCGCTTATGGTTCTTCCCACTGCTCCCCGCGCCCTCAGTCCTGGAGAAGAGATACAGCTCCCCGTGAACTTGTTTGCAATGGAAGACGGCATAGCTTCCGCCGATGTGGATGTGGAAGTGCATGGCCCCGTGGAACTCCTTGGCAGCAGCAGGCAGCGCGTGCAGTTCGAAGGAAAAGGAGACCGGCTGCTTAGTTTTGCACTCAAGGCCACAGGCGAAGGAACGGCCGACATAAAAGTTACGGCCAGCGGCGCCGG
>JAFUGJ010000036.1 GCA_017469425.1 Bacteroidales bacterium
CCTACTTTCTCATAGTACTTGCTATGACAGTGTTGAGCCGGGTAATAATACGCTCTTGTTCGGCTATGGGAGGAACAGGAAGAATAAGGTTATGGAGTGCTCCAGAAGACAAACCTTGTATTCCTATTCCTTTCCCTCCTATTTGCCCAATGCCTTTGTACAATGCAAACACAGAACAGTAAAACTCTATGGATATAGGATAATAGGCTCTGAGTCTATGGATATGATTCTGAATGCAAATTTCCTCATCAAAGTTCCATATCGCTGCTCTACCTATATCTCCTCCCTCACACACCAATAAGTCACCTCTTTGCACGCTACATTTTTCCATCTCTGAATTTAAGAAAAACATTTCTCTTACTTCAGTGAAATCAAACCTGTTCCAATAGACATTAGATGTCGTCAGATATTTTCTTAAAATCCCCTTAGTGTCCGCTCTATTTAATGCCTTTCCAGTATTATGAGCGAATAATGCTCCAAGCCTAATCCATCTCCAAGAATCAGGGATGTCAAATGGAATATCTTTACTGATATCCAGCACCTTGCGTCCTACTTTCTCATAGTACTTGTTATCCTCGCCTTTGAAGATGACAGAGTCAACAATATCTTTTTTCTTTATCTTGCCTTCCTTTAGCAACTTCTGTTTCTCCTCCCGGATGCGCTCAAGAAGAACGGTGGCTGGCTCTTCATTCGGGTCTTGCGGTACGAGTCGTCCTTGGATGGCTTCTTGCAGAATAGACTTCCTAAGTCTGTCATTAATTGACTCATTCAAAACATCCAGCCGCTCTTGTGATTGTTCGTACTTGTTCACATAGGCAATGACTTCATCAAGTTTGCCCACAATTCTTTCTTGCTCATTGATAGGAGGAATTGGGAGCAGAATGTTGTGCAATGCCCCAGATGATAACCCTTGAATGCCGATTCCTTTCCCTCCAATATTTCCGAGGCCTTTATACAGAAGAAAGACATAATAAAAGAAGCGTGTACACAAGCTGAAATAAGCACGAAGTCGATGTATGTGGTTCTGTATACAAATAGAATAATCCTTATTCCAAATAGCTGCACGGCCAATATCACCGCCTTCGCAAACGAGCAAGTCTCCCTTCACAACAGTACATTTATCGACCTCTGAATCAGAAAAATACATTTCTCTGGTTTCAGAAAGCTCGAATCTGTCCCAATACAGATTTGAAGTTGTAATGTAGCGAAGATGAGTCCCGTCTTTCTGCGCTCCATTCAATGCCTTACCCGTGTTGTGAGCGAAAACATATCCCAGCCTTGCCCATTCCCATCCTTGAGGTATCTCAAAGGGGATTTCATCATCAATGCACTTGACCGTTCCGTCAGCGAACTTCTCATAATGAGAATTGCCCACATTGGTATGCCATTGCACATTATTTAGTGACAGCCCTTTATGTCCAACAAAAATGAAAGCATATGGCATTAGAAAGTTTTGAATTATTCCTCCGGCAAGAAAACATGTCGGATAACACTGTATCGGCATACCTTTATGCCGTGAAAGACTATTTTAACCGGGAGAAGGAACTGACTAAAAAGAAGTTACTCTCCCATAAATCGTATCTTATGGAGAGCTTCAAACCGAAGACTGTGAATCTGCGCATTCAAGCCCTGAACAAGTATTTGGATTTCTCCAAGCATCCTCGCCTCAAACTCAAATCTGTCAAGGTTCAGCAGAAATCGTATCTGGAGAATGTCATCAGCAATGAGGATTACATCTTTTTCAAAAACAAGCTCAAAAAGGAGCCGAATCAGGAGTGGTATTTCATTGTTCGTTATCTTGCTGCGACCGGAGCCAGAGTCAGCGAACTCGTTCAGATTAAAGTGGAACATGTGAATGCCGGATATTTTGACATTTATGGAAAAGGTGGGAAATACCGCAGGATATTCATCCCCAAAAAACTCCGTGAAGAGACCGGCAAATGGTTGGAGGAGCAGGAGCGCACAACGGACTACTTGTTCCTCAATAGATTCGGAAAGCGAATTACTACAAGAGGGATTTCCCAACAGCTGAAGAATTATGCCGAGAAATACGGCATGAATCCGAAGGTTGTCTATCCGCACTCCTTCCGTCACCGCTTCGCCAAGAACTTCCTTGAGAAGTATAACGATATTGCTCTCTTGGCCGACCTAATGGGGCATGAGAGTATAGAGACCACGCGCATCTACCTTCGAAAAAGCAGCACTGAACAACAGGCCATTGTAGATAAGGTGGTCACATGGTAAAATGAGAAAAGGGCTGTCAATGAAGAAGGAGTCACTACGGCTCCTTCTTTTCAAAATGCATGAACGAGCCACATCTCTATAAAAATAATCAAGGACTCAAGTTTTGCCCTGAATCCTTGACCTTGTGGAGTATACGAGGGTCGAACTCGTGACCTTTAGATTGCGAACCTAACGCTCTACCAACTGAGCTAATACCCCAAACCTTTTATGATGCAAATATAACTATTTTCTTCCAATGGTGAATTCGAAGTGATAGTTTTGATTGCTGAAAAGCGTCCGGTATGGCTCGGGCTTGGCGCCCCAGCTGTCGTAACCGCCCACTCCGGTCATTGCTCCGTCGATGCAGAGTTCCACATAATCCCGTACCGGAATGTCGCTTACATGCGCCCAGATGCGGCTGCCGTCTTCGTTGCGGGGGTCCAAATCTTCAATGGATGCACGCAGGGCGTTGAATTCGAATGTCCTGTCACCTGCCAGCACGAGCGCATTCCCTATCCGGAGCCAGTCGCAGTCGGTGTGGTGACCGCTTTCCTGAGGACGCACATAAGGATACAGCGATGCCTTTGCACTTCCTTCATACAATCCGAGGAATGCGGCGCTGTTCCTGTCCTGATAGTTCTCCACCGGGCCCCGGCCAAAATACCTGAACTTGTCGGCAGAAGCCTTCATACGCGTACGGAAGCCGATTCGGGCCACCTCAATGGGGTCTTTGCCGGAGCCACGGAAATCGGTGGTCAGCTTGAGGTCGCCCGCGTGACTGAGCTGATACTTCACGGTCATGAAGCAACTGTCAGGAAGGGCATATTCTACCGTAACGGTAGCGGAATTATCCAGCTGCTCAATGTCAGTTCCAACTACCTTCGGAGCTTCTTTCCAGCTCGCGGCACGCACCGGATATTTGTTGCCCCAGTCATTGTCGGTGGGAGCACGCCAGAAGTTGGGCCTGAGGCCGAAGGATTTGTCAAAGAGGTTTCTGCCCCTGCTCCTGAACGACACTACCCTGCCCTCGGCAAGGTCAAGCACCAGTTTTGAACGGCGGGCTTTCAGGGTGGCAGTCCTGCCGTCGCCGCTGACTTTCACCCGGACCTTTCCCGCTGACTGCTTTGCGATAGGGGCGTCGGCGCGGACAAGGATTACCTGGTCGGAAGCGAGGGGGAAACCTTTCTCAAGGCATGCCTGGGCCCAACCATTACGGGCCGTGAAGTTAATGTACCAGGTATGGTCCATTGCCATGGAAGGCAGTTCTATGCGAAAATCTTCCGCACTCTGAGGCGCAGTGGTGAAGACCAGGCTGCCTGTGGACACAATGTTGCCGTCGCAGAAGAGTTCCCACCCGAAGTCGTAGGCATCGAGGCTTGTGAAATAATTGCGGTTCAGCACGGTAAACTCTCCGGGATTCTCCCTGGCGCTAATGGAAACATTCTGATACCAGTGACTGACTTCCACCAAGGCCGGATGGGGGTCCAAATCCGGCCCCACGAGCCCGTTGCAGTTAAAATTGCGGTCAGCGAACCATTTTGCAGGGTCGGTTCCGATATTGCCGTAGTCGCCCCCGTAGGTCCAGTATTTGCAACCGGCGGCATCCTTTACCGCAAGGCCCTGGTCAACCCAGTCCCAGATGAAGCCGCCCTGCATCCTGGGATGGCTGTACATCAGTTCCCACATAAGGTCGAAGGAGCCGTTGGAATTTCCCATGGCATGGGAGTATTCGCAGCTCACATACGGCTTGTTGCAGGGATTGTCGTCAATTTCGTAGCGGAGGTTGGTGAGTTTGGGATACATGGGGTTGTGTATGTCGGTTCCCTCCATTCCGGCAGTGCGTTCATAAACCACAGGCCGCTCCTGTCCGCCTTTTTCAAGCTCCTTGAGCGCCTTGTATGTGCCGAGGAAGTTCACCCCCATGCCCGCCTCGTTGCCGAGGGAGAACAGCGTCACGCAAGGATAGTTGCGGGTGCGCATATACATGTTGAGAGTGCGGTCGATGTGCTTCGCGAACCATTCGGGATGCTTTGCAAGCGACTTTTCACCATAGCCCATGCCGTGGCTTTCGATATTGGCCTCGTCATAAACATAAAAACCAAGACTGTCGCACAGCTCATAGAAGGCTCTCGACTGGGGATAATGGCAGGTGCGGATAGCATTTACATTGTGACGCTTCATCACCAGCAGGCTGGCGCGGATATATTCGCGGTCGGTATAATGGCCGGTAAATTCGTTGTGCTCGTGCAGGTTGACGCCCTTGAACTTGATGGGCTGACCGTTGAAGTAGAAAATGTCGCCCTTGATTTCGGTACGGCGGAATCCCACATTGAAATGGGTGAACTCCCCGTCCTTTTCGAGCAGCAGAGCATAAAGTTCAGGATTTTCCGCGCTCCACTTGCGCACGGACGGAATTTTTCCCTCAAAAGGAACTGCTCCCTCCAGCACGGTGCTTCCGTCTTTGTCAAGGAGGCGGAAGTTCGTTCCGGGTGTCGCATCTATGCGGAACAGTCCGTCCGTAAGGCCCTCGTCAAGGGTGGATACAAGCGCAAAGTCAAAATCCTGCCTAACCGCCTCGGAAGAAAGATACACATCCCTCTCGATGCCGCTGATGCGCCAGAAATCCTGACACTCCAGCCAGGAACCGGTGCTCCAACGGGTCATCTTCAGTACAAGCTCATTCTCCCCTTCCCTCAGATAAGGGGTTATGTCTATGCGGGCAAGGTCCTTGGAATCCTCGCTGTAGGCGATTTCTTCCCCGTTCAGCACGGTATAAACACCCGATTTCACTCCGCAGAGGTTCAGATACACTTCCCTTCCGTTCCATGACTCCGGCACGCGGAAAGTCCTGCGATAGATGCCCACGGGAATGTCGTCCGGAAGCACCGGAGGCTGAGGGTCCACAGGCGCGAACTCATAGGGGATGTTCACATAAATGGGAATCCCCCATCCCTGTACCTCCCAGTTGCCGGGCACTTTGATTTTCTCCCATTTTTGCGATGCAAGGTCGGCGGGAACCTCCTTTTCGGAGTCAAAGTACAGGAAATCCCATTCACCGTTCAGGCTCTCATAGAAAGGGCTCTGCTCCATGTGTCCGGAAAGGGCGGATTCAGCATCCGGGAAGAAAACCGTTTCCGTGCGGCGTGTCTGGGCATTGACTGAAGTTGTATTGATGTCGCGATGCAAAGGCAGGATGTCTGCCGTGCCGGGCGCTGTAGCCGCGGCAATGGAAATCAGGAAAGCGAGTAGTTTCATATCGTCAAATATACGGATTATTTCCTAAATTTGCACCATTATGGAAGTCATACAGAGTTTCACCATCGACCATACCCGCCTCAAGCCGGGCATATATGTTTCAAGAGAAGACAAGGGATTCACCACTTTCGACCTCCGTATCACGGAGCCCAACAAAGAACCTGCCATGGCCCCGGCTGCCATCCACAGCCTGGAGCACCTGATGGCTACCTGGTTCCGCAATTCGGAGGTGAAGGATGATGTGGTTTATGTAGGCCCAATGGGGTGTCTCACCGGAATGTACATAATAATGACCGGCACATATACCGTAGAGGACATGCGCCGGCTCACTATAGACTGCCTGAAATGGATTCTGGACCAGGACGAGGTTCCTGCCACCAGCCCGGAATCATGCGGAAATTACCTCCTGCACGACCTTCCCATGTGCAAATGGGAAAGCGCGCGTTATGCCAGGCGTCTTGAAAATGACTTCCATTCCGAGTACAGCAAGCTGCAAATCAGGCTGGAAGACGGCAAAATCTTTGCGGACGCCTGACATCCCCTTCCGCACAATTATTTCCAAATTGTCATGCGGAAGCCCACATAGAATTTTGCTCCCATGAGCGGCCCCCAGACAGAAGCGGCATCGAATGTGTCGGCGAAAGGGGTATCCGCATCCACGACAGGGTGCATTTGCATGGAGCCGGTAAGATTCTCTCCGCCCACATAAATGTCGAATCCTCTGAAGCGCCTGGTAATCTGGGCATAAAGCAACGGATACACAGGAGTCTTGCCGTCGGGATACAGCAGCATGCCGTCTTCATCCCGGAGGTCTTTCATGAAATCATACACGCGGGCAGGGCCGTTAAGCGAAGCCGTGAAGTCGAATATCCAGCGGTTTGCGCCGATTTTGTACTGGGTGTTGAAAACGACCTTGTAGCGGGAAGACAGCGGAAGTTCGCGCCCCCCCCCGGAAGGCTGCCACGCCTTGGCATCGGTAAGCCGCCCTGTGAGGGTGAAGCTTAGCCTGTTCAGGGGTTCCATGCTGAAATCGGCCTGGAAATTCCTCGACCACGCTTCATGCCCGTCAAGAGAGTACAGGACTATGGCATTTGCTGCCTCGCGGTCGGCAAATAGGGCCGAAGCGAAACGCGTATTGAAGCAGTCCAGACTCAGATAGGTATTGTCACTGAAATAATATGTTGCATTTCCCCCGAAGGTCCATGCATCTTCCAATACTCTTGCCGAGAGATCGCCGCTGATGCTCTTTCCTGTAGAGAGGATTCCGATATTGTCGGCTACGGGGTGGCTGAATCGGAGCCCCCTCCCGCCGTTGGCCCTCAGCACCAATGCCTCGGCAGGCTGATACTTCACGGTAAGGCGCGGCACTGGATAAAACCCGTATTGCGGCACCGCCGTTCCGCTGAGACCGGCTATGAGTGAAAATTTTTCCCCGTTGCGGAAGGTATATTCGGCGTACGGCGCAAACTGAGCGAGCGTACGGGATGTTCCATTTATGGAAAGCCCCCCCGCATTTATGTCCTCATCAATGTAATCCACCGTGGCATTCACTCCGGCGGTTATCTCGTGTGCATCAGTAAACTTATTCAGATACAAGAGGTTGGCAAAAATGCTGTGCTGCCCTGCATCGTAGCCGTTGTTACCGAAGGCGGAAGCAGTTTTCTGGAGCGTATAGTCGGCGACAAGCGCAATGCTGGAAGAACCGTCGTCGCGAAGGGACCGCCCAACTTTCATGTAAGCATTTGCAATATTGTTTGTAACATCCGATTTCCATGGACCGGAAATCTGTCCTCCTTCACGCGTGTCGTGCACATAGCGCAGGCCCCAGCGAACCTGAACCTTCGGTGAGTACCACAGCCAGCGGTTGGCCACATTTATCTGTAGCCGGGCCGGTTCGTCGGCAAAGCCGTCGCCGTTCATGTCGTAGGTGCGGAAATTCCCGTCAACATGCCCCATGAGCACGGTATAGAGGTTATCCGACACTTGAAGGGAAGAAGTTACATTGAAATCGCTTTTGGTGTCGTCCATCACCGATGCATTGAGAAACAGCGGTTTCCCGTCGGTAGGCTTGCGGTGTTCGAGATTGATGGAGCCGGTGATGGATTCCGTGCCGTTCACCACCGAGGGTGAACCCTTCCCTACCTGAATGCTCTCGAGCCACGGACCCGGCATATACGACAGGGCGAAAGGAGCGGTGATGCCGCGCATGGCAGGGCGGTTCTCGTCGAGCATCTGGGTATAGATGCCGGACAGGCCGAGCAGCCGTATCTGACGGGCGCCGGTCGTGGCGTCGGCATATCCCACGGTTACGCTTGCGGAGTTTTCAAAACTCTCCGCGAGGGTGCAGCAGGCCATTTTCATCAGCCCGGCGGAAGAAATGACCTCCGTGCGTATATCCTTGACTTTGGAAAGGTAATTGGTATTGGTGCGGGCCGTAAAGACCGATGCCTCCAGGGAATCGGCACGGTCGCCATAAATTCCAGTGGTATCCACTTGTGCATAGGCTGTAACTGCCTGGATACCGGACAGCAGCAATATAATGACTGATTTTTTCATTTACTCGGAAATATTGATTCGACTGCGGACAATGATAATTCAAGCGCAGCGCACATCAATTTCTGAGTTGAAGAATGGACCTGAATAATTTTCCAGGCGGTGAAGCATTAAAAGGGTGCGGCAATTCAAGCTGCAAGGATGCAGGCTTAGCGAGCGGAGCAAGGGTCGCTGCCACTACCGTCGGGAAAAGCTGGATGGCCTGAAAGCCTGTATCTGCGGATGAATAGTCAGACACTTTAAGAAGAAAATGCTGCATGCATTCAGATTCGATGCCCTGGCAGCATGTTCCTGCGGATGCTTCGCGGGCCAAGGAATAACGCCCGGAATGAGTGCAGTAACTTACCGAAAAATCAATGGTTTGGGGAATCAGCAGATTCACCAAACCAAGCAAAGCGATTATTTTCAAGAAGTTTCGCACGGACGCATCCCTGCAAATAACATTCCAAAGGCAGGACCGTCCGTGCGGAAACAGAGAATATTAGCGGATACTGTTTATTGTCTCCTTGAATTCCTTGACTCTTTTTTCGAAGCGGTTGATTCCTCCGAGGGTTACCAGGAAGGAGATACCTTCGACGATGACACCGAAACCAACGAGGAGGCTGAGGCTCTTTCCGGCAACATCGAGATTGCGAAGGCCGAGGAATCCGAGAACCGCACCAAGCACACCGAGGATGAGGATGCACCACCAGAATTTGAAATCTACCTGCTTGTAGTCAAATGCCTTGACAGCGATGATAACACCTTCTACAAGTACCCAGATGGCAAAAATGACAGGAAGCGAGATTGTGAGCAACAGTTTGTGGCTCAAGAAAATGCAGCCTACGATAATCTGGAAGATTGCAGAAAGGACGCGGGTTCCGCTGTTGGGGATGAAGCGCTGGGCATTGAGCACTGCAATGAGTTCTGCGATACCGGAAATGAGGGTAACGAGACCGAGAAGCCATGCCATGGAGAAAAGGGCGGCACCGGGACGGGCAATGCAGAAAATGCCGAGGAGGATGAAGAGAACGCCGGATACGGCAATCAGGATTTTTGTTGAATTACGCATGATAATATAAAATTAATGTTGTTTCATGTACTCGCCGGGGGTGCAGCCTTCGGCCGCCTTGAAATATTTGCAGAAACTGGAAGCAGAGGAAAAGTTCATCAGGCTGCTGACTTCCTTGACCGAATAATTTTTGCTTGCAAGAAGCCCCTTTGCTTCAGCCATGGTATATTCTTCGATGATTGAACCGGGAGGTCTGCCGGAAAGCTGCCGTATAAGTTTGGAATAATACTTGGGCGTAAGATTGGCGAGATTGCTGTAAAAAGATACTTCCCTGTGTTCGTGACAATGCTGCCTTACATTGTCGAGGAACGACGCCAGCAGCGAACGGTTCACGGCTGAGGGATGCCTTGCCTCTGCATTGCTTTCTTCTGCACGGACGGCTATAAGAGTGGAGAGTATCCTGACATATCCGGCAATGATGCCTTCTTTCGCACCTTCCGGGGCGAGTTGAAGAAGGTCCTTGGCCGAAAAATACAGCTTCTCCACGGCATGAAATTCCTTGGAGGTTAGTTCGAAAAGGAAAGGATGCTGCAATTCCAGCGCCCGGCGGAGGATTTTATTGGCGTCGTCGAGGTTGATATGGGGATTGAACTGACGGCTTTTCCCGGAAAAGAAAAAGAGACGGAAATCCTCGGATATCTCCACATCATCAATGGGCTGTCTTCCAAATATGACGATGGCGCTCTTCGGCCCTGCAGTAATGCGCCGGCCTCCGGAAATAAGCGAAAAACTTCCCGACTTGCAGACTATGATGGAAAGCACATCAGGATAAATCGGAAAACGGTTCCGGCTTATCAGTTCACGGAAAACGGATGAAGCGTCCACCCCGGCGTTGTCCCAATGGTAATTATCCGCAAGGAGCGCAAAATGACCATAAGAGACATAATTGGTATCCGGATTTTCCATCATTCGAAAACAATCTGTTGGTTAACACCAACAAATATATTCAATTATGAAAAATTGACAATAAATCCGTCGCCTTCATGATACCATCGGAACATTCATTCGCACCAATGGCACAGGCAAGGTTTATTCTACATACAGGAGCAGACCTTTAAGATATTCCCCTTCAGGGTGATAGATGTTGACGGCATGGTCGGCAGGCTGTCCGAGACGGTCGAGGATTCGGACGCGACGCCCCGTGCTTGCGGCTGCGGAGAACACGGCCAGGGCAAAGGCTTCCTTATCCACTACCTGGGAGCATGAGAAAGTAAATACAAGTCCTCCCGGAGCCACTTTTTCAATGGCCCGCGCATTCAGGCGCTGATATGCGCGAAGGGCGTTGCGAAGCGCACCCCGGTGCTTTGCGAATGCCGGAGGGTCAACTATCATAAGGTCATATTTCCCATCCTCAACCGCTGCAAGATGCTCGATTGCATCTGCGCAGAAGGAACTGTGCATGCCGTCCGCGAATCCATTGAGGGCGATATTGCGGTCGACCATTGCCATGGCCTTGGCGGAACTGTCCACGCTGTCAACATGTTGCGCTCCCCCGCCCAGGGCATAGACCGAGAAGCCGCCGGTGTAGCAGAACAGGTTCAGCACATTCCGGCCTCCGGCATAACGCTCCACGAGCGCACGGTTTTCCCTCTGGTCGAGGAAGAAGCCGGTTTTCTGCCCTTCCGTCCAGTTCACCAGGAACTTATGGCCGTTTTCGAGCACGGTCTGCTCTCCCCCGTCGAATCCTTCTGCCTTGTACAGATACCCGTCCACAAGGTCGAGCCCGGCCTTGAAAGGAGCCGTGCCGCTGCTCTTGTCGTAAACCGCCTTCAGCGAACTTCCATACACCTTTTGCAGCGCGGCGCAGATTTCCTTCCTTGACCTGAACATGCCTGCGGAATGTGCCTGCATGACGCACACTCCGTCGTAATAGTCCACGATAAGCCCCGGGAGCCCGTCGCCCTCGCCATGAACGAGCCTGTAACAGTTGGTATCGGCAGATGAAGTCAAGCGCACGGACTTTCTCGAATTGAAGGCTGCCAGAAGCGCATCCTCCCAGAAAGTTTCCGAGAACGGGTCACCCCCGAAAGACAGGATGCGGACCGCAATGGAGCCAATCTGCCAGTGTCCGCTGGCAAGGTACTCTCCCTCAGCGGAATACACGGCAACGATATCCCCCTCTGCCGGAGAGCCGACAACCTGGGCTACCGCCCCTGAAAAGACCCAGGGATGGAAACGGCGGACCGATTCGTCACGCCCCTTTTTCAGATAGAGCTTTTTCATTTGAGTCTGTCTTCTTTCTCTTTCTGTGACGATGCCTCTTCTTTGCAGGAGCAGAAGGGCTTTCTTCCGCCTTCGGCTCTTTTGCAGCACGCATGGCAGAGGGCTGCTGTTCGGGAGGAAGCATCTGCTCCGGAGTCAGCGGATTCTTTTCGCTTTCCATCAGTTTAAGATACATCTCCCGGCAAATCCAGGCATCCGTCGCCGCATACTTCTGCTGCGCCTCATTCAGGGTTTCGGCCTCCCAGTTGGAAAGCTGCTGGCTCTTGGAAACCCTGACTCCGAGGATGTTGGCGGCCATCTTCTTCACGCTCTTGTCGCGGATACCCCATTCCCACACGATTTTCTGCAAATCGACAAAACCCCTCGGCTCGAACTTCCGGCTGCGGGCAAGGCCCCTCACATCGTCGAAGCACGCGGCACCGACCTTTATTATATTGGGATTCGAAAGGATGGCGCATATCCTTCCCCTGAGCCCCAGTTTCTGGATACGGAACAGATATGCATGGTCCGGACCGGAAAGCTGCAGGAGGGCTACCCCGTTGTTGTGCTGGCCGGGAGCAAACACAGGTTTGGTTTCCGTATCAAAACCTATCACGGCCTGCCTGCGCAAATATGCAATCGCCCTTGAAAACTCGATTCCGGGACGGCTGATAACATGTATATGCCCCGGGAACGCCGACAGTTCCAACTTCTCTATCTCCTCCGGGGTAATGGTAATCTGAAACATCAATTCTGGTTTGGAATATATCTCTCGTTGTACTGCAAAAGCATCAGCGAACTCTCGCTTCCCTCTTTTGGAATGACCATATAATTGAGCTGCACCGGCTGCGAAACCTTATGGGTGAAAAGGTTTTCCTCGCGCAGCATCGAATAGACCCTGTCGCAGACGAGGGAGCGGGCATCGATTATGCGGAAATCCCCGGAAAGCAGGTTGCCATAGGTCATGGACTCCGCATTCATAACCGAAGTAATGTGCTGCAGGGAATGCTGCAGGTCGCCGTAAAGCGTCCGGCCATCATCCAGGATGATAGCGTCCAGGGTTCTGTTCAGGCCGAGTTCCGTATATGCATCGAGCAACGACACCAGCGCATCGCCTTTGGCGGGAGCCACGAAGGGAATGCATAGTGCGGAATCCAGCCCGGCGGCCACGGCCCTCTGCGCAATCATGCTGCAATAGGCATGGGAATCGGCACCGAGGCTGTCGAGCAGCACTCCTACGGTAAGTTTCGTATGGGGCGCCTTGGAAGCGACTGCCTCGCCGCATGCCAGATGCAGGGGAGAAACCACGGGAACCTTGCATCCGAGTGCATGGAAGAGGGAATCCACATCATATTTCCCGAAACACGACATGTAAGGTGAAGCCAGCACCAGCATTTTGGGAAGGGGCTTCTTCCCCATGCCGCTCCGGTCGTATGGGCTCACATAGCACAGGGTATCAAGTGCCGCAAGGACGCTGCGGACCGTAAGTTCGCGAAGTTCAAGATCTTTACCGTTGGCACAAAGTGCATCCGCATCATTGAAACCCGACAGGGTGCAGATGCTCTCGCCCGCAAAATCCTTCAGTGCATCGGGAACGGCACGGCCGTCAACATTGTCGAATGAATCGCAGTCCATAAAAGCGGCGGCGAGTTTATCGCAGCGGCTCTTGCTTCCCAGCAGGAAAACCGCCTTGGAAGCGTCTTTGGCGTCATATCCCGAAACCAGACGGTGAGTCGGGTCGGAAGAATCGGCGATGATTGCCTCCACCAGACGGATGGGCGGCACGGCATCGGATACCTTTTTCTTCCGTCCGAAAATGAAAAAGGCTGCCACGGCTGCCGCCAGAAGCAGGATAGTTATTATGGAAGATACCGTTATCTTTTTCTTCATCTCAATATGCTTATGAAACGCAAATATAGTCAAAAAAATCTCTATATTTGTAAGGTACTGTTTACAACTATGCCCAATATCTCAAAATCCGCCGGGAGCATTCCCGCTTCTGCAATCAGGATGCTCACTCCCTTTGCCGACCAGGCGAAGGCAGAAGGGGTGAAAGTGTATCACCTCAACATAGGCGCACCCGACATAGAATCTCCCGCGAGCGCGGTGAAGGCCGTGAAAGAATTCAGTTTCGGGCATCTTCCCTACTCTAATTCGGCGGGCTCTGCCGAACTCAGGCAAAAGATGCTCGAAAAGTACTATAATCCACTGGGAATCAGCGGGCTGGACATTGACGACATTATCGTCACCACTGCCGGTAGCGAAGCCCTCAGCTTCATATTTCACGCGGCATTCGACCCGGGCGACGAACTGCTGGTGCTCGAACCCTATTACTGCAACTACAACACCCTTGCCCTCATGTGCGGCATCAAGGTCGTTGCCGTGCATACCGACATCCGCCACAATTTCGACCTGCCTTCCGCGGAAGAGCTCGAAGCGGCGATTTCGCCCCGCACCAAGGGCATCATCATCTGCAATCCGTCCAACCCCACGGGAAAGCTTCTGACGAAAAAGGACCTGCTCGCCATAGCGGACATCTGCCGCCGGCACTCCATGTTCCTCATTTCCGACGAAGCCTACAGGGAATTCTGCTACACCGAAGAGCCCTATTTCTCCGCCCTTCAGATTCCCGGTTTATCCGAAAATGTCATAGTGGTGGACTCCGCATCCAAACGCTACAATCTCTGCGGGGCCAGGATAGGCTGCATAATCAGCCGCAACAAGGAGCTGATGGACCTTATGACGCGCTTCGCACAGGCCAGGCTCTGCCCTCCCGTTCTCGGGCAGCAGGCGCTCCTCGGCGCACTGGATGCCGACGGGGAGTATTTCAGTGCGGTGCGGGAAGAGTACATCGCCAGGCGCAACTTCACCATCGAAGCCCTGAACAAGATTGAAGGGGTATTTTCCCCCATGCCCCAGGGTGCTTTCTATACCGTGGCGGAACTGCCGGTGCAGGATGCCACCGCATTCTGCAAATGGCTTCTCACCGACTACCGCTCCCCCGAAGGCGAAACGCTGATGATTACTCCCGCCGAATCGTTCTACGCCGCTCCCGGCATAGGCAGGAACCAGGTGCGCATCGCTTATGTGCTCGAGGTGCCTGCACTGCGCAGGGCAATGGCCATCCTGGAAAATGCATTGAAAAGTTATAAGTAAAAAGAAATGAAGAAGTTAATTATTGTTTCAGCCCTTTTGGCGCTTGCAGCAAGTGCCTTTGCACAGCAGCCCAAAATCAACTTTCCCGATTACAAGTTCAGCATCGATGTGCAGAACACCATCACTCCCGTGAAGAATCAGTTCCGCAGCGGAACCTGCTGGGCATTCTCCACAATCGGATTCATCGAGTCCGAAATCATCCGCATCAACAAAATCACCGACTCCACCGCATTCCCGGACCTTTCCGAGATGTTCATCGTCTATAAGTCGTACCTCGACAGGTGCGACAAGTTCGTGCGTCTCGACGGGAATCTCACCTTTGGTGCGGGCAGTGAAGCCGACGATGTGCTGGATGTCATCCGCGACTACGGCATCGTTCCCCAGGAAGCGTTCAGCGGCATGAATTACGGCACGAAACTCCCCGAGCAGAACGAACTCGACGCCGCCCTCAGCGCCTATATCAAGGCCATTGCCAAAAAGCCCAACCGCAAGCTCACCACTGCCTGGAAGAACGGTGCCGAAGGGATTCTCAAGGCATATCTCGGCGAGATTCCCGAAGAATTCACGGTAAACGGCGTGAAGTACACTCCCGAATCCTACCGTGACGCGCTCAAATTCAATCCCGACGACTATGTTTCCCTCACTTCCTTCACGCACCATCCCTTCTACAGCGAATTCGCCATCGAAGTCTGCGACAACTGGCGCTGGGACAAAGCATGGAACATTCCCATCGACGAATTCATGGAAGTGCTCGACGCCGCAATCCGCAACGGCTACACCGCAGCATGGGGTGCCGATGTGAGCGACCCCGGCTTCAACCGCAACGGCCTGGGCCTGCTGATTGACACCGAGAAACTGAACAAGAGCACATCCGGCTCCGACCAGGAGCACTGGGTTGGCAAGGAAGAAGGCAAACCCAAGCCCGTCGATGCTCCCGAGGAAATCGTTCCCGACCAGGAATTCCGCCAGAAAGGATTCGATGCCAAGAGCATTACCGACGACCACGGGATGCAGATTTTCGGCATCGCACACGACCAGTTCGGCACCAAATACTATCTCGTAAAGAACTCCTGGGGCACCGACAGCAAATACAAGGGCATCTGGTATGTCAGCGAAAACTATGTCAAGGGCCAGACCCTCGACATCGTGCTCCACAAGGACGCTCTTCCCAAGAACCTCAGGAAAAAACTCGGCATCAAGTAAATAATGTCATTTAAGAAACATATTCCTAATGCAATCACCTCGCTGAATCTTGTCTGCGGGGTGATTGGCATTATCCTGACTCTGCACTACCATAACCCTTGCCTGGCATTCATTTTCATGCTCGCCGCCGTAGTTTTCGATTTCTGCGACGGTCTTGCGGCAAGAATGTTGGGAGCATATTCCGAACTGGGAAAGGAACTTGACTCCCTTTCCGACCTCGTAAGTTTCGGAGTGCTGCCCTCGGTCATGATGTTTTATTCCTGCAATGGGCATTTTCTTGCATGGGCATGCCTGCTTCTGGCGGCATTCAGCGCACTTCGCCTTGCAAAGTTCAATCTCGACGATCGTCAGCACGAAAGTTTCATCGGGCTTCCCACGCCTTCCGCAGCGCTGCTCTGCGGCTCGTTCTGCTCCATAATCAGTAAGCTATCAGTTCCATGCCCCGCCTGGCTCATACTCGCGGTTGTCCTGGTTCTCTGCTACCTTCTGGTATGCGAACTTCCCATGTTTTCCTTCAAGTTCGGAAAGGGTATCGAGGCTGACACCATCACCCGGATGAAGCGCCATGCCTTTCTCAGCATAAGCGCCATTATCGTCATAATTGTAGCAGTCCTGGCTCTGCCATGGGAGGCAATAATAACAGGCGTCCTCCTGGTGTATATCCTGGAGAACTCCCTTTGCGCTTTGTTTAGAGTCTAATACCAGAGTACGGGTTCCGGCCCCATTTCCAGCTCCAGAAGGGCACCGGACATTATATCGGAGTAATCTATGAATGGCAGACTGTATGGCTTGCCATTCAGTTTTACCGACTGAATGTATCGGTTGGTGTCGCTGTTGTCCTTCACCTCTATGCGGAAGACCTTTCCCTTGCCCACATCTATCCGGGCACTGTCCACGACGGGAGAGCCGAACCAGAAACGCGTGGAGGCGGGTTCCACCTGATAGAAACCAAGGGCGGAAAGGACATACCAGGCGCTCATCTGCCCGACATCCTCGTTTCCGCAGAGCCCGTCGCGGCCGGTACCGTAAAGGGCACCCATCACTTCCCTTGCCCTGTCGGCAGCTTTCCCGGGGCATCCTGCCATAGTATATAGATATATAATATGGTGACTGGGCTCATTGCCGTGCACATACTGCCCTATCATCCCCGTCATGTCGCCGGAAGGATTTCCGTCAAGGCGGGTGGAAGCTGCAAACAGGGAATCAAGACGGGAGGTAAATCCTTCCTTCCCTCCATAAAACCCTGTCAGCCAGTCCACATCATGGGGTGCAAGGAAGGAATACTGCCAGGCATTGCCTTCGCAATAGTCGTTTTCCTGGTGACTGCTCTCAAAAGGATTGAAGGGGGTACGCCAGCTTCCGTCGGAAAAACGCCCCCGCGCGAAGAGGGTTTCAGAATCCATGTAGTTGCGATAGCTGTGGCTCTTCTCTTCGTACAGGGCGGCCGTGTCGTCCTTGCCGAGCGCTGCAGCGGCCCTGCTCACGGAAGCGTCGGCGATGGCAAATTCCATGTCTTTCGCTATCGAACTCACGGTAAGGTCGGAAGGCACGAAACCATGTTTCAGACGGAATTCATTCCCCTGGCCTACCACCTGCAGGGAGTTTTGCATGCTTTCAAGGGCATATTCCCTGTCGAATCCTCCTATTCCCTTCACGATGGCATCTCCAACGGCTATGACTCCGGCTTCCCCCGGCATGCAGTAAGTTTCGTTCGACATGAGATGCCATATAGGAAGGAAGCCCTGCTGCTCGTAAATCTTGAGCATGGCCTGGGTCATGTTCCCCACCCTTTCGGGGCAAAGGATGCTGAGCAAAGGCATTTCCGCCCTGTAGGTATCCCAAAGGGAGAAAGTGGTATAGTTGTCAAACGCGGCCTTTTCGTAAACCTTGTCGTCGGAGCCCCTGTAGGAGCCGTCCACATCGTTGTAGAGCGAAGGGGCAATCATACAGTGGTACAGGGCTGTGTAGAAGATTTTGTTCACATCTTCCGCAGCATCAATCCTCACTTTTGAAAGCTCCTTTTCCCATGCTTTGCGGGCATCTTCACGCACGATTTCAAAGTCAAAGCCTGTAATTTCGCTCTTAAGATTCAGCTCCGCTCCCTCCATGCTCACGGGAGAAAGCCCGATTTTTACCAGAAGCTGCTCTCCTTCTGCCGTCTTGAAACTGACCCTGGAAAACATTCTCTGCTGGATTCCGCCACCGACTTCAGGGTCTTTTTCCGAATCAATGTACTCGACGCTGTCGAAGGGTCTGGAAAATTCCATGTAGAAGAATAGCTTCTGATTCTTCGCCCAGCCCTTCGAGAATCTCCACCCGCGAAGCGCACTGTCGCCAACGGTCTCGGCGTAGGTGTCGGTCGCATGGTCCCAGTTGGCTCCATTCTTCAGGTCGAGAACCACCGCACTTTCTTCCGACTCGGGAAAGGTGTAGCGATGTATGGCGGCACGCTCCGTAGCGGTCATTTCAGCGAGGATGCCGTATCGGGTGAGCGGAACGCTGTAGTACCCCGGTTCCGCAATCTCCCTGCTCCTGTCGGCATAGGACCAGAGGCCGGAAGACGGGTCGCCGTGCACTCCGCGGGCATAGGTAAGGTCGGACCCTACCACAGGCATCAGAGTCATATCCAACAAGTCGTCGCAGCCGGTGCCGCTAAGATGCGTATGCGAAAACCCTATGACGGTAGAATCCGACTCATGGTAGCCGGAACACCAGTCCCAGCGCTTGGTGATGCTCGTAGGTCCGGCCTGCACAAAGCCGAAAGGAACATTGGCACCCACGAAAACATGTCCGTGGTATCCCGAACCTATAAGAGGGTCCACATACTGCAGGACATCGGGTGCCGCAGGCTTGGAGCACGAAGCCAGGCAAAGGCCAAGCGCCACGACTATAAAAGGCAGGAATCTTTTCATTGCTGATTTGTTGTATTTCCCCCAAATATACAAAAAAACCATCCGTAAGCAAAAACGCCAAATAAAGCTTTAGGTCCTAACCACTTTGCGCGTGGGCGTTGCGGAGGGCAGGCAATGCTGACGGGCGGCCACCGCGACGCACGCAGTCCTTTGCCTGCCCGTCAGGCGGACTCTGGCAGCGGGAAGATACTACTTCAGGAGTTTACGACCGCTTTCGTCGCCTTCGAGTACTGACATCTGCTGGATGGCAATCGTATTCAATTTACGGAGCCTTTCTGACTGAGGCTGACCTTCATTGATGAAAATGGCGTTCAGGCTTTCCATGTTGGACAGGCAGATGAGTTGGTTGATGGTGGCATAGTCACGGATGTTGCCTTTGAGACCGGGATTGGCATCACGCCACTCTTTTGCCGTCATACCGAACAGGGCCACATTGAGAACATCGGCCTCGTTGGCATAGATGAATGAAATTTGCCGCTCGGACACTTCTGCTGGAATCAGGTTCTGTTTGATGGCGTCTGTGTGGATACGGTAATTCACCTTGGAGAGTTCGCGCTTGGCTGTCCAACCAATTAGTTTCTGCTCTTCTTCTTTTAATCGCTGGAATTCTCGTATGAGATAGACCTTGAATTCCGGGCTAATCCACATGGCAAACTCGAAGGCGATGTCCTTGTGGGCATAGGTGCCACCATAACGGCCAGCTTTTGAAACGATGCCGATGGCATTGGTTTTCTCTGCCCACTCCTTGGCGCTGATGCGGAAGTTGTTGAGCCCGGCCTTGCTTTTAATCCTGTCGAATTCGACAGAATTAAAATCGGGATTGTACACTTTCTCCCATGTTCCCAGAAACTCTACGGTGTTCCGATTGCGGAGCCAGTTGTGGAAAAAGAAATCCCCATCCTTGGAGCGCATCATGTCCGTGAGGCTGATGTAGTCCTCACTATTGACCTTTACCACCGTCACGGCAACGCCGTTCACATCTATCTTCGCCATAACATCTCCTGTTTTCAACTAAACAAAGATAAGCCTTATTCTTTACACAGGCAAACAAACCAGTCTCAATGTGTGAGCAACACAACAAAGCGAGAAATAGATGTGAGATAACGGATAATTCCGTCTATGTGGAATTGGTACATGGCGGAACCCGAAAACAAAAAACCACCCCCGGGAAGAGGATGGCTTAAAAAATATGCAACTCTTATTACTTCAGCTCTGCAAGATACTTGATGGTGCGGACCATCTGGGAAGTATATGAGTTCTCGTTGTCGTACCAGGAAACAACCTGAACCTGGAAGGTTTCTTCGTCAATCTTGGAAACCATGGTCTGGGTTGCATCGAAGAGGGAACCGAACTTCATGCCGATGACATCGGAGCTCACAATCTGGTCCTCGGTGTAACCGAAGGATTCGGTGGCGGCTGCCTTCATTGCGGCGTTGATGCCTTCAACGGTAACATCCTTGCCCTTGACTACGGCCACGAGGATAGTGGTGGAACCGGTAGGGGTGGGAACGCGCTGTGCGCTGCCGATAAGCTTGCCGTTGAGTTCGGGGATTACGAGACCGATGGCCTTTGCTGCTCCGGTGGAGTTGGGAACGATGTTGCATGCGCCTGCGCGGCTGCGGCGGAGGTCACCCTTGCGCTGAGGGCCGTCGAGAATCATCTGGTCGCCGGTGTAGGCGTGGATGGTGCTCATGATACCGCTCTGGATGGGAGCGAACTTGTTGAGGGCGTCGGCCATGGGAGCGAGGCAGTTGGTGGTGCAGGAAGCTGCGCTGATAACTGTATCGGCAGGGGTAAGGGTCTTGTGGTTGGTGTTGTAAACGATGGTGGGAAGGTCGTTTCCTGCAGGAGCGGAGATGACAACCTTCTTTGCACCGGCCTGGATGTGTGCGGAAGCCTTTGCCTTGGAGGTATAGAAACCTGTGCACTCGAGGACGACATCAACATTCAATTCGCCCCAGGGAAGTTCTGCAGCGTTGGGCTTTGCATAGATGGTGATTTCTTTTCCGTCCACGATGATGGAACCGGGAGTGACAACGGTCTTGCCGTCTTCAGCGAGGACTGCGTCTTTGTAATCTACAGTGTGCTTTCCTTCACCGAACTTGCCTGCGAAACCACCCTGGGCGGTGTCGTACTTGAGAAGGTGAGCAAGCATTTTGGGACTTGTGAGGTCGTTGATGGCAACTACTTCATAACCATCGGCCTCAAACATCTGACGGAATGCCAGACGACCGATACGGCCAAAACCGTTGATAGCAATTCTATTCATATTCTAACTAAAAATAAGTATGTTTCTTAAAAAAGCGACGCAAATCTACAAAAAAATTACAGCATAATCAATAATTGCAGAGAAAATAGAACTATCTTTGCATAAAAGCATCTGAAAATGAAAATTCTCCTTACGAACGACGACGGTTTCGATGCGAAAGGCATACGCACTCTTGCCCGAATCATGAGGCGTTACGGCGAAATAACCGTGGTTGCGCCCAAACGGCACCAGAGCGGCATGTCCATGGCAGTGAACCTCGGGCAGAGCCCCATTCCGGTGAAAAAACTACGGGAAGAACCGGGCGAAAGCTGGTGGTATCTCGGAGGTACCCCGTCGAGCTGCGTGAAATACGGAATCGACAATATCTTCCATCCCGGCAAACCCGATGTCGTCGTGAGCGGCATAAACCACGGGGGCAACTACGGCACAGCCTATCTCTATTCCGGCACCATCGGAGCCGCTTCGGAGGCCGCACTTGCATACATTCCCGCAATCGCAGTATCCATCGACGCATTCGACCCGGATGCCGATTTCAGCAGCGTGGAAAAGTATTTTCCCGCCATCTTCGAGAAGATTATGGCCAACCCCTCCGGGAAGTCCGGCTACATCTACAACATCAACTTCCCCAAGCCCGGCACCGCCATCAAAGGCGTGCGCATGGCTGAAGAAGCCTGGCTGCGCTGGGAGAACGAATTCGTAAATTACGATGCAGCGCTGTTCCGCAAGCTGGTGAAGGAGAAGTTCGGAAAGTCCGCTCCCGAATTCCCCGAGCCGGAAGAAGGAGAAATGCAGTACATGATGGCAGGCGACATCGTGAACGACTCCGCGGACTCCCCTCTTGCGGACATCAATCTGCTCGCCCGGGGATACATCACAGTCTCGGCGCACCGCCTGCTGTCGCACGACCTTGAAGAAAACGCCCGTCTGCAAGCTGCGGGGCTGGAAACGGATTTATGAGATACTATCTTATTGCCGGAGAAGCATCCGGCGACCTCCACGGCAGCAACCTGCTGAAAGGGCTCATTGCCGAAGATGCGGATGCGCAAATCCGTTTTTGGGGCGGAGCCATGATGGAGGCTGTCGGCGGCGCCAAGGTAAAGGACTACCGCGACACCGCCGTGATGGGCCTTGGGGATGTGATTTCAAACCTCGGGAAAATACGCCGCAATCTACGCAAATGCAAAGATGACATCCTGGAGTGGAAACCTGATGTCGTGATTCTCATCGACTACCCCGGCTTCAACATGAAGATAGCCCGCTTCTGCCACGAAAAGGGGATTCGCGTATTCTACTACATCGCCCCGAAGACCTGGGCTTCCCGGGAAGGGCGCAACCGCAAGCTGAAGGCGTGGGTGGACAGGCTCTTCATCGTTTTCCCGTTCGAAATCCCCTACTTCAGCGAAAAGGGCGTACCCTTCATCTATAAGGGGAATCCCCTCATAGATGCGGTCGACGGCCACGCCTACTCGCGCCCGACGGAAAAGGAATACATAGCAATCCTCGCAGGTTCGCGAAAGGGAGAAATCGCCCGTACCATGCCGAAGGCCATGCAAATGGCAGACCGGTTGCACGCGCTGCCCCAATTCGCGGACTATGAGTTCATAGTTGCCGGGGCCCCTGCAAGAAGCGAAGACGATTATTCCCGCCATATTGCCGGAAGGCCGTATGTAAAGCTTGTTTTCGGCCGCACTTACGATGTCCTGAAATATGCCGGAGCCGCACTTGTAAACAGCGGCACCGCATCGCTCGAAGCCGCCCTCATCGGCACTCCGCAGGTGGTTTGCTGGAGCACTTCGCTCGTCACGGCCCTGGCCGGGAAATATCTTCTCCGCGTGCTGGACCACATAAAGTATATTTCCCTCGGCAACCTCATCCTCGACAAACCCGCCTTCCTCGAACTTATCCAATACGACTTCACTCCCGAGGCCGCAGGCGACGAAATCCGAAGGCTCATTGAAGACAGGCCGTATCGCGACGCCATGCTTGCCGATTACGCGCAGATAAGAAAAAGCCTTGGCGGGAGCGGCGCATCGCGTGCCGTTGCCAAGGCCATGACAGACAGGCTGAAGGAAGCTTAGAACTTCCGGGTATTGATTACCTGATACAGAGCCTGTGCCTCACGCATGGGCTCTTCTGCAATGCCATCAGTCATAAGGGTTTCCCTGAAGCCGGTGCGGCCTTCGTTCTCCACCTCGAACTGGCGTATCTGCCGCACGGGGCTCAGCACGGTAAGCACCGAATCGGCATAGTAGCCGAGGTCCTGGTAAGTGGCCATGAAAGCCCTTTCGCGAAACGAGTCATCAAGCACATCCTGCCCGTAGAAACGGGAATCGTAGCTGAATCCCAGAAGGGAGAAAAGAGTAGGCATCACATCAATCTGCGAGCAGACTTTCCCAACATGGGCGGGTTCGACAAAGCCAGGGGCATAGATGAATGCAGGGATGTGGTATCCTTCCAGCGGCAGGCTGGTCTTCCCAGCACTCGACGCGCAGTGGTCGGCCATGATTACGAATACGGTATTGTCAAACCATTCCCTTGCAGAAGCCTCACGGATGAACTCCCCTATCGCGTAATCGGTGTATTTCACCGCTGCAGAGCGCGACATGGCATTTCCTTCATATTCGATTCTACCTTCAGGGTAGGTGTAGGGCCGGTGGTTGGAAACCGTCATTATGTGCGCAAAGAAAGGCTCCCCGCAGGCGTCGAAATCGCGCAGGGCCACCCGGTATGTATCCTCGTCGCAGCAGCCCCAGATGTTGTCGAAAGTAATGTCGGACTTAGCGAAGGTCTTTTTGTCGCGTATGGAATAGCCGTTGGTGCCGAAAAAATATTCCATGTTGTCGAAATAGGCATCGCCTCCATAGATGTAGGTGGTGCTGTAGCCAAAGCTTCGCAGCAGTTCGCCGGTGCTGAACACAGGCCCCTGCCCCGGTCGCTTGACGATGCTCTCCCCCGAACTTGGCGGGATGCATGCGGTAACAGCCTCAAGTCCTCGCACGGTGCGGTTGCCGGTGGCAAACAGGCGGTCGAAGGCAAGGCTGTGTTCGAACAGGCTGTCAAGATTTGGAGTTATCCCCCTTTCATTGCCAAAATATCCCATGAAATCGGCGCTGAGGCTTTCTATGGTGATGAGGATGATGTTTTTCCTGTTTTCCGGCCTGGAAGCGCTTACATGCCGCACTCCGTCGGCGTCCATGCCGCAAAGTTCCTGCTGCAGAGAGACGGCCTCGTCTTCATCCATCATTGCATAAAACTGGGAGTAGTCGAGCTCGTTGGACGAGAATGCCTCGAGGAAATCCCAGCATCCGTTCTCCTGCAGCTGGGTGGCGAACATGTTCGAAGTGCCGAAGTTGCGGTATCCGTAATGAAGAAATCCAATGCCGAGACCCGCGAAGACAAGCGTGCAGCAAAGATTCAGAAGATATTTCCTCCCCGACCCTATTCCGAAATCTGCCCGGTGACTCCCCCGGAAAAGCAGCCAGCTTATGCCCAGCGATACTGCCAGTACTCCCAGTGACATGAGGGGGATGTTGTACGATTCAATGATATTGCCAATAACCTCGTTCGTATAGACGAGATAGTCCACCGCAATGAAATTGAACCGCACTGCGAACTCTTCCCAGAAAACAATCTCGCAGACGAAAATGAGCACCGAGCAGATGACATAAATGACGCTCGTCAGGATGGCCGTCCATTTTCTCCATCCGTCGCGGATGGAAGGGATGCAGTTCTTGAGTGCAAAGCACACGAACAACAAGGCCGTGAGAGCCTTTGCAATGCCAGGCACCACTCCCCCGTACTCGTCGCTGATGTCGTTGAAGCCAATAACATAAATGGCAAGTGCGGCCAGCAGTCCGCAGATTATATATCCTGCCGGTTTGCGGTACTTCACCGAAGTTAGAAGCGAATAAACCACGAAAGCCGGAACAAGTGCGATGGATGAGAATGCAATGTCGTTCAGCAGTCCGAGAAAAAATATCTTAATCCATCCGGAGAAAGCAAAATCCCTTACAGTCGCAGGCATGAACAGCAGCACGATGCGAAGCAAAAAGCCCATGACTGCCGCAAGAGCGACAAATCGTGGGGCAAAATACGAGAACCAGTCTTTAGTCTTATTCATAAGTTTATGGAATCAATACATTCAAGGATGAAGGAACAATCTCTATTTCTATCCTCCTGCCTTCGTTTACAGGCTCACCGTCAAAATGCGCCGGGCCCGCCGAATCACGCTTGATGACTATCCTCTTTCCGTTCAGGCAGACGGTGTTGTCGCAGCCGCGCACCTTCCCGAGCATGAGTCTGGAAATCAGCACCGGAAAAGCAAAAGTGGAGAAAGGCGTGACTATGGTAATGTCGAGTTTACCGTCGAGCACGCTTGCTCCCCCGCAGATTTTGGCATTGTTGCCCCATTGCGCGGCATTTCCGACCGTAATCATCACAGCCTTCCCTTCCCATGCATCCTGCCCGTCCACGCTTATCCTGTAGTGTTCGGGCTCATAGCTGAACCAGTCTCTGGCAGAAAGCGAGACATAGGACATAAGCCCCCTGTGAGACGACTTGGAAAAGTCCATGCCCACCTTCGCGTCGAATCCCACGCCCGTGGTGCAAAAAAACTTCCTGCCGTTCATGAGGCCGTAATCCATACGGGCGACGGAAGCGCCCTGCAACTGTTCCAGCGCCCTGCTCCATCTGCGGCTCATCCCGAGATGCAAGGCAAGGCCGTCGCCGCTGCCACAGGGAATGATGCCGAGAGCCTTGTGCGTACCCGCAAGGGCCGAGGCGACTTCGTTCACCGTGCCGTCGCCCCCGACCGCAACCACGACATCGCAATCAGCCTCGGCGGCAAGCAGGGCTGCATGGGAAGCATATTCGGTATATCTGATACTGCCGGAGCCGAAACGCCTGGCAATCATCCCGGCGAGAGCCGATTTGTCTTTTCCTCCGGAAACCGGATTTACGATAAAAACATAACTTTTCATCGCCGTGAATTTGAATTCGACTGCAAATTTACATTTTTTTGGCTACATTTACGAGCAAATGAAAGATATGAGACGCATACACAACTATATTCTCGCTGCCGCAACAGTGCTGACCGTACTGATTACCGGTGCCTGCCGCAAGGAAAACCAGAAGGTTTCCATTCCGGAAGAAGAACGCACTTTTTACTATGTCAACCAATTCGCCTACAACATGATGTCCACCTATTATCTGTGGGCGGACGACATCAGGAAGGACCTGGAAAACTGGCGGACGAATGAAAACCCCATTGAAAAGGTAAGGCAGATAAGATACAAGGACGCATCCGGCAAGGACATAGACAAATGGACAATGGTTACCGATGACTACGAAGCCTTCAACGGAATGGTTACCGGCAACACCAAGTCGATGGGATTCGAATTCGCGCTGTACTACGCGAACGACAAGGCGAATGTGGTTGCCGTGGTGACATTCACCTACCCCGGGGGCCCCGCAGAACAGGCCGGGCTGAAGCGGGGCGACACCATCATAGCAATTGACGGCAAGCTGATGACTCCGGACAATTATGCATCCATCCTGAACGGCTCTGTCTATGGCGACGGCACATCCGTGTTCTCCTTTTCAGACAAAAGGGAGGTGACACTGACCGCCAGGCAGATGCAGTTGAATCCAATAAACTGCTACAAAATCCTGGACAACGGCGGCATCAAGACCGGATACCTGCATTTCACTGCTTTCACCATGGAATGCTGCAGCGCTCTGGTCGATGTTTTCCGCGAATTCAAGCGGGAAGGCATTAAAGAACTGGTCCTGGACCTTCGCTACAACAGCGGAGGATACGCGCTGACCTCGGAACTGCTTGCTTCGATGATTGCCCCGGAGGAACAGGTAAAAGCCGGAAGCGTTTTCTCCCAGGACATTTACAACAGCACCCTCACCGAAGCATGGGGAACGGAAGCGACCCGTTTCTCCACCGATTTCAGTGTCGAAACTGAAGGAGGCACCCGGAAAATATCGACCCTCGGAGCGAACCCCTGCATAGAAAAATTGTATGTCTTAATGACCGGCTCCACCGCATCAGCTTCGGAAAGCACCATCTGCGGCCTGGCACCCTATATGCCCATTACCCTTGTGGGTGAACAGTCGTCGGGCAAATACTGCGGAGGCATAATCGTGGACGGGCCGACCTGGTATGGATGGGTAAAAGACGACCTTGACAAAGACGAGTATGCCAACGGCATCAAATACAGTTCCAACTGGGGCATCTATGTAATGCTGTCGAGGTATGCCGACAAGAACGGCGAAACGCCCTGCATGCCGGACGGATACCGCCCCGACAAAGAATGCGCCGACGACCCCCTGGACGGCTTCCAACTCGGAGACCCCGGGGAAACGATGCTGTCCGCGATATTCAGCGGCAAGGCTCCGGCAAGGTCCGGCAGGAGACTGCATTCCGACTTTGAGAAAATGGAAAACCAGCCCGAACGCATGCCTCTTGCCATCCGCACTGACATTCCCTGCCGTTGACGGTTTTTCGCGGAATTTGTCAACGCTGCCGCAAAATTTCAGATTGCATAATTGCAAATAAATTTGGAAAAGTGGGGGGGTATGTATATTCGCGGTTGCCATGAAAAAAATCATCAACCTCTCCATCTTGCTTGCAGTGATACTCACCCTTTCATCCTGCAACGCTTTCAAGGGCTGGTTCGGTAAGTCCGGACCGGACATCCTCATCACCGCCGGCACTCCCTACGCGAGTTCCTGCACCGTCTCCGACGACTATGTCATCTTCCGCGACCTCACCATGACCACCAAGGGCAAGGACGGCTACATCACCGGCTACACCATCGGCGTGCAGCTCTCCACGGACGCCTCCTTCCCGAAGGGCTCCACCATCGAGGCGGAGACCACCGACATCGCCTACCCGGAGAACTTCATCTCCTCCTCCGGCACCTACCGCGGCAGCGTGAAGGTCGAAGGGCTCACCAAGGGCACGAAGTACTCCTACCGCACCTACGCGCAGTACAAGGGCAAGACCGTCTACGGCAGCACCCAGGCGCTCACCACCTACACGAACCTCGCCACCTCCGTGAGCGTCGACCGTGACAGGCTCGCGCTCCGCGTACGCCAGGGCGAGTACGTCTCCGTGAGCGTCTTCCCCGAGGACGCGCAGGACCGCAACGACCTCGTCTGGGAGAGCTCCGACGAGAGCGTCGCCGTGGTACGGTTCGGCTCCATCAACGCCGTGGGCGTAGGCTCCTGCACCGTCACCGTGTCCACCACCAAGGGGCACACCGCGAGCCTGCGCGTCGACGTGCGCAAGGTCGACGTCACCGGCATCGACTTCCCGAACGGGGCGGTCCACCTCGGCGTGGGCACCCTCGGACAGACGAGCGAGCTCGGCAGCGCGGACCTCTCCGGCGCCGCGCGCATACTCCCCGACAGCGCGTCGTTCCTCGGGGTGAAGTACTCCGTCGTAGACGAGGGCATCGCCAGGATCGGCTCCGACGGCAAGCTCGTGGGAGTGAAGGAAGGGCATACCTACATCGAGTTCATGTCCGAAGACAACCCCTCGGTCGTCGGACGCTGCGACGTCTGCGTGCACGACCTGCGCGAGGATGAAGGACAGCACGTCGTGGACATGGGGCTCTCCGTCGACTGGGGAAGCGAATACCTTACTTACGACCATCCGGTCTACGGGCTTACGAAATACTTCGGATGGGGCTCCATAGAATTCTCCAATGAGATGGAAGAGTACGACAGTGAATACAATAAACCTATAATGGCAGAGTATGAAGCGCTCTACGCTTTAATTCAAGAAATGTATACGAAGGAGACTGGAAATCCCGTATACGATACTACGGAATTGTTTTACAAATATCAACACTGGTTATATGACGAACATCCGGAATTAGTAGCACAGCTCGAGGCCGTTGAAGCGAAAGAATTTGACAGAAAAGACGGAGAATTTTATCACGACCTAACGAACTTCAAAACATTGACCGACGAAAGCGACCAGGCTACGCTTGTTCTGGGAAAGCCCTGGAGGATTCCCGAAGCGGAAGAAATAGAGGAGCTTCTTTCTCTTGACAAAAAGGATGTCAAGATTTCCGGGAAACAGCACAGGCTGTACTTTGGCAAAGCGCCGTCGTACGGAGTCATTGCAATAGATAAAACGGAAAATGAATGGTTGCCTTCATATTTGTCAGTTTATGTAAGGACTCGGACGGTATTCGAAGAGCAGGGGATGAAGTATTCGCCGACATACAGCCTGATTACGGGAGCATGTGTAAACATAACGGGAGAAACCTGGTACGACAATGTCGTGCCTACCGGACGTTTTGCACGAATGTTTCCCTGCAGGGAAAAATAATACTCAAAAGAAGAGGGTGACTAAAAAGAGTTTTTTTGGTCACTCTCATTTATTTGTCCAATCTAAAACAACTTGACGACAAACCAAAACAGCAATAACATGAAACATTTCGACATCAATCCGCTCATCGACGAGAAAATCGAGGGCTCCCGGGACTGCTCCTCCGGAGAAGTCTACAGGAAGAACATCCTCAGCAAGAAAGAAATCCTTTGCACCGCTGCGTGATATTCGCAAAATATTTGTTAAACTTGCAAACAGAAAAAAAATACAATGGCAGTTAAAAAAATAAACAGCACGAATGATAAGGTGCGCTTCGTCACGCTTTGCGTGATTACATACAGCGAACAAAAAAAGAAGAGTGTACAGTCAACCGCAGCGCTCTTTAACCGCTATGGAGTGACTGATTTTCTGTTTAAGTTTGCGGAGACCGAAGGCGGGCTGACAATGTCCAACATCATAGAAGATATTGATATTTTCATCCGAAATCGTAAGAATGCCTGAACAAAAAACAAAAGACCTGAAACACGGTTCGACGGAAATCGTAGCAAGTCCGTACCTGAAAAACTCCAGAAGATTTCTGGACTTCGGCCCCGGATTCTATACAACAAACAACGGGAAAATGGCGGAGAATTGGGCACGGATAAAAATGGAAATCAACAAAACCAACGTCGCCTATGTAAATTTTTACGAGCCTCCCGTTTCCCGCCTGAATTCAAAATAAAGCGCTTCGCTGCAATGAACGAAGAATGGCTTGATTTCATCGTGGCCAACAGAAACGACAAGAAGTTTCATCACGACTATGATATAGTTATCGGGCCGACTGCGGATCTACATGTAATGCAAATCGTTACCGACTATGAACAAGGACTATGCAGTGAAGAAGAAACTCTGAAAAAACTTAAAACCAAACAAATCGGCACACAGATTTCTTTTCATACAAAAAGAGCCACCGACGCGCTTAAATTCATACACGCGGTCAAGATAACCGACACACCTCCCGGAACAAAAAAAAGAAACAAAAATGGAATCAAGCATTAAAAGAACCATTCTTTTCATAACCGAAAAGGTCGTAAAGGAATATGGAGAACAATATAATATTCCGGCAGAAGAAGTTTTGAAAAAATTTTTATCCTCAAAAACTTTTGCATTGCTCAACAATGAAAAAACAATGATATGGGGACAAGGTTTCGTAACGATTTACAAAAGTTTCGAAAAAGAAATGTCGAGATAACAATCTCGCTCCACCCTCCTTCGTTTGGTCCGGACGACGCCGTACGTCAGTTCACGTCCATATACGAACGGTCGTAGCTGCTCATGAATGCGTTGAAATCGCTTTCGTCCCATGCCCGGTAGGGCCTGGTGGATACCGGCTGCTTGTCGACCACATAGTAGCCGACCTGGAATCTATGGTTTCCAGCTTCATTTTTATCCTGTAAAGCCTTTTTCAAATCCGCCTCTTCCATAGTTCGAGAAAAACCCTCCGACAAGGCCGTAGCTGCCGCTGTTGTAGTTATAGCGTATGCCCTTCGTCGCGGTGTCGGGTTGGTTCGCGAAGTCGATCTCCATCAGGGTGGAATCCCAGGAAGCCAGTCCGGTCGTGTAGGCGTCTAAAAACTTTAAAGAGTCCAGTGCTCCATTTTCTGTTCTATGATGCTTATTTTTAGCGGAATCTCGTTAATTCGAGCACATTCCGCTAATTATCGCTATATAAACAGTTGGTTAACGGTCACTTCCGATTGTATTGTATCGTAGTACATGTTATGCTTTACGCCGAAGGAGGAAACCATTGTAAGCATAACTGCGCTCTTGGTGCCGGTCTGATACTGAAAGACTTCGACCTTGTTTCCAAGTTCAATATTGTCCTTCTTCGTTATGGTGAACTCTCCAGAGGATCACTTCATTTCGCAGATATTGATAACTCCATCCCCGCGTTCAAGAATTTAGTAGGCGGACAATTTTTATAATTATTTGCGCACCTCAAAAATAAAAGCTATACTTGTAATTAAGTGCAGAAAAATGTTAAGTATATACACTTTTCCGCACTTAACAATATATTATGGAGATTAATAGAGACATTCTCGAAACCTTCCTCCGTTGGAAGGAATTGCCTCGTCGGAAGCCAATGCTACTGCAAGGTGTGAATGATTAAGTATATTGAATGTAATGAGAATCATCTGTAAAGGAATCCTATCACTCCTTTTTGTGCTATTATGGAGTAACCTGTCAGCACAAGGCAGCAACACTCATTATGTGGATGTAGTCTCGTGCGACAGCTTAACTGTCTACTATCCGAACTTCACCAGAATTGATTTAGCGACGGGTACAATGCCTGCCAAAAGTGAAGATGGCGTTATCTTTTGCTGTGCGGGTTCTTTTACCGGGGAGAAGCTAAAAGATTTCAAGCACTCCAACATCGGGGGTGACCACGTGTCGGCTGGGACTTTCTATAAAGGCTATAAGTGTGGGCCCTATAATGGAGTGTTCACATGGAGTAAGGCATCTGGATGGCGTTTTTTTAATTTCTCATATGAGAATGCCATAACTCCTCTACAGAAAGCAGCAAAAGAAGGAGGTATGGGTTATTGCCAAACTATGCTTTTCAGCAATGGGAAGAGATTTGAAGGTTGTTTCAAACCGGAAACGGTCAACCGTTACAGGGCATTATGCCAGATAGGCAAACGGCTTTGCATTGTTGATTGTGCGAAGGCCTTGCCCTGGAGTCACTTCCTGGATGGATTGGAGAAACTTGGCGTCAAGAATGCCATATACTGTGATATGGGATACGGTTGGAACTATTCCTGGTACCGTCAGGATAATGGGAAGGTAAAGGAATTATTCTCGACACCGGGAAAGTATACTACCAATTGGATAACGTTCTATATCGACTAAACCAATGGCAGTTTGCAAATTAGCAGGAATGGATTCCGGGATGTGTGCGGTTGACATATCTCAGTTCCCCTTTGAGGGTTTAACGGCTGATGATTGGCTCCATTATGTCGAAGAAGAGATGCGGATGGCTTGGGGAATTCATCAAGACGGGATTATTTTTATCCTTCCTGTTATGTTGGTCGTTCTGAATAAGAATGAATCTTTCAAAGCTTTGGCACCAAGATTCGATGTGCCTAATCAGTGTTATCACTCTTATATGACGTGGGATATTATTGGAAGGGAACTTTTTTCTTCGTTTCACACGAAGTTTAATTGGAAACATCTGAAGCTAGAACCGAATTGCAAATCTTTAGCTCCTTCCTATGACATTATCTATAAGAGCAAACAGATGCCGGCCGACCCCGTATCATCTGATAATGACCTTTATATAAAGTGGTTCGGAAGTAATGTTTGTGAACAAGGCGGTATTATTTACGCAAGTCGAGATGTCTGGGAAGAAAGCAATTATGAGTTGGCCTTTCATGATAATCCTGATACGTTCATAAAATACTGTCAAGAGTACCAAATCGCTCTCTAGAACTCGTACTTATCTCCCTCCTCTTTCATTGCATCGTATTTCGCCTTGTTCAGACGGAACAGGGAGGCAATACGGCCGGGACGTTTCTTGGGCTTAGGTGCAGCTTCTTCGAATGACATTGAGGCCATCATCATCGGCATCGGTGCTTCGCAGGCCTCGATAGCGGGCTCTTCCTCTTTGGGAGCTTCCTCCAGGATGCCGGAAGCAAAGACTTTCCTCTGGAAATTGCGACGGTCAAATTTGGTGCCGAGAATAATTTCGTAGAGGCGCTGCAGGTCGGGGATGGTGAATTCATCGTCCAAGAGGTCAAAGCCGACTGGTTCAAAGTGAATATCGCGGCGGAGTCGCTGCATCGCAGCATCGAAAATCTTCTGATGGTCAAAGGCGAGAACCGGTAACTTGTCGATGGTGAACCAAGCTGCCTCTTCGGCATCGTCGCCGCCAATAACCTCGGATGGCTTTATCAGCGCATAATAGGCAATGGTAATCACGCGCTCGCGCGGGTCACGGTCAACATCAGAGAACACACCAAGTTCACGAACAGCAGATGTTTCAAGAGAAGTTTCCTCCCAAAGCTCACGAAGAGCTCCTTCCTTTGCCGTCTCGTCCAGTTTCATAAAGCCACCGGGGAAGGCCCATTCGCCCTTGTATGGCTCGCCTCCGCGACGGACCAGAAGGACTTTCAAGGTCCAATCCTCGTAAGTGAATATAACGCAGTCTGTGGTGACTGCCATATGCTCATACTTGTACTGATAGGGGAACTCCGCTCCCTTCACATATATATAATTCTTACCCATATCGATAGCAAAGATAGGCCATTTTAGGCGAATTGCAAAATTTTGTGTCAAAAATACACGAAATGGTTGCGTAAGAAGTTTTTTGTTTGTAAATTTGCGTCACAGTGACACATTTATAATATTTAAAACCCACAGAATCATGGAAAAGACAACCAGCAAAAGCAAAGTTTACAATTTAATTATCATGGACCGAAGCGGTTCAATGTGGGATATTCAGAGACCTGCCATCCAGGGATATAACGAAGTCCTTGGAGGAGTAAAAGCAGACGCAAAGAAATATGCCGATTCGCAGGATCATTATATCACACTCGTCCTGTTCGACAGCTCTTCCATCGACGAAGTATATTGGAATGCTAATCCATCCGAGGCAGAGGTTTTGACTCCGGAGACCTATGTGCCAGGTGCCTGCACTCCGCTATACGATGCCATCGGTCGCACTCTTACTAAACTGGAGAAGGAACTCAAGGATAGAGACAACTATTCCGTTGTGGTCACTATAATTACGGACGGGCTGGAAAACAGTTCGTCTGAATACAGCCTTTCGGCCATCCAGGCGCTTATCAAGCATCTTAAGGGAGAAGGATGGTCTTTCGCCTATATGGGTACAGACCATGATGTGGAAGGCGTTACCATAAGTCTTTCCATTACCAATGTCGTCAAGTTTGAAAAGACGGAAGCGGAAACAAAGGCCGTATTTGAGAAAGAGCGCCGGGCTCGCGGCCGCTATTCAAAGAAGATGGCAGAGTTCGATTTGGCATCACCTTGTGCTTCGATGGAGGAGAGGAAAATCTTCCAGTCTAAGATTGCCGACGAGTTCTATGATGAATAGACCCGGGGAAATAGTTAAATTTACAGGAACAAAGGAAATAAGATGTTAGGAGCAATTACAGGAGATACCGTGGGCTCGGCCTACGAGTTCTGCAACACAAAAGACTACAACTTCACGCTTTTTCTCGGGAACAGCGCATACACTGATGACAGCATCATGACGATGGCTGTCGCATACTGGCTGCTTAAGGACAAAGAGCATACCTATCAGGGGCTGGAGGACATTATGGTCGAGTTCGGCCATAAATGCCCCTGCCCTATGGGTGGATATGGAGGCGGATTTCACACCTGGCTTTTCTTCCCGGATGGCTTGTATAACTTCGACGATAAATATGGCGAAGCTCCGTATGAGTCGAATACAGGAAGGCATCCTTATGGTTCATGGGGAAACGGCTCAGCCATGAGAGTCTCCGCCGTTGGTTGGTTTTTCGACACACTGGAGGAGACTGAACATGTGGCCGCCATTTCTGCTGCTATAACCCACAATCATCCGGAAGGCATCAAGGGTGCTCAGGCTACAGCGGCTTCGATTTGGATGGCAAGAAACGGAAAGACAAAAGAGGAAATCCGCGATTACATCGAGAGGTCTTACGGATACAACCTTCATAAAACATGGGAGGATTGGCATTATGCGTACTATTGGCAGTCCAGCTGTCAGGGAACCGTCCCGCAGGCAATAATTGCCTTCCTTGACTCGGAAGATTTCGAGGATGCTATCCGCAAAGCTGTTTCATTGGGTGGTGACAGTGACACTCTTGCTTGCATCACCGGCGGCATTGCAGAGGCGTTCTATAAAGAAATACCCAAGTCGATGGCAGACAGCGTGGCTCGACCCTTCCCGGTAATCTTCAACAAGATTCTGGATGCCGTCAGGGAAGAGACCGTGTATGGCAAAACCTGCAAAATAGTTGAGTAATGGAAGGCATTGAAAGATTTCTGGACGGCCAGCGCTTTGGATATGAAAGCGCTCTTGCCGAAATGAAGCAGGGCTAGAAGCGTAATCACTGGATCTTGTATATCTTCCCTCAGGTGAAAGGGCTTGGGCATAGCCCGAATGCCCAATACTACGGCATCAAGGATTTGGATGAAGCGAAGGCCTACCTCCAACATCCGGTGCTGGAGCAGCGGTTAAGGGAGATAACAACAGAAGTGTTAAAGCACTCAAACAGCGACATCGAAACCATTATGGGCTGCCGGATTGATGCCGTGAAATTCAGGTCCGACATTTTCAAAACAGCACTCGATACTTTCTTCCAAGGGAAGGCAGACGGGAAAACACTGTCAATTTTAGGGGAAAATGTTCTTCCTCGGCAAGAATGAAGTCCTCCAGATCTTTAAAAACATACTCGAAAAAAGTTGCTTACAAGCATGCATATGCGTATATTTCAAACCTTCCAGATAAGTTCTTTGAGGTCATTTAAGGAAACATTGTTTTGATTGTGGCATTTAATCGCTTTTGACCGCGCGAACTGTTACCTTTTACACCAACATCCTGATAGTGGCCGAAAAAAAGCCCGGAATAGTTCCCAGGCTTATTTCATGTCCAAAACATGGTCAAGAAGGTGAAAAGTCATTTCCAGGTTGGTTTATTGAAATCGGATTCGAGGGCGTCGAATCGGGTTATGGAACCATCGTCGTTAATTCTGATGGCATAATAACATCCAGGGGAATTCCCATTCTCGTCAATCATATCAACAGCAAATGAAGCCATGACGAATGTGTTTCTGGAAATGCGATTGGTTGAGATTGAATTCCATAAGCCATATCCTTCGCAGGCCAATTTGACGCAGCCTGTTACTGACCTGTCTTTTACAATAAGGGCAAAAGCATCGTGATAACCCACCCGCTTCTCATTCACTACCGTGTAGATGTAACAATTGAGAGAATCGGAGACATCCAGAGTTCCGCAATATGTGTAAACTTCATTTGGAGTAATTTGCGTTTCTTCCAACTCATCCCTGCCGTAATCTGAACGGGCATCATAATGGTTCACTTGTTCAAGATTCAGGAATTCTATCAAAACCACTCCGGAGAATATTTCACCTTTTGGCATCTTGAATACCATTCGATTCCCAACTATGGTCCATCCCCACTTCTTGAAAGGCCAACCCTTCAAAGGCTTGCTATTGTTTGACAAGAACTCCTGAAGGTACTTTCCGATTCTATTGTAGTCCGCGGTGGCAACTTGTTCTTTTGAAACAGCCGCCTTACCCGGCTCCTTATGCTTCTTTGGCCCAAAAGAACACGCATTGGAGAGCAGAACCGTAAGCAATATGATAATAAAACTTCTTAGCATATAAGTACAAAGCAGGATAAACAACTCGACAAAAAATCAGCACCCGTGGCCGTCCAGGCTGCATGAGGCTCCGGAAGCTTCCGGGCGGGGTTCAAGGCCGACATCCTTGGAATAGAGGGTGACCGTGCCATCTTCAAGCACATAGCACGGGATTCCGACATCGCCTATCTTCTTTGCCTCATCGAAAGCCGGATGGGAATCGCGCAAATCCAGGAACTGCTTGAGATTCCGCACATGCCTGCCTATATCGATTACTTCGAAACCGGGATTGCCTTCAACCTGTTTTTCGACATACTCACAGTCAGGGCAAGTATGCATCACATACATCTTTATCATAACACTACTGTTTCAAAATTGACATATCCTTGTCGGTCATGGCGCAGACGCAGGAATCGGACCATACATTCTCGGCGGTCTCTACCATGTCGATAATGGTATAGATGGGAAGGATAAGCCCCATCACCTCAACCGGTGCTCCTATTCCTGTCATAAGAGATACGGTAAGGAAGAAGCAGCCCATGGGCACACCGGCGTTCCCTACGGCGGAAACTACGGCAATCAGTACCCAGAGAAGCATGGTGCCGACACTCAGGATGATTCCTCCATTCTGCATCACAAAGAGCGAACTCACGAGTATGAAAGCCGCGCATCCGTTCATATTGATGGTCGTACAGACAGGGAGGACGAACCGGGACACTTTAGGGTCGACACCGAGCCTGTCTTCCGCCGAAGAAAGCGTCACCGGCAGCGTAGCGGCAGAACTCTTTGTAAAAAGTGCCATCATCACAGCCGGACTCATGGCCTTGAACACCCTGAACGGATTGATTCTCCGTGCAAGGAGGAATAGAGGCAGTACAATGAAAAACTGTATCATGTTTCCTATCAGGATTACCGCCGTATAGCGTCCGAGGGAGCCGAGGATGATGCCTCCGCCAAGCTGCGCGGACAGTTGCGCGGAAAAAGCCAGGATACCGAGAGGGAGAGTCCAGATAAGAGCCTTGATAAGGGAGAAGAAAAGCTCCTGCAATCCTTCTATTCCCTTTACCAGGACGGATTTCCGGTCACTATCTTTCATATAGGCGAGCGCAAACCCGAACGCAATGGCTATCAGGAGTATTGAAAGGACATTTCCGGAGAGGAATGGCTGGACGACATTATTGGGAATGACCGATATGATGTGTTCGTAGAAACCAAGGCCGCCCTCCTGTGCAGTCGGGGTCGCGCCAAGGACCTCGGCGGGGATATTCTTAGGTGCAATGAGAAGATACATCCCCATTCCCACAAGCGCGGCGGCGAGCGTGGTCAGCAGGGTATAAGTGATTGTGTGGCCGAATATTCTGCGGGTGCTGCGCTGCTTCCCGAAAGAAATCAGCGTGGTCATGATTGCCAGCGCAACCGTAGGAACGGCGAGGAACTGGAAAAGCCGCGTGTAAATGGTGGCGACAAATGAAAAGGCTCTGTCCATCCATTCCACTTTCAGAAGACCCAGCGCCGCACCCAGCACGAGCGCTCCAAGCCACCAGAAAAGTTGTTTGTTGGATTTTCTCATAAAATCATGTATTACTTCGACAATTCGAGTGTTGCAAGCAGGCGGTTGCCGGCAGGAAAACTTTCCCGCACGGGGCGGTATGAGCTCTTCAGATGCATTTCGGCTGCTTTCAGGCGCATGGCAAGAAGGACTTCGCCAAGCCTTATCAGATAATCCTTTGGCGAGGACGGGCCGAGAATCCTGATGCAGGAAGCAGATTCATCCACCTCAAAAGAGAATTCGTGCGGCGCTATAATTTTGGCGGCCCTCACTACGGCCTCATACTGCACGCTCATGAGGGCGGCATCTCCGGCAGCATTTTCTTCGGAACACGAAAGGGCCTTCAGCAAGGCTTCCGTGCCGGGATTCACCTTACGGTATACCGTGCGCCCCTGCCGCAGGGCTTCCATCTTGTTTTCCAGATAGTTGTCGGCCATACTCAAAGACAGTTTTCTGCAACGGCCTCCGCGCACCTTATTCCGTCGATGGCGGAAGAAACTATACCCCCGGAATAGCCTGCACCCTCTCCGCAAGGGTAGATGCCGGGAGCCGAAACATACTGCAGGGTCTGCGGGTCGCGGGGGATGCGCACCGGCGACGAAGTGCGGGATTCGACTCCGAGCAAAAGCGCCGCGTTGGTGTAGTAGTTGCGTATCTTCACGCGGGGAAAGACCTTCCGCAGCCTGTCGGCCACGATGGAAGGCAGCAGCTCATGCAGAGGGGCGGAAATCACTCCGGGATGATAGCTGGTTTCCGGCATTTTCTTGCTGAGGCGCCCGAGGCAGAAATCTTCCATCCGCTGCGCAGGTGCCGCCATGGGATTTTCGGGGATGTCCGCCTGGATGTCCCTGAGACGCAGGCCCGCCCTCTCGGCTATTGCACGGATTTCCGGGCCTCCGGCACGCACTGCCGCGCAGTAATCAAACATCTTCATCTCAACGGAGTGCTGCCAGTCCATCAGTCGGAAAGGGCTTCCGCCGGGAATATCCTCCGGCTCAACCTGCACCACAACCCCTGCATTGGCGAATTTTCCGCTTCGTGCGGAATTCGACATGCCATTCAGCACGACGGTTCCGTCCTCGGTAGAAGAAGGCACCAGAATCCCTCCGGGGCACATGCAGAAAGAGAACACTCCCCTGCCGTCCTGCTGCTCCACAAAAGAGTATTCCGCTGCGGGAACTCCAGGTTTCCATGTGCCGTGGTACTGCGCCCAGTTTATTTTTTCCTGCGGATGCTCAACCCTCACTCCGAGGGCGAATCCCTTAGCTTCCAGCGCTCCTCCGGCAGCGGACAGCATCTCATAGACATCGCGCGCGGAATGTCCGGTAGCAAGGATTACCGCCTTGCCGCAGAACTCCCTTCCGTCCGCCGTCCTGGCTTTGAAATTGCCCGCAGAACCCTCTATCTCGCAGACCCTTGCACCAAAATGATACTCTCCCCCATGCCCGATTATGCATTTGCGGATGTTTTCCACCACGACAGGGAGTTTATCCGAGCCTATATGGGGATGGGCGTCGGTAAGGATGTCTTTCGATGCCCCGAAATCAACCATCTGCTGCAGCACTTCGCGTATATCTCCGCGCTTGGAGCTTCTGGTATAGAGTTTCCCGTCGGAAAAGGCTCCGGCACCACCTTCTCCATAGCAATAGTTCGACTCGGGGTCTACAATCCCGCTCCGGGAAAGCTTTGCCATGTCGAATTTTCGCTGATGCACATCCTTCCCCCGCTCAAGCACTATGGGTTTCAGCCCGAGGGTGAGAAGCTTGAGGGCGGCAAACATTCCGGCGGGGCCCGCGCCCACGACAATCACAGGCTCGGCACCTGTCACATTCCTGTATTCCGGAAGGACATAAGGCTGATACTCCCCCGGCGCATAAGCCTCATAGCGGTAACGCCACACCGGCTCTTTTCTGGCATCGATGGAGCGCTTTACAAGAACGGCATAAAGCCCGCCCGCCTTGGCATCGATTTCTTTCTGCCTCGGCTCACGGCTCAAAGGACAGGTCAACTCAAACTCAATCATTTATCGGGATATTACGCCGCTTCCTAACATTTCATCGTCGGAAGCGTACCACACTGCAAACTGCCCGGCGGTAATGCCGCGCTGGGCGGAGTCAAACAAAATATACAGCCCGTCCTCGCGGCATAGCAGCACAGCATCCTGCAAAGGCTGACGGTAACGGATGCGCACACGGTAACGGCGCATCTGTCCGGGCTGCATCTGCAAATCCGGCCTTATCCAATGCACTTCATCGGGGTTTATATGCAGGCACAACCTCGAAAGGCCCTTGTGCCTGTGGCCTTCACCCACATATATGGTATTGCTCTGTATATCGGTGGAAATCACGAAAAGGGAATCTTTGTGTCCTCCGATGTTCAGCCCCTTGCGCTGCCCTATCGTATAGAACTGGGCACCTTCGTGGCGGCCTGCAATCTTTCCGAAAGGATTTTCCTTGTAGCGGGTTTTGCGGACATGCTTTTTTCCGGAACGGTAAGTTTCGGTTTCGAAAGTGATGGATGAGTAATCCAGCGGGGTCGAGAGAAGCGCCAGGGCCCCGCCGCCAAGGGCTCCGATACGCCCGTCGTCGAAAGGATGGGCATCATCTGCCGGGGTGCATTTGTCTTCCGAAATATAATTGGAAATCATAGGCAGAGGGCCATCGAAACCATCTTTGAGGATGCTCCGTACAATCCCGCACTGGCGTCCGTACAATTCATCGGATGAGTAGAAGGCATCATATACCTCCACTACATTCCCCTCTACCGAGCGCAACTGCTGCTTGAGAAAAGTAGGAAGGTCCACCTTGCCCACGAAGCATATTCCCTGTGAATCCTTCTTTTCGGCTGAAGGCAAATCGGCTTCTTTGGCTATCGCACGCACTTCCTTCTTGAGCAGTCCGCCGATGGGGAAAAGTGCCTTGGAAAGCTGCTCCTGGCTCAGTTGGCAGAGAAAATAACTCTGGTCCTTTCCGGGGTCGACCCCTTCGAGGATGCGGTACAGCTTTTCTCCGTCCGGGCCAACGGTTTCTTCCTTGCGGCAGTAATGCCCGGTTGCAACCATGTCTGCACCCATCTTGCGGGCCACCTCGAGAAAAGCATCGAACTTGATTTCCCGGTTGCACAGCACATCGGGATTGGGAGTACGGCCCCTGGAATACTCGTCGAACATGTAATCCACCACCTTCCGGCGGTAGGTCTTGCTCAAATCGACGAAATAAAAAGGAATCCCTATTTTGCGGGCGACCATTTCCGCCACGAACTTGTCCTCCTCCCACTCGCAGTCGCCATGCAGGGTTGTGGAAGCGTCGTTCCAGTTCTGCATGAACATGGCAAAAACATCGTAGCCCTGCTGCTTCAGCAACAGAGCCGTGACGCTGGAATCAACTCCTCCTGAGAGTCCTACGCAGACTTTCACTTCTTTCCGAAAAGGCTGCCTACAAGGCCGCTGGCCACGCTTCCGAGAAGCCCCGCGCCACCTGTGCTCTTGTTTCCTCCCTTCAGGGTAATCAGAAGGTCGTTGAGGTCGATGTCGCCATCACCGTCCTGGTCCTTGATAATATTGGAAAGATTGCCCATGACAGCAGGCACGAGTGCGGAAATGGCATTTGCTGACGAGCCGAGATTCAGCCCGCCGAGTACATTCTTGCTGAACAGGCTGCCTGCGAGAGCCGTAACCGGGCTGGATGCAGCACTGACCTTGCCGGTAACAAGCTGGGTAATCTGGTCGATGCCGCCTGCCTTGGTCGCAGTCTGGGTAAGGCTGCCGAGCACGGAATCGGCAAGTCCGCCGAGGACCTGGTCTTTAACTGCAGAAGGGATTTCTACATTTCCTGCAGCAGCCGTAACCTGCTTGAGGATGAGATCGGAAATATTTGCCATAATATCTGTATTTAAGTTTTGTTTGTACAAAAATAGGATTAAAACTCCTTTTTTACAATAGGCGCCTTCATCAATCCGAAGGCAATGCAGTAATAATCATCGCGCCAGAGGCGGGCATTTCCGCCCTTGCGCACTTCATACCAGTCGTCGTCGCCTTTCTCATAGTTGGGCCACTCGTCGCGACCGTCGAAAAGCGCAGGTCCCACGGCAGAGAACTCCCCTCCCACATGATGATACGGCCCCATGAGGTTCCGCAGCCCGTTGGTCAGGGTAATCTCAACGCTATTCTCCCCTTCCATGAGGGCATCGCTCACATCTGCCTCCCAGGGGCTGCAAAAAACGGTGGGAAGGGCTTTCCCGTTCACGATTACATCTACATAAGTAGCCTCCACATCGGGGAATGACAGTTTGTAGCTTGCACCTTTCTCCAGGCTGTCGATATTGAAGGAAGAGCAATAGCTGATGCTTCCTGCAAAGAAAGGATAGTCACCAAGGGTGAGATTTCCTGCTGTGGCATGGCCGGATTCCGCACAAAGGACAAAGGAGCCATGAGTGAAACATGCGGGCATGGGCTTGGGACTGAGGATGGGGTTCCTGCCTCGCCAGGTTTCGACAGGCTGCGAGGCAGAAAGTTCACCCCTCACGGCAAAGTCACCGCAGAGGTATATGGTCTCGATTTCCGTGCCATATCGCCTGTCGGCGGTAAAAGAATCACTCACGGGAGTTACGAAATCCAGGGAAAGCACTATCTCGTTGCCTCCCGTATGCAGGAGGGAGGAAATGTCGCATTTGCGAAAATAGGAATCGACGAAGAAATCCCTTCCGAAATGCACCGGAGTGCCGTTTACGCGGACATCTTTGTATATCCAGGGTTGCTCCACCGCAAGGGCGCAAGTGCGCGGAAGGTCTTTTACATCGAAGTTGAAGCGAAGCAGCATGGGCCCTCCGGGAAGATTGTTGCGGCCATATCTTTGGTAAATGGCGAGCACGGGCTCAGCTTCATTCCAGCTGGCTCCGCCGTCGGTAGACCATGACGCAAAATCCAGGGGAATTGCATTTGGAGAATTCCGCTTCAGAGTCCATTCCCCGCCGAGTTCGCAGACCTGCGCTGAACCGGAGGGAGGGAGAGAGTATGTTCCGTCCGTTTTCCGGAAGGCTTTGCCGCATGCAAGTATCCATGTCTGCGCAGGAGCGAAATTAAGCTCATAGCTGCCGTCGGCGGAAGGCCGGATGCGGAGGGCCCGTCCGTCAAGAGGATTGAGTACGACCAAATTCCCGGGATTATTTTCGAAGCGAATGCGTGCATTGTAGCTTTCGGTGCGGGAAGTGTTGGACAGCTGAAGAGTTTTCCCGCCGGGAACCGTTCTGAGATGAGTCCATATTTCCGTCCTGCCATCGCTTTCGAGCCTGAATGCATGGGGCAGCATGTCGAGCTCCCGGTCCAGAGCATCGGGGGCGACCTGCCGCGAGAAGCGGCGAAGTTCGGTCATGGCATCCCTTTCCCCCTCAAGATATTCAGGGTATTTTCCCACGCAGAGTATGGTTCCGCCCTGCGCGGCAAACTCAAGAAGCAGGGCAAGGGTTGAAGGCCGGATGTTCACAAGGCCGGGAAGTATCACGGTATGATAACTCATCTCCCCTATCACAAAGCGTCCGTCCCGCACGGATGCGATTTCGGAGATTATCTGCTCGTCGCCAAGGTCGGAATTCAGTTGGTGAGATGCGAGCGAGCGCAGGATGCTCTCCTGCAGGGCATCGCTTTCCGAGGGGCTGTTGTCGTAATGGGCAATGTCCGTAGTGATGTAATCGGATTCCAGCGGGCTTATGACGCACACTTCCCCGTCGGAGGAGCCCACAGTTGCGAAATATGCGAGCCGGGCGGAATAGTCCTCGAAAAGCCTGTTTTTCTCAAAGAAGGGTTCCTGATAGGAGAAGGTGGGAGGGTAATCACGCTTGCGGCAGCCCTTCATGGAATAAAGCGAGAGATGGGGGCAGAACATGTTGATGCCGTTGTTGGTGTGCCATGCGGTAATCCACATCCTGTCTTCGAACGACATGTTATGTCCGGAGATGCCGAATATCTCCACTATGCGGCGGCGCTTTCCATATTGGTTCGCCACCGAGGTCATGACCTTGGCATTGTGCAGTTCCTTGAAACGGAGTCCGAGCGCATCCACCCCGGGGCGTTGGAGATGCCGCTGCTGAATCATTAGATTGCCTTCATTGCGCATGGTGGAGGTGGGATGTTCCTCGCCATTGAAATGCCCGGTCCAGACAAGGCCGTGCCTATCGCAGTAATCCCCAATCCGGGCGCTGAAAGCATCTTCCATGCAGGAAGCTACGGTACGATAGTAATGGAGGCGGAATCGGCGCCAGTCGCCCACCGTGTCAATCAGGGAAGGCAGGTGAGCATCCATCTCATACCCCCATTTCTGCCTGAAAACTTCCTCCATGCACGGAGAATAGCTCACGAAGGCGTCGGCAGCCCCGTAAGTGGTGCGGGGCGACACCTGCGGTTCGTCGGAGAATATGCCCATGACGCCTTTCCTGCCCGCAAAACGCCCGGCATAAGGTTCGTAAGTGCAGTCGAGAAAGGCATTTACCATATCCGGGTTCATGAGGTCCACCCAGCAGGTACCATTGTACCAGGCATCGCCAAGGCGCTCAACATGCTCCACATAAAGATGCTCTTCATCCTCGTGAATTACACGGTCGGGAGATTCAACTTCATACCCCTTGGGAAGGCGAACCAGGGTCCTTGCGCGGAAAGCTTCGTCCTGCGCGGGCACGATGCCCCCGGCCCATCCGCTGGGCCATTTGTCTTCATCGTAGAACCATGTTTCAAGCCCAAGACGCTGCGCCTCTTCCACGCATGTGTCCATAAGGTCGAACCACTCCTCGCTCAAGTATGGAGTAAGCAGGCCCGTACGGCTGTGCAGGAACGCTCCCCCGAAACCTCCTTCCTTGAAAAGAGAGAGCTGGCGCTTCAGTTCATCGGCGGAAAGGCTGTCGTTGAGCGACCAGAAGCTTTGGGAGCGGTAAGAGGCACCCGGGTTGCGAAACTCCTTCATGTCGAAACCGGAGCGGTTGCAGGAGCATATCAGCACGAGAAAAAAAAGAATGGCAGATTTTTTCATGACGAGGGTATTACATTTCAAATATAGCAATTATTTTTGCATAAGCAGATGTCAACTTTCATTGCAATCGACCTCAAATCATTCTACGCTTCGGCAGAATGCGCTGCACGCGGACTGGACCCGCTCGGCACGCGCCTCGTCGTGGCCGACATCTCGCGTACCGACAAGACCATCTGCCTTGCGGTGTCGCCTTCGCTGAAGGCCCTCGGCGTTCCCGGAAGGCCTCGGCTGTTCGAGGTGAACCGTATCCTCGCAGCTTACAGGGGCCCCAGACCCTCTCCCACCCGGACCGGCAGCTCCGGCATGGAAACCACTCTCGCGAAGGTCAACGGCATAGACTACCTCATTGCCACCCCAAGAATGCACTACTATATGGAGGTGAGCAAGAAAATCGTCGGGATATATCTTAAATATGTGTCCGACGAAGACCTGCATGTATATTCCGTGGACGAAGTGTTCATCGACGCCACGGAGTATCTCAAGCTCTACAAAACTACCGCTCACGACTTTACACGCACCCTCATCAGAGAGGTGCTGGCCGCAACCGGCATCACCGCTACTGCAGGAATAGGCACGAACCTGTATCTTGCGAAGATAGCGATGGATATCGAAGCCAAGCACAGCGAGGCCGATGCCGACGGGGTGAGGATTGCGGAACTCGACGAGATGAGCTACCGCCGAAAATACTGGGAGCACAGGCCCCTCACGGACTTTTGGCGCATAGGACGAGGGATTGCAGCCAAACTCGAAGCCAACGGCCTGTACACCCTTGGCGATGTGGCCAGATGCTCGCTTGCGGAACCTCCGAAGCCGAAGAACCAGGATTTGCTATACAAACTCTTCGGCATAAATGCAGAATTGCTGATAGACCACGCATGGGGCTGGGAAAACTGCACCATGGCCGACATAAAGAATTATCGCGCAGAAGGACACAGCCTCAGCAACGGGCAGGTGCTGAGCCGCCCATACAGTTTTGAGGAAGCCCGAACGGTGGCGTTGGAGATGACGGACCTGCTTGTAATGGACCTGGTTGAAAAAAGGCTTCTCACCGACCAGATTGTGCTGAGCATTGGGTATGAAAAAGCGGGAAGCTCACATGGGTCGCAGAACCTTGGAAAGCAGACTTCCTCGACCCAGGCAATAGTGCAGGCGATGGGAGAATTGTTCGACAGGATTGCCGACCGGAAGACGCCGATTCGGCGCATGTATGTGGTAGCGAACCATATAGAACCGGAAGCTTCAGCAAATGTGCAGCTCGGCCTGTTCGACGACCCGCAAAAAGAAAAAAAGGAACGCAACCGTCAGGAAGCGATCCTTGCAATCAGAAAAAAATTCGGTAAAAATGCGATTCTCAAGGGGCTCAATTTCGAGGAAGGGGCCACCGCCAAGGAACGCAACCAGCAGATAGGAGGGCACAAGGCATGAACGGCTACGACGACATAATCAATGTTCCCCACTGGGAGCCCTCACGAAAGCACCCGCGAATGCCGCGCATCGACAGGGCCGCGCAGTTCGCCCCCTTTGCAGCCCTCACCGGATTCGACCAGATGGTGGAAGAAGCCGAGCAAGAGGTCAGAAATCAAATCTGACCACATCATCCACCCAGGTTCTCTGGTCGTCACGCAACTTTAGATTGACAAAACCATCCCTGTAAATGAACGGAATCTCCTCCCCCGTGCCGAGCAAAACGGCCTTCGAGGGCTTTCTTCCCGTGCGGACGGACAGCTGCCCCTTGAACGAAGCGAGCATGTGGGCATACCATATATCCCGCCCACGGGTAGTCAGCGGAGCGTTCGAGAGTTCCACGCCGGGAGTGGGTCCTGCGCCGTCGAGAACGGATTCCCGTCCTGTTTTCATCCATGCTTCCACCTTGGCAATCTCCCTGTAGTAGTTGGGATGCATGTCGCCGCTGCCGGAAGGTCCCACATTTATTAGGAAATTACCGCCGAGGGAACGCGACGCTACAAACTCCTCAAAGAACCAGCTTATCGGCCTGAAGAGACCTTTCTTGTTGTAGCCCCAGCCTCCCCCTTTGCCGTTCCAGATATGGCAGTGCTCCCACCAGCGCGAAGGAACATAAGTAGGGGTCATACATTCGAATGGAGTGGTGAAGTCGCCGATACGCATTGAAGTGCCCTCAGGATTGTCGGGGTTCACGATATTGGCCCAGCGGTCGTTTATTACAATATCGGGCTGCAGGCTGCGAATCCAGGCATAGACTTTTTCCGTGCAGAGGTCCTGGGTGGGAATGCCGTACCATCCCATGCCATCGAGCCAGAGCACATCTATCTTGCCATAGCGCGTAAGCAATTCTTCAAGCTGTGCAAGGACATAGGCGAAGAACGCCTCGAAAGCCTTGCGGTTGGCAACCGTGTCCTGAACGGGGCCGCGCCTGCCCCAGGTTGTGGCATCCCATTCGCTGTCCGGACGGTCGCCGGGGTAATGCCAGTCGCGCGGAGAATAGTAGAAACCGACCTTCAGCCCATTGGCCCTGCATGCCTCAACATAATCCTTGAGCAAATCCCGTCCGTGCATGTACTGCCTGGTTCCTATGCCATATTTCGAAGGCCAGAGGGCATAACCGTCATGGTGCCTTGTGGTGAGCACGGCATACTGGAAACCGGCCTCCTTCGCCGCTTTCAGATAGCGCTCCGGATTGTAATCCTGCGGGTCGAAATGGTTTGCCTGGTCGTAATATTCCTCGCGGGAATGGTACTCTCCCGACCACTCATAGTTCTTTATCATGTTCCATGACGGCTGCACGCCAATCATGCTGTGGATTCCCCAGTGCATGAAAAGGCCGAGACCAGCCTCGGGAAACCATTGCGCCCCTTCCGCAGGATTGGGGAAAACCGGATGGCATTCCGGCCCGTACAGCACCTTCCGCGCCCTCTTAAGGTCCTTCTTTTCAATCTTATAGTCGGCAGGGTCTATTTTCCACTGGGCATCGAGCATCAGGGGAAGGATTGCAAGGGTAATAAACAGAATGGTCCTTTTCATCGTGACAGTTATTTTCCGTGAATGAAATTGCTGAGGCTCACTCCTGCCGAATACGCAAAGAATCGCAGGGAATCAGCCGGGAATGTGATGAGATAACAGCGGAAGAAGTCGCTGACGAGAATGAAGAAACCTGCGATTTTGCTGAACAGGAGGCTGCCCTTTTTGTCATTGAAGCCTCTTGCAGAGCCGAAGTTGCCGGTGGAGAGGACATATCGCAGGATGCGTGCCGCCTTGCGCTTCCAGCGCGCAGAAGCATCATACATAGGTGCGGCCTCGACCGGAAGGCCCAGATATTCCACGGCAAAGGCGATAAATGCCTTCCATTCCTTCATTATGCCCATTTCTTCCATCCTCCGGGAAAGAAGGTCCCAGTCTATCGAAGCGCGCTTGGTCCAAAGGAGCCTTGCCCAGTCGCAGAACTGGCGGAGTCCGATTCCTTCCTTGAAAAAGTGCTGGAGTATATGGGTGAAAATGAAGACCACATCGGTATCGGCATCAGGCAGGGGGACCTCAGTTCCGTCGTCGTTCCAGGCATCAAAGCTGCCCGAACGGAACATTTCATCCTGATACTCCGCAATCTTTCCGTCCATCCTGCGGGAAAGCAGGGTGTACATGGTTCCGTGGAGTTCCACCTCGAACTTTCCGAAGAACATTCCCAAATGCTTGTGACGAGGAAACTCTTCTTCAACTTTGCTTGCCCTCGGCATCAGCAAAGTCTTGGCGGCGGAGTAGTTGGCATCGTCCAGGAGCAAATCGACATCTCCCGGAGCGCGCCATTGCGGCCTGACATAACAGCGTGCTATCCCCTGTCCTTTCACCAGAACGGCCCGAATCCCCTCTTCATGCAGACGGGCAAAGAGCACGGCGATGAAGGAATTCATGGCAGAATTGGATTTTTCCAACGACACTTCCCTGCCAAGCAGTTTCAGGCTCACTTCCTTCGAAGGATTCAGCCCAAGAGCTTCTATCCCGGCTGCAAAAAGCCCGGCAACGGTCTGTTCCGAGGCCAGGCTGTAAAAGGTATTCCATTCATCCGCGCTTATTTCCGGAAGTGTTCCCCTTTCGGATTCAATATCCTCCCAGAGACCGGCACGGATGATACGGAGAAACAAATCAGTTCTCATTCTTTTTGGAGAAGGCTTCACGCACAAGGACACATCCGCACGACAGGATACCGCCAATTATAAGCCACAGAGCCACCACCTTTTTACGACTGTTGCAGGAGCGCATAGGCAGGGTGGAAGGCTGCACGACGGCATACACCGGTTTGGCTTCCTGTATCTTGGCTTTCGCCAATTCGCGCTGCTGGGCCATCTGGGAATATATCTGGTTGGCGAGGTTGACATCAGTCTGGAGGCGCTGCTTTTCGCTGTTTACGGACTGGAGTATGACGCTGCGGTCGTAATCCACGCTCGAAGCATATGCAGCCTGCGCCTTGACCAGACGGGCATAAGCCTCATCGGCAAGCTGGGTATAATATTCGTAGTCGGAAGCGGCCTTCTTGGTACGGTAGCCGATGACAAAATCCTGAAGCTTGCGGCAGACCGTGTCGGCCAGCTGCTTTACTATCATCCTGTCGTCAAGCACGACTTTGATGGTAGTGACACCTGTTTTCTTGTCAACTTCGGAACTAATGGCCTGACGCAGGGTTTTCACTGCCGCATACTGACGGGGAGTAAGCTGAGAAGGATCGATTACCGAGTCGTCGTAAAAATACTCTGCATCCAACTTTGCCTGCTTTCTGAGCTGCCGCCCGGAGAGTTCCTTATCCTGTCCGAGCACATGTGCGAACACGGTGACAGTGTCCGGAACGGCACCGGCCATGCTCGACTCTATATCCAGATACGGCGTCACACGCACGGGGAGCAACGAACACAGGAAGGGATCGCTTGAGCATATTTCCGGGAACAGCGTAACATTAAGGGCGTCCGGGGTGTTGTTCATGCTCATGGAACTGAGTCCCATCATCGACGAAAGGGCCGACAATGTGCTGTTGGTCCTCGCCTGATATTCAGGAGCGAGAATCATGGTAACGCGATAAAGGCGCGGAGTCCGCAACGCAACCAGCACTCCAAGGATGGTAAATACGGCCGTTACGGCACATATGAACTTCCAGTGCGCAAGGAGATTTGCGAACAAAGCCTTGATATCGAGTGCAGGAGCTCCCTGCTCATCATCTTCCCACAAATCGGGATTGTCGAATCTTTCTTTCATGGCTATTTGTTAAGATAGATGATGTAACCAATCATAGTTCCCACCGATGCCAGCGACGAAATCATCATGGCGCCGCGCTGCAAAAGCACATCCGTGGTCACCCCCTGTTTTGCGGGTTTTTCAGGAACCACGATATAGTCGCCAGGCTCGATGGCAGTGAACATGCCCATCCTCTCCGAACTTCCGTTCATGTGGACGACATAAGCCTTCCGTGACCTGGCATTGGAAGCGAAACCTCCGCAGGAATTCACATAAGACCGTCCGGACTTTCCGGGAGTATAGGAAAGGGTTGCAGGCATCATGACCGCCCCCATCACGCGCACGGTGTTGCGCAGATACGGGATGTCGAGGATATCACCTTCCATGAGCTCGATGTCATAGCCGGAGCCCGGTTTGGCAAGAGCCTTGTCGAGTTGGATTGATACCTGGTATTCGTTCGCGGAAAGATAGATGTCGAGAGTATCAAGCTGTTCCTTGCCTGCATTGCCACGGTAATTCAGAATATCCATCAGCTGCTTGCGCTCCCCTTCTTCCATGTTGCGGAAAAGCCTTGCGCCTTTCAGGTATGCATAATCGGTGGCGCCACCGGCTTTCGCCACGATGTCGCTCAGACGCTCGTTGCGGCTGGTGAGGCTGAAATCCCCGGCGAAATTGGCTTCTCCGGTCACTGATACATTCACCTGCTCATTGTAAACGGGGCTCTTGTGCACCATGACATGGTCGTAAGGTTCAAGCACGAAGTCGTTGCCCGAATCGGAAAGGAAGTCGTCGCCAAGGTCGATACTGTACAGCTCGCCCACGGCATCCGTCTTCACGAGTCCGTTCACATCCCTCTTGCGCCTGGAGATGTCGATGCGGGAAAGGGATGCTCCCTCCAGCAAACCGCCTGCCATGATGATAAGGTCGCGGACCGTAGCATTCTCCGCATAAGTAAATGTGGAAGGATTCTTCACCATGCCGGAGATGCTCATGGTAGGAAGCTCTTTGATGTCGCTCTCGCTGGTAATGAACAAGGCATCGTTCTTCCGGAGCGCCACATCGGGCTCGCTTCCATCCAGCAGCCTTCCAAGATTCACGGAAAGCACTTCCATGGTTTTGTCGTCATGCTCTCGGGTGAGCACGGCCCTGTGGGTAAAAGCATCAGGCATCAGGCCCCCTGCCTTTTCCACGAGCTGGCGCACGGTCTTGATGCCATCTCCAAGCTCATACTCTCCCGGTTGATATACGGAACCCGAAATCGAAACCTTGTTTTCGAAGAGCGAGTTAAGTTTGCCGACAGTTATTTCGTCACCATCCGCAAGGGCGAAGGCGGAGAAATCCTTTGCAGCCACGGTGCGCACTTCGAAGTTCTTGCCGCTCTGCCGCACAACATTGAGATTTTCGGTAAACGCGCCGCTGTTGAATCCTCCGGCATAGCGGAGCAGGTCTGCAAGCGTTTCGCCTTCTTTAAGCTCGAAACGCATCGGGCGGCGCACTTCGCCGTCAATCTTCACAATGCTCTCATAAGGCCGTACGACAATCACATCGCCTTCTTCGAGACGGAAATCACTGTCGCGGCTGCCTCCGGTGATGTACTCATAAACATCGACGGTACCGGCGACGCCTCCACCCCTGTTGACCAGGATATTGCGCAAGGTTCCCACTCCGACGACTCCCCCGGCCCTGTAGAGAGCGTGGAAGACGGTGGAGAATGATGACAGCATGTAGGTTCCGGGATTGGCGACATCGCCGAGCACATTTACCTGTATGGTGCGAATCTGTCCAAGGCTCAGACGGATGTCCGTGCCCGAAGCGCTGCGGTTCAGGCCGCGGTAGATTCCGGACAGCTTGCGCTTCAGGAAAGCATTCGCCTCTTCTATGGTCATGCCGCTGATGTAAAGCGGACCGAGGACATCCACATTAATGCTCCCTTCGGGAGAAATGGTGCTGCGGAGGGTCGTCTGATTGGCTCCGAAAATGTCGATGATTACCTCATCGCCGGGTCCGAGACGATAGTTGCGTGGAGTAGCAAGGTTCTGGCTCGGAGCGAAATTCAGCTGCCGGTTGGAAAAGATGTCGCGTCCGTAGATAGGTATATCTTCCCCATCTTCTTCGACGGCAGCCGAACCGGGCTTCTCCCTGTCCAGCTGTTCTTCCATGCTCTTGCGAATATCCTTCACATCTTCATCGGAAGCCAGAGTATGGGCCCTCGGCTTGTTGTCCTGCAAATTTTTCTTTGCAGCCTCGGCATCCGACTTTGCAACATCATAAATGGCCTTGATACGCTGAGCCTGCGCCGCAGTAACTCCCTGCGACCTGAGTTCGGAAATGATTTCGGTCTGGCTCTTGCCCTGGGCCATCCCATCTTTGACATATTGCACCACCTGTTCGTCGCTCAATCTGCCCTGGGCAAAAGAGCCCATGGCAACGCAAGCGGAACACAGCACAAACAATAACTTCCGGTAAGTCATATCCCTTGCTTTATCTATTAACTTGCAAATATACAATTTTTAACATTATCAATACGCCTTGTCGTCCTTGCGCATCAGCTGGCTCACGGTCATGAAGAAGATGCGCACATCCAGTTCCGGCGACCAGTTTTCGATATACCATATATCTTTTTCCACCCTGTCGCGCATGTCCTCCACGGTGCGGGTCTCTCCCCTGCTGCCGTTGACCTGGGCCCAGCCTGTGATGCCCGGTTTGACGAGGTGACGCACCATGTAATTGCCGATGAGTTCGGAATAAATCTCGGTATGGTGCAGCATGTGCGGACGGGGGCCGATGATGGACATGTCGCCTTTGAATACATTGATGAACTGCGGAAGCTCGTCGATTGAACTCCTTCGCAGAAACTCACCGAAGGGGAAAACCCGCGAGTCGCCTTCTACCGCCTGTTTTGTGTCGGCGTCGGAACTGGCCCTCATTGAACGGAACTTCAGGCAGTCGAATTCCCTGCCGTTATAGCCGGTGCGCCGCTGCCTGAAAAGTATAGGGCCGGAAGGGTCGGCGCGTTTGATGCCGATGGCACAGAATATCCAGACGAAGGGATACACAGTGCATAGGAAAAGCCCCGAAATGACGACATCGCATGCGCGCTTCAGCAGTTTGGCGGCAACATTGTTCATGGGCTCGTCGTGCAGGCTGATGACATTCACACCGTCGAACTGGGTGATTTCCATCTTATTGCGCACATAGCCCTTGAACTGGGGCACATAGTAGAACTTGATTAGATGCTGTTCGCTGATTGATATGAGCCGACCCACGAGCGCAGGATTGTCGGCGGGATCCACTGCGCAGAAAATGAAGTCTGCCGAATCCTTCTTCTCAAGATAATCCGGAGCATCCGCCACAGGTCCGAGCAGCTTCGCACCTTCCGGAAGTACGGAGGCATCGACATCGGCAAAAATTCCTCCTACCTTGTAACCGGAAGTGTCGTCATAGCCGAGAACTGAACGGATAATCTGCTGCTGATTGTCGTCGTATCCTACAAATACCAGACTGCGGGTATTCCTGCCGCTGACGCGTGCCGTGCGGATGAAATATGCACAGAGCAAATGCCAGATTCCGAGCAGAATCATCGACAGGAAAAGCTGCCCTATGCTCAGGCGCAAACTGACTTCATATTTGTACACGAGCGACACCATCCCGCTGAATATGGCCCAGGTCAGGAAAGCCTGGCCCACTCCCCTGTCGAAAATGCTCACCAGGTCGCGGCGGCGGTCAGTCAGGCGCAAGGGCAGCAATCCCCATATCACAATGAGATAACTCACGAGCAGAAGAGCAAAAATGCCCACGGTAAAATACCTCTCATACGGATAAGGCACTCCGCTCCACAGCAGATACTCAGCAAGCAGCCTCATCACAAGATACAGGATTGCTATATCCGCCAGCATCGTAGGGAGCTTGTAAAACAGGAACTCCCGCCATTCTTTAGGTGTATTAGGCATCTTTATGCAGTTTTTCTTTCAAAATGTTCAGGATAAAAAGAGGGTTCCCCACGACATAGCGCTTCCACATGCGCCGGGGTTCATGCAGCAGGCGGTACAACCACTCGAGGGAATGCTCCTGCCACCACTGCGGAGCCCTGCGTGCCGTGCCGGCATAGAAATCGAACACGGCGCCCACGGTGCCTGCATGGCAGGCGATATCCAGCTCTTTCCAGTGCTCCCAGGCCCACTTTTCCTGCTTGGGAGCAGTCATGCCAAGCCATAAGAGGTCGGGCTCTGCACTGTTTACTGCCTCAACCATGGCAGCATTTTCTTCTTCGGAGAATTCCGCCTTGTACGGCGGTGAATATGTCCGGACTTCCATTCCCGGATAATCCGCCGCGGCCCTTTCAGCAATCCTGCAAAGAACCTGGGGAGAACTTCCCAGGAACATCACCCTCGGGTTCCGTTTAAGCTTGGACACACGCTCCATCTCAAAACAAAACAAATCCCACCCTGCAACTCTCTCCAAAGGAGAGCCCGCCTTTCCGAGCCAATGGCACGCCTTCACGATGCCCGCACCGTCCGGAATCAGGAAATCCCCGCCCGAGAGTGCAGCAGCGAAAGCGGAATCCTTCTGCGCCACATTATAGGAATGGGCGTTGATGGTATTGATGAGTATTTTTCCCTCGGGAATGTCCGCAAGGGCAGCCCTCGATTGGAGCAAGGGAACATCCAGCAATCTGAACATCTGTCGCTACAGTTCTTTCTTTATATCAGTCGAGCTGATTCCTTCCGTCCTTTTCAGGCGGACAACTTCTTTTCCATTCTCTTCGCACCAGCGTATGGCCCGAAGGAACCCATCATGCTTCTGGTCTTCTCCGACAGCGAAAACATCGAATTCAACATCCTTCACGATGGAATCCACGCTGGTATATTTCACCACCTCATCCACGCAGCGCAGCGACTCCAGCAATTCCTTGCGTTCGCTGAAGTTGTAGAGGACATGGCTTGCGGGTTTGAATTTGAGGATATAGTCATCATCCTGGGCGGCGACAATAAGATAATCGCCATGAGCTCTGGCCTGCTTGAACAGCCTCAGATGTCCGAGGTGAAAATAATCGTATACACCTACAGTCAATACTTTAGTCATATCACGAAACAAATTACAAATGAATGGGATAATGAAGCTCAATCCCCTTTTTTGCGCACTTTGCAAGGAATTTCCTCAGGTCTTTCTTTCTATAAATCCGTATCATCAAAGGATATATGCTGTCGGGAATGCAGCGTTTGAACCACTCCCTGAACCGCATCCTGAACATCTCGAAGGAAGAAGGCGAATAATTGAAATACTGCACCGGAGTGCGCCAGTCGCCATAAGTAAATTCAAGATACTGTTCAACATCCTTGGGAACTCTGAGCGAAATTCCCTTGAAATCGTATTCCGTCACATCTTCAAGGTATCGCTCGAAAATAAAATCCGCACCCCCCGTATGCCTGAGTTCCGGCGATACTTTTCTCAACACATAGAAATCTATGTATTCTCCGTCACGCATGAGGGAATACAATCCTCTTTTATCGTAGCGGACAAGGTCGAACCCTTCAGTTTTCAAGAGCGGAAGCATGGAAAGGAAGGCCTCTTCGTCTTCTTTCAGAAGATACAAGTCTATATCCTCATCCCAATCGATGAAATCATCCGACCTTATGATACCGAGCAAGGTGCCGAAGAGAGGACCGTAACGCAAGCTCTTCCTGTCAAGTATCCCGACCAAAAGCCTGAGATTGTCCAGAGCCTTGGCCTTGTCGATAGTTTTGCGGCCAAGATACAGAAACACTGAATTATAATGAAATTTCCCTTCAGGGGTCTTTATATAAGCCATATCAAGATTCCATTTCTTTAACAACCCTGTCCATCGTTTCGTCGAAGTTCAGAACCATTCCACTTTGCCTGAGAACAAGGGGATACGAGCGTGGTCCGGCAGCAGACAACTGCTCTTCAATCAACGAAGCAAGGGAAGATTCACCTTCATCAACTTTCCAAACTGCGCCATTTGAAGGTCCGACAAGGCAGGACGACCCCGCCCTGTCTGAAACAATCACACGACAACCTGCTTCAAGTGCCTCATCGGTAACAGCCCCGAACGGTTCCTGCAAACTGGGGAGGACAAGCAAATCAGCGACATTATACCACGAGTAGAGCGCATCACCTTCCAGACGCCCGGTAAACAGCACGGTTTTTCCAATGGTACCGGCCAGTTTTTCCAATTCTCCGCGCATGGGTCCATCTCCCACTACAATCAGCACGGCAGGCTGTACTACCTTTCCAAAGGCACGGAGAAGAGCCTGAACATTCTTTATATCCACAAGCCGCCCCACAAACAGGACTGTCTTTGCAGATTCGAGCCCGTATTCTTGGAGAAGCGCTTCCGCCTGCGGCAACAGCCTGTGGTAGGTTTCCCTGAGCCTGGCTCCGTCATTGATAAGTGGCAGCCATATCCCTTTGCCGAAGCGGCTTTTATACCAGTTGCAGACAGCAGGCGTCGTCAGCAGAAGATTGTCGAGCAGCTTTGGCACAAAGGAACGCAAGCGCCTGTGCAGACCGGAAAAGTCATTGTCGTTTCCTATCATATCCATGCTGTCATCGCACATGGATATGATTTTGAACTTCAGGCGGAATATAAACCTTACCAGCAGAACCTGATACAACACAAGCTGAAATTCGGGCACAACCACAATCCTGGGGCGCTCTTTTAGAAGCAGACGGACGATTCCAAAACAAAGCTTCCGGCTCGAGCGTCCAAGCTCAATTCCTTTAAGATAGACAGGAGTAAAAGAACACAGGGATTCCAGCCACTGCGGATCAAAAGCCTGGTCGAGAGCTATGCGCCTGTAAAAACACATGCGCATATTCAGCTTTTCGGACAGGGCATTGTATGTGTCTATCCGATACGGCGCAAGGCTCGTTCTTATAAAAACATTTGCCATTACTTTAATCTGTCCAATGCTATCCGCATTCTTTCAACACCGGAGGCAAAAGAGAATTCAGATGCATACATGTCCATTATTTCCTGCGGACCGGCTGCAGATGATGTCATATCGCTCAAGCCGTTTACGAAACTTTCCCTGTCGGAATAACTGAAAACCGCCTTGCCCATAAACGCATCATATCCCCTCGCAGAGACTTCATGAGTCAGGACCGGCAGGCCGTTTTTCAGGCCATCCATAATGCGCAGTTTCAGCCCTCCGCCCTTGTCAGTGGGGCAGATATAATACTTCGCCCTTGCAATGACCTCCGACATCACCGGAGGATTGGCTACGAGCTCGACACCCTGGGATTCGCAAGCTTGAATGACCCTCGGTCCGGGTTTTCCCCCCGCAACAATAAGACGGGAACCAGGCAGGACTGAATTCAGCAAGGGATAGTAATCCTTGAGCCATGGCAGCAGGGAGTCTTCGGTCTGCCTGGCACTCAGCGTACCCGTTATGACGAACACATTTTCTTCCGGTGCTCTTCCGGCCAATGATTTTGCCGATTCCGAAGATTCAAAAACGCCAATCAGCACGAAACGCTCCGGAAAGGGAAAGTCATATGCATTCATCAAAAGACGCCTGTCAGCGTCAGTCAGCACCAGATTAAGGTCGCTGTAATGTACCGCAGCCCTTTCGCACCTGCGAGTCCAGAAAAGCATGAACTGCTTTCTTGGAAAACCGTAACTGTCCTTGACATACTCAAGCTGGTAATTATGATGAATCACTACGACCTTGCATCCAGCCTTATGTGCTTTATCCATCAGTCCGAATGAGGAATAACAGGCATCGAAAATCACTATGTCAAATCTGTCCTTGCCAAGGACGGCATCAAAAACATCGTAATATCTGTGCAAGCGGCCTCTTATCAAATCAAGAGCCTTTGCAATACGGCTTTTGTCATAAGAAACGGCGACAATCTCCACCCTCGGGTCAATACCTTCCGGCTCTTTTCCCTCCTTCACGGGGCATAGCAGTACCAGGCTTTCGGCAATGGCAGCTGCCGAATTGATATACGCCCTGGAAGCATAAGTTGCACCGCTGTTCCCGTTAAGATAATGGTATGTAACAAACAAGACTCGCATAGCTATTCGAAATTCCTGACATTTACAGGAAAAGGATTTTCAAAGCGCACTAATTTTTCCGGGAAATAATTGCGGAAATGAGGGTTGGCATAAGTGCTTTCGAAAGTATTGCCCCAGAAAAGGAACTCTCCCTTGATGGAACTTAAAGCGAAGAGGCAGTCGAAAGAATCCGGATTCGATGCAGGCGCAAAAATAATCCTGTTATCGCGCAACTCAAGCCTTTTCGTCTGCCCGGGTTCAACTACGACAACATACGGGAAAGGTTTTTCCTTGATACGGAAAGTGTTGCCGCTGATTGTAATTTTCTGCCCTGCAATCTTGAAGGCTTCCGAAAAATTCTTATCCCTGATTGAGCGAAGAATCAATTCATTGCCCAGGCAATGGTATTCCTGCGGAACTCTCGTGCCGCTGTAACAGAACACATTCTCGCATTTATTGTTCTCAAACGACACAAACTTTGCCCCTTCCAATTCAATGTTTCCTGCTTTTTCTTCGAAAAACCTGTTTCGGCGGATAATCACGGTATCAACCTGCCCGACGCTGCCGACTATCGAAACGGGTCCTACGAACACAGAATTTGAATACCTGTATATGTCGCAGTCTTCGATAATCACTTTATCGGTATGGGATGTTTCCCTGTTGCCGAGTTCTATTGCAAACTGGGTCGTTCGCACCTTGCATCTGCGAATGACAAATTCCCTGCTGTTCTCATCAACCCTGTATGTCTGCAGCAGCTGCCCGGCACCGTCGCAAGTCATATCCTCCATCACAACGCTCGCCTGACCGGGGAAGAAATAATCGTACAGCACCGTGGTCTCCACATCCATATTCTCCCCCCACCCGGCTTCGATTGCCGAATTGTCGACTATGTTTATGCCCGATATCCTGATTGCAGCATCTTCCGTGCACCTCGATGCGAAAAGATATATCGTATTATATCTGTTCCCCCATGCCGTATGATTGAACCCGCCTTTATTGCTGCAGATGACAAATGTCACTCCGTTGCCGGAAATTACGGCATTGCCGGGATTCATCAGAATAGTCTGCCACTTTTCAATATAGTATTTCCTGCGCGTGAATCTGACATCCTCAAACTTCATCAGGGAACTAATCAGTCCATGGTCGGCCTTGCTGTCGGACGACCTGTAAAACATGTCGTCGGATATGCTTCCTTTCCAGGTACCGTCCAGGATAACTCCGGAAAAGACATCTTTGTCACGGGCTCTTTTCTTCACTACCATGCTGCCATTCCCTATGACCGTTCCGTTGCGCAACTGCGCTTTTTTCTGAAAGACAATATTGGAGCCCGCGTCCAAATGGATTGTCTTCCCCTTCAAATCGACCGTTCCGGAAACTATGTAGTCGCGTGCCGTCAACGGAATTCCGAACCCGCACAGCACGGCGAAGGACAATAACCAATGATATAATTTCATGACAATGCTTTACGATACCTTAAAACTAACCTATAGTACTCCCTGTAGTACACATACAGATAATAGAAAAGGCTGAACCACAAGATGTTCGTATAAAATGCAGCATAATAACTTATAGTAAAGGAGCACCCGAGAAGCATCACGGACTCTGCGCGCATGAGATAAGGCATGCATTTGGAAAACAGGGCGGCTATAGGGTAATACAAAAAGAGAATGACAGGAATTATTCCAAACTGATTCCAAAAACCAATCAGCCCGACATCAGAGTTATATATACCTTCCTCCATGAGATCCTGCATCAAGCTTGTGGTTTTTGCACTTATGAAGCCATGTCCGAAAATACCGGTGAACCAATTGGTATCGGCCTCGAATAGAAAATATGCATAGGCGCGGATTCTGTTGTATTCGTCGCCGCTGTCAAGGTCTGAAACGGTTTCTTCAAACAAAGTTCCGATGATGCCGGACGCGAAGTACAGCCCCACAACGAGCATGACTGCACCAAGACCTATCACCAGGTACTTACGCTTTGTCTTGATGGTAAGCACAGTGTAGGCAAGAACCGGCAATACTATGAAAAGCGTGCTTCTGTTCTGGATAATCAGAAAAGAAAGGACATACAACAGAACTTTGACCAGATAATCCGACCTGAATGAACTGCGGAGCTTCTGGCAGTAATAAAACAATGGGAAGGTCAAAAGCGGAAGCCCTTCCCCAAAATTCAGGTTGGCGGAAACATCTTCCACCCTTTCCATTATCTCAACCTTGACTTCCGGCAAAATGAAAAGACCGGGAACATAAGTACGCATCAAGGTTGTCAGGACGAATGCAACGGAAAAGATATCCAGCGACCATATAAGTTCTCTGGGCTTTGGTCTCAAATATAACAAAACGGGGATACACACCCAGAAATACTCTTTGCGATATGCAATCAGCGAAGTTAAAAGCGACTGGTGCATATACACATATACGGACAGCATCGATACGAAAATACTTCCCAAAATGAGGATTACGGGAATAATGTTCGGATAAGTATCGAGCCTGTGTCTGGTTTTTCTCGGGAATATCGCAAAGGAAAGGAGCAGCCAGCCGAACAGCAATACGAACCCTGCCATTCCGGAACCAATGTTCAACACATTGGCAAACGGTTTCATGTCGAAACAGTTGCAGGCGAGAAGCAACAGCACGAGAAAGTAAATGCGCCTGTTCATTGCAACAAAAAGTCCAGCCAGTTGTCCAACCTGTATTTATCGACAATCCTGCGTATATCCGCAGGCATTTGATAAGCGGAAAGCATGAAATTGCGAAGTGCCTCCCGGTCGCAGGAAGATGCATCCTCAACAATCAATATCTGCGCAGGATCGTAAAAATCATACTCTTTCACGCTCTTATTATTCGTGACAATCTTTTTGCCTGCCCCCAAAGCCCACATGAAACGGGCGGTAAGTCCGTCCTGATGGGGAGCATTGGTATCCACGACCAAACTTGCCTTCGCCATCAGAGCACGATATTCTTCCGGTGGGATAGGAGCATGTATGGTCATGTCGGAGCGGTATGCCTCGATAGGAATACGACGGGGCTTGTGAAGGATTCTGCGTATCAAATCCCTCACCAAAAACATGGTTTCATTTGGAATCAACTTCGCATAGATATTCAAGCGATGTGGAACACCGGCCTTGTCTGCTTCTTCCCGGACCAATTTGAATAATTCGAAACGCGGTTTCTGATAAGCTCCGCAACTGAAGATATAGGGCGTATCGTCCCTTTTGTTATCGGTGCCGCCATCAACCCAGTAAATCGGGAGGAATGCGATATTGAATTTTACCGCCTCTTCCCTGTCAAAAGTGGCAATCCTCTCGAAATAACGGAAGTTTTTGTCGAAAGGATAAATTCCCCTTACAGTATCGAACAGATAATTTACCGCTTTCATGCCGGGATTGCGCCCCTTGAGGATTTCAAATACACAAGGATGTATGGATACGCCATCCAGCACGAATAACAAGTCGTAACGGCCACTATGCTCCGGCTGCGACAATCTGTCCTTCCACTCATGTTCAATTCTCCGGGCATAGGCGGACGGGGTTTGACGATACATACCGCCGGAAGCGCGATAGTCCGGATCCTCTTCTCTCAAATCTTCCGGGATAAAGTCCACCTCATATCCTTTCTGTTCCAGTCCGGCCACGATGTCCTTATACAGGCCCATATAATCGGTGCCTATGAAAAGAGCTTTCATCATTTTATAAAATCACCTTTCGAATCAGTCCGGCGCCAGTTTTCCGTTTCAAAATCATATCGTTTCACAATTCTGGCCGGAGCACCGACGGCAACGCAATAATCCGGAATATCGGAAGTAACGACTGAATTCGCCCCGACAACGCTGTGAGCACCGACCGAAGCTCCTATAACGCAGACATTCTCTCCTATCCAGCAACCTTCTCCGATTGAAACAGGTTTCTTCTGAATTACCCCCTGCGCTATGACAGGAACATTCGGATTGGAATAACAATGCTGATTGTCGGCAATATAGACTTTGTCGGCAATCAGAGCGTTTTTCGATATATGAATCTTCTCGGTCGCATAGATATGGGCGAAACGACCTATCCTTACTCCGTCCTCAATTACGATTGAGCACTCTGCGGCCCCGGTGAGAGGGCGCGCTGCAAGCCAGCACCCAGAGTATATTCCTACATTCCGGCCGATAAAAATACTGCGACTTCCTTCTATCTTATCCGGTTTACTGATTCTGGAAGACCTCCCGAAAGCACCGAACCTGTACCGATTGACTAAAAGCCGGGCCAGACCGACAGGTTTATGGACAATGTCTGCGATTCTCATTTAAGTAATTTCGAATTGGAAAACAACTTATATTCCGAAGCTATTTTATCTTCAGGCCAATCCCACCACTTCAGCTCAAGGAGCCGCTCGATTTCCCCGGTTTCGAAGCGGTATCGGATTATTTTTGCAGGGTTTCCACCAACGATGGCATAGGGGGGAACATCTTTGGTTACGACAGAACCGGCTGCGATGACAGCTCCATTTCCGATGCGGATGCCGCCAAGGAGCAGAACATTGCTTCCAATCCAGACATCGTTTTCGATTACCAACTGATAATAATTCTCACCCTCAGGGTACTTGAAAATTCCTTCAAACAGCGGCTTTCCCCGGTGAAAAGTATATCCCAACTGAGAAGTCGTATCGTAATAAAAGGCCGGATGAGTTGTAGCAAAAACGGAGGTAGGATGATTTCCAAGACATACACTCACGCCATCGGCGATACTGCAGTAGCCGCCTATCTTTGTGAACCTGAAAACAGAACCTTCACCAACATAAGAGCACCTGCCCATTGCCGAATTGGAAAATATCGTATTGTCAGACACTTTATTCCTGCCTTCAAACTCGGAACCAAGCACATAGGTATTCTTACCGAAAACAGCCTTCGACCGATTCTTGATTTTATATAGGAAATTCTTTGCTGCAATAACAGGTTTCATATTCTATGCTTTTATTTATTCCATATACCTGTAGCTTTTCCACTCAGCAATTTGCCGACTTGAATGTGAAAAATGAGTCCATACATCAAATTGATGAAAATCATGGAGGCCAGCACCCCGTATGCCCCAATATACCGGCTAAGGAACAGTGAAAGGGGTATGTGGAGCAACATGCCAACGACAACAATTACAGTCTCAAGCTGTATCTTTCCCATACCAACTATGAGCGTACCATTCAAATTCATCCAGCAATAAACAATGATATACAAGCCGACGACGCAGGTCATGGTGAAAGGGATTTCCGCCCTGCCATCCAGCCAAAAATGATAAAACGGGCCGGATAGGGCAATCATCATCAGACATGCCGCTGCAGAGAGGGCGAAGACTAAATGCATCCGTTTTCGCATTTGCCTCATCCACTCATAGTCGCGTTTGACGAAAGCATCGGTATAAGCAGGCCACAGGGGGGCGGTGATTGCGGTATATACCATCATTGCAAGACTCAGATACCTGTAGGCGAGGTTGTATGATGTAACCTGCAAGGGTGATGACACATTCGAAATAAGCAGATTGGTCGACTGGTACAGCACCACAACCTGTACATTGATGATGAAAAACTTGTATCCAAGGGAAAACAAGCTTCCGAAATATTTCCTGTCTGCGCAGGAAAAACTTGGTGACACAGCACGGAATGGACCGGAAAACAGTATAAGCGTGGCAATAATGGTTACTATGATGGGCATTGCCGATATGGCGAAACAAAGAACCGTCAGCGACGAAGGAACCGTTTTCGTAAGAATGCCTATGGCCAACAACGACAGGATTTGTCCAATTACATTGAACGATGATGACAGCGCCACCTTCTGGAAAGCTGCGACGACGGAAACGAATACATTCACTATCATCTGCAGGCAGAAAAAGCCCACGAGAATGACCATTGTCCGGGTAATATCGCCGCCAAACGCCGAATCCACATTTAACAGTGAAGGCCAGTTTATGAACGGAACGACTGCTTCCAGCACGAGACAGACCGGGATAAATATCATTGCCATAAGCAAGTAGGCCGTGGAAACCAGCGCTTTTCCCTCGTTCCAGTCTTCCCTTGCAATAGCCTCTGCAAGCTTGTTCTTAAGCCCTTGCGTGAGTCCTATGTCAAGAAAACCGAGCATGGTGAGAATTGAGGACAAGGTCAGCCACACCCCATACAGTTCCTCCGACACATAACCGATGGTCATTGGAACAAGCAGGAATGAAGTAACTATGCTCACTATACGCAAGGCAACCGACATTACGGCATTTTTACCAACTGCCGCAGTGCGTCCGCCAGCGTCGAACACGGAAACCAACCTGTCCTTCAAGCTCATTTGCCCAGAATCTGCTTTATTTTGGCATTATCGCCATACACTACCGGAGAATCGTAGGGTCGGTCCGGGAAAGCGCCATAATCAAGCCTTATGCTGAATCCATTGTCGCGGATGAATGCTTCTACCTTTTCGCCAAGCGAAACAGGCTCTCCGGAGCAGCAGTCAATGACCCCGGCAACCGTCTTCTGCAAAATCACAGCCGCAATCTGGGATGCCAACTCATCTATGTCGATGAAATCATACTTCGTTTTCCCGGATGTGAAAGGAAATGTGCTTTTCCCGGCCTTCTCCGCTTCAACTATCTTTGCAAAAATGGAATGGTTGCGTGTATCGTCGCCAAGGATATAGTAGCCGCGCAGCCACTGCAGGATGCAATTATTCCTGGCGCAAAAAACTGTCAAAGCCTGCCGGAGCGAGTATTTGGCAATGCCATAATACGACATTGGATTGCAAGGAGTATCTTCCGAAATCTTCCCTTCCCAGTATCCCACTTCGTGCATTGTACTCATCACGGCTAACTGCCCCAAGCCTTGGGAAATCAGAGCAGTAAGAAAAGCGTAGTGCGACGACAAATCTCCTATCTGCGTGTCAGCAAAATGCTGAAAGCCATTACGCCACGCCAGATGCACACATGCATCGGGGCTGCCAAGAGTAACGAACAAATCGTCGGCAGGCTTTTCAAAAATATTGATAATCCTGCCCGTAGCGCGTTTGTCCATATCCTCAAGAACAATGTCGCACGCAACCACATCGCATCCTTTGTCCAAAAGGGCGGCAACGACATGCCGTCCGATATATCCGTTGGCACCGGTAACTAAAACTTTCATATCTGCTGCTTGAAATTGCTTAAACACTCCTTCAGCGAATCCACCCAATAGGGGATGCTTATGCCGAAGGTTTCCTTAATTTTGCTTTTGTCAAGGACCGAATATGCGGGGCGCTTCACCTTGGCGGGGAATTCGTCGCTGTGGCAGGGAAGGATTTCGCAGCCGGTCCTTCCGGACAATGCCGCAATCATTTTTGCGAAGTCGAACCAGCTGCACACCCCTTCGTCCGTATAGTTGTATATTCCGCAGTGCTGATAATCTTCCCTGCCGGCACCCCAGTCGGCAATCACGGTGGCAACGGCCCCGGCAAGGTCGCGGGCGAAGGTGGGAGTACCCACCTGGTCGAACACCACATTGATGCGCGGCTTTTCCTCTGTAAGACGGAGTATCGTCTTCACGAAATTGTGCCCGAAACTGCTGTACAACCACGCAGAGCGGAGAATCACATATTTGCAGCCGCTTGCGGCGATGGCCTGCTCGCCTTTCAGCTTGGACCAACCGTAAACGCCCGTAGGCGTGCAGGGCCGGGATTCTCTGCAAGGAGTGTTGTACGGCTCGCCACCGAAAACATAGTCGGTGGATATGTGAATGAGCAGCGCCCCCGCTTCACGCGCAGCCCCGGCAAGAATCCCGGGAGCCTTTGCATTAAGCAGTTCAGCAAGTTCGCCGTTGTCTTCCGCGGCATCCACATTGGTATATGCGGCACAGTTGACAACCACATCGGCCTTTCCGTCCACAACTGCCTCACGCACTGCGGCAGGGTCTGTTATGTCCAGCTCCCTAACATCGGTAAAAACATATTCATCGGGCAGGGAAGGAGCCATGCGGCGGATTTCACTTCCGAGCTGCCCGTCTGCGCCTGTTACAAGAATCTTCATAGGTAAAGATTTTCATTATAATCAAAAAGACCTTCCGCATCGGCGAGCAAGGGATGATGCCTGTCCTTTTCGGAGAGAATCACCTTGTCTGCCGGGATGCGCCAGTCGATTCCGAGCGCGGGGTCGTTCCACGCAACGGCGCCTTCGCTCGCGGGAGCATACAGGCGGTCGCATTTATACTGGAACACCGCATATTCGCTCAGCACGGCGAACCCATGGGCAAAGCCCCTCGGCACAAAAAACTGAAGATGGTTTTCGCCGCTCAGTTCCACCGCGACATGCTTTCCGAAAGTGGGGGAACCCCTGCGGATATCCACGGCCACATCCAGCACCCTGCCGCTCACTACGCGCACGAGCTTGCTCTGGCAGAATTCGCCCTTCTGGAAATGAAGCCCGCGCACCACGCCATAACTGCTTCTGCTTTCGTTGTCCTGCACGAAGCGGAGGGGCATCAGCTGCGAGTCCAGGTCGCGCTGGTTCCAGCTTTCAAAGAAATATCCCCTGTCATCACCTATAACCCGGGGTTCAATTATCACCGGACCGGGTATGTCTGTTTCGATTATCCTCATTTCAACTTATTCGATTTCGCGCAAAGCATTCTTCTCCGCTTCATCGGCGAGGCGGAGCAGGAACTGTCCGTACTGGTTCTTTGCCATGGGTGCGGCAATCTCCCTGGCCCGGGCGGGAGTAATCCAACCCTTTTCGAGGGCTATCCCCTCAAGACAGGCGACCTTCAGGCCCTGGCGCTTCTCTATGGTCTCGATATATGCCGTAGCCTCGGCAAGGCTGTCGTGGGTGCCGGTATCCAGCCATGCGAATCCGCGTCCGAGGGTCTGGACCCTGAGAGCTCCGGAATTCAGGAATTCCTGGTTCACGGTGGTAATCTCCAGTTCTCCCCTTGCGGAAGGACGGATATGCTTCGCAACATCCACAACGCGGTTAGGATAGAAATACAAGCCCACTACCGCATAGTTGCTCTTTGGATGCTCAGGCTTTTCCTCGATGCTGAGGCAGTTGCCTTCCTTGTCAAACTCGGCAACGCCGTAACGCTCCGGGTCGCTCACCCAGTATCCGAAAACCGTAGCCTTGGCTTCCCGTTCGGCAGAGTTCACGGCATCCCTGAGCATGGAAGTGAAACCTGAGCCATGAAAGATGTTGTCGCCAAGCACGAGGCAGACGCTGTCGTTTCCTATGAATTTCTCCCCGATGATGAAAGCCTGCGCAAGACCGTCGGGGCTGGGCTGTTCGGCATATTCGAAGCGCACTCCGAAGCTGGAGCCGTCGCCGAGCAGACGCCGGAACCCCGGCAGGTCCTGGGGCGTACTGATTATGAGGATGTCGCGTATGCCTGCAAGCATGAGCACGCTCACAGGGTAGTAAACCATTGGCTTGTCGTAAATTGGGAGCAGCTGCTTGCTGACGCCTTTGGTAATGGGATAGAGCCTGGTGCCGGAACCTCCGGCGAGGACTATGCCTTTCATATTGAGTCGATTTGAATTTACACTTCTTGTACCTCCCGGCTCTCGCGCGCACACGCAGAAACCCGGGAATCGAAAATTCATCCAGATATATTTCTGTTTCGGGCTTATTCCTATCCAAGAACAGTTTCCGTGAATTATTCACAAATATACAAAATTAATCCTTACTTTTGCATACCATGAAGAAGTTTATAGTCATCCTGTTCTCCGTAATTATCGCCGCGCTTCCCGCCTCGGCGCAGTATTTCACAGGTTTCAGCGTCAAATCCTACAAAATATCGTCCGCCTGGCCTACAAGCTTCCGGTCGCTGAAGGGAACCGTTGCCGCAACCATAGGAAACACCGGTGACACCCGCACGATGAGCGCAATCAGCGCAACCATCTACCGTAACGGAAAACCCTTCGCGGACGGCGTATGCGAAGATGTCACCTTCCGCACCGGAACTGCAAGTTACAAACTCAACGGCACGGTCGTGCTCAGCAACGGAGTTTCCACCTGGGATGCGATAGGGGCGGCGCTGTCCTTCAACGCATCTGAATATACCGTGGATTTTACGGTGACGATAACCCATGCCGACGGGCATGTCGACCATGTCGTAAGGAAGGGCATACCCGTGACGAACTATCTCCGGAGATGACGGCCTCTCAGGAATCTTTCTCCACTTTTTCCAGGTAGCTTACCGGGATGTGCGAGATGGCGATGACCGCCACCCCCTCGACCGCGACGAGCAGTTTGCGGTCTTTTTTTATGCGCTTGACATAGCCCTCGGCACCTTTGTACAGTCCATCTATGACCCGGACCCTCTCCCCTTCCGAAAACTCGGGCATGGTATCGGCATAATACTCCACATCACGCCCGTTGTTGGTGGATGTCACGAACTTGAAAAGGTCCATTTCGACATCGCGTATGGGCGCGGGAGCGTTGCCGGGTTTTTCGCTATAGATGAAGATTTCGTTGAAGTGCCTGTCCTTGAAAGTCCTCAGCCAGTCGAAAGTGCACCGTATGAAAATCAGTTGGGGGATTATCTGGACCTGTTCCGGCCTGCGGTTTCCGCATTCGCCCTTCTCGAGAATGCGCATGGCCATGTAAGTTTCGTTTCCGGCTTCTTCGGCATCTTCCTTGATTCGGAACACCCTCCCCTTGAAGACCCTTACCGCAAACCAGTGAAGGCCGGGATCTTTCTGCTTGATAGTATTGGATTCGGAATCGAAAAACATGGCGTCGCAAATATAGACAATTTTCCGTATATTTGGAGATTCAAAACCCACACAAGATGTTTGAACTTATCACTCTCCCCTATGCGCCTGATGCGCTCCAGCCTGCCATCAGCGCCGAAACCCTTGCTTTCCATCACGGCAAGCACCTCCAGACATATGTAAACAACCTGAATGCGGCAGTTGCCGGCACTCCCTTCGAGGGAAAGAGCCTCGAGGAGATTGTGCGCAGCGCCGAAGGCGGCATCTTCAACAACGCCGGACAGATTCTCAACCACAACCTCTATTTCACCCAGTTCCGCGCACCGCGTGAGAACAACCTGCCTGTCGGCAAGATTGCAGAACTCATTGACGCGCAGTTTGGCAGCTTCGATGCCTTCAAGAGCGAATTCGCGGCCAAAGGCGCAGGTCTTTTCGGCTCCGGATGGGTATGGCTCAGCGCCGATGCACAGGGCAAGCTCGTGATTACCCAGGAAGGGAATGCAGGAAATCCCGTTGCAAAGGGCCTGAAACCGCTTCTCACCTTCGATGTATGGGAGCACGCATATTATATCGATTACCGCAATGCCCGTCCGGCCCACATCGCGGCACTGTGGCAGATTGTCGATTGGGATGTCGTCAATGAAAGACTCGCATAACCGATGCTGACAACTGTTCTTTCAATCATAGTCGGCGGCATGCTCGGACATGCCGTGGATGCAGGCTACCACGGGCGTCTCGCACAGTACATCAACAGCCCCCAGAGTTATGCCATCGCCCTTTTCTCGCCCGAATCGGTGCAGAAAGGCAAGGGAGGATGGCAGGGTGAACATGCCGGAAAATGGCTCTACACCGCATCCAAAGCCTATGAACGCACAGGCGACCCTGCCGTGCTCGACAGGCTTACCTCGGTAGCCGACTATCTGCTTTCGCTGCAGGAAGAAAACGGATACCTCGGATGTTACCGCGAAGACAAACGCTACTACCACCGCCCCTCTCCCGAGGCAATGACAGTGGATTGGGATACCTGGATAATAGCTTACCTCATCAAGGGCCTCACCGAAACCACGGTTGCAACCGGCAACGCCAAATATGCCGATGCAGCCCTGCGACTCACCGAATTCCTCCACTGGACAGTGTTCGACCAGGGCATAAAAATAGCCCAGACCGGGCAGCACAGCGGCATGGCAGGCTGCGGTATGCTCGACCCTCTGTGCGACCTCTACCTCCTGCGCCCCACAGCAAAGGTGAAGGAAATGATTGACCGCTGCATTCAGGAACTGGACGAAACTCCCTGCCTGCAGCTTGTCAGCCTGCTGGAAAAAGGCTACGATGTGGCGCTCATCGGAAACGGAAAGATTTACGAAATGACGCGCTGTCTCACCGGCCTTGCCAAAGCCTATCAGCTGTTTGGCGACAAGAGGCTCCTTGTGGCCTGCAACAACTTCTGGAACAGCGTCACGAGCAGCCACCTCACGACCCTCGGAGGCCCCTGGGGCGGTATCAACTTCTGCTGGGAACTCTTCAACAGGGCCGCCGAATGGGCCCCTTATGAGGTGACCGAGACCTGCTCGGTAATGGAATGGATGCACTTCAACTGGGAGATGCTCCGCATCACGGGTGACGGCAAATTCGCTTCCGAGATAGAAAAGACATCATACAATGCGCTGATGGCGGCACGCGCCGAAGACGGACTGCGCTGGATTTACTATGTGCGCACCAACGGAGAGCTTACCCCGAGAGGCGACTGGGCCTGCTGCTGGAGCAGCGGCATGACGGCGCTGGAAGACATCCCCTGCTACATGTACGAGACCCGGAAATCGGGCATCTATGTGAATATCATCGAGGAGTCGGCATATACCGCCGAAGTGAAGGGGCGCAAGGTCCGCATCGACCAGACCGCAGACTATGCCCTCACCGGGAAGGCATCGTTCGTCCTCGGCACCGGAGCTGCAATGAAACCTGAAAACGAAAAGGCGGAGAAACTCGGTTCGTTTGAGATTGCAGTGCACCTTCCGCAGTGGGCATCCTCTTACACCGTAAAGGTGAACGGCAAAGAAACGGACGGCAAGGTGAAGAACGGATACATCACCCTGAAACGCTCTTGGAAGGAAGGCGATGTGCTCGACTTGGAATTCCCCTACACGCTGCGCAGCATCGAAAAGACATGGGAATACCGCAATGCCGGAAGCAAGGAGCATAATTTCTCCAACTGGTACAACGGATTCACTAAGCACTATGTGAGCTACATGGCAGGCCCCCTCGTATTCGCGACCGACCATCTCGACCGTTTCGAGAAGCAAAGCCCCATTGCCGTTAGCAGGGACGAAGCCGCAAAGGCTGAACTTCTGCTTTCGGAAGACGGCAAGGCACAGGCGGTGAAGGTGGGCGGAACGACGCTCAGGCCCATCTGCCTCATGCCTCCCTTCGAAGGAGAACAGGCAAGATTCATCTGGTTCCAGCTGAAGTAAGCCTACTTTGAAGCTTCGAGACCGAGTTCGGCGATAAGGGCTGCAACTTCGCTGTTTTCGAAAAAGATTTTAAGATCGTTAGCATTCATAAGGCGGTATCTTTTCATTCAACGATGCAAAGGTACCGCCTGTTTTTGTCAACTTTTGACAATAATAAAATATTTCAAAAAATTATTCTTTCCAGACTTTCAGATACTGCTGAAGCGCCCACATCTCGTCGCGGTAGCGCGCAGCCTCGGCAAATTCGAGTTCCGCAGCCGACTTCTGCATCCTCCTCCTGTCTTCCTCCACCATCTTTTCAACCTGTTCCCGGCTCATGGAACGGATGACGGGGTCCTGAAGCACTGCCGCAAGGTCGGCACGCACATATCCGTCCACGAAAGCCTCCCCGTCCTTCCGCTTGGAATCGTGGCCGAAACCGACGCTCACATAACCGCTTCCAAGGTCGGACGGGTTGGGGATATAAGTGGGATCATCGTATGAGTTGGCGGCACTTACGCGCCCAGTCGTACCATTCGCGACGCGCGGATTGAGAGGCTTGGACTCCCCTCCCGAAAGTTCGGACGCGAGGATATTGTGCCTCGTTTCAATCTGCTTCGGCGTGATGCCGTGCAGTTTGTTGTACTCCATCTGCTTGGTGCGCCTCCTGTTGGTTTCGCGTATGGTCTCTTCCATCGAAGGAGTAATCTTGTCGGCATACATGATGACGAGCCCGTTCACATTGCGGGCCGCCCTGCCTGCCGTCTGGGTAAGGGCCCTGGTGGTACGAAGGAACCCCTCTTTGTCGGCATCCAGGATAGCCACCAGCGACACGCTCGGAAGGTCCAGCCCTTCGCGCAGCAGGTTCACTCCCACCAGCACATCAAACAGGCCGTTCTTGAAATCCTCGATTATCTCAACCCGCTCGGATGTATCGACATCGGAATGGATGTACCGCACCCGCACTCCTATGCGTCTCAGGTATTCGTCGAGTTCTTCGGCCATGCGCTTGGTAAGGGTGGTGACGAGCACCCTCTCGTCCAGTTCGGCGCGCTTGCGTATTTCCTCCACGAGGTCGTCGACCTGATTTTCTATTGGACGCACTTCTATCGGAGGGTCCAGCAGGCCCGTAGGGCGCACAACCTGCTCTGCAACAAGACCTTCGGACTTCTGCAGTTCATAATCGGCGGGCGTGGCGCTGACATAGACTTTCTGGCCCGTGATTGCCTCGAATTCATCGAAAGTGCAGGGGCGGTTGTCGGACGCAGCCGGAAGGCGGAAACCATATTCCACCAGCACCGCCTTGCGGGAATGGTCGCCGCCGTACATGCCGCGAATCTGGGGAAGGGTCACATGGCTTTCGTCGATGAAGGTGACGAAATCCTTTGGGAAATAGTCTATGAGGCAGAAGGGCCGCTGGCCGGGCTTGCGCCCGTCGAAATAGCGGGAATAGTTCTCGATGCCGGGGCAGTAACCCATCTCCTTTATCATTTCCAAATCGTTCTCCACGCGCTGCTGCAGGCGCTTGGCTTCCAATCCCTTGCCTATGCTTTCGAAATAATCTATCTGCTTCACCAGGTCGTCCTGTATTTCGGAAACGGCGGAGATGGTGCGTTCGCGCGTAGTGACGAAGTTGTTCGCCGGATAGATGTCCACGCTGTCGAGAGCTTCGATACGGGCACCGGTAACCGGGTCTATCAGCGAAATGGCATCGATTTCGTTTCCGAAGAACTCGATTCTCACCGCTTCGTCGGCCCCTCCGAGGAACACATCGACTGTGTCGCCCCGCACGCGGAAAGTTCCGCGCCTGAAATCGGTTTCGGTACGGGAATACAGAGCGTCCACGAGCTTGTAGAGGAAGGTCGTGAGGCTCACCGAATCGCCCCTGTGCAGGGTTACGGTCTGCTCGTGCCAATCGTCGGGATTGCCTATGCCATATAGGCACGAAACCGACGAAATCACAATGACATCGCGCCTGCCGGACATAAGGGCCGACGCCGCGCTGAGGCGCAGCTTTTCTATCTGGTCATTGATGCTGAGGTCCTTCTCGATATAGGTGTCGGTCGTGGGGAGATAGGCTTCCGGCTGGTAGTAATCGTAGTACGACACGAAATACTCCACGGCGTTGTCCGGGAAAAAAGCCTTGAATTCGCCATAGAGCTGGGCCGCGAGGGTCTTGTTGTGGCTGAGTATGAGCGCAGGCCGCTGCAGGTTCTGGATGACATTCGCCATGGTAAATGTTTTTCCGGAACCGGTAACGCCCAGAAGGCAGATATCCCTCACTCCCCCGTCGAGGGCTTCGGTTATCTGCCTGATTGCTTCCGGCTGGTCGCCGGAGGGCCGGTATTGTGCTTTCAGCTGGAATTTCATCAGATACAGGTGTATCCTCCGTCAACAGCTATGTTCTGTCCGTTTACATATGTGCTGGCAGGCGACGCTAGGAAAAGGGCGCAAGTGTCGAGTTCGCCCTGCTTTCCGTAACGGCCGAGAGGGATGTTGTTCTTGGCTATTGCCTGGAAGTAGTCGGAATCGAGGGTCGCGGTGGTGAGGTCGGTGTAGAAGTAACCGGGGCAGATGCTGTTCACGGTGATGCCGTGCTTGCCCCATTCCGCCGCAAGGGCACGGGTAAGGTTCACCACTCCGCCCTTCGCTGCATGATAGGGAGCGCTGCCTACGATGAGATTGCCGACAAGGCCATACATCGAAGCGATGTTGATGATGCGCCCGAACCCGGCCTTTATCATTTCCTTCCCGAACTCGCGCGAGCAGACGAAGGTGCCGTAAAGGTCGATATCCATTTCGTGCCTGAACTGTTCGTCGGTAATTTCTTCTGCGGGAGCGACTGCGCCCGTGCCTGCGTTATTCATGAGAATGTCCACACGCCCGAATTTTTCGATGGTCGCGGCAACCGCTGCCTTGACGCGCTCCGTGTCGGTAATGTCGCATGCGAAAGGAAGAACCTCCACGCCGAATTCGGCATTGATTGCCTTGGCATTCTCTTCGAGAAGATTCTGCCTGCGGGCGAGAAGAACAAGGTTGGCGCCCTGGCTTGCGAAAGCCTTGGCCATCTGGAGTCCGAGACCGGTGGAAGCCCCGGTTACCACGGCCACGCGGCCGCTGAGGTCAAAATAATTTTTCATGTTGAAAGCAAGTCGAATTCTACCTTGCAAATATAGGAAGAAATAACTGATAACACACTTTAAATTATTATATTTGCACAGATGGAAGAACTTGTTTCAAAAGCGAGGGCCATTGCCCTCCAAGCCCTTCAGGGCGAACTTCGTGGCGACGGATCGCCCTTCATAGGGCATCCCGATGCGGTTGCTGACATTGTCCGCGACGAAATGGGCCTGCCCGATGAATGCTGCGCAGCCGTTTACCTCCATGAAGCCACCCGAAACCACCGGGACATCGACATAAGTTCCTTCCCTTCCGATGTCATCACGATGGTGGACGGGCTCAACAAAATATCCACCATCAAGCCGAAAGACACGAGACTCGAGGCAGAGAACTACAAAAAGCTGATAGTTCAGTATTCTACCGACCCGCGCGTTACGGTACTCAAGATTGCCGACCGCCTGGAAGTGATGCGCAACCTGTCATTCTTTCCAAAAAGTTCGCGCGACCAGAAAGTCCTCGAAACGCTCATGCTATATATCCCGCTGGCCCACCAGCTGGGGCTGTACAATGTAAAGAGCGAACTCGAGAATATCTATTTCCGCCATGCAGAACCGGAACAGTACAGGGCCATTACAAACAAGCTGAAAGCCACGGAAAAAGATCGGGAGCTGCTGATGGAAGAGTTCATCGAGCCCTTGAAACAGAAGCTCTCCGACGCAGGCATAATATATAAGCTGAAAATCCGCACCAAGACGGCATACTCCATCTACAAGAAGATGCAGGTACAGAAAGTGCCGTTCGAAGGCGTTTTCGATGTCTTCGCCATACGCTTCATAATCGACTGCGAGCAGGATGCGAAGCTTGAAAAAGAGCTGTGCTGGAAAGTATATTCCTATGTAACCGAAGAATATGAGCCGGATACCCGCCGCCTGCGCGACTGGCTCACCACTCCACGGCCCAACGGATATGAAAGCCTGCATATCACGATTAAAGACAAGCGCGGAAACGCCCTGGAAGTGCAAATCCGTACAAAACGCATGGATTTCGAAGCGGAGAACGGGCATGCAGCCCACTGGGCATATAAAGGCGTGCAGCATGAAGCCAACATGGACCGGTGGCTGCAGTCGGTGCGATACGCCCTCGAGCACCCTTCCGAAGCCAAGCCGGAAGACCTTCCACAGCCCCCGAGCAAGGAGATATTCGTTTTCACCCCGTCCGGGGAATTGCGCATTCTCACCGCAGGCTCGTCGGTACTTGATTTCGCGTTCAACATCCACAGCAATGTGGGCATACGCTGCGTTGGAGGAAAAATAGGAGGAAAGGCCGTTTCCATCCGGGAAAAACTGCATACCGGCGATACGGTGGAAATACTTACCTCCAAGAACCAGCGCCCCAACCGCGACTGGCTCAACTATGTCGTGACATCCAAGGCCAGGACCAAAATCAAGCAGGAACTTGACGCCGAGGAGCGCAAACTCGCAGCCAACGGGCGGGAACTCCTGGAACGCCGCCTCAAAAACTGGAAACTGGAATGGCCGGACGACCTGCAGCAGGAATACATGAAGGCCCACCGATATACATCGGTGATTCCTTTCATGGCCGACATTGCGCGGGAGGTGGTCGATGTCAACGACATCAAGGCGTATATCCTCAAGCATGAGGAAAGTTCAAGCGTGCATGAAGCCGGACAGCCCAAGGAACGGACCCTTACTTATGCAAGCGGCGGCGATGAAATCCTGGTAATCAACGCCAAGAATGTCAAAGGGCTTGACTATAAACTTGCAAAATGCTGCAACCCGGTTTTCGGCGACGATGTGTTCGGATTCGTAACCCGCACGGAGGGCATCAAGATTCACCGCATCGGCTGCCCCAATGCCGCACAGCTGATAGAGAAGTATCCCTATCGCATCCAGAAGGTCGTATGGCAGGAGAGCGCCTCGTCCGGAGATTTTCAGTGCACGCTCAACATTACGGCAGAAAAGGAACAGGCGGCAATATCTTCCGTCATGGATGTCATCAACCAGTTCAAGGCTTCGCTCCGCTCATTCAATGTCAATGAGAACTCTCGGGGCGGAACATACGACATTTCCGTACGCATCCTGGTTCCTTCCAACACCGAACTCGACAAGATAATCTCGCAGCTGAACAATCTGCGAAGCATTCTCAAAGTAAAGAGAGCATAAACCCGTTATTTCCCGCGATTGTTCAGCGCTTTCTGGAAAGCGCGGGCGTTGCGCAGGTGCTCGGTGTAGGTCTTGGCAAACCGATGGGTGCCGTCGAACGAAGGGTCGGCACAGAAGAAAAGGTAGCCGTCCTTAGTATCGGGATTCAGCACGGCATCCAGATATGCCTTGTCCGGCACGCAGATTGGCCCGGGAGGAAGCCCCTGATACATATAAGTATTATAGGGAGAATCAATTTTGAGGTCCTTTTTCAGGATACGCCAAGTCTCGTAATTCAAAAGATAGGCTATGGTGGGGTCCGCCTGCAGCTTCATTCCTTTGCGGAGACGGTTGAGGTACACTCCCGCTATCCTGGCATAATCCTTCGGCACGCGGCTCTCCCCTTTCACGATGGACGCCAGAACAGACACCTCCATCTGGCTGAGGCCGAGCTTGCGGGCCTTGGCCTTGTTGTCCGCCGTCCAGAATGATTCATAAGCCTTTTCCTGACGGGCAAATATGTCGTCGATGCTTTCAGTCCAGTAAATTTCGTATGTGTCCGGCATGAAAAGGGCGAAGGCGGTTTCGGGCGTAAAGCCGTATTTGCCGAGCAGCTCGGCATCGTTCAGGGCCGACAGCACGGAAGCGGAATCCACCATCATCTGCGCGGCTATGCGCCCGGCGAGCTGGGGCTTGAGGCGTGAACCTGGTATCACGAGACGGACGGGAGTCTGCCAGCCGTTATTCAACATGCGGGTAATATATACGCTCGTCTGCCCGGCTTCCACCACATAGTGGCCCGGCTTCATGAATTCGTCGACCTTGTGTTCTGCAAATGCCCTGCGCAGGCTCCCTTTCCGTGCCACGCAACTGTCAAGCGCCGCAATCACCTCACCCGGAGTGGTGTCCGGATAGACATATAAATCGGTGCCGTGTTTTACATTGGCAAGCTTGTTATCGGAAACATAGTGCCATGCCTTGGGAATTCCGAGCGCGACCAGGACAATCAGCAGTCCGCGTAAAAGGCGGACAAGGGCTTGCTTTGCTTTCATTTCACTTTCCTCATATAGACGACATCGCCCTCGCAGGGAACATACCCCTCGGGGAAGCCGTTCAGCTTATAGATGCTTTTAAGTTTTACACCGAAGCGCTGGGAAATTTCCCAAAGGGTTTCGGGCTTGTCGCCCACAACATACATGGGAAGTCCTTTCGATGCATATTTCTTCTTGGCCTTGAGGTAAACGACCTCGCCAATCTTCAGCTTCCGTGCGGAAGTCAGGTCGTTGAACTTCAGTATTTCCTTCTGGAAAAGATTGAATTCAAGGGCAATAGACTCGTAGGTGTCTTCGTGCTCCGCATATACGCAGAGGATGCCGTTCTTCTTGTAAACCTTCCTGTTCAGACGGAAGGTATATCTCTCGTTTGCCTGTGACCTCCTGCGGTTAGGATTCTCAACCTGGACCTGGGTATCCTTTTCAATCTTGAGAGGCGACTGCGGCACGCTCACGGCCCCTCCCCCCGATACCGACGGCCGGGAACCTCCTGCTACGGAAGCGCTTCTCTTTCCGGTATCGAACTGATAAAGTTTATAATCCTCTATAAGCTTGATAAGCTTTTCAGCATATTTGGGGTCGGTTGCATATCCGGCCTTCTTCAGCCCCTTCGCCCAGCCCTTATAATCCGTAGGCTTGAGTTCGAAGAGCTCCTTGTACCTGTCCTGATAGCGAAGGAAGTCGCTGTGGTCGCGAAAAGACTCCTCCGCCGTCTTGTATACGCGGAAACATTCATTGCGCCTGTCATCATCCACCCTCATGGTCTTGCCCTTCCAGTTGCGGTGGCACTTGATGCCAAAATGGTTGTTGCCATCCGCCGCCAGGCCGGAAAGACCGTTGCGCGACTCGAGCATGCCCTGTGCAAGGGTAATGCTGGCAGGAACGCCGGAACGCTGCATCTCGCTCACGGCGATGGCAGCATACTTGTTGATATATTCGTTTTGAGGAGTGTCAGACAGAGCTATCAGCCCTGAGAGCATCGTCAGGAATATCAGAAGACATCTTTTCATATTCGCGAATATACGGAATTTCAAAGACATCTCCATCATTTACGGCAACAGTTTCAGGGAAAATCTCCCTGCATTCCGCTTCCAGCTGCCGTATGTCCTTCACCCTGGATGAGAAATGCCCCACCAGCAGCTTCCCGGCTCCTGCATCCAGGGCACAAGCCGCAGCCTGACGGGTAGTGGAATGATGATACTGCTCCGCCTTGTTTTCCATTTCGACGGGGTATGTGGCCTCATGGTAAAGGATGTCCACTCCCCTAACAGCATCGCACAGCCCGCCGAAGGGGGCCGTATCGGAACAATAAGCGTAGGAACGGGGTTTCCAGGGATTCCTGCGCGGGCTTACCACTTCATCGAAGCGATAGCCATAACAGTCGATTTTATGATTCAAGGGGAAAGCGGAAACCGTCACATGCTTGGCTACGGAAGCAGGAAGCTGCAGGCCATCGGCCACATCCTGAAACACTATCTCGAATCCCAGGTCCTGTCCGAAGTAAGACAAGTAGAATTTGATTATGGGAGCGAGATTGCCGGGGCCATAAATATAAAGAGGAGCGACACGGCGATAAAGGCTCATGGTGGACAGCAGTCCGAAAAGCCCGAAGACATGGTCGCCATGGATGTGGGAGATGAATACCGCCTCTATCTTTACGAAGGAAAGATGCTCCTGACGGATGCGCTGCTGGGTACCTTCTCCGCAATCAATAAGAAACAAGCGCCCGTGCACGGACAATGCCTGGGCGCTTGGATTCCTGTCTGAAAAGGGCAGGGCAGATGCCGAGCCCAATATCGTAAGGGTGAAATTCATCGTGATTTACTCACCTTTCTCAAGCTTTTCCTTGAGGGCGGCGAGGGCGTCGATGTCACCAAGGGTGGTCTTCTCGACAGCCTTGTTGATGTTCTTCACAGCCTTGGTGGTGGAAGCGGCCTCGCTTGCAGCTGCCTTCTCCTTCACTTCCTGATAGGTACGGAGGTGGCTGAGGAGGATGCGGCTGGTGCTGCGGCGGAGTTCGACAACCTTGAAGGCGAGTTTTTCACCCACGACGGCCTGCTTGCCGTCTTCCTTCACGAGCTCGCGGTTGAATGCGAAGCCCTCTGCACCGTCGAGAGCGATGTTGGCGCCCTTGTCGGTAGTGGAAGCGACGGTTCCTTCAACGGTGGAGCCTACAGGGAACTTGGCTTCGATTTCATCCCAAGGATTGGGGGTGAGCTGCTTGTGGCCGAGGCTGAGCTTATGGTTGGCTTCGTCGAAGTCGAGAATCTGAACATCGATGGAATCACCGGGAGCAAAAATCTCTGAAGGGTGCTTGATCTTGGTCCAGCTGAGGTCGCTGATATGAACCAGACCCTCTACGCCGTCCTCAAGCTCTGCGAACAGGCCGAAGGTGGTGACATTGCGCACGGTAGCGGTCTGCTTGCTGCCTACAGGATACTTCTCGCGGATGTTCTCCCAAGGATTGACGGTGAGCTGCTTCAGGCCAAGGCTCATCTTGCGGGCCTCGCGGTCGATGCTGAGAATCTGTGCCTCGACCTCGTCGCCTACCTTGAGGAATTCCTGGGCGCTGTGAAGCCTGGGGCTCCAGGACATCTCGGAAACATGTACGAGACCTTCAACACCGGGTTCAATCTCGATGAATGCGCCGTAGTCTGCAATGAGAACCACCTTTCCGGAAACCTTGTCACCAACTTTGAGGTCGGGATTGAGGTTGTCCCAAGGATGGGCGGTAAGCTGCTTCAGACCAAGGGCGATACGCTTCTGCTGCTCGTTGAAGTCGAGAACCACGACTTTGATCTTCTCGTCGAGGCTGACGATTTCTTCGGGATGGTTTACGCGGCCCCAGCTGAGGTCGGTGATATGGATGAGACCGTCCACTCCGCCGAGGTCGACGAACACGCCGTAGTTGGTGATATTCTTGACCACGCCTTCGAGAACCTGACCCTTTTCGAGCTTGCCGATGAGTTCGGAACGCCTTGCTTCCTGCTCGGCCTCGAGAAGAACCTTGTGCGAAACGACCACATTGCGGCCTTCCTGATTGATTTTCACAATCTTGAAGTCGATGGTCTGGTCCACGAACTGGTCATAGTCGCGGATGGGCTTGATGTCGATCTGGCTGCCGGGGAGGAATGCCTCGATGCCGAATACATCCACGATCATGCCGCCTTTGGTGCGGGTCTTGACATATCCCTTGACGATTTCGTCTTTTTCAAATGCCTCATTGACCCTATCCCAGGATTTGAGGGTGCGTGCTTTCTTGTGCGAAAGAACGAGCTGGCCCTTCTTGTCTTCAGCATTCTCCACATAGACTTCCACCTTGTCGCCGACTTTGAGGTCGGGATTGTAGCGGAATTCAGGGGCAGCGATGACGCCCTCGCTCTTGCCACCGATGGTGACGACGACTTCGCGCTTGTTGAGCGCGGTAACTTCTCCTTCTACAACCTCACCTTCCACTACCTTGGAAAGGGTCTGGTCATAAGCCTCGCGGATTTTGTCCTTCTCGGCGGAGTCGTACAGGCCCGAGCCTTCGAATGCTTCCCAATCGAATTCCTCGGGGGAGACAGATGCGTTGAGCATCCTGGTTTCTTTTTTAATTTCTTCTGACATAATAATTTAAGTTGAACAAATTAGTTGTTTGACATTATGTTTTGTGCCTACGGGGGCATACGCCCGCGCGTAAAAGCCTGCAAAGATAGAAATTATTTTTTATATTTGCACTCCCAAAATTCAAGAAATATGATTCTTACTTTCCTTACGCCCCAAGCGGCTGATATATTGGAGATTGTTGCAACCCTCACCTTCGTCTGCTACCTCGTGCTCCAGATCATGCACAGCAAATGGATGTGGTATCTCTACATTCCAAGCTGCATCTGCGCCGCACTCAACTTTTTCAACAGCGCCACATGGGCCTTCGCCGCCCTGAATGTCTATTACATCGTGATGGGCTTCGTGGGCATCCATTCATGGCGCAAGGACGAAGCCTTGAAGAAGGAAGGAAAAACGGAAGAGGACGGCAGCGTCATCCTGCTCAATCATCTTCCGCGCAAAACTCTGATTGTCAGCACAGTGATGGTGCTCGCAGGCATTCCCGCCCTGTTTTTCCTGCTGAAGGCCCTGGACGACCCCAACCCCTTTCTGGACGCCATCACAACCGCCCTCAGCATCATAGGAACCTGGTGGCTCACCCGCTCCTACATCCAGCAATGGTGGATTTGGATTGTCGCCGACCTTTTCGCAATATGGATGAATGTGAACCTTGATAACAAGTGGTTCGTGGTCCAGTTCATCCTCTGCATCATTTCATCGTTCATCGGCCTGTGGAACTGGAAGCGCCAGGGCCGCTACATCAACGGATAATTTCGTAAGTTCCGCTTTCATAATCTACCGCCCCGTCTTCTCCGGGAAGGGTCACGCTTGCCGTTGCACCTTCGGGAATGGTGAAATTCCATACCCAGGTGTCGCCTTCGTAGCGCCATGCGCTCCTGATAAGACCGGCTGCTGACCGATATTCGGCTTGCACATGGCCCAGCCGCCTGTCCGGAACGGGTTTCATTATGACATGACCGAATCCGGGCGTGGCCGTATCGGATGCAATGCCGGCAACGGTTTTCCATATCCAGGCGCAGACGGCACCGTATGCATAGTGGTTGAAACTGTTCATGCCCTTGGGGCCCATTCCATTTTCAAGGGTATAGCTGTTCCAGCGTTCCCAGATGGTGGTGGCTCCGTTGTCAATTGAATATATCCAGCTCGGATTCTTGCGCTGAAGCAGCAGCTCGTATGCAATATCGGACATTCCGTTCTCCGTCAGCACATCCATGAGGATTGAAGTTCCGAGGAACCCGGTCTGCAGGCAGTTGTCGTGGGCCGCGAAATTACTGCGCAGGCGCCCTTTCACGGCTTCAAGGGCCTCCCCTTCAAGCAAATGATTTTTAAGGGCGAACAGAGCGGGAGTCTGCATGGTATTTAGTATCTCCACCTTGAAACTTCCGTCGGCACGAAGGAACCTCTCTTTTATGTACGCCTTCGCCGCGGCTTCCATAGCCTCATATTTCCCGGCATCCCTGCCGGAAGCCCTTGCCATGTCGAGCATCATGCCTGCGTCCATAGCCCAGTAGGAAGCTCCGAGATAGCTCCAGTATTCGATGGCTTCCGGGCGTCTCGTGCGCTTGCCGTCCTGCAGGAAAGCGCCTCCCCCGCAGCTCTCGAGAGGTTCGTAGCTAAGCCAGTCCGCCCACTGGTAATTGCCATTCTCCGCAGCCACGGTCGGCTGGTCGAACTTAGTTTCGTTCACATGGTCGATGTATTTTTCCATGGAATCCCAGTTTTCATCGACTATGGAAGTGTCGCCGAACTGCTTCCAGACCGTCCACGGAACTATGATGCCTGCATCGGCCCAGCCGAGACGCATCATGTCGCCGCCATACTGCGCAGTGGGCGCCACTCCGGGGAAAGCCCCGGTCGGGCTCTGGGAATCCCGCATGTCGCGCATCCATTTATGGAAGAAGGCGTCGGTGTTGGCAAAGAAGGTTCCGGTCTCGGTAAATACCTGCGTATCGGCCGTCCACCCGAGGCGTTCGTTGCGCTGCGGGCAGTCGGTGGGAACCGACAGATAGTTGGAGCGCTGTCCCCAGATGCTGTTGGATATAATCTTGTTTACGAGGTCGTTTCCTGTCGTGATGCTGCCGGTTTCGAGATTTGCGGCAATGGAGGTAACGGGAACGGATTCCAGCTTTTTGATGACGACGGCATTGTCTGCCGTAATGGAAACGAAGCGGTATCCGAAGAAGGAACAGGAAGGAGTATAGGATACGAAACCCCTGGCGGAGCCGAAAGTATAGTCAACCCTGAAACAGTCGTCCGGAGTACGGAGGTTGGTCCTGTGCACACTCCCCTCCGGCCCGTCCATTCCGCGGCTCCCGGAGCCGTTGCCGTCGTTCAATATTTCACCGGGAAGGCAGACGAGATGCGTACCGGCCTTCGCCTTGAACACAAAGGATGGAACGGCAGCGGCATTCTGCCCGAAATCCACCACGAGCGTTTCGCCGGGTTCAAGAGTAATTGCGGCCCCGGAGCGGAACTCTTTCAATTTGACTATCTTGCCGAAAGACTCTTCGGACGCTCCCTCGACATCCTTCCAGGTATAAGCCTCGACGGGCTTGAGCGCCAAATCCCTGCGAAGATATACTTCAGCTCCCGCGGAGGGCAGAATCCGGCCTGAAAATTCAGTATTCAGTTCGGGTTCCGAAAGCAGTTCCGGAGTCTCGAAACCGGGAAGCACGCCCGCATCGAAGCTCTCGCCGTCGAAGATTCCGGCATGCGTCACGGGGCCCGCGATTCCCGCCTTCCAGTTTGAGGTATCGGTACCGAACAGCTCCCTGCTTCCATCTGTATAGCAAAGTTCAAGGACGGAGCGGAAAGCGCATTTGCGTCCTATCATGCCATCATGTCCGCCGGGAGTGACGATTTTGTCGCCCCACCAGCCGGGAGTCAGCTGCGCGGAAATCTCATTCACCGCACCGGAGCGGCAGTTGAAGGCGTCGGTGACATCGTAAGTAAATGAATACTTTGTTTTTGCATGGTGCGTAAAGCCCGGCTTCAGGACTTCTTCTCCAACGGGCCTGCCATTCACGAACAACTGGAAGACTCCCAGTCCGGAAGCCATCCATTTTGCAGAAAGGAGTTCTTTCGAGTTTACGGGCTTTGCAAGGAACCAGCTTGCACCGTCGGCGGAGCGGTAGTTGGAGCCGCCCTTGACTTCTCCTTCAACTACAGGGGCATCGGCAGCGGAAATCCATTGGGAAGAGTTCCAGCAAGAATCGTCAAGTGCAGAGGTCCTTACGCCTGCTGTCTGCTGCCCGGAATTGCAGCAACTCTGTGCAAAAATGAGAGCCGACAGGGCAAAAACAAAAGAAAAACACTTTTTCATATCATCAACTGTCAATTACTCTCAAATTTAGTCAATTACTTTGGCATTTGCAAGGAAAAAGGCTAAAGCATTTATTTTGTTTTTCGCATCAAAAACCTTAATTTTGCATCCCGTATTCAAAACAGGCATCTTATGAAATACGGGTTCGACAACAGCAAATATCTCAAAATCCAATCGGAACATATCAAAAGCCGGATAGCTTCCTTCGACGGCAAGCTCTACATGGAATTCGGCGGCAAGCTTTTCGACGATTTCCATGCCAGCAGGGTCCTTCCCGGATTCGAGCCTGACAGCAAGCTCAAGATGCTGATGCAGTTGAAGGACGACGCCGAAATCATCATCGTCATCAGCGCCGTCGACATCGAGAAAAACAAAGTGCGCAGCGACCTTGGCATCACCTACGACATGGATGTGCTGCGTCTGCGCGACGAGTTCATGGACCGCGGCCTCAGCGTCAACAGCGTGGTCATCACCCACTTCAACGGGCAGTCCAGCGCCGAAGCCTACCGCAAACGCCTGGAAGCCATGGACATAAAAGTATACTACCACCACACCATAGAAGGATATCCGAACAATGTCGCCCTGATTGATTCCGAAGAAGGTTTCGGCAAGAACGACTATGTTCCCACCACGAAGCCGCTGGTGGTGGTGACAGCCCCCGGGCCGGGAAGCGGCAAGATGGCAGTATGCCTCAGCCAGCTTTACCAGGAGAACAAGCGAGGCGTCAAGGCCGGATATGCGAAATTCGAAACTTTCCCTATCTGGAACCTGCCACTCACCCACCCCGTCAACATAGCGTACGAAGCCGCCACTGCGGATTTGGACGATGTCAACATGATTGACCCCTTCCACCTGGACGCCTACGGGGAAACAGCCGTGAATTACAACCGCGACATCGAGATATTCCCGGTCATGAACGCCCTGTTCGACGACATCTACGGCGACACTCCCTACAAGTCTCCCACCGACATGGGGGTGAACATGGCAGGATACTGCATCGACGATGACGAAGTCTGCCGGGAAGCATCGCGCCAGGAAATCATACGCCGCTACTACACGGCTCTCTGCAATTTTGCCGACGGAAAAGCTACGGAAGCCGAGGTGAGCAAGATTTCGCTGCTGATGAAGCGGGCGAAAATCATTACCGCAGACCGCAAATGCACGGTTGCCGCCAAGGAGAGGCTGGAAAAATCCGGGGTTGCCACCGCCGCAATCGAATTGGAAGACGGCACCATCCTCACAGGAGAAACCAGTTCCCTGCTCGGCCCCAGCGCCGCTTTGCTGCTGAACGCACTCAAGCATCTGGCAGGGATAGCCCATAATGTGAAGTTGATTCCCCAGACCATGATTGCGCCTATCCAGAAAACGAAAGTAAACTACCTGCACGGGCACAATCCACGGCTGCATACCGACGAAGTGCTGGTTGCCATATCGATGATGAGCCTGATTGACGAGAACTGCAAGATGGCTCTCGACCAGCTGCCCGGACTCGCAGGCGCACAGGTTCATTCGACCGTCATGCTGAGCGAGGTCGACCGCAAGACATTCAACAAGTTGGGCATAGGTCTGACCTGTGATCCGGTGCGGAAAATCAAGCACCTTGACGCATCGGCCCCTAAGGCTTGAATTCCTGCCGGTTGACTATCGAGCGTCCGAGCGTAAGGGAGTCGGCATATTCCAAATCGTCGCCGAAACCAAGGCCACGCGCAAGCGTGCTCACCCTGGACGCGAGCCCCGCGATTTTCCTGTAAAGATAGAACGATGTGGTCTCCCCTTCCACATCGCCGCTGAGGGCAAGTATGACCTCGGTGGGAGCCCCGCTTTCAGCGAGCCTTCCTACCAGGCTGTCGATTGCGAGGTCGCCGGGGCCTACCCCGTTGATTGGGGAAATGATTCCTCCAAGGACATGGTAGACACCTTTATACTGCCCCGTAGCCTCGATGCTCATCACATCCCGCACGCTTTCCACGACACAGATGACACTATGGTCGCGGCGGGAATCAGAGCAAATCCCGCAGCGCTCGGAGTCGGCAATCATGTTGCATTCGCGGCAATAATGCACATCCGTAGCGAGCGCGTCGATTGACGATGCAAAATGATGGATGTTGTCGGTAGGCTGGCGGAGCAGGTGTAATGCGAGCCTTAGCGCGCTGCGGGCTCCAACACCCGGCAGCGAACTGATGGACTCAACGGCATCCTGCAATACTTTGGAAGGATATTCGTTCATATTCTATTGCAAAGATAAGCAAAAAACAATTTTTTTGTCTAAATTTGCAGGCTGACTTCTCCGTGATGTCAGCTAACCCGTAATATTAACCCTTCCAGCGCCTATGGGGCGCCGGGAACAAATTGGAAGAGGAATGATCAGCATTTTCTACAGGCAAGGAGCTGACATCATTGTAAGCCAGCACGAAACGGAGTTTGCCAGAATTGGCAAGAATAATGTGCTGTGGATAGACCTTCTGTCACCCACAGGCGATGAAAAGCGCACGGTGGAGCAATTTCTGGGAACCGAAATCCAAAGCCGGGCCACGGCGGAGGAAATCGAGAGTTCATCGCGTTTCTCTGAAAACGAGACCGCCATTTTCGCCAACACCAACTTCCTCTCGCCCGCCGACGACGAGATGACCATCGACCCTGTTTCCTTCATAATCGTGGGCGACACCCTCACGACCCTCCGCGAAATACCCCTCCGTTCCTTCACATCCCTGCAAAGGCGTATCCAGGCGCGTCCGGCCCAGTTCCAGAGCGGATGGAAGATTTTCCTCTTCATCATGGACCAGCGCGTGGACCTCGATGCCGACATCATCGAGCTGATGGCCAAGGAAACCACCCAGTTCAGCAAGCGCATCAACCAGAAAGAGGACATCAACGAGGATTTCCTGCTCGACATCAACCAGCTGCAGGAAAATGCAATGTTCGTCCGCGAAAACATCGTGGACAAGCAGCGGCTCATCACCAACCTGCTGAAAAGCGGACGCACCCCGGACGAATACGACGCCCGCCTGAATGTCATACTCCAGGATATAGGCTCGCTCATCAACCACACCAACTTCACCTTCGAAAGGCTGGAATACCTGCAGGACACCGCCGTAGGTCTTATCAACCTGGAGCAGAACAACATCATGAAGATTTTCACGCTCATCAGCGTGCTTCTGATGCCTGCCACCCTGATTGCGAGTTTCTACGGCATGAATGTAAAGCTACCCTTTGACGGATGGCGTTTCGCATGGATTGCGCTGCTCTGCCTGATGGCCGTGATAGTATTTGCGGCATGGTGGATATTCCACCGCAAGAAGATGCTGTAGGCGCTTCCCCTACATCAAATACCCGCTCATGTCGCGCCCCTTGGCAACAGCCTTGCGGATGCCGGTGGAAGATATATCAACAAGCGGAGCATCAATCAAAGTCACACTGCAGCGGACATGGCGCTGGCGGCAATGCTCGTGAAGCTTGTCGAGCAGCATTTCAGAATCGTATCCCGGCCTGGGATACACCACAATCTCATAGTCGGAAAGGATACGCCTGGAGCACCTCCATCTGGGCAGCCCCTCGAGGTTGTCCGCGCCCATCACAAGGGTGAAACTGTTATCCGGTTCCCTCGCCTTGAGGGCATCCAGAGTGCGGATAGTGTAATTCGGAGGGTCCATTCCAAGTTCTATGTCGTCCACCTTCACGCGAAGCTCCGGATGCCTTGCCACGGCGGCCACTGCAGCCTCGTAACGCTTGCGGGCGTTAAGGGCCTTCGAAGGGTCCTTGAAAGGATTCTGGGGAGAGACGACGAGATACACTGCATCGAATGATCCATCCCCGGTCAAATATTCGAGTATTGCCTTATGGCCTATGTGCAGCGGATCGAAAGATCCGGGATACACCGCGACTCTCATCTTGCAAGAAAATCATCCACGACGCGCTCGGCATCGGCAAAGGCGGCATCGAGACTGTCGTTTATCAGGACATAATCGAACCTGTCTTCGTATGTGAGTTCCTCGGAAGCCTTTGCAACCCTTTCGGCAATGGCTTCGGGAGAATCGGTCCCCCTTCCTATGAGCCTCCGGCGCAGCACCTCCACCGAAGGGGCCTTTATGAACACGGACAGGGCGGCGTCGCCAAAATACTTCTTGAGATTGACCCCACCTTTCACATCCACATCGAAAATAATCACATTTCCCTTTTCCCAAATCCGCTCGACCTCGCTTTTGAGCGTTCCGTAAAACCGGCCTTCGTAAACCTGCTCATACTCCACGAACGCATCCTGCTCAATCCTGGAGCGGAATTCATCCACGCTAAGAAAATAATACTCTTTCCCATCCTGCTCCGTGCCGCGGGGCGCGCGGGAGGTAGCCGACACCGAAAACTCCATTTCGGGATGCAGGGCAAGAATATGGTTTACAATAGTACTTTTGCCGGAGCCCGACGGAGCGGAGAAAATGACTGTCTTGTTGCTCATCGCATTCATTAGTTTCCGCAAATTTAACAAAATCTCAAAAATCACAATCAAATAGTCAAAATTCATATTTACGCCCGAAGTCAAAACTTGCCGTTTTTGGCGATTCTGAGTAATTTTGTTGTCTAAAAATGTAAAAAAACAATAACCATACGATAATGGCAGAAGTAGTAATCATGCCCAAACAGGGCCAGTCAGTGGAGAGCTGCATAGTCTCCGAATTCAAAAAGAAAACAGGTGACACCGTCAAGGTCGGCGACATCCTCTTCGGATACGAAACCGACAAGGCCACCTTCGAAGAAGAATCAAAAGTGGAAGGAACCGTACTTGCCGTATTCTTCAACGACGGCGACGAGATTCCCGTCCTCACCAATGTCATGGTAATCGGCCAGCCGGGCGAATCCTTCGCGGAATTTGTTCCGGGCACGGCTCAGGAGAGGAGCGAGACCCTTCCCGCCGCGAGCGACGGGCCCCTCCCTCTTAGCGTGCCGAGTGTGGCCGCGGCTTCAGAGGAAACCTCCTCTCCTTCCGCAAACGGAGCACTTATCCCCGGTGCACCGGCATCGCCCCGTGCCCGCATGATTGCCGCAGACAAGGGAGTCAACCTCGACGCCGTTGCAGGCAGCGGCCCCCACGGACGCATCATCGCCCGCGATGTAGAAGCCGCGGCTGCGGCACAGGGCAGGCTCAGCGGACTCGCCAAGGCACGCATTGCCGAAGGCGGCCTTGTGGCAGGCGAAGGCAGCGGCCTTGCAGGCACCGTGAAAGGCGGCGACCTCAAGACCTGGAAGCCTAACCATACCGACATCGCCGGGGAAGGCGAAGAATTCGAAGTCGTGAAGATGAGCAACATGCGCAAGCTCATCGCAAAGAGCATGTACAACTCGCTTCAGAACTCCGCACAGCTCACCCACATGCTCGGCGCCGACGCCCGCAGGATACAGGCTCTGCGCAAAAAGGCGAAGAAAGCCCTCGAAGAAGGCAAAATCAGCGCAAACATCACAATCAACGACTTCGTCTGCTTTGCAGTCATCAAGGCCCTACAGAAGTTCCCCAATGTCAACTCCCACTGCCTCGGCGACGCAATGCGCATCTTCAACTGCGTCAACCTCGGCTGCGCCGTCGACACGGAGCGCGGCCTGATGGTTCCGGTAATCAAGAATGCCGAAGAACTCAACATCATCGGTCTCAGCAAGGAACTCAAGAAAGCGGCGGACGCCTGCAAGAAAGGGGCCTTCAATCCCGACCTTCTCGCAGCGGAGGCAGGCTCTTTCACAGTTTCCAACCTCGGCGGATACGGCGTTGAATGGTTCACCCCCATCATCAATGTTCCCCAGAGCGCAATTCTCGGAGTGGGCACAATCGTTCCCAGGCCCAAGGACATCGGCGGCGGCGTAACCGCCTTCGTTCCCTACCTCGGCCTCAGCCTAACCTACGACCACCGCGCAATCGACGGCGGAGAGGCCACCCGCTTCCTCAAGCAGGTTGCCACCGAAATCGAAACCCTCGAAGTGGAATTCTGACAAAAGACAACAGCATTACAATATGGAACAAGTTTTTGATTTAGCAATCATCGGCGGAGGCCCCGGCGGATATGTAGCAGCGGAAAGGGCTGCAGCCGAAGGACTCAAAGTCGTACTGTTCGAACGCAAGAGCCTCGGGGGCGTGTGCCTCAACGAAGGCTGCATCCCCACCAAAACCCTGCTTTACAGCGCAAAGGTTTATAATTATGCAAAGGACGGCGGCCATTACGGCGTGTACACCGAAAACCCAAGCTTCAAATATGACGAAATCGTAGCCCGCAAGAACAAGGTGGTAAAGAAACTCGTTGGCGGAATCAAGGCAGCGATGAAGGCCGGCAAAGTGACGGTAGTCGAAGCCCAGGCCTGCATCGAAGGCCGCGGCGCCGATGGCATCACAGTCAAGGCCGGAGAAGAAAGCTACACCGCAAAGAACCTTCTCATCTGCACCGGCTCCGAGGCGGCAGTACCTCCGTTCCCCGGTTTGAAGGAAGCGGGCGATGCCATAGTCACCAACCGCGAAATCCTCGCCCTCACCGAGCAGCCCAAGGAGCTCGTGGTTATCGGCGGCGGCGTAATAGGAATGGAATTCGCCGCATTCTACAGCACCCTCGGCACCAAGGTTACGGTTGTTGAGATGCTGCCCAAGATACTCGGACCCCTCGACGACGAAATCAGCGCAATGCTCCAGAAGAACTACGAGAAGAAGGGCATCCAGTTCTGCCTCAAGTGCAAGGTTACAGGCATAGAAGGCGACACCGTAGTTTACGAGGATCCCGAAGGAAAGGTCTGCCGCGTAAAGGGCGACAAGATTCTTGTGAGCGTAGGCCGCCGTGCCAACCTCCAGGGATTCGGGCTCGAGAACCTCGGAGTGGAGCTCGCACTCAATCCTGCCGGACGCCCTTATGGCATCAAGGTCGACGAGCATATGCGCACCAACATCCCCGGAGTATATGCCGCAGGCGATGTAACAGGATTCTCAATGCTCGCCCACACCGCTTCCCGCGAAGGCGAAGTGGCGGTGAACACCATCCTCGGTCGCAAGGACCGCATGCGCTACAACGCCATACCGGGTGTCGTTTATACCAATCCGGAAGTAGCAGGCGTGGGCCTCACCGAAGAAGAAGCCAAGGCAAAGGGCATCGACTATAAAGTCGCCAGGCTCCCCATGGCCTATGCAGGCAGGTTCGTTGCCGAAAACGAGCGCGGCGAAGGTCTCTGCAAGATTATCTTCGGAGCCAGATATCACGAAGTGCTGGGCGTTCACATGCTCGGCAACCCCTGCTCCGAAATCATCAACGCGGCCTGCATCGCAATCGAGCAGGAAATGACCGCCGAACAGCTCAAGGAAGTAGTCTTCCCCCATCCCACAGTATCCGAAATCATCAAAGAAACCGTTTTTTCACTTAAATAGCCATGCCTAAATCACTTTATATCGACCCTGAGGTCACCCTGCGCCCGAAAGAGCACGAAATCAAGTTCCCCGAGATTCCCGTAATGCAGTACAAGAAGACTGTAAAGGAAGAACTCAAGGAGGGCAACTTCACCAAGGAGGATCTTCTCCGCATCTACCGCGACATGTTCACCATCCGTGAGTTCGAGACCATGCTCAACCTGGTCAAGACCACCGGAGGCTACAACGGCGTGGAATACAACAATCCAGGCCCCGCACACCTCTCCGCAGGCCAGGAGGCGGCAGCCGTAGGCATGGCCTACAATCTCGACACCGACGACTTCATCTTCGGAAGCCACCGCAGCCACGGCGAAATTCTCGCTAAAGGTCTGCGCAGCATAGAAATCCTGTCCGAGGATGAGCTCAAGAAAATCATGGACGAATTCTGGGACGGAGCTACCGTGGCCGTTGCAAAGAAGGGATTCGAAGGCAGCACCAAGGAACTCGGCATACGCTTCCTCATCTACGGTGCCATCGCTGAAATCTTCGCCCGCACCACCGGCTTCAACAAAGGTCTCGGCGGCAGCATGCACACTTTCTTCACCCCCTTCGGCATCTATCCCAACAACGCAATCGTGGGAGGCAGCGGTTCCATCGCAGTGGGCGCCGCCCTCTACAAGAAAGTCAACCGCAAGAAGGGCATCGTGGTAGCCAACCTCGGCGACGGTGCAATGGCCCGCGGCCCCGTGCTCGAAGGCATGACCTTCGCTTCCATGGACCAGTTCCGCACCCTCTGGGAGGGCGACATGAAAGGCGGACTTCCCGTGCTCATCAATGTGATGGACAACCAGTACGCGATGGGCGGACAGACCAAGGGCGAAACCATGGGCTACACCTTCCCCGCCCGCATCGGTGCAGGCTTCAACCCCGAAGCATGGCACGCAGAGCGCGTGAACGGATATGACCCCCTGGCAGTAATCGATGCATTCCGCCGCAAGAAAGCCCTGCTCGAGAAGAAGGAAGGCCCGGCCCTGCTCGATGTGGTGACCTACCGCTACAGCGGACACTCCCCTTCGGACCAGAGCTCATACCGCACCAAGGAAGAGATTGCCGCCTGGGAGGCTGAAGATTGCATCGTGGCATTCGGCAAGAAACTCATCGAAGCCGGTGTTGCAACGCAGGCAGACCTTGACGCCATCCAGGCGAAGATGAAGGAAACCATCTTCGAAATGTACAAGCTCGCAATCGACGAGAGCGTATCGCCCCGCATGGACCTCGTGAAGGAGAATGAACTTCTCGGCGACATGATGTTCAGCAACGGCAGCGTGGATTCCCTCAGCGACGCCAAACCCGATGTGCTCATGCCTCTGGAAGAGAACCCGAGGGTGAAGCAGATTGCAGGCAAGAGCCGCTTCTATCTTGACAAGAACGGAAAGCCCGTCAGCAGCATGAAGATGTACAACTTCCGCGACGGCGTGTTCGAGGCCATCGTCGACCGTTTCTACAAGGATGCTTCGCTCGTGGCATACGGCGAGGAGAACCGCGAATGGGGCGGCGCATTTGCAGTGTACCGCGGACTTACCGAGGCTCTCCCCTATCACCGTCTGTTCAACAGCCCCATCGCTGAAGCCGCCATCATCGGCACAGCCATCGGTTATGCCATGTGCGGAGGCCGCGTGATTCCTGAAATCATGTACTGCGACTTCCTCGGATGCTGCGGCGACGAAATCTTCAACCAGCTTCCCAAGTGGCAGGCAATGAGCGGCAACATCCTCAAGATGCCCGTTGTCGTGCGCGTTTCAGTCGGAAGCAAATACGGTGCGCAGCACTCTCAGGACTGGACCAGCCTCTGCACCCATATCCCCGGCCTGAAGGTTGTCTTCCCCGTCACTCCTTACGACGCCAAGGGTCTGATGAACAGCGCCCTGCAGGGAACCGACCCCGTCATCTTCTTCGAAAGCCAGCGTCTCTACGGCATTGGCGAGCAGTTCCACGAAGAAGGAGTGCCTGAAGGATACTACGAGATTCCTATCGGTGAGCCCGATGTGAAGCGTGCCGGAAAGGATGTCACCTTCCTCACCATAGGCGCAACCCTCTACAGGGCGCTCAAGGCGGCCGACGAGCTCAAGGAAAAATATGGCCTCGAAGCCGAAGTCATCGACGCCCGCTCGCTTGTGCCTTTCAACTACGACAAGGTTATTGAGAGCGTGAAGAAGACCGGTCGCATCATCATCGCAGGCGACGCCTCCGCACGCGGCTCCTTCCTCAACGACCTCGCAGCCAACATCGCCGACCTCTGCTTCGACTATCTCGACGCTGCTCCCGTGGTGCTCGGCTCCCGCAACTGGATTACCCCTTGCCACGAGCTCGAGGAAGCATTCTTCCCTCAGCCGGGCTGGTTCCTGGATGTCATCAATGAAAAGATGGTTCCGCTCAAGGACTATGTTCCCACCGGAAACTTCACATCCGCACAGCAGATTCTCCGTGCAAAGAAGGGCGTATAAACCATGACCGAAGTAAACGCACATCTGCACACACCATATTCCTTCAGCGCTTTCCGCGATGTGGAGCAGGCGCTTGACATGGCGGCCGCTGAAGGGGTCAAGGTGGTTGGAATCAACGATTTCTATTCCACCGACGGTTACAAGGACTGGAAGGAGGGCTGCGCAAAGCGCGCCCTCTTCCCTCTTTTCGGCATCGAATTCATATCCCTGAACGCCGAGGACCAGGCCGCCGGGCTAAGGGTCAATGACCCCAACAATCCCGGACGCACCTACATCAGCGGAAAAGGTCTCGCCTTCCCCGTAATCCTTTCCGGAGAGGAAGCTCGCCTGCTTGCCGATGTCAAGGCTGAATCCAACGCCCAGGTTGAAAGAATGTGTGCCAAACTCAACGCGCATCTTGCCGCCGTGGGCGAAAGTTTCTCCCTGGACTTCGGGAAGATTCGCAGCGACCTTACCCGGGGCTCCATCCGCGAAAGGCACCTTGCCACGGCACTTCGCCTTGCCGTGGATGCCAACTCCAAGTGCGACAACTGCAAGGCGGAACACTATGAGCGCATTTTCGGACAGCCTGCCAAAGCCGGTGTGAACGATGCCGCCGCCATAGAAAACGAAATCCGCAGCCGCCTGCTCAAGGCCGGAGGCGCCGCCTTCGTACCCGAAGACCCCAAGGCGTTCCTTCCCATGCAAACCGTACAGCGCATTATCGAGGCTGCCGGAGGCATCCCAACATATCCCTTCCTCGGCGACGATGCAAAGGGGAATTTCACCGACTTCGAGGGCGACCTCCAGAAGGCTGCCGACACGCTCAAAAAGCGCGGGTTCCGAAGCGTGGAATTCATCACTACGCGCAATACCACGGCAGTGCTTGAACAGTATGCCGGATTCCTTGAAGATGAAGGATTTATCGTCAGCTTCGGTTCGGAGCACAACACTCCCGCCATGGAACCCATAAAGCTCCGCACCCGCGATGCCTCCGACCTCTCCCCCAGGCTCAAGGCTGTCAATTACCGAGGCGCCTGCGCAATAGCCGCTCACCAGGCAGGGCTTCGCTCAATTGAAGAAGGCGACAGGATTATTCAGAATTGCATACAATAAATGGAAAAGAATATCGAACAACTTATAGAGGTATCCCGCAGATATGGGGCGGATTCGCGTTTCGTGATTGCCGGAGGCGGCAACACATCGTTCAAGACCGCCGACCGCCTCTGGGTGAAGGCCAGCGGACATGCACTCGCCACGATAGGTGAAGACGGCTTTGCCGTGCTGGACCGAGCCAAGCTCAACCCCATGGGCACCAAGACCTACAGTGCCGACACCGCCGAGCGTGAAGCCCAGGTAAAGGAAGACCTTGCCGCAGCCTGCATCACCAAGGACCGCCGTCCTTCCGTGGAAACCTCCATGCACAATGCCATAGGCTTTGCTTTCGTCGTGCATCTGCACCCTACACTCGTGAATGCCCTGATGTGCTCCGTGCAGGCGGAATCCAAATGCAGGGAACTCTTCCCGGAAGCACTGTACATCCCCTACTGCGATCCCGGCTATACCCTCTTCAAGAAGGTTTACGACGAAATCCAGGCTTACAAAGCCGCTCATGGAGCTGAGCCTCAGGTTATCTTCCTGCAGAACCACGGCATCTTCGTGGCTGCCGACACCGTAGCCGAAATCGATGCCATTTACGGAGAAATCATAGGAAAGCTCGAAAAGGCCGTGGAGACCAAGCAGGACGGGACAGTTACGCTTCCCGACAGCATCATAGAATCCATCCCGGCTATCCGCCAGATTCTGAGCAGGAAAGGCCGCGGACTCAAGACCCTGAAAATCACCGGCAGCGAGCTCGCCCTGTATTTCGCAGAAAGCAAGGAGAATTTCGCCAAGGTGGCGGCGCCCTTCACCCCCGACATCATCGTTTACTGCAAGAGCCATTATATCCGGCTTGAGGATACCGACACTGCAAAGGCGGAGAAGGCCATTGAGGATTACATCGCACAATACGGCCATACCCCCAAGGTAATACTCATCAAGGGCATCGGACTCGTTGCCGTGGGCGACAATGCAAAGAATGCCGAAATCATTACCGAAGTGTTCTGCGACGCCATGAAGGTGGCATGCGGAGCCCGGGCATTCGGAGGAGAACACGGAATGGAGCCCGGATGGATTGAGTTCATCGACACCTGGGAAGTGGAAAACTACAGGCGCAAGGTTTCAGCCGGAGCAAGTGCCGGACGGGTGGAGGGTAAAACCATCATAGTTACCGGTGCTGCCCAGGGCTTTGGCGAAGGTATCGCTAAAGAACTCATGAAGGAAGGCGCCAATATCGTGGTGGCCGACCTTAACGATGTTACCGGTGAGGCGACCGCTGCCGGTTTCAACGCGATTGCCAAGAACAACAAGGCGATTTTCGTAAAGACCAATGTTGCCGACATGGACAGCCTTAACAATCTCATAGCCACCACTGTACGCAATTTCGGCGCGCTCGATGCTTTCGTGAGCAATGCCGGAGTGGTCCGCGCAGGCGACCTTGAGGCAATGACTCCCGAGAACATGGAATTCGTCACCAAGATTAACTACAGCGCCTATTTCTACTGCGCGAAGGTTGCCCAGCATGTAATGAAGCTGCAGACTGCAGTTGACCCCGAATACTTTGCCGACATCATCCAGGTGAACAGCAAGAGCGGCCTGGTGGGTAGCAAGGCGAACTTCGCCTATGCAGGAAGCAAATTCGGCGGCATCGGGCTCACCCAGTCCTTCGCCCTCGAGCTCGCCCCCTACCGCATCAAGGTCAACAGCATCTGCCCCGGCAACTTCCTGGACGGTCCGCTGTGGAGCGATCCGGTGAAGGGCCTTTATGTGCAGTATCTGAATGCGGGCAAAGTGCCCGGAGCAAAGACCGTGGAGGATGTGAAGGAATACTATCTTTCCAAAGTGCCGATGCACAAGGGATGCACCCCGGCAGATGTAACCAAGGCTATCCTCTACGCCATAGAACAGACCGGCGAGACCGGGCAGGCCATCCCCGTTACCGGGGGCCAGGTGATGTTAAGTTAAATTGAATCAAATATGAAAACCAAAGCAGTACGCCTATATGGCAAAGAAGACCTGAGGCTCGAAGAATTCGAACTTCCGGCAATCAAGGACGATGAAATCCTTGCCAAGGTAGTGAGCGACGACATCTGCATGTCGTCCTACAAATCCTCCCACCAGGGAGCAGACCACAAGCGTGTTCCCAACGATGTGGCGCAGAACCCTACCATCATCGGGCATGAATTCGCCGGTGTAATCGTGGAAGTTGGGGAGAAATGGCAGGACGAGTTCAAACCCGGTGACAAATTCAGCATCCAGCCCGCCATCAACTATCCCGGAGGCCCCGTAGGTATCCTCTCCGCTCCCGGTTACTCGTACAAATACTGCGGCGGCGATGCCACCTATGTAATCATCCCGAATGAGGTGATGGAGCAGAAGTGCCTCTTCCGTTACTTTGGCGATGCCTTCTACCCTGCCTCTCTCAGCGAACCGATAAGCTGCGTGATAGGAGCGCTCCACGCACATTACCACACGACTCCCGGCTCGTATGTGCACAAAATGGAAATCAAGGAAGGCGGCAAGCTCGCTTTGCTCGCAGGTGTCGGTCCAATGGGGCTGGCAATGATCAACTATGTACTTCATCGCGAGGGCCCTATTCCTTCCCTCTTCGTCATAACGGACATCGACCAAAGCCGCCTGGACCGTGCCGAATCCCTATACACCAAGGAGATGTTCGCAAAGCGCGGAATCGACATCCATTATGTGAATACCGGCAGCGGTGATGCCGTCGCTACCTTAAAGGAACTTTCCGGCGGAACAGGCTACGACGATGTCGTGGTCATGGCCCCCGTACCTGCGGTTATCGAGCAGGCTGACGCCATCCTCGGTTTCGACGGATGCCTCGACTTCTTTTCAGGCCCCAAGAGCCCGGATTTCAGCGCAAAGTTCAACTTCTACAATGTTCACTATGAAGCCCACCACATCGTGGGAACCAGCGGTGGCAACACGGATGACATGCGCGAAGCTATCGACCTGATGGGCAAGGGGATGGATCCTGCCGGGCTCATTACCCACATCGGCGGTCTGAACACGGTGGTGGATACTACGCTCAACCTGCCTGACATTCCAGGAGGAAAGAAGATGGTTTACACGCAGCTGACCATGCCTCTCACGGCAATCGCCGACTTCGGAAAGGTCGGAAAGCCCGTGTTCGATGAGCTTGACCGCATCTGCAAGGCACACAACGGCCTGTGGAATGTGGAAGCGGAGAAGTATCTCCTCGCAAACGCCGACAAACTGAACTGACAGAAGAATTGTCAGAAACTCACTCTGAGCGACAGTCCGGCAACGGGCTGCCGCTTTTGCATTGCAGCTTCGATTCCGTAAGGGGCGACGGAAGGCTCCATGCTAAGGAAAGGCTCTACTTTGAAGTCAAGGCCCGAATACCCGCGGCGGAGGTCCTGATGATACATGTTCTTCACCTTGGCAACCCGGATTGCATCAACTATGCTCCAAATCTTCATGGCTGTCGCACCCAGCCTGAACACCGCACTGATGCCATTGTAGCTGACATCGGAATGGAAGCCGTTCGAGAAATCATAGTACACATAATCGGCTGTGGCCCAGGCCAGGGCACGGAGACCCCAGTAAGCGGCAAAGAAGTTGAACGCACGGCCCCATTCCCCGTCAATACCCTGGCCCAGACCCGTGAAAAAGAAGGAACCGGTACCGGCCAGGAAACGGCTGTAAGGGTCGCCTGGCTGATGGGAATAAAAATAAGGGTCGTACAGGTCTTTGATGTCCCGATATTTCAAGCCGGGCATTACCGCTGAACGATACGCCGGGGCAACCGGAGAATTCAAGCCGTTGCCGGAATTCATACCACTCAAGACAGCCCTTCCTGCAGGGAACACTTCGCTCTGACCGTCATCGTAACGAATCATCAGTATATCCGAAGAAGGAATGAAATATGTAGGTCCCTGAGGGTCAGTCCAAGATTTATATTTTACCGTCTTTTCATTGGATTCGATAATCCTTCCGATAATCTCAGTGCCGTCCGTCCTTGTAATGACATCCTGTGCATTGAGCGAAAGCGCAGAAACGAGCGCTGCCGCAAAGAAAACAATCAATCTCTTCATATCACAATAAGGGTTAAAATTCCATATAAAGATGCGGCCGGAACAATTTCTGTTGCATTTGTCAATACCCATAACGGGGGCGGAACCTCAGGAGCAGCACGGCACAGAGCAGCACCGACAGCACTTCCGCCACATCGACCGCAAACCAGATGCCCTCCACACCGAATAGCAGCGGCAGGAGAAAAACGCAACCGAGCTCAAACACAAACATGCGGCAGAAAGATATGAGGGCGGAAACCGGCCCGTTGCCAAGCCCGGTGAACCATGCCGACGAAAAAAGGGTAATTCCGGACAAAAGGATGCTGGGCATGTAAATACGCATGGCATGCACGGTAAGACTGAGAAGAGACTCATCGTAACCCACGAAAACCCTCGAAGCAGGCACTGCGATGGCTTCGGCCAGAAGGAACATCAGGGCGCCAAGGCAGAACATCAGCTTCAGGCTGTGCATCAGCAGGCTGTGCAGTTCCTTCTTGTCGTCCGCCCCATAATTATATCCTACCAGAGGGGTAACCGTCATATTGTAGCCAGCGAAGAACGCGAAGAAAATGTAGCCTATGTAAAGCATGACGGAATATGCCGCAACGCCATCTTCGCCATAGCTGTTCATCAGCTGCAGGTTGTAACACATGGCAAGCACATTGAAGGAAATGCTTCCTACAAACTCTGAAAGGCCGTTGGATGCGGAGTCGGCTATATGCTTCCACACAAATGCCACCGTGCGGAAACGCAAGCGGCTGGAATTGCCCTTTGACGCGAAATAACAGACTGGCACGGCACTGCCTACGAAGCATGCGACCATTGATGCGGCGGCGGCTCCGGCAAGGCCCCAGCCGAAACCCGCGATGAACAAGGCATCGAGCCCCATGTTCACAAATCCGCAGAGTACGGAAAGGATAGTGCCGAGCTGCGGTTTTTCCGCAACCATGTAAAAAGGCTGCAGGCCCATCTGCATCATAAAAAAAGGAAGTCCGATGGCACATATCCTGCCATAGATGACACACTGCTCCACCATGTCGCCCTCGGCTCCCAGCAGGATGGCGATGTGCCCCATCGAAACATACAAGGGCACTGCCAGGATCACGGACAGCAGGAAAATGAAGCCGACCACCATGCTGAAGATGCGCCTGGCCTCTTCTTCGCGGCCCTCCCCCATCGTCTTGGACACCAGAGCGCTGCCGCCGGTTCCGACCATGGTTCCGAAGGCGCCGACCACGGCAATGGGCGGCCAGATCAGGTTAAGGGCTGCAAATGCGGTAGTTCCAACAAGATTGGACACGAAGATTCCGTCCACGATGCTGTAAATGCTGATGACAATCATCATCAGCACGCCCGGCATTGCAGAAAGAATTAGCCGTGAGTAACCGTAGTGTCCTTCGAGCCTGACTTTCAACACCTACTCTCCTACATGGAAGGCGACGCGCAGTTCTTCGATTTCTGCGTCGGTGATAGGACTGAGTTTCCCTATGGGAGCGGCCATGATAAGTGAACGGGCACTGAAGTCGGCCACTTCCAGGCGGTCGAAAGTATTGATGAGCTTATCGCCCGTCACGATGACCGAGTCGTTTTCCAGCATCACGCAGGGGCGGACCTTGAACTCCTCGGCAAGTTCGTTGAGATTGTCGTACTGGCTGCCGAAGGGGAACTTGGGAACATCCTGGAGGAATATCCAGCTCTCGGGGATGGTGCGGACATCGAATTTTTCCGAGGTGCAGCAGTAACCCATCAGCGAAGGGGTCTGGGTGAGGATGATGGAGTTGATGCCGGGATTGCGTTTATAGATTTCATAATGAAGCGCAACGCTCCTGCTGGCAGTCTTGCCCGCCTCGACCATGCCGTCTTTCACCTGGACTATTTCGGACGGTTCCATGTCCCAGCGCTGCACATTCGCAGGGGTAATCAGAAAATCGTTCCCTCTCCAGCGCACGGAAGCAGTGCCGTAAGACGAACTCATGAGCCCCTGGGTACAGGCCCTGCGCACTATCCTGCAGATTTCAGTGCGGATGGCGCGTTCGTCGGAAGGATGCTCCACATTCATGAAATGCTGGAAACTGTTGTGGATGGCCTGGGCATGGTGCTGAATCTGCCTGTCGGTAAGATAAGTCACCTTCCCGAGGGTGCGGGCATTCAGTATGGTGCGGGCGCAGAGTTCCAGGGTTTCGAGCCTCTGGTATGCGTCGGCAATGTCTTCACCCATCAGCACCACCCCATGGTTTTCCATGATTACCGCCTTGTAATCGGGGTTCTTGGCAAATTCCCCGGCAATCTTTTCGCCGAGAAGTTCGCTTCCGGGAAGTGCGTAGGGGGCAAACCCTACCGGACCGCATACGCCCAGTGCCTGGGGAAGTATGGAAGTGTCGGGAATCTGCCTGGTGATACTGAAAGTCACCAGCCCCGGAGGATGGGCGTGGATTACGCTGTGAAGATTGGGGCGTATCTTGTACAGGGCCCTGTGAAAGGGATATTCCGAGGAAGGCTTGTGGGGGCCGACAATCGTTCCGTCGGCTTTGACGCACATTATGTCCGCAGGGGTAAGCGACCCCTTGTCGATACCTGCAGGGGTAATCCACATGTCGCCATTGTCGTCCATTATGGAAAGGTTTCCGCCGGAAGTGGTGGTCATACCGCTGCGGTAAATGCGTCCGATAATAATCGCAATCTGCTCTGCCGGGTGCATGAGCTTTACATCAAGTTGTTTCATGCCGCAAATATAACACATTTTGGGGAAGGCCGGACATGGCGGCCTTCCCCAAAACGGATGGAGTCGTGTATCTTTTAAGCCTGACGGCAGACGAAGCGTCCGATGCAGTAGCAGATGGCAGCGACCACCATGCCATTGATGGCGGGGAATCCCCAGTGGACGAGATTCGCCACCACTGCACCGAGCACTACACCGGCGACGGCAAACCAGTTGACGGCCTTTTCATCCTTGCTGCCGTCAAGGTACGACTTGCGGTTCACGAAATAGTCGATGATGAGCACGATGCCGACGGGAGGAAGGGTGCAGTTGAGTATGTTGAGCCATCCGCAGAAGTTCCAGTAGAGCCACACGGCTGCAACGGTACCGATGAGTCCGGAAATGAGCACCATGGTCTTCTTGCTGAGGCCGAAGATGTTGCTGAGGCCGAGCCCTGCGGAATAGAGGGCATTGTCGTTGGTGGTCCAGATGTTGAGTCCGAGCACGAGCACTGCAAGATAGAAGAGGTTCAGGTGAAGCATGACCTCGAAGATGTCGTTCCCGTCTACATAGATGCTGGATACGGCGCCGAAGAAGAACATGAGGCTGTTGCCGATGAAGAAGGCGATGACAGTGGTCCACAGACCAACCTTGGCGCTCTTGGCGAAACGCGTGAAGTTGGGAGTTGCGGTACCGCCCGACACGAAGCTTCCTACCACGAGGCCCGCACCGGCGATGATGCCGAGGTCCTTGGTGCCGACATTGAACTGCTCGACAAGGCCGAGGTCGCCGCGCTTGACGGCAAGAACCATCGCCACGGTGCCAAGGATTGCGACTGCAGGAACGGCAATGTAGCTGATGATGGTGAGGCTCTTGATGCCATAGTATGCGCTTCCGGTCATGAGGATGCCTGCAATGAGGACAAGCAGGTATCCCTGCCAGGGCATTGTGTCGGGAGTGACGGTGAGGTTCATAAGTTCCTTGGCGACGGGAATTGCGAACATTGCAAGACCTACCCCGAACCAGCCAATCTGGGTGAAGCTGATCATGGCGCTGGGAAGCCAGCTGCCCTTGGTGCCGAAACTCTTGCGGGCAAGCATATCCAGGGAAAGACCGCTTTCCGCTCCGATGAAACCGAGCGATCCGGTGTAAGCAGCGAGAATGAGACCACCGAGCAGAAGAGCCCAGATGAAACCATTGAAATTGAGACCTGCGGCGAGGTTTTGACCCACCCACATGCTGGCGGAGAAGAAGGTGAAGCCGAGCATCACCATGAACATGCTCAGGGTGCTCTTGCGCCCTGCGCGATCTACTGCTGACGAAGTGTAATCTGCGTCAATCTTTTTTTTGTTACTCATAATACCTGGATATTTTGTGGATTTGTTCTATCCTCCTGTTTGCCATGTCTTCAATCGAAAGGGCATCCGAGCAACGGCAGAGCGCCTGTTCGTCCTCCCAAAGCCTGGCAAGTCCTTCGTACTGGCAGCCGTGCAGACCGGTCACATCCAGCCACTCCTCGTATTCAAGGGGTCCTTCATAACCAAGCTTCTCGTTCACCAGGGCCACCGGGTCGATGCCATGGGCGCGTTCCAGTATCCCATACCAATAGTCGAACACTTCTTCGAAATGGACAGGAATCTCATACCGCCTCGCTCCCCCGTCATAAATGATGCATTTTTCGAAAAGCGCATCTCCGTTGTCGATGACATAGCGGCGAAACTGGGGCGAAACCACTCCGTCCTTCCATCCGAAATCAATATCGGGCACATTGATGCCGCTGACGCCCTTGTCCTTGTACACGGAGAAGATGCCCTCGTAGAAGAAGCACTCAAAACCTTCGAATCCCGGGAAAATGGCGCTGATGCGTTCGGTAAGCCTCTCAAGAAGGTCTACCGCACGCGTGCCTCCTATCGTAAAGAAGATAATCTTCCGTATGCTCCCTCCCTTGCGGCGGAAACGGTCGATGACCTGGTCGATGCACATGCGCAGGGTGTCTCCCGTGGCGATGATGTCGCCGATAACCAAGGTTCGGTCGGTAGTGACACGGAGTTTTTCGTATTTGATGTCGAGCCCGGTAATGACATGATTCTCTATGGTTCGCTCACATGAAACGAAGTGAATATCCCTCACCCTGACGCCAACCCTGTGGCAGGCTTCTTCCACCGGATAGTTCAATCCGCCCCGGAGGATGGTGAGTATATCGACATCGCCCTCCGAACCAGAAGGGAAAAGGTAACGGAGGGCGGCGATGGTAGCGGGAAGCATTGATTGATAGGAATCGAATCCTACGACCTCGGGGAAGGCCATCAGGCGGCGGGTTCCCTCCCCGCTCAAAATGAAGAATCTGTTGGTGAACCGCTCGGACCGCAGTTCAAATATATTTGTATCATCCTGCAAGCCTACATACTGAAGGCTGGCATCTTTAAAACTTTTGGACATAAAAAATCCCGATTAGAGCCAATCGGGATACAAAGGTAATTCAAATTATATGAAAGCGGAAGAACTTTTTGAAAAAATTTACACACAGTTTTTCAACAACCCGCATGAAGGCTATGCAACTGTCAGCAAATCAGCCAGCTCCTCGGCTGTCAACGAATCGAAGCAGTCCTGCACCGAAGGGCCGTTCCCGTCACTCAGCGCCCTGAGAATGTGCTCCCTTTCAAAACGGACTCCGTCCAAGCGGGCCGCGATGCCTTCGGGAGCGAGGTTGCCCAGGAAGTCTCCCCCGAAACTAATGTTGCACAGCTGCCCGTGCACCACCGACCAGAATACTTCCACCGTGCCGCACGCGAATTTCCTGGAAGCCCTGAAAGCAGCCTCGGGCGAACGGCCGTAAACCCAGTCCCATGTACGGAACTTTTCGTTTGCCTCGGCTTCAATCTGCGCAAGCTGCGAGGCATCCAGCACCAGCTCGCCGTCTCCTGCGGCAAGAATCTTGTGAAGGGCGTCGCGGAACTGCAGGATGTCGTCGAACTGCGGAAGATACTCCTTGAGATTTGCAACCTTGCTGCGCACCGATGCCACGCCGCTCGCCTCGAGTTTGCTCCCTGGCACGGACAGGGCCTTGCGCAGCTTTTCGAAATCCACATCGAACATGAGGGTTCCGTGAATCATCAGCCTGTCCTTGTAAACCCTCTTTGCAAAACCGGAGCACTTGCGCCCCTCGACCATGATGTCGTTGCGTCCGCTCAGTTCGGCGGGCACTCCGAGTTCGCGGAGGGCGTTCACCACATAATGAAGATAATCAGGGTAGTCGGAAGCAAGGTCGGAGGATTTACCTGCAATGGTATAGTTGAGGTTCTGGAGGTCGTGATAGACGGCCCCTCCGCCGGTAACGCGACGCGCGAGGCTGATGCCCTGTTCATCAAGATAGTTGAGATTCACTTCGGCATAGGCGCTCTGGTTGAGGCCGATGATGACGGAAGGGGCGTTGCGCCACAGAAAGAAAACGGGTTCGTCGAGGGGCAGGCACTGGAGGGCGTACTCGTCGAAAGCCATGTTGTAACGCGCCTCGTTGGATTCATTGACAATGTACTTCATATCAGGATTTCTTTTAGAACCGGAACTATATACTGCTTCATTTCAGGATAGGCGGGATTATGCGTGCCGGGATAGCGTATGCCGGGCTTTCCGTATTCCCTTTCAAAAATATGCCTGTGACGGACGATTTCGTCGTTGTCGGCAAAAAAAGCCGTGGTGAGGTCCTTCTCCTCCTGTGTGAGCATGCCGAACTGCACGGACTCAAGTTCCTCGAAGCCACGGCACAGTTCTTCCGTAACCATGAAAGACTGTGCGCCGTCCGCCCTGGGGCTAAGGTACTTCATTTCGCCCATGTTGAAGCGAAGCAGCGGTGATGCGGAGAAGGTCGGGTTCACGAGTGCTTTGGGGATGCCCTTCAGCCAGCGGGCAAGAAAGCCTCCGAGGGAGTGCCCGACAATCAGGCCGGGCCGGAAATCCCGACATGCCGCCTCCAAAAATGCCAGCGCCGTTTCCGGCTCCGGAGGCACATCGGGAGCAAGCACCTCCGCTCCCTTGATGAGAATGCGCAGCTGATCCGCCATTTTGAAGCGTCCGGAGGAGGCAAGCCCATGTATGAATAGAATCCGCTGGCTCATTTCTTGCAGGGAATATTATTAAGTATCCGCAAAAATAACTAAATTTGCGCTGCTTTTGCAGGAAATTAATTTATTCCTTATATAACTATGGTAAATTACAAAGATCTTGGCCTTGTGAACACCCGCGAGATGTTCGCAAAGGCCGTCAAGGGTGGCTATGCCATCCCCGCTTTCAACTTCAACAACATGGAGCAGCTCCAGGCCATCATCCAGGCCTCCGCTGAAACCAAGTCCCCCGTGATTCTCCAGGTTTCCAAGGGCGCCCGCAACTATGCAAACCAGACCCTCCTCCGCTACATGGCCGAAGGAGCAGTCGAGTATGCAAAGGAACTCGGCTGGGAGCATCCCCAGATTGTCCTTCACCTCGACCACGGCGACAGCTTCGAGCTCTGCAAGAGCTGCGTCGACATGGGCTTCAGCTCCGTGATGATTGATGCATCCTCCCTCCCCTACGAGGAAAACATCGCCCTCACCCGCAAGGTCGTCGAATATGCACATCAGTTCGATGTCACCGTAGAGGCCGAGCTCGGCGTTCTCGCAGGAGTTGAAGACGAGGTTTCCGCAGAGGAATCCCACTACACCCGCCCCGAGGAAGTGATTGACTTCGCCACCCGTACCGGCTGCGACTCTCTCGCAATTTCCATCGGTACAAGCCACGGCGCATACAAGTTCAAGCCCGAGCAGTGCACCCGCGACCCCAAGACAGGCCGTCTGGTTCCCCCGCCCCTCGCATTCGATGTTCTCCATGAGATTGAAAAGAAGCTCCCCGGCTTCCCCATCGTTCTCCACGGTTCATCCTCCGTTCCCCAGGAATATGTGGATATTATCAACGCTCACGGCGGAAAGCTTCCCGATGCAGTAGGTATTCCCGAAGAGCAGCTCCGCGAGGCTTCCAAGAGCGCTGTATGCAAAATCAACATCGACTCCGACAGCCGTCTTGCAATGACCGCCGCAGTCCGCAAGGTATTCGATGAGAAACCCGGCGAATTCGACCCTCGCAAGTATCTCGGACCTGCACGCGACGAAATGAAGAAACTCTACACGCACAAGATCGTAAATGTTCTTGGCAGTGACGGCAAGGCAGAATAAGCCAAGCTGAAATCCATGATAGAAAGAGGCGGCCCGGGCGGGCCGCCTCTTCTCTATTTAATTTCCTGTCACCGGGAACATGGAAACCCGGAACTTGGTGCAGCCATAAGGCACGAGGGTGATTGTGGCGGGAGTGCCTTCAGCGGCAGACTGCCTTGTGCGCGGGAGCGGGTCGGTCTGAGTGGCCTGCCAGCCGGTACGGATGGCCGGGATGCGAAGCTTCACGGGGGCATCGTAGAGGCCCCAGGCCCAGCGGGCGGGCATCTGTCCGGAAGTATCCACTTCAATTTGAGCGGAAGGGTCAAGTGCAAAACCATACTCCTGGCCTGGAACGACGCTGTTTTCGTCCGTGTCTTCAAGCGGAAGGGAATAGAGCAGCGGCCCGTAATTGACATAAGCGAAAGGACGCCCGGCAAGGGTGTCGTCCACGGCGGCATTGTACCTGCCCCATTGAGCTTCAGTAAAATAAGGATCGCGCGGATAGCAATTGTCCGTACCAGTTCCGACCGACGGCTCCATGGGAAGTTCGATATGGATAATGTCGCCATCTTTCCAGCGGCGTGACAGCTTGACAAATCCGGCATCGGCAGCGATTTTCACCGGCTTTCCATTCACCAGCAAGGACATATCCTTGCACCAGCCGGGCATGCGGAAATACATGGGAGCACTGACACTTCCTTTCATGGAAATGCGCACATCAATCCCGCTTCCGAAAGGATAGGCGGTTTCGCAGTCTATTTCCATCGGAACACCTTTTACTTGCTTCCGGACCTTGCAGGGGCCGTACAGGGTATATGCAAGTCCTCCGTCCATCGTGGCCATCCACATATTCTGCACATAGTTAGGAATAATCCAGTTGCAGCTCGCAACGCAGCAGAGGGTCTTGTTTCCTATAAGTGAGTAGATTAGCCTTCCACCGGGCCCGGGAATGGGGGGAGCTGCGGGCGTATCTTCATTCACCCTGTTGGGGCTCTGATAATAGCACATGGTCTGGAAATCGCGGCTGACAGGAACAGGCCCGGCATTGAAGAATGCTTTTTCAATTCCATCTGCCCAACCGGCATCTCCGGTAAGGCGGAGCATCCAGGCTTTGGTCCACATTGTGGCAGGCACATCACAGGTTTCAGTGCAGCGCTGGCTTCCTATACCGCTCATCCATTCTTCGGAAGAAACCACTCCATAGGGCAGGCCGTTATACTTCTCCGCCCAGTCAATCAGGAGCTCGCTTGCCCCGAGGCTTTCTTCGCGTCCGCTCCAGAGAGCGAGCAGGGCAGGAACGCGGCTGATTTCATTATAGGAAACGCCATGGATAGTTGCATCCCCCCAATTGTTGTCATGGCGTTCCCGTTTTGCGAGCAGCCTGCCCTCCTGAGCAAGTTCCATGGGGTTGGAAGCATAAGCGAGCATCGTGTCAAGAATCGCACGGTTTCCGGTAAGGACAAATGTCTCGCTCATTGCATCGAGATTCGTGGCTCCTCGAACCATCCCCTGGGAAAGCCCTGCGTTTTCTTCGAAAATATCGTTTTGGGGGAGTTTGAGAAAATACTGGGAATACACTTTTTCCAGGGCCTGCAGGACCTCCGGCTTGTGGCTGAGTTGGTAGTATCCTATGAGCGTGCGGCCCATCAGTCCATGCGCCCAGTTGTTGAATGAGCCCATCCAGTTTTCTTTGCTGTCAACAATGATGGAATCGGCTTTCCAGTAAATGAGAGTATTGTTTTCGCTTTTGAGAACACCTTCCACGAGGGCGTCGAGCCTCGGAGTGATTTTCCCGATGAGGGTGCTGTCACCAAGCACGGCGCCGGTTTTGAGACAGCCGTCGAGCCAATAGGCTCCCTGTTCCAGAACCCATCCCACGCTGCTGATTTCATTGTCGTTGCCATTCTGGCGGGCGGGGATGTCGATGCCTTTCCAAGCGTATGCGAACAGATGGTTGCGCTCGTCCAGATGCCCGGTGATGCCGTCGGCGGCTGTCTCACCCCAGTCGCGTATCCAGCCTTCAGCCGTGATGCTGCCGAGTTCGAGAGGAACGAAATGCACCGGAATCCGGGCCTCGGCCTTGTAGCGTTCAATCTTCAAATCGGTAATATCCTGCCCCCGTGTACATGAAAGCAGGGCAAGAACAATGGCAATAATTTCAAATCCGCGTCTCATATAATTGCAAATTTAGCAATTATAATTGACTAAAAACTGTCTTAAATTTTGCAAAGACGCGAAAAAACACTACTTTTGTGCTCCCAAAGCGAGGGACCTTAGCTCAGTCGGTTTAGAGCGCTTGCTTCACACGCAAGAGGTCGGCAGTTCGAATCTGCCAGGTCCCACAAAAAAAGCTCTGCCGCTTGCAGAGCTTTTTTTATTTTCAGAAGTTATCATCAAGCCTTCTGCAACTGTCCGAGCACCTCGAAGTAAGGCACTCCGTCAACTACAGTAGTGCGATAAATGGTATCGTCAACCTGATAGTATTCATTGCCGTCTGCCAGGGTTACGGTGTCATAGTCCTCGGGGAGGGCTTTGATGAGTGCACCTGCAGGGGGCACGATTACCTTGTACTGTCCACTGGCATCCGCCACAAAGAATACGCCGTCGTCGTAATAATACTCCTGTCCGTTGGCAGCGAAGCTCTGGACAAGGCCGAGCTTGGTTGCAAGCTGATAGGAAGCATACGACCTGAGGGTATTCATATCCATCGAAGGAGAAGAAGCCTGGGTTGCCGCGGTAGCGTTCTGGGCAGCTATCGCAGCATTGTTGGCGGCGATGGTCGCATTCTGGGCAGCAATAGTCGCATTGTTCTGGGCGATAATCTGATTCTGCTCGTTGATGGTTGCATAATTGCTGTTAACCGTATTGTAAGCACGATAAACATTGTTGTAGTATGCAAATGTGAGCACATCGAGTTCGAGTGCATAAAGCGCACGGTCGAAGAGGATGCCGTAAGGAGGACGGCAGATATGATAGAAATCATCCCAGAACCTGTAATAGATACCATTGTAGAAATAGTAGTCAATACCCCAGTAGCGATACCTGTCGAAATGAGGCAGATGCCTCACGCGGTAGCCATAAAAGTGAGGTGCACCGCCGTAGAATGCGCCGGGGCGGTCGTAAGGAACAGGGCGGCGGAACAAAGGTGCCACTCTCTTTCCGTTGTCATCGAAGCGGACCTGGTCGGGAGCGCCTGCGGTCTGGCGGCCATAGCTGTTGGTAGGATTGTAGGAACGGCTGGTGCCGTTGGTAGCTGCATCGGAAGTTCCGCTTGCACGGCCGCTTACGGTAGTCCTGCTTGTTCCGGTGCCTGTGCCGCCGCTACGGGTGCTGCTGCTCGTGGAAGAGCTGCTGCGGGTGCTGGTGCTGCCCGTAGAACGGCTTGCAGAAGAGCTGCTGCGGGTGCTCGTGCTTCCGGTCGAGCGGGTGGAAGAGGCAGAACTGCTCCGGGTGCTGGTGCTGCCCGTGGAACGGGTGGAGGATGCGGAGCTGCTGCGGGTGCTTGTGCTGCCGGTGGAACGGCTCGCAGAAGAACTGCTGCGCGACGAAGACGACGAACTGCTTATGGTTCCGCCAACCGCACGGGATGTGGACGAGGAACTGCGGCTGACCCCGGACGAAGAACTCCGCGAAGAACTCGAAGAGCTTCGGGATGAACTTGACGAAGACGAAGAACGGGAAGAGCTCTGGGTCGAAGAACCTGACCTGGTGCTGCTCCCACTGCGTGATTGGGCATTAACAGGTGCTATGGTAAGCGCCGTTGCCGCTACGGCTGCAAGCGCTAATTTAAATATTGTTTTCATAATGCTCAATTTTAGTTTTGTAAAGATAACACTTTTTTCCAATGCATGCTTTGCATATATCGTACCGAAATCATTTTTTGCATCCGAAAGCTGGATCGACACGCGACGGCAGAAGCGCCGTAACCGCCACTGTGGCAAGGCAGCAGACCATCACCAGGGCAAAGAACCCAACATAGCCGAGGCTTTCCTGGAGCATACCGGCAAAGAACCCCGGTATCATCATGCTGAGTGCCATGAATGCAGTGCAGATGGCATAATGCGATGTGCTGTATTCCCCTTGCGAAAAATACATCATGTAAAGCATATAGGAGGTAAAACCGAATCCGTATCCGAACTGGTCGAGCGCAACAAGAATGTAAATGAGGGCAATGGAAGAAGGCTGGGCGACAGCCATGTATAGATAAACTCCGCAAGGCAGCGCCAGGCTGAGGGCCATTGGCCAAAGAGCCTTGCGCAAACCCACTGCCGCAGCAAAGACGCCTCCCAGTATGCCGCCAATCGTGAGCGCAATGATACCGACCGTGCCATAGACAAGCCCCGACTGGGCGGTACTGAGGCCGAGCCCTCCTTCTGCTGCAGAGTCAAGCATGAAAGGAGAGAGCATCTTGACCGACAGGGCTTCCGGCAGACGGAACAAGAGCAAGAACGCTACGGCAAGCACGACGCCGGGTTTGCGGAAAAATGAAGCGAAAGCACCTTTTATGCTGCGGTTCTCCTGCCGCCCTTTTCCGGTAGCGGAAGAAGGAACGGTTTCCCCGGGCAGCATGAATGCGTGCCAGGCAGTAATTAAGAGCAAAAGGGCCGCACACATCAGCAGAGTCAATGTCCACGCCCGGGGGATGTTTCCCATACGGGTTTCCAGCACACCTGCCACAACCACTATCACGCCCTGTCCGAAAACGGACGCAATACGGTAAAAGGTGCTTCGTATGCCCACGAACAAACTCTGGTGATGTTCGTCGAGGGCAATCATATAGAAACCGTCGGCGGCGATGTCATGGGTTGCAGAAAGCATGGCGGTGATATAGAAGAAAACCAATGCGGCTGCAAAGGCTCCGGAAGGGGCCCCGGTCCTTCGGGGTATGCTCAGCGCTATGGCAGCGAAGCACAGCGTCATCAGCCCCTGCATCGCAAGAATCCACCATCGCTTGGTCCTGAACACATCTACCAAGGGGCTCCAGAGAGGCTTGAGCACCCATGGGAGATAGAGCAGGCTCGTGTACATGGCAAGCTCCCCATTAGGCATACCCAGACGCTTGAGAAGGGTGACCGATACCACATTCACTATAAAGTAAGGGATTCCTTCAGCGAGATACAATGTCGGCACCCAGGCCCATGGGCTACAGGTTTTCATTGGATTTCAAGGATGTAATCGAACTTCCGGGATAGTAATGGGATAGGATTTGCGAACAGCTGTATCCGCGGGAAGCCATCACGGCTGCCCCAATCTGGCACAGCCCCACGCCATGACCCCATCCTCTGCCATGCAAGATGCAGGTGTCACCCTCCCACTCCACTTCGAAGGCCGAACTCTTCAGGTGAGTATCGCTGAGAGCCCTGCGGATGGCAAGTTCTTTGCCGAAAGTGACGCTACCCTTATCGCCCCTGACTTCAAGCAGGCTGATGCGTCCGCCCGGCCCGCGTTTCAAGGGTTTCAGCTCACGCACAGTACCTATGCCTGCATTCAGGCGGCGGTTCACAAGCTCGCTCAGGCGGGAACGGCTGTATCGGACTTCCCAACGGTAGAAATCCCTCGTGCCGAGGTCATAATCGTTCAGCACCTGTTCAAGCACTTCTCCGCCGGGATTGCTGCAGAATGGCTCCCGGCCCTCTTCCGGCACATCCGGCAAAGCCTGCAGGTAGGGATAGTCATTATCCTCCCAGCATGTACTGAACAGCTCCATCGTTCCGCCGCAGCATTTCGAATACCGTGCATCGCAAATCTTTCCTCCATAAGTGAGCACACTCCCCCAGCTCAAATCCACCGCATCCCTCACATTCTGTCCGACGGCATTGTCAAGGCCCTGATAGCGCTGACAATGGTCATCGGCGCACACATCAAACTGCCCGTGCGAATGAAGATTGCTGATGAGCCAGGAGCGTGAGATGATTGCATGCGCCTTGAAAAACTCCGGAGGGGCATCCGCCTTCATCTCCGAGCTCACCACGCTCAGCAGGTAATCCTCCATCCCCACGCGATTTACCGCCCTTATAAAATCGCCTTCCACTATAAAGCGCAGCCTTCCCGCAAAGCGACGGGTAATCTTCTGCTCCCAGTGGAAACCGATTCCGATAGGAATATCATATAGAATGAAACTCGGTTCGCTGAAAAGCGTAGAACGGGTCACGGCATCGAAAGTCAGTTCATCGTAGAGCATGCCGTTGTAATTGATTTTCCCGTCCATCCAGCTCACCCGCTGCGGTCCGGCTCCGTCGGAAATAATCTCGAATACTATCTCCTTCGCAGCCATTATCCCCACATCTATCTTGGGCTGGGTCCGGGTAAGGCGCCATACCACGAGAGCGTCGTCTTCCTCGCTCACCGACACCTCATCCACCATGGAAGCAAGCTGCTCCCGGGTAATCTTTTCAAAATCTTCCTGCTTCGGGGCGATGAAAAAGCCTGCCATGTCCGCAGCTCCGGGGCTCATGGTAAGATGCTCCTCCCCCTGCGCGGAATAATGGTGCGAACGGAGTTTGGAACGCAGCACCACCACGGTGCGGAATTCGCCGTTTTTGTACCATGAATAAAGGTTGAAACGGGGCTCCCCTTCTCCTTCCCTGCGCGGAGAGCACTCCAACAGGCGGTAGAACAGCTTGGCCATTGATTTCTGCGTGGTCGCCTTCAGGATATATACTCCGCGGGTGAATCCATCGAACTTATACAAACTTGCATCCTGCACCCGCTCCAACTCTCCGCTTGCGGTGTCGAGAGCCTTGTCGGCAGCAATTTCCAAAGGAAGGACACCCCTCGGGCATGCCTGAAAATGCAGATGGTCAGGAGCAGACGCACCGCTCATGGGGCCGTTGTAGAAAACGGTGAAATCATGATACATCTTCGTAAAGAGCAGCATATCCGGGAAATGATGCCAGATGGTCTGGGGCAGATGCTGGTCGCGCACCACTACGAGATGGTCCCTGAAAACGGGATAAGGATTCACCTGAACATTGTAGGTGCGGCGTTTCTTCCCCTCGTATTTGACATGGAACTGCTCCTTGGGCCTGTTGTGGGCGCAGAGGAAGCACTTGCGTGCCGCAATGGATGCTTCATCAACTTCCGCCGTGGAAGAAGCGATGCGGCATGGATTCAACTGCACGCTTACTTCGAGCCCGCCGATATTGAAATGCTTGTACGATGCCTGCTTGAGAGAACGGAAGTTCTGCGCAGCCAGCGGCCATACGGACAGCTGATCCTTGATGAATTTCTTGATGTCGGCCATATCAGAGAAGTGCAGCCAATGTATCTTTAATCTTAATATATTCCGCTTCGAACTGGGGCGTAAGCACATTCTTCCCGATGGCATCGAGAAGTTCGTCCTCGGTCCACCAGCGGCCTTCCTCCACCTCATCGTTGTCCGGTTCGATTCTACGCCCGGTGATGGTTGCAAAGATATTCACCAGCTCGTGTTCCCTATCGTTCATATACGAATAAGAGTTCAGATAAACGGGATTGAAATCCACCAGCCCGAGCTCTTCGGCAGCCTCCCGGATAAGCGCTTCGGAAAGGCTTTCGCCATAAGTCACATGCCCGCCCACGGCGGTATCCCAATAACCGGGATAGAGGTCTTTGGTACGGGAGCGTTTCTGAAGATAGAGCTTTCCGAAACGGTCTATTATATGCAGATGCACGACAGGGTGCATCAGAGAGGGATTCCCATGGCACGCCTTCCGGGTACTCCGCCCTATGACAAGGCCGTTTGACTCGACAACAGGCAGTACCTCCGTGTTGCCCCGGACAGATTTCACATTCATAAGCGGAGCCGGGTCGGCGGGATACACTAAGTCAAACATTGGCGGATACTAATAATTTATTATTCTGAGTTCTTCGGGTGTATATAGTATGGAGTCGATGAAATCCGGTGCGGCCTGCGCCAGAATCACGAATGTGGCAAGCCCGATTACTGCAAGGCCTATCAGCACCAGCGGAATGATGAGCCACCAGCGAATCCGCTTCGGCCCCGAAGCTGCCGCAGGTGCTTCCGCTTTCGGTTCCTCCGCCTCTGGCAATGCAATGGCAGGCTCATCTTCTTCGACAAGTTCGATTATATCTTCCTGAATATCCTCCGGCAGCGGTTCGGGCTCCAGGGCGGAAACCTCCTCTAAAACAACAGGCGAAGCTTCTTCCTCCGGAACCGAGGGCAAAGTTTCTTCCTCCGGAACGACGGGCAAAGCCTCTTCTACCGGGCCTTCGACAAATGCCACCAGTTCGGCAACCTTGCTGGATATCTCCGTCCGGGTTTCGGTGTGATTCTTCAGCGACACTGCAGGCAGGCCGAAGCCGTCGGGATAGATGTCCAAATCCTCATCGGTGATGAAAAAGAAATTGTTCTGACGGGTGGAGCGAAGTCGCCCCAGGCCAGGGAAAAGGACAATCTTGCTCTCGACCAGTTCCTTTCGTATCTGCTCCAGGAAATGCTGAAGGATTGCCTTGGCCTGGTCATAATCGATACCGTTGCTGCTACTGTAAAGAAGCACGAGCGAATCGTCATCCGAGCGCCCCGGAAGGAAATTCACACGCCTGTATGGCGGATTGATGGTATAACCCTTGTCGGAAAAACTCGCGGGCACGGTTTCGGCAAGGAACGCGCCAAGCCCCGGAAGGCCAACCTCATCCCTGTCGAGCAGCAGCTCACCTATCATCTTGGACAAAAGAGCAATATCCATATCGAAACTGTCGAGATTACAAAGATATACAAATTTGACAGTCAAAAAAAGTAAAAAATATTTTGCTTAATAAACTTTTTGTAGTACCTTTGCCTTCCGAAAATTCCTCCTTAGCTCAGTTGGTTAGAGCACCTGACTGTTAATCAGGGGGTCCTGGGTTCAAGTCCCCGAGGGGGAGCCAAAGCGGACAGATTGTCATAAACGACGGTTTGTCCGCTTTGTTTTTGTTTGTAACTACCTGATTTTAAGTGTGCCGTGCCTAAAACAAGGCGTTTCAGGAACGGGGTTGCGGTCTTCGGCAACTCCGGTGCTCCAAGTGTCCGTAAGATAGGGCACCAGAAACTCTGGAAGCCGTGGTGAGTGATGGGAATGGAGATTCGCCGGATAGTCAGGCAAAAGGTTGTACGAGAGTAATCTCTTGATTTTCAATAGATTCCTTATAAACTATCGGCGTATTTGAGCGATAGTTATCTGCTAATTATCGGATTATCAGACACTTGTTTCCGCCTCCAATGAGGCAATCTATTTCTTAAGCATGAGGAAAGTTCGCATACGGATAGTCAAATGTGCAAGACCTTTTTATTTTTCAAGAAGCATGGGAAGCATTTCCTGCAGGTCGCCGATGGATTCTTTACTACAGGGTTTCTTCTCAACTACTTCGGCACGAAATAGATAGTGGCCGAAAAAAGTGTGTCGTGTAAAAGCCTGTCTGAAAGCAACATCCGGTGGAGTTTGCAACGGATGCCACTACAAATATAACTCTTATTTATTCTGCTCGGCGACGGAGGCTTCGTGGATGGCGTTGAAAACGCGTTTGACGAAGTCGGTGTCAAGCCCATAGGAGGATGCGGAAACGACAACGCGTTCAAGGACTTCGTCCCAACGGTTAGGCTGGACGATTGCAACGCTGTTGGCCTTCTTCAGGTCACCTATCTGACGGCTGACCTTCATTCGGGAAGCCAGGGTGAAAATCAGGTTCTCGTCCAGGACATCAATCTGGGCACGAAGCTGACGGAGATTGTCGTTGAACCGTTCATCTTCGGTAGTGGCATCACGGACCGTCAGTGACTCGAGAAGTGCAATCAAATCTGCAGGCGTGAGCTGCTGGGCCGCATCGCTGAGAGCGCAGGAAGGGTCGCAGTGCGACTCCAGCATGAGCCCGTCCAGACCGAGGTCCATGGCCCGCTGGGAAAGCTCGAAAAGATATTCCCTCTTGCCTCCCATGTGGCTGGGATCGGCGAATACGGGAAGTTCGGGATACCTTGCGCGCAACTCGACTGCCATCTCCCACTGGGGAGCATTGCGATATTTAATCTTGTTTACGGTAGATACACCCCTGTGGATGACGCCAATCTTCCGCACGCCCTGGGCATTCAGCCTTTCCAGGGCTCCTATCCACAAATCCAGGTCGGGATTGACGGGATTCTTTACGAGGACAGGAATATCGGTACCGCGAAGGGCTTCGGCGATTTCCTGCACAAGAAAGGGATTTGCCGTAGTACGCGCCCCAATCCATACCATGTCGATGTCATGCTTCAGGCACTCCGCCACATGCTTTTCGTTGGCAACTTCCGTGCATATATGCATGCCGAGTTCGCTGCGCACCCTCTCGAGCCAGTCCAGTCCGCGTGCTCCCACTCCCTCAAAACATCCGGGATGGGTGCGGGGCTTCCATATTCCGGCACGGAACACATTGATACCTATTTCTTTAAGACCACGGGCGGTTTGCATAACCTGCTCTTCGCTTTCGGCACTGCAGGGGCCGGCCACAACGCAGGGACGGGGCGGGAGATGGAAAAATCCCCATTCATTCAGGGGAACAAGTTCGAGTTTGGAAGCCATCAGCGTATAATTCTTTTAATCTTGTTACCTTCTTCGATAAGAGCGCGAATCTTCTCCTCATCATAGGCATCGATTGCATCGCGGAACTCTTTCATCTTGTCTATATATGTATCAATGACCCTGAGCACATTGTCGTGGTTCAGCCCGAGTATGGGCACCCACATGTCGGCACTGCTCTTGGCGAGACGCACGGTGGAAGAAAAACCGCCGGACGCCAGGTCAAAGATATGCTTTTCGTCCTTTTCCTTGTCCAGTACGGTAAGGGCAAGGGCGAATGAAGTAATATGGGAAATATGCGACACATAGGCCACATGCATGTCGTGGGCATCGCTGCGCATGTAAGTAACGCGCATGTTAAGCACATCGTATAGCTTCTCGACAAGCTTCACGGCCTTTGGCGAGGACTCTTCCACATCGCAGAAAATGCAGGCGCGTCCGTCGAAAAGCCCGGGCATGGCAGCCCACGGGCCGGAATACTCCGTACCTGCCATGGGATGGGTGGCGACATAACGGCTGCGGGCCGAATGTCCCTGCGCCACCTGGCACATCGCCTCCTTCACGGAGCAGACATCGATGACGACCTTGTCGCTCTCCTTCACCATGTCCAGCACCTGAGGAAGCAACTTCACCGCAGCGCCCACAGGAATGGCCAAAACTATGATGTCTGACCGGCTCACGCATTCCTCAAGAGGAACGATTTCATCCGCCAGCCCAATCTTCAGGGCTGCTTCCGCATTCACCCTCTCGTTTTCCACGCCAAGAATATGCGAAGCAAAGCCCCGCCTGCGCAAATCGACAGCCATTGAACCTCCTATGAGGCCAAGGCCGATGATACCTACATTCATAATACGGACTTGATTTTATCGTATGCCCTGCCAAGCTTTTCCACGGTCGCGCACAGGGAAATACGCAGATACCTGCCGCCGTTCTTTCCGAAGATGAATCCCGGAGTGATGAAAACACCTGCCTCGTAAAGGAGCTTGTCCGAAATCTTGACGGGGTCCTCCCCTTCCGGAACCCTGCCCCAAAGGAACAGGCCCTGCGAAGCGGGATTATACCGGACTCCGAGAAGGTCGAAGATGCGTCCTGCCGCAATGCGCCGCCTCTCATACTCCGAATTCAGCGCTTCGAACCATTCCGGCCCCTGTGCAAGAGCCTGCACGGCGGCAAGCTGCAGAGGTCGGAAAATCCCGGAATCGAGCTGGCTTTTCACTTTCAGTATTTCAGTGACGACTTCCGGGCAGGAAGCCACCATCCCGAGCCTCCATCCCGCCATGTTGTGCGCCTTGCTGAGCGAATTCAGTTCCAGGCAGCAATCCTTCGCACCCGGTACGGCAAGGATGGAAAAGTGCTCTTTGGAGAGAATGAAGCTGTAAGGATTGTCATTGCAGATGAGGATGCCGTGCCTGCGGCCGAAACTGACCAGTTTTTCGTAGAGGGCAGGGTCGGCAGGGGCTCCGGTGGGCATGTTGGGATAGTTCGTCCACATTATCTTCACACCGCTCAAATCCATCTTTTCGAGGGCATCCAAATCCGGCTGCCAGCCCTTCTCTTCCACAAGGTCATAGGGCAAGATTTCCGCTTCGCAGAGCCGGGCAGCCGACGAATAAGTAGGATAACCCGGATCCGGCACAAGGACTTTGTCGCCCTTGTTCAGGAAAGCGAGGCTGATGATAAGAATGCCTTCCTTCGAACCCGTCAGAGGCTGGATTTCGGTGCCGGGGTCAAGCGTTACGCCATACCAGCGCGAATACCAGTCCGCGAATGCCCTGCGGAGTTCAGGGATGCCCACATAGGGTTGATATGCATGCATGCCATCCTGCTTTGCGCAGCTGCAGATTTCGTCGATTGCAGCCTGCGGAGGTCTCCCGTCGGGAGAGCCGATGCCGAGATTGATGACAGCCTCGCTGCGCCCGTCAGCATTGAGGCGGGCAATTTCCTTGTTCTTGACCGAAAAGTAGTATTCCTTGACACTTTCGGTCCTGTGTGCCGGTTGTATTATCATAAGGCGGAAGTGTATTCTCCGAGTACACGGAATTCATCAATCAGGGGCCGGACTGCGGCAATGGCCTGCCGGTATCTTTCATAACTGCCGAACTTGATGTCGGCATAAAAGAAATACTGCCATTCCTTTCCGGGGATGGGCAGGGACTGAATCCTCGTAAGATTCATCTCATAAAAGGAGAGGATGGTGAGGATATGGGCGAGCGAACCCGGTGCATGGGGCAGGGTGAAACAAAGGGATGCCTTGTCGATGCGGTCCTCCGGCACGCTTAGGCCGTCGTCCATGATAAGGAAGCGGGTGAAATTCTGCTTGTAGGTTTCAATGCCGGGGGCGAGTATCTGCAGCCCGTAGAGCTGTGCGGCGAAAGCCGATGCCACTGCGCCCACACCTTTCAGGCCCTCCTTTGCCACCTGCGCGGCGGATTTTGCGGTGTCCTCGCTTTCAACAAGGCGGATGTGAGGATAATTCTTGAAGAATTCACGGGTCTGGTTGATTGCCATGTAATGGGTACGGACTTCGTGAATGTCCTCCATGCTCTGCCCGGGCAGAGCCATGAGATTCTGCTCGATACGAAGGAAAACCTCACCCTTTATTCTCTGCGGATTCATGCGGAGAAGGTCGAAATTGGGGATGAGTCCGCCGGAAACGGTGTTCTCGATTGCCATCACTGCAGCCTCGGCGCGGCCCTGCCCCATGGCCTCGTAGAGTCCTTCGAATGTGTCGCACTCCACGATTACCGGGGAATATCCGCCCAGAGATGCATAGAAGCGCCTTGCAGCCTCCTCATGAAAGCATCCCGAATAACCTTGAATCGCTACTTTTTTCACCAAGCCTTCCATAATCTTACAAAAATAATTATTTTTGTTGAAATGGAACAAAAACCGACAATATACCTCTACACCGACGGCGCCGCCAGCGGAAATCCCGGCCCCGGAGGCTGGGGAGCGGTGCTCGTCTGTGGCTCCCTGCGGAAGGAACTCTCCGGAGGATTCGCCCTCACGACCAACAACCGCATGGAACTGCTCGCCGTAATCAAAGGCCTGGAGGCCATCAAGTGGCAGAACGCTACGGTCGAGGTGTTCAGCGATTCTTCATATGTAGTGAACGCCGTGGAGAAGAAATGGCTCGAAGGATGGGTCGCAACCGGGTTCAAGAAAAAGAAGAATGCCGACCTGTGGCTCCGCTTCCTTCCGCTGTACAAGCAGCACAATGTACGCCTACACTGGCTGAAAGGACATGCGGGGCACCCGGAAAACGAACGCTGCGACACCCTTGCGGTAGCGGCATACGACCGGGGCGGACTGCCTGCAGATGAGGGATATGTCAAAGATGAAAACACATTATCAATATGAAAGACAAGATTATAGTAGGCATTACCCAGGGCGACAGCAACGGCATTGGTTACGAAGTAATCATCAAAGCGCTGAGCGATCCCCGCATTCTGGACATGTTCACTCCCGTGGTGTACGGCTCCAGCAAGATTTTCAGCTTCTACCGCAAATCCATCCCTGAAATCGAGCAGATGGACACCAACGCCATATCCTCTGCAAGCGAGGCCCATGCCAAACGGGTGAACATAGTCAACTGCCTTCCGGACAATGTCTTCGCGGAGCCCGGCGGAGCCACTGCCGAATCTGCCAAGGCCGCCATCACGGCCCTCGACCGGGCCGTCCGTGACCTGAAGGCAGGAAGCATCGATGTGCTCGTCACCGGCCCCATCAACAAAAAGGCCATCGTGGCGGAAGGTTTCGGATTCCCCGGGCACACTGAGTTCCTGCAGGAAGCCTTCGGAGTGAAGGATGTAACTATGCTGATGATAAGCGAAAGGCTGAAGGTCGGCGTCGTCACGGGCCACATTCCCCTCAAAGATGTGCCTGCCGCCATTACCGAAGAAAAAATCCTCAGCAAGCTGCGCCTGATGAAAGCCTCGCTCGAACAGGATTTCGGCATTGCCAATCCCCGTATCGGAGTGCTCAGCCTCAACCCCCACAGTGGCGACAGCGGCCTTCTCGGCACGGAAGAGCAGACGATAATCATCCCTGCAATACGGAAAGCCGTGGAAGAAGGCATACTCGCCTTCGGCCCCTTCTCCCCCGACGGATACTTCGGAATGGGACACTACGAGCAGTTCGACGCCACTCTTGCCATGTACCACGACCAGGGCCTCGCACCATTCAAGGCCATTGCTTTCGAAGACGGAGTCAACTACACTGCGGGCCTGCCTGTGGTGCGCACATCACCCGACCACGGAACGGCCTTTGAACTCGCCGGACGCGATGAAGCCGACCCCAGGTCGATGCGGGCGGCAATCTTCGCAGCCATCGACATCCTCAAAAAACGCAAGGCTTGGAAAGCCCTTCAGGAAGGAAAGATGCCCGAGCGCGAACTTCAGGAAGAGAGCCCATCGCATCCCGGACGCCCCCAGATAGCTTGACATTGAAACCGCCCATCCGATGAAAAAGACACTGCTCATCATTTCCGCACTGCTGCTCACGCTCGCAGGCAACGCGAAAGTACAGCTCACTCCCCTCTTTACCGACAACATGGTCCTGCAGCAGAAATGCTCCGCACCCGTGTGGGGCAAGGCGGCACCCGGGGCAGTAGTGAGCGTTACGCCTTCCTGGAACAACAGAATCTACACTGCAACCGCCGACGCTGAAGGCAGGTGGTCGCTTGCAATAGACACGCCCAAGGGCAGCTTCAAGAAATACAGCATCACCATCTCGGACGGAGAGCCCGTAGTGCTGAACAATGTCGTGGTGGGCGAAGTGTGGCTCGCTTCCGGGCAGTCCAACATGCAGATGCCAGTGGAAAGCTGGAGGTCGGAGCGCACCAATCAGGAAGACATAGCGAATGCCTCCAAATGGGCGGACCTGCGCCTGCTGCAGGTTGCAAGGGCCACGGGAATGACCGAGCACGATTATTTCAGCGCTGATTTCGACAAATGGAAAGAATCGTCACCTGAAACCATTCGCAATTTCTCCGCCGCAGCATGGTACTTCGGACGCAAACTGCTCGAAGACCTGAAAGTGCCGGTAGGCATCATCCACAGCAGCTGGGGAGGAACCATCATCGAAGCCTGGATGAGCGCGGGGGCAGTCAGCGAGTATCCCGAACTGAGAGAGAAGCTTACACATGTTCAGAGCCTTTCCGACAATGAATCCGTGCGAGAAAAGACTTTTGAAGAAGAAATCAGCGCGTTCTACGAGCGCGTCACCAGCCAGGACGAAGGCATGAAGGGAAATACGGCGGTATGGGCCGGGCCGGACTTTGACGACAGTGCATGGCGCTCAATTCCCCTTCCCTGCAAGGTTCAGGAGCTCTGGCCCGGCGTCAACGGCATATACTGGTATCGAAAGCAAATCGACATCCCCGCTTCATGGGCCGGGCAGAACCTCACCCTCTGCCTCGGACCGGTTGACGATTTCGACGAAACCTTCTGGAACGGCGAACTGGTGGGCACGGGGCGCATCTGGAACAAGACGAGGGAATACACGATTCCCGGAAGGCTCGTAAAGGAAGGCAAGGCCGTCATCTGCATACGCAATACCGACGACCACGGCGACGGCGGGCTGTACGGCAACCCAGAACTGCTATATGTAAGCAACCCGCAGGGCGGGAAAATACGCCTGGACAATGAATGGAAGGTGACGCTTTCCGTTTCGTTCGAAGGCATGCCAAAATCCACCGCCCGGGAGCCAAATCTCGTGACCGTGCTTTACAACGCCATGATAAAGCCCCTCGCCCCTTATGCAATCAAAGGCGCGATATGGTATCAGGGCGAATCCAACGCCGAAGGCGCATACCGCTATCGCGACTATATGAATGCGATGATTCTTGACTGGCGCAGCCTTTGGGGCTATGACTTCCCCTTCTACATCACACAGCTCGCGAACTTCAAAGGGATACGCAAGGTGGCGGGCGACGACGACTGGGCAGAACTGCGCGAGGCGCAGGCACTCGCCACGACGACGCTCGACAAAGTTGGAATGGCATGCATAATCGACCTTGGCGAAGCCGAAGACATTCATCCAGTGCGCAAGCGCGAAGTCGGGGAAAGGCTTGCAAGGCTCGCTGAAGGGCGCGACTATGGAAAGAAGATTGTGTGCAACGGGCCCCGCTTCAAATCGTACACTCTCCACGAGGGCAGCATCAGCATTTCATTCAGCGATGTCGAGGGCGGATTGCAGGTAGTTGCTTCCGGGGATTTCGCCCGGGAACGGTATGGAAAGGTAAATGTGTTCCCGGAGATGGTGGCCAAGGCCGAAAGGGGCGAACTGACGGGCTTCCAGATTGCGGGTGCCGACAAGGTTTGGCATTGGGCCGATGCCAAGATAGTGGCAGCCGACAGGGTGGAAGTTTCAAGTGCAGAAGTGCCGCATCCCATTGCGGTGCGATATGCCTGGAGCGCAAACCCCGTCTGCAACCTTTACAACGCTGCGGGCCTTCCCGCCTGGCCCTTCCGCACCGACGACTGGCCCGGCTGCACATACGGGAAACAATAGAATAACAGATAGACAGTTAGTTAGTAGTTGACAATGGGCAATAGAGAGAGTTTCGGCAGCAAGTTCGCCGTCCTTGCGGCACTTGCGGGCTCGGCAATCGGGCTCGGCAATATCTGGCGTTTCCCCTACATGGTGGGAGAAAACGGAGGAGCCGCATTCATTATTATATATATGGCGGCATCGCTGCTGCTGTCGGTTCCCATCTTCCTCGCCGAGTTTACGATAGGACGCCGCAGCGGAGCCAACTGCTTCGGTGCCTTGAAAGTTCTTTCGCCCGGCACGGGATGGAAGTGGCTCGGAGTGCTTTGCATACTCACCCCCACGCTCATCCTGTCGTACTATGCCGTCGTGGGCGGCTGGAGCCTGCATTACCTCTTTAAGGCATGCACTCTTGGATTCCTGAATTCCGGGCAGGACGGCGTCGCCGGGAGTTTCGGCATCTTCATCAGCTCGCCATACGCTTCGGTAACGGCTTTTGCCATCTATATGGCAGTCTCCTGCCTGATAGTCGTGGGCGGAGTGCGGAAAGGAATCGAAGCCTTCAGCAAATTCGCCATTCCGGTGCTGTTCGTGCTGATAATCGCTCTTGCAATCTACTCCCTCACCATCAAGGGCGGTGCGGCCGGAGTCGAGTATCTGCTCAAACCGGATTTCAGCAAGGTTACGGCCTCCACATTCGCCAATGCCATAGGTCAGTCGTTCTACTCGATTTCGCTCGGAATGGGCATCATCATCACCTATTCATCCTATGTCAGCAAAGACGAGAACATGCTGTTCTCCGGCATAGGCACCGCAGGCTTCGACCTGCTTTTCGCCCTGCTGGCAGGTTTCGTCATCATGCCGGCGGTATTTGCTGCAGGCATCGCTCCCGGAGCAGGCCCCGGCCTCATTTTCGACACCCTCCCCTACATCTTCGCATCCATGTGCAAGAGCGCGCCCGTAGTCGGCTGCACCGTTGCAATCTTTTTCTTCCTTTCAGTAGTGATTGCGGCGCTCACTTCCTCGGTTTCGCTCATAGAAGTGCCGGTCGCATGGCTGATAGAGGAAAGAAAACTCGGCAGAGGCGCGGCCACTGCAATCGTATTTATCGTCACAGGAGCGATAGGAGCCGTCTGCGCCCTGGCTTTCGGTCCGCTGAAAGGTTGCACGATACTCGGGCACAATCTTTTCGACGCGCTGGACCTTTTCTGCTGCAACTTCCTCCTGCCAGTCGGCGGAATGCTCTGCGTGATATTCGTGGGGTGGAAGATGAAACGCAGCGACTTCTACGACGAATTCACCAACGGCGGAAAGCTGTCCGGCAATGCAAAACTGTTCCCGGCGGTGTATTTTCTGCTCCGCTATCTCGCCCCTGTTGCCGTGGCAATTATATTTGCTTCCAACTTTTTGTAAAAAACTTCAAACACGCCGCAGTTGGCGTGTTTTTTGTTGCAATAATTGTTAAATTTGCACCGCAAACTTTAAAATCTTTCAATAAACTTATATTTATGGATAAAATCACTCTTGCCAAGTATGGCATTACCGGAGTAAAGGAAATCCTCTACAACCCCACTTACGAGGTTCTGTACAACGAAGAAACCAAACCCGGGCTTGAAGGCTTCGACAAAGGCCAGGTAACCGAACTTGGAGCCATCAATGTTATGACCGGCATCTACACCGGACGCTCCCCCAAGGACAAGTACATCGTCATGGACAAGAATTCCAAGGACACCGTGTGGTGGACTTCCGACGAGTACAAGAATGACAATCACCCCATGACCCAGGAAACCTGGAAAGAGGTGAAGAAACTTGCCAGGAAGCAGCTCAGCGGCAAGCGCCTCTTCGTGGTTGACGGATTCTGCGGCACCCACAAGGACACCAGGATGAAAATCCGCTTCATCATGGAGGTGGCATGGCAGGCACACTTCGTGACCAACATGTTCATCCGCCCCCAGAACCAGAAGGAATTCGACCAGGAACCCGACTTCGTGGTTTACTGCGCAGCCAAGGCAAAGGTTGACAACTACAAGGAACTCGGCCTCAACAGCGAAACCTGCATCGCCTTCAATGTAACCAGCAAGGAACAGGTTATCCTCAACACCTGGTACGGCGGCGAAATGAAGAAGGGCATGTTCTCCATGCAGAACTACTTCCTTCCCCTCAAGGGCATCGCTTCCATGCACTGCTCCGCCAACACCGACCTCAACGGCGAGAACACCGCCATCTTCTTCGGACTTTCCGGAACCGGCAAGACCACCCTTTCCACCGACCCCAAGCGCCTTCTCATCGGCGACGACGAGCACGGCTGGGACAACAAGGGCGTGTTCAACCTCGAAGGCGGCTGCTACGCCAAGGTTATCAACCTCGACAAGGAGAGCGAACCCGACATCTACAATGCCATCCGCCGCGACGCGCTGCTTGAGAATGTTACCGTCGACGAAAACGGAAAGATTGACTTCGCAGACAAGAGCGTTACCGAAAACACCCGTGTCAGCTATCCTATCTACCACATCGACAAGATTGTCCGCCCCCGCTCCGAGGGTCCTGCCGCAAAGCAGGTGATTTTCCTCAGCGCCGATGCATTCGGAGTACTTCCTCCCGTCAGCATCCTCACCCCTGAGCAGACCAAGTATTACTTCCTCTCCGGCTTCACCGCCAAGCTTGCAGGAACCGAGCGCGGCATTACCGAGCCCACTCCCACCTTCTCCGCATGCTTCGGCCAGGCATTCCTCGAACTGCATCCTACCAAGTATGCCGAGGAACTGGTAAAGAAGATGAAGAAGAGCGGCGCAAAGGCTTACCTCGTAAATACCGGATGGAACGGCACCGGCAAGCGCATCTCCATCAAGGACACCCGCGGAATCATCGACGCCATCCTTAACGGCAGCATCGACAAGGCTCCCACCAAGAAGATTCCTTTCTTCAACTTCGCAGTTCCTACCAAGCTCGAAGGAGTGGATACCGGAATCCTTGATCCGCGCGACACCTACAAGAATGCCGCAGACTGGGAAGAGAAAGCCAAGGATCTCGCATCCCGCTTCATCAAGAACTTCCACAAGTACGAAGGCAACGCCGCTGGCAAGGCCCTTGTGAAAGCCGGTCCCAAGCTCTAAAACATGCGCCCCCGGCGCATACGCCAATGCTTATATCCTGCTGCTGAATCCTATGCGGATGCAACAGCAGGATATAGTTTATTTTATTATCTTTGTACACTATGGCATCGGCGCTGAATTCGGAAATACAGTTTCTGAGCGGAGTGGGGCCCAAAAGGGCTGCACTGCTGCGCAGTGAACTGGGTGTAGAAACCTTCAGCGACCTGCTGCACATCTACCCCTTCCGATACATCGACCGCAGCCGCATCTACCGCATCGCCGAAATCAGCGGCGAACAGGCTTATGTCCAGGTGCAAGGGGTCATTGCCAGCCGCACCCTGCTCGGGCCTAAAGGCAGCATTGCAACGGCAGGAGGCGGGCCCATTCCCTTCAACGCCGCAAAAAGGCTGAGCGTCATCGTAAACGACGGGAGCGGCGAGATGGAAATGGTATTCTTCAAAGGAATAAAGTGGAATTACGAAAGGCTCGCCCCGGGAAAGGAATTCCTCTTCTTCGGAAAGCCTTCCGCATTCAACGGCAAGCTCAACATCGTTCATCCCGAAGTGGACACCCCTATGGTTGGAGGGAGCGATGCCCGCGGCACGCTTACAGGAGTCTATCCCAGCACCGAAAAACTCAAGAACGGCGGCATCACCGGAAAGGTGATGTGCAAACTCCAGAGCGCTGCACTTGCCATGTGCCTGCCGGAAATCAAGGAAAGCCTTCCGGACTACATTCTCATGGAGAATGCGCTGGTGCCGCTCACATACGCCCTGCGCAACATTCACTTCCCTTCCGACCAGTACGCCCTGGAAAAGTCGGTACGGCGCCTGAAATTCGAAGAGTTGTTTTTCATGCAGCTCTCCCTGCTCAAGCAGAAATATGTCCATTCGAGAGGCACGGTAGGCATCCCTATTACAAAGGTCGGCGCAGCATTCAACGCCTGCTACAACGCCCTTCCCTACGAACTCACCGGGGCCCAGAAAAGGGTGATACGCGAGATTCACAACGACATGAAAAGCGGGCATCAGATGAACCGCCTGCTGCAAGGCGATGTGGGGTCCGGGAAAACCATGGTGGCAGTGCTGAGCGCCCTGCTTGCAGTTGACAACGGCTGCCAAGCCTGCATGATGGCTCCTACCGAAGTGCTTGCGCAGCAGCATTTTGCAAACATATCCAGGTATCTCTCTCCCACCGGTGTACGATGTGCCCTGCTTACGGGCAGCAGCACGCAGAAAGAGCGCCGCGAAATCCACGCCGGGCTCGAAGACGGCAGCATAGGGCTGATTGTGGGCACCCATGCCCTCATTGAAGACAATGTCATCTTCCGAAATCTCGGGCTCGCGATAATTGACGAACAGCACCGCTTCGGAGTGGATCAAAGGGCCAGACTATGGGCAAAGAACAGTATCCCGCCGCATGTGCTCGTAATGACCGCCACCCCTATTCCAAGGACTCTGGCAATGACACTGTACGGCGACCTTGATGTGTCGGTCATCGACGAACTCCCGCCCGGACGCAAACCCGTCAGGACGACCATGATTTCCGATGCCAAAAAGGGTGCGGTATACAATTTCATGCGCAAGCAGATAGAGCTCGGAAGGCAGGTATTCGTGGTATATCCCCTCATATTCGAGAGCGAAAAAATGGATTTGAACAATCTGGAGATGGGATATGAAGAGATAATTCGCCGTTTCCCGGATCCGGAATACAAAGTAGCCATCGTTCACGGACAGCAGACTTCGGAGGTGAAGAACCTGAACATGGCGGCGTTCGCAGCGGGCAGGGCCCAGATTCTGGTTTCGACCACGGTAATCGAGGTAGGGGTGGATGTACCCAATGCTTCCGTCATGGTGATAGAAAGCGCCCAGCGTTTCGGCCTCTCGCAGCTCCACCAGCTTCGCGGACGCGTCGGCAGAGGCGCAGACGAAAGCTACTGCATACTCGTCCACGATTTCAAAACCTCGGCCGAAGCGCGCAAGCGCCTGGAACTGATGTGCGCCACCAACGACGGATTCGAAATAGCCGAAGAAGACATGAAGATGCGCGGCCCCGGCGACCTTGAAGGCACCCAGCAAAGCGGGCTTCCCATCAAGCTCAGCATCGCCTCCCTCGCCCGCGACGGCATCATGCTGAACGAGACCAGGGCCTATGCCGACAAAGTGCTGGACGCAGACCCTACGCTAAGCCTGCCGGTGAACGCGCCGCTGCTTGCCGAGCTCCGAAAAGGGAAATACGACATAAAGGATTATAGCAAAATAAGTTAGATATATGAAAGCAAGACAACTTCTGATTCCCGTTTTTCTCGTGGCCGCCTGTGCTCTGGTTGGCCTGGGGATAGGGGTACTTTTCAAAACCATGAACACCAACAAAGAAGAAAGCGAGGGATACATCGGCCCTCAGGATGTAGAAATTACCGACGGACGCATGACTCCCGAAACCCTGCTCGCCCTCGGGCGGCTGAACGACCCGCAGCTTTCACCCGACGGGCAGAAGATTCTCTATGGCGTCACCTACCAGTCCGTTGCCGAAAACAAAGCCTGCAGGAACCTGTATCTTTGCAATGCCGACGGCAGCGGCAATGTGCAGCTTACCCGCTATGCCCGCAGCGTGCGCAACGCAAGATGGTCGGCAGACGGCAAAAGCATCTATTTCGTGATGTTCGGACAAATCTACAAGGCACCCCTGCGCGGCAACAGGCTGGGAAAGAGGGTTCGCCTGACCGGAATCCCCAACAGGGTCGGTGAATTCAAGATTTCGCCGGACGAAAAGTATGTGATGTTCACCAGCACCATCAAGAACACCGCTGTCGAGCGCCCCGTGGATTCGGACCCCATGCTGGACAAAGCCGATGCCTACGCCACTGAGGACCTGATGTACCGCCACTGGGACCACTGGGTAACCGAAGTGCCCCGTACCTATGTGGCAAAGCTGGGCGAGGGCGAAATCACCCTGGAGAATTCCACCGACATCCTCTGCACCGACGAACTCTTCGAGCTCCCCACAGAACCCTTCGGCGGAATAGAGCAGCTCGACTGGGCTCCCGACAGCCGCCACATAGCTTACTCCTGCCGCAAGAAAACCGGCAAGCGGTACGCCTTCAGCACAAATACTTCCATCTACATCTTTGATGTGGAAACCCGGCAGACCACCGCAGTTACAAGCACCGGAGGATATGATACCGACCCCGTATGGAATGAGGACGGCAGCAGACTGGCATGGATTTCCATGGCGCGCGACGGCTATGAGGCTGACCAGCAAAGGCTTCTCGTCGCCGACATCCGACTTGGCGACAGCATTGAAGTAGGAGAAATCCGTGACCTTTCGGCCGATTTCGATTATGATGTCAGCGGCCCCGTATGGCATGGCGACAAAATCTACTTCAGCGCTCTTGTAAGCGAGGCAGTGCAGGGGCTTTTCCGCGTCGGGCCCGATGGCAATGTGGAAAGGCTCACCCCCGCCGACTGGTGGACTGATTTCTTCTCCCCCTTTGCAATCCTCGACAAAGAAGACGGCATAAAGATTCTCACGACTTACTACAGCCTTGAATTCCCCGCAGAACTCGTTTCGGTGGACATCGCAGGAGGAAAGGCGAGCTGCAGCAGGATTACGGGCGTGAACGACGGCATATTTGCAAAACTCGACAATATCAGCGAAGAAAGCGTGCTCGTGGAGACCGTGGACGGCAAACAGATGCAATGCTGGGTGGTATATCCTCCAAAGTTCGACGCATCCAAGGTTTATCCCGCCATTGAAATCGTGCTTGGAGGCCCTCAGGGAAGCAATTCCCAGGATTGGAGCTATCGCTGGTGCTACCGCCTGATGGCTCAGCAGGGTTACATTGTGATACTCCCCAACCGACGCGGCACCACAGCTTTCGGACAGGAGTGGAAAGAGCAGATTTCCGGCGACTACCCCGGGCTCAATATGCAGGATTACCTGAGCGCAGGACGATACATCAAGAGCCAGCCCTATGTAGGCAAACTCGCCTGCGTGGGAGCATCCTACGGCGGATATTCCGCTTATATGCTGGAAGGTCTGCACGGCGACCTCTACGACTGCTTCATTGCCCATGCAGGCATTTTCGACGAAAAGCAGCTCTGGTTCACAACCGAAGAGATGTGGTTTGCCAACTGGGACAACGGCGGACTTACCGAATATGCCTACAATCCCGAAGCGGGCATAGGCCCTGCCGGTGACGGCATCACCTTCGGCGGAATGCAGCAGGCAGGGGCGCCTTACGCCAGCACTCCCAAGGCCCAGAGGCATTATGCCAACTCCCCTTCCTCGATGGTTACCAAATGGCACACCCCCATACTCTGCATCCATGGCGGAATGGACTTCCGCATCCCCTCCGAACAGGGAATGGCGGCATTCAACGCCGCCCAGATGATGGGCGTACCTTCAAAACTGATAATCTTCCCCGAAGAAACCCATTGGGTACTCCGCCCGCAGAATGCACTCTACTGGCACCGCAACTTCTTCGACTGGCTTGACAAATGGTGCAAGGAATGAAGCACCGTATACTGCTGATACTCGCCCCTTCCATCCTGGCGCTCGCGGCATGCGGCACCGCCCGGCAGATTGCCGAAAAGCAGGAAGGGGCAGGTACAGGATTCCAGGACGAAGTTATCGACATCGGCTACGGAACCAGCCGGAGGAAAGACCTGGGCTTTGCGGTGAACAAGGTCGAAGTGGACGATGTGACGGTACGGAGCTATCAGAACATAGCCGAATACCTCCGCAGCCGTGTTCCGGGCATAGATGTAAACCCGAACGGAACCATCAACATCCGGGGGCAGAAGATGCTCTCCGGCCCTGCTGAAGCGCTGATTGTGGTTGACGGCATAATCTGCGACAACCTGGACTCGGTGGCTCCCAACGACATTCACTCGGTACAGGTTCTCAAAGACGGCAGTGCGTCCATATACGGCTCCCGAGGCGGCGGCGGGGTCGTGCTGATAACCACCAAGATGGCCTACGAAGAGCAGCAGGCAAAAATGGCCGCAAAGAAAGCACAGAAAGAGGCCCGAAAAGCGTCCAGGAAAAAGAATTGAATCAGCAACTTGCATGACACTAAAAGAAAGAATAGCACGAATCCGGAAAATGGAAGACAGCTTCAACAGCGTAAGAACTGCGGTTGATAAGCTTGAAAAGGCATTGGAGGACTTTGACACTTTGGAGTGCCGCATCCGGGAGCTGGAATCCTATCAGCAAAGCGGAGAGTGGCTGGAAGACTTCGAGGCCGACGAGCGGGGCGAACTCCCTGCCCGCCTTCTTCGTGGCGTACTTTCGGAAGACGGACTGGACGACCTTCTCTCCGATGTGAACAGGATTAGTGCGAGGATAAATTAGTTTTCCAATGCCGGGCAATAAGTAGCAGGCCGCTGTATTTGGCCTGCTTTTCTGGCAAAATACCGAACAAGTATTATAAAAGTACTTGGTATTTAGCTATATTATTCCGATATTAGCAGATACAATACTGAATTCCCGTAGTCCGACTAAGAGGCTACAACGCGATAAAGGAGATCGTACCTTTGTCGCGTTTTGTTTTATTTAAAAGAGGCTATTTGATAACATATTAATTATTTGAGAATTATGAAAAACAGCGAAACGAAAGTCGTAAAGATTCACGATGTGAAAATAGATCAGGAATACATGCTGTGGCTTGGAGAGATCAAAGCCAGATACCGTAATGCCCAGATCAAAGCTGCCGTCAGGGTTAATGCCGAGCAGCTACTGTTCAACTGGCAGCTTGGGCGGGATTTGGTGATGCGCAAGGCAGAAGAGAAATGGGGTTCCGGCATTGTTGAACAAGTCAGTCTGGATTTGCAGGCAGCATTTCCGGAATCTAAAGGTTTCAGCACAAGCAACCTATGGAGAATGAAGCAGTGGTATGTCTTTTACTCCCGGGATTACGAGAAACTCGCCCAACTTGGGCGAGAAATACAGGCGACTGACAATCAAACAATTACAAAAATCGCTCAACTTGGGCGAGAAATTCACGATTCGTCAGCATCCGACGCCAATAGTGTGCCATTCCCTGACTATTTTGCACTTGTTCCTTGGAAACATCATGTCACCATAGTAACTAAGAGCAAGTCTATAGAAGAAGCTCTATTCTACATTGCCAAAACAATCTCCGGCAACTGGAGCAGAAGCACCTTGGAGAACTGTATTCAGTCAGACCTTTACCATACTTCCGGAGGGGCCATCACCAACTATGCCGAAAGGCTACCATCTCCCCAGAGTGAACTCGCACAGGCAATAACCAAAGACACCTATGACTTCGGCTTCCTGTCTCTCGACGAAGGGTACAAAGAAGAAGACTTGGAAACCGAACTTGAAAGGCAACTTACAAGGTTCTTGCTCGAGCTCGGGAGGGGGTTTGCATATCTAGGACGGCAAGTTCCGATTGTAGTTGAAGGAGAGACACGAAAGATTGACATGCTCTTCTTCCATATTTCGCTCAATTGCTACATTGTCATAGAGTTGAAGACCGTTCCGTTCAAACCCGAATTCGCCGGGAAACTCAATTACTATGTCAATCTGGTTGATGACTTGATTAAATCCCCGGCACACAACCCAACTATTGGCCTATTGATTTGCAGCAACAAGAAGAAAACGGATGTCCGGTATGCTTTTAAAGGCATTGAAACACCTATCGGCGTCGCCTCCTATACCAATGTTCAAATCAAGGAAATCCAAGAACAGCTACCTACAATAGAAGAGCTGCAAAATCGCATCCAACTATTGGAAGAAGAACTGAGCAAAAAAATAAGAGGAACTGAGCACCAAAAGCATGTATCTGCCAGAGATTCGCACAGAATCGGGTCAGATGACTGATGGCTTCATCGATGCTCTTACCCTCGTAACTATAATTCCGTTCCTGCCCCATGTCATACTCCAGTGTCTCTCTGATGGTATCCGCACTGGCATAATAGACCGTTTCACCTCGCAACACCCATTCTCGTTTGGTGATATTATAGTCGCGGATGAGTCCTGCAAACTTATAGATACCTTCAAATAGAATGACACGAAACAACACTTCATACAGCACTCCTATCATATTGATAATCAAATCACTGCCTACAAACTATCGCTGAATTCGAGCGATAGTTGACAAGTAAGTCGCTAATCGCAAGGCATTTGACATTTCAGCCAATTTAGCGCTCGGAACTGGAAATATAGCCACAAACCATGCCCTGAAAGAAATAGCGAACAACCGGTTCGCTTTAGGGTTCTATATTCGCAGCCGAAAGTTGAAATAAAACGAAAAGAAAATGGTTTTAGATTTGGCACCAAGCATACAAAAAACAGGAGTCCCCCTAATTGAGGTTTTCATAGGCGGAGAAAAGCACCTGTTTATACTTGACACAGGAGCTACGACAAATTTAATATCTTCTGCCCTAAAGGATAAGTGCAAATATGCTCCAGCTGGAGAGGGAATGACCTATAGTTTCGAAGGAGCTGCAGCCGAATGTCCCATAATCCGACTATCCTATTCCCTAAAAGGAACTTCACATGAGAGCGACTTCACAGTTACCGATGCTTCTACATTCGGGGTATTCCAGGAGGAGTCCGACATGTTAGTGGAAGGGATTATGGGTTTGCCGTTCTTGGTGGAACACAGGTGTGTGATAGATTACATCTATGGGAATGTTACACTTATTGTTTGATTACCTTAGCGAACTAATAGTTCGTCCTCCTAAAGTATTTTTGCAGCGTAGAATTAAAAACGGTATCTTTGTAAACCACAGAATAAACTGTAATGAAAACTAGATATTTTATAAAGAACTTTAGGGTCTTCGATCAGAATGGCGCTACAATAGACATTGAACCAATGACATTTCTTGTCGGTTGCAATAGTTCCGGGAAGAGTTCTATCGTTAAGTCACTATTTTTGCTAAAATCTATCATCTCATCAAAGTTTGATGAGAAACACCCGGTAGTTGGAACTACTATTGACTTCTCATCCTATCCACTCAACACCTTAGGGTCTTTTCAGAATGTAGTTCGAGCATCCTCTAGGACAAAAGTCATAGGACTTGAATATGACATTCATTCAAAATATATCAATGAGGATGTTACTGTTTCACTTGAATTGAAAAGCGGAGAATTAGGGAATGCTGTCGTTTCTGCGATAACAGTCAGAAAAGCAGATGGCAGTATAATCATTACTGCAAATGATAACTCTATAAAAGGCAATCTTCTGTCCTTGAAGGAGAACTTTAAGCAATATCTTGTTGCCACACAGTTAAGGAGAGAAAGAAATCGACTATTGAATCCTAGGCCGTCCGTTTATTTAAAAGATAACGAAGAAAAGGCCAAATCACTATATAATAAGGCTCTGGAATTCTGTCCCGCAGAGTATCTAAATGAGGTGGAAAAAGACTGGTCTATCCGACCCATATCTCTGGACAACGAAGCCATGAATTCCTTTACCAAATTTAAGGAAACAGGAATCATTACATACTATAGCATCTTTGATGATATCAAAGGCCTCAATAATGTCGAAGAGCTTCGTGCTTACCTAAAATCTCTCGTAAAGAAGGATGGCGTGATAAAAGATAAATTATTCAGCGCTATTGATTGTATTTGTAACGATTATGACAAATCGAGAGTGGAGGGCTTCCTACCATACTATCGCTCATATGAAGAGAGGATGCTTGCTGCCCAGGCAGAACTAGTCAGGAACAGTAACTGCATCAATGGTGCAAATTTGTTTTTTGCCGGCGGAGAAATAATAGATTATCTCGAAGGAAGTCTGAACTTTGAAACCCTCAAGAGAGAATGGAATGTAAACTATGGCTTTATACATGAGGTGCTTGATTATATTACGGATGATAATACATATTCGCACATTACTCGTGCCAGTGAGCACTCTGAATATTATAGGACTCATTCCCTGTATTTTTCTATATGGAAAGATTTTTTACAAATGTTTTTCCTAGAAATTGTGTCAACAGACATAACGGAAGGATTGGCATATATCAGTTCTTCCCGTATTGTCGTTCGACGCATGTACCCACTGGAGGATAATAATGAATTCACAAATGGAGTAAAGCATTACTACGAAGCAAAAACTAAATTCCTAAGCCTTAATCCTCCACTTAGGGTGAAAACTCGCAATACTCACGGTAGTGGTTTCGTAATAGTCACCGACTTTATGCCAGGTGACTTCATCAACAAGTGGATGAGGGTTTTCAATATTGGCGACCACCTTTGTCTTGAAATGGACAAAAACGGGTTGGGGCTTCTTGTTATAGTTTATAATTCTCCGTCGGACAAGAAGGGCAGACTCCTTGCCGATATGGGGTATGGGATAACCCAACTTTTTTCTATATTACTTCAAATAGAAGAGATGATTTTGTATGGTTTCTTCAACAAGTATCAGGGAAAAGTATTTTGCCCCGCTGGAAAAGACTTGGAGGGAATCTTGGACTCTTTTGAACAACAGCCTATTGACCCTAGGACAGTATCTATTGAGGAACCTGAAATTCATCTTCACCCGGATTTTCAAGCACTCCTGGCGGAAATGTTCTACGAAGCCTACAAAAAGTACAATATCCATTTCATCGTCGAAACTCATAGTGAGTATCTAATTAGACGCATTCAACTGCTATATGCTTCCCTTCTTACTGAAGACAGTGAGAATCCCTTCGCCATAAATTACTTTCCAAAGGATGCTTCGCCCTATAAAATGGAGTTTAAGGAAAACGGCCATTTCGACAATCGATTCGGTGATGGGTTTTATGACGCCGCCGCTAAGGATGCCTTAAAGTTGTCAAGGTTAGCAAGAGAAAAAGATGGCAAGTAGAAGCATCCCTATATATTTGACCAAGAATCTTCTGGATTATATCGCAGTATTTTCAGAAGAATTCCCAATTCTTTTTGAATTGTTCGCAAAACATGCCTCTTTTATCATTGATATGGAGGATCATGAACTTGACGCAGCCCTGGCCGATTCCGATAGTGATTTGTCAAAGTTCCAATGTGGGTACGATATTGATATACGCGCAGATAAAGTGTTTTTCAGTACTGTAAAACATAACCCAGGAATACTCACGAAAAAATCACGCACCCTTTGTTTTTTAGACATGGACGAGGCCTCTGCAGTTGCTATAGGGCAAGAATACGGAGTCATTGTTCACTCTTCGAGCGTTGAAAAAGATTTTAATCCATTTGCTGCGTCATACAAGAAATCACTGATAAAAGGGATTCCGATCAAGGGCGTTAACGGATGGCAAATACTAGCTTCAGAGATGGAGTTGTCACCTAGGAATACTATTATTATTTCAGACAGATATTTATTTACTAATGATTTCGCAACCTCTGGGTATGAGAACCTTGTTTCGTGTCTAAAATCCTTAATGCCAGGTTCCTTTAAAGGCTCTTTCCATGTTCTAATTACTTCATTTTATCCTAATATTGATCAGAAAAAATTGAATATTCTGTTCGGGTTCCTATGCACAGAACTTAGGAGTTCCTTTAATTATGATATTAAAATTGAATTATTTGTCGCACCTCAAAATTCTGAGTTGGTCATTCATAAAAGAAGAGTATTTCTAGGTTACCAAACGATTAATTGTGATAAAGGATTCAATCTATTTGCCGATAGAGACGACCATAACAAGCCAAGGGACGACAACGAATTTATCGTTACTCCAGCTTTTATTCCTAATAATCTCGGGGATTCACAGTTCTATATAGACTCATTAGATCTTGAAAGAATAACAAAACTATGTAAAGAAATAGGTAAAAGGTACTCTGGAAAACTTTCAAGCCATAATAGTGATACAGTTCTTGTAGCGGGCGATTTCAATAAACAAGAATTCGTTCCAAATAATCGTCTCCTGAATAAATAAAATGGCAGTATTCACCACCTTTTTATCGCCTCCACTGATAGTGGCCGAAAAAAGTGTGTCTGAAGTGTCCAAAAGAAGAGGATATCTGCCAGTACTTTGCCTTCAGGGGCGCAGGGTCGTTAATCTCATTGAACGGTCCAGTCGGAATCTCCGCCCTTGATGGGTAGAAGTCCACCGGAGCCGAGGTAGCGGAAGAAATCTCCGTAACTATGGTCTTAAACTCCTGTCATGCAACTGGTATCCATAGATAGTCTTCCTTGCCCTTGTGAGCGCAGTGTAAGACCAACGAAGGCATTCGACATTTAGCCCCACTCTTCCTCTGAAATCAACGAATACCGTATCCCACTCTCCGCCTTGAGCCTTGTGACATGTGATGGAGTATCCGTATTTAACTCGAACGGCATTTAGGTAAGGGTCATGCATTGCAGCCTCAATATACTCTCGCGACCCTCTTTTAAGATCCTTGTGGCGTTCATTGAAATTCGCCTGCAGCGCACACTGCTCCCTATAGGAGAGGTTCGCTTCTTCGCTTCCTATGAGGTTGTCCATGATCTTTGTTTTTACCACAATACCGTCTTCGAATAATAGAGAGACATTCCTAAAATTAAGGTTCACACTGATGTACCGGTTTTTCCCTTCCGACTTACCTTCATAATATGGCCCAGTAAGAGTTTCCACCTTCTTAGATACTTTCACAACCTGACAAGGCTCTCCATTGAGGATATGTCTTCCTCCGAGCATATAGTTATTGGTGACGACCATAAGTCGGTCTCCGACCCGAATAGTACCGTCATTATTTGGAAAGTAGATGTTCCGTATTCTAGAGTTATAATGTGCAGCCTGCCTATTACTCCAACATATAACGACAGGGCCTTTTAAAGATGGCGATGGGGTGAGTTCACAGAAGCGGTCCGGAATCTCCGTGTAATTAATATCCTCTACTTCTCCTTTACGCCGCTCCAAGACAAGTGATTTCCCGCTATTACTGTTAATGAGATTTCGAAGTTTTAGTGAATTCCTTTTAATGATACTGTTCATATCCTGACGAATCACTTCTGTGAGTTCAAATGATTCCACCCCTCCATAGTACTCTTCCAATAATTCGGTATCAAGCGCCGGAGATTCCTCATCTCCAATCGGCGGAAGTTGGCAAGGGTCACCGATAAACAGAATCTTTCCGCCTCTGGAAAGATTTGCGTATTTGATTAGATCCCGCAGAAGGAAGCCAGAGCCAAATACATACATACTTTCTGTCTGTTTATTTGCTCCAATCATAGACGCTTCGTCCACTATAAGAAGGGTGGATTCCGGGTCTTGCTTCAATCCTATATCATTATGACCGTCCATTGAGCGCAGGGAGAAACGAAACATTACCTTGCTTTCAATGTTCTCGTTTCCCGTTGTTATCTTTGCGCTAGAGAATTCGTAAATGCTCTTGTGAATAGTTGATGCCGAACATCCAGTCTTCTCTCCGAGAATCTTTGCAGCACGCCCAGTAAGAGCCATAAGTTGACAGTTCCGTCCGGTTTCCTCTGCGATCTTTATTATTGGAGAAACGAGCGTCGTTTTCCCCGTTCCAGCATATCCTTTGAGTACAAAAATAGAATTCTTACTCTTGAGGAATTGTTCAATAGATTCAAGGGCTTGCTTTTGTTGGCTCGTATATTCCAATGCTGTATTCTTTTTATTTCACCGCAAAAATATAGCGCCAAAACGAATGAGAAGTTCGTTCCCACTAGTGGATAATGTTCTAAGTTCGTGGATGTATCCAAAAACTGTTAGAGCTACAATCCTTGTTTATATATCGTCATCGGCCTGTTAATCTGGAGTTTATCCGCTATCTTCTTCAGTATCCCCAGCAGTGAATCCCTAATAAAAATGGCTGTCAAAGCCGAGGTATTCATATGAGTAACCATCCGGACAACCATGACCCTCCCAAAGAAGCCATCCTTGAAGTCTGCCAGCGGAGGGAAACTGTTTTATGAATACTATATGGTATGCTATTTTCATACTCCCGGCCTATTTTAAGATATGTGGTTTAAAGGTCTCCCCTCTATAATTCCCCAATCTTTCATTGTTTTAGAGGTTTAAATAGTTCGATTCTGCCATCTGCAGTTTGGCAAACATATTCCTTCTCATCTCCTCCGGCTCAACCAGCACAATGTTCTCCCCGAACGAAAGGAACTTCGAGTAAAGTTCAGGGTTGGGCCTGCATTCTATCGAGAAGAAAGTCCAGTCCTTCAGCGAAGGATACTTTTGTCGGTATATCTCCTGAGAATCCTCGTCGAGTTCTATCTGCGTGCAATGCAGGTATTTAGTCTGCACATAAGGAAGCGATTTCTTACTCACGGCGAAATATAAATCCTGAATTTCCTCCTTCTCGTATAGTGTCACTCCAATTATTTCGTCAAAGCGTGCCTTGAGGTCCACCGGAGTAGGAATGTAGGGCTCATCGTCATTATACTCAAACTGACCGTCAATCCGGTCCAGAGGGAATGTTGCGATAAAATCCGACCTATATGGATAGACCTCATCAGCCAGAGGCGTGCATAGGAGGAACCATCGGTCATTATACTGCTTGAGCTGGTAAGGGTACACTGTGTACTTCCTGGGTGCATATCCAAAGACAGTGTATGTTATTGTAATGACCTTCTTCTTCGATATGGCCGAAAACAGTCGTCCGAGCAGTCCTTCCGATATTTGTAGTTCCTCGTTCTTGCTGAATGAAATGTAAGGTTGTTCGTCTGCTCGCTCCTTGAAGTCAAGTCTCTTCTTTAAAAGTTCAAGCCATGTAAAATTATCAAGGCCATCAAATTGACCAAGGCTTCGCAGGGCTTCTCGAAGTACTTCTTCCTCGTCTGCTGTCAATTCCTGAAAGAAAATGGGCGATGATTGATCTGCATAACGAACTGTTCCAAACCGGCCTTTTTTGCGGTCAAGTTTTTTGTAGAAAGGTGCTTGTTCAAGAGCCAACAGGTCTTTCTGAATCATCCGTATAGAAAATGACTCTGGCAAATTACACTTACGGATGACTCTCTCACGAATCTCGCTGGTAGTATATGTTCTGTTCGGGTCGGCCAGCATTTCATCCATCACACGATAGCGGGCCATTGCATTTTTGCTTACGGGCATAACTTTATTCCTTTCAATGTTGCAAAGATAGAAATATAAAACGAAAACAATGTTCGTCCAAAATCGTTCTATTATGTCATATCAAAGTGGCAGGATTTGCCTATTCAGCAGAGGACGCAAAGTGAATTAATATTACTCTCGCGAACAACCAGTTCGTCCTGATGGTATTATTTTGCATCGGATTAAGCAATAAAAACATGACGAAAGAATATAGGACGAAAAGGAAATCCGACCCTGACGTCGTTGCTGCTGCGGCCTCCGAGATAGGGAACATACCGCCGTCCGCCCCAGAGGTGGAAGAGGCGGTCATCGGTGCTATGATGCTGGATGAGGACTGTATCTTCCAGGCATTTGAGAACCTCACAGCGAAAAGTTTCTACAATCCGCGCCTCCGCCTCATATGGGAGGCGATGGAGAGGCTCTACGCCAAGAGGTCTGCGATAGACCTAACGACGGTAGCGGAACAGTTGCGTGAGGACGGCACGCTGGAGGAGGTAGGCGGTGCCGCGGCCCTGGCAGGCCTCACGGAGAAGATTGGATCCGCCGCGAATGTGGAGTTCTACATACGGGTCCTTCAGCAGAAAACTATACAGAGGTGTATCATCGAGGCCTCCTACGGTATACTTCGCAACGCCTTCGATCCTACCTTCGAGGTGGACCGACTCATCACTGAGTCGCAGGAGAAGATATACAAAGCGGCACAGGGCCCGATAAAGAAAGACTTCGTGCAAGTGGGCGACGCAGTGAACCGTTCTCTGGAAAGGATAGCGAGCATGCAGGAGAAGGAGGGTCTCACCGGGGTGCCGTCGGGTTTCCCGACACTGGATGCTTTCACAATGGGGTGGCAAGCTGGAAATCTTATCGTAATCGGAGCGCGCCCGTCCGTGGGGAAGACCGCTTTCGCGTTGAACATGGCACGAAACGCCGCCGTGGACTTCGGCCGCCCAACGGCGTTCTTCTCCCTGGAAATGAACGACATCGAGTTGGCGGACCGCCTCGTGGCAGCCGAGTCAGGCTTACCCTCTGACAAGTTAAAGGCCCGTATGCGCCTCACCGACAGCGAATGGAACCACCTTGAGAGCATTCTGACACGCCTTGTGAAAGCTCCGTTGTACATCGACGAGACATCTGCCCTGCACATCACCGAGTTCAAGGCGAAGGCGCTGCGCCTCAAGCGCGAGAAGAACATAGAAATCATCTTCTTGGACTACATCCAGCTAATGGAGGCCACGGTGAACACATTCGGCGGGGCCGGGCAGGTGCAGAAGATAACGGAAATATCCAAACAGTTGAAAGCCACCGCGAAGGAACTAGGCATACCCATCATTGCCCTCTCGCAGTTGAACCGCAACCCTATGGGTAGGCTTGGCAGCAACGGGCGGCCCATCCTCAGCGACCTCAAGGACTCCGGGTCCATCGAGCAGGATGCGGACATGGTGCTCTTCGTGCACCGCCCTGGGATGTACGGACTGGACGACAGCCCGGAGGCCTACTCGAAGGCGGAGATAATAATAGCTAAACACCGTGCTGGGAAGATAGGCAACATAGAGATGAACTTCAACGGCGATCAAGTGCGTTTCATTGACATGGCGAACTCGCTTTCGAACTACGCCGAGAGGATGAACGCCCCGCAGCCTGAAGCGCAGGGCTTCGACCCCTTTGCCTGGAAAGGTGACAAGACCTACAGCCCGGATTTTTGACAATAAAGTCATGTGGAAAAAAGACAGAAAACAAAACCAGGGCATGGCACTCTTCAAGCAGGAACTTGCAATAGACCTCGGTACGGCAAATACGGTCATCTGGAAGGATGGGAAGATCGTCCTCGACGAGCCGAGTATCATAGCGTTCGAGGCAGTGACCATGAACAAGGTGGCAATCGGCCGCCCGGCACAGATGATTGAGGAACACAACAACCCGCGCATCTTCACTATCAGGCCCCTTATGAACGGGGTCATCGCAGACTACGACGCAGCAGAGAAAATGCCGGAGTCGTTCATTATCAATGCTCTTGGAGGCAAGCGCAGGCTTTTCCACCCGGCGTTGAAGATAGTGATTGGCATCCCGGGTGGGAGTACTCCGGTAGATATGCGATCCATCCGCGATTCATCGGCCCACGCTGGAGCACACGACCTCTTCATGATTTACGAACCAATGGCATCCGCCATAGGCGTAGGGATAGATGTCCTGCAGCCTAACGGCAACATGATAGTGGATATAGGCGGAGGAACTACCGAGATAGCGGTCATCTCGCTCGGCGGCATTGTGGAATCATCCAGCATACACATAGCGGGAAACGAACTCACCACCGACATTGTGGATTATCTTGCACAACAATATAACATTAACATCGGACGCACCACCGCGGAGCAGATAAAGTGCAACATCGGGTCGGTGCTCACGAAACTCCCCGCTGAGGAGGAACCAACACCTTTCAATGTTGTAGGGAAGAACCTTGTAACAGCTCACCCAGCTGAAGCTGCCATCACTTATGACGAGATCTCCCGCTGCATCGACAAGACAATAACTAAGATTGAAAGCGAGATACACAAGGTTCTCCAGAGAACACCTCCGGAGCTTTATTCGAACATCGTACAGAACGACATTTGGCTCGCCGGAGGTGGTTCCTTGCTGAGAGGCATAGCACAGCGTTTCAGCGAGAAGGTGAACATCCAGTTTCGCGTGGCGGAAGACCCGCTGAAAGCTGTCGTGCGCGGAACAGCAAAGGCCCTTTGCGAATCAGAGACGGCACCGTACCTCATGAGATAGAAAGACAGTACATACAAACACAAGCGCTCATTGACATACCGGAGGGGGCGTTTTGACTTCCGTACATCACGCCTGACGGATATCCAAGTGCTTTTTATTAACTGAAACGAGGACCTGTCGTACTAAATTGGCATAACAATTATACTAATCATGAAAAACCTATATTTAATAGCTTTTGCAACCGCTTCAGCACTGATTTGTCTTTCGTGCGAGCATCCTAAAAAGAAGATAATTACGCCTGTAAAAGAAATAGAGCAGAAGAAAGGTGTTGTATCAATTTCTGATATGCTTACCATCGCTTCCGGAGATTCAATAATGATTTCCCGGCAGCATCTAACATCATGTGATGGATTCGATCACGCGTTTGGATATGATAAAGATTTCGAGGGCTATTACGAAGAGGCTACCAAACCGGAAGAAACCTTTTATTTCCCGGCTCCGGAACTAAGGGCAAAGAATCCGTCTTTGGTGGCAGCGGTACAACAATCGTGGAACTATGCTTCAGTTTACAATAGAGTAATACATGCGTATGAACTCTTCAAGCGAGCATCGACCGATTTTGATTCAGAAGAGGAGAAGGAGCAATTCGACACATTGGCCTTTCTCAAAAAGTACGCCCTCCGTTTTTCAGATCAGTTCCTAACCAGAGCATTTCCAAACGCAGATACCAGAAAAGAAATAAAGAAGTTGCTTGCCGCCTTCATGGACTTTGACGGGAATGATAGTGAAAACGCACCTATTACGAAGGCTCTAAAACACTATTCTGATTACTATAATACTCTTCCACGGGCCGCAGGCAAGGAAGTGATAGACCACTTCGAAAAAGACTTTTGGCCCTGGTACGACAAGGCACAGTTCATTCCTGAAGTAGACAGTTTGATAACAATGCATCTGAAAGGAACCAAGCGCCGGAGTTTAAGCGATGAAGAATATGACTATTTCAATAAAATAGTTGCCAGCAATACGGACATTGACAAGAGGGCTATTCTTGCTTTGGAATTAGCCAGGTTCGACTGTTGTGATGGAGCCTTATTTCTCGGGGACATAATTGAATCCCGCCAATATACACGATATCTTCTCGAGTGCTGGATTTCATGGAGAGCAAGTGCACAAGCCACTCACAGTCCTTCATCAATGACCATCATCCCCAACAATTACTTCGATAAAGTCCGGGTTATTTGTATTGACACTATGCTACGACACGCAATCGAGCACAACGACACAAACGCTCTATGCCTACTCCAAAATCTAATCGTTTGTCAGGTTCTTCATCGCCAAGCTGCTATCTCAGGCAACGAAAGCATGGTTATTAGAATGAATCTCGACTACAACTGGTTTATACATCCTCGGCTTCTAAAAGCCATGCAAGAATAAGGAACAACTCACTGGCACGGTTCTGGGGCAAAGATGACATTCCCTCCAACGGGCTCAACTGGATCTGCGGCTGCTGGACCGCCACCATCCTCTTTTTGTAGGTGGTGAAGATTGTTCTATCCGTCTCGTTCCCTCGGCTGTGCTGGATTTTAGCGAAAGTTTATATGTTATTCCGGAACAGTCCGAGCCTTCGAACCCGTGCATCACTTAAATACATTTGTCAAATAATTAGATTTTTTGACAAAATTGTTTTATATTTGCACCATGATGTTGACCGCCAGAATAATATCCACCATAGGCAGTCATCCGGAAGGCTTTGCATCCTCAGACCTGATGACCCTTTTAAGGGAAGAATTCCACTTCCCTGAGAGCAGTTCGTTCACCATCGTCAGCCGCCTCGTAAGAGAAGGCCGAATCCGGAAGGAAGGCCACCTGCTCTACCCGGCCAGCGGTTTCAAGCCAATCTTTCACATCATCCCGGATGAAAAGGTGCGCAATCTGTATAAGGGCCTTAAAGTTGCACTTCCGTTTACCCAAATCAGTATCTGGCAAACAGACGCCATCCTGCCCCTGATGCACGACATTCCCAACATCCGTCTCACCCTCGTAGGAACGGAACGCCTTGCTGTCGGTTCTGTTTCCGATGCTCTCGAAAACCTGACGGATTCGCTTATCCTCCAGGATTCAGAGAAAAGTCTGCTTTCCCGGCTTGCTCCCGGCAGGGAACTGGTTGTGGTCACGCCTCAGGTGAGCCAGGCACCGGTCGAGGTCGCGGATGGCGTCACCGTTCCCACTCTTGAAAAGCTACTTGTCGATATCCTGTGTGACAACGCCCTCCATGCCCTTACCGGCTCGGAGGCTTATTCTATCTATGCGACGGCATACAGCCGGTATGCCATCAGTCAGAAAACCCTTCTCCGCTACGCCGGGCGTAGAAACCGGACAGAAGAAGTCAATGCAATACTGAACGAGATTAAACCATGATATCACCCGAAAGCCGAAACCTTGAATGGATAGAAAAAGCGGCGGCAGATAACCATGCCACCAACCTCATATTGGTAGAAAAGGTTATCCGTGCCTTCTCCCTGCTGGAAGCCCTGGCCCGTTCCGGGTGCCCCTTCATTTTCAAAGGGGGTTCCTCCCTGATGCTCCACTTTGGCAGCAGCCGACGCCTGAGCATAGACATTGATATCATTTGCCCTCCCGGGACGAATGTCGAAAAGTATTGGGAACAGTACTCCGGTGACTATGGCTTTACCATGGTGGAGGCCGTGGACCGCATTTATCGTAGCGATGTCCCCAAGACCCACGCCAAATGCCACTACCTTGTCTCCTACAAGACCAGCACGGATATGGACACCATTCTTCTCGATGTCCTCACGGAAGAAAACAACTACCACGCCGTAGAGAGCCTACCTATCAAAAGCCCTTTCCTCAAAACGGAAGGCCCGGACATACTGGTGAAGGTTCCATGCAAGGCCGACCTACTTGGTGACAAACTCACCGCCTTTGCCCCGCACACCACCGGCATTCCCTTCTACAAAGGAACGCGCAACTGCTCCATGGAAATCATGAAACAGATGTACGACATCGCTTCTCTTCTGGACGCCACCGATGACCTCACCTGGACCAGTGAAACCTACCGCCGTCTGGGCGCACTGGAAATGGAATACCGCAGGATGGAGGGCCGAAACATCCGTGCCGTTGCCGAAGACACCATAGCCACAGCCCTGTGCATCTCCACCAACGGATACGGCCACGAGGACGACTTCCGCTTTTATTCCGACGGCATCACCCGAGTGCGCAACTTCATACACAGCGAGCGCTATAATATGATTGGTGCCGTCAGGGATGCTTCCAAAGCCGCCTACGCCGCCGCATGCGCCCTCAACAACATAGCCCAGCCGGAGCGGTACAATCCAGCAGATGCAGGGGCCCTCGCGTCGGCACGCATCCCCTCCTCCTTCTCATCCCGCCTGAATCTACTTAAAATTCAAAACCCAGAGGCCTTCTTCTATTGGCTAAAGACTTCGGAAGTCTTAAAGTAGTCCAACCGGAGCATATCTTTCGCGCACCATCCGTCAGGTCGCCTTGGCGTATGGAAACCAACTAAGATTCGTCGGCATTACCATTATATTGATAATCAATAAATTACCTGCAAACTATCGCCAAATTCGAGCGATAGTTTATAAGTAACCCGCTAATAATCAAGCATTTAATCCTTCGCAACAACTTCACGACAAAGTTCCCCCGTCGCAATGAAGCAAACTATCAGCGGCTGTTATTTTTCCGGGCGGAGTTTGGCGTATTTGAGAAGAAGGACCTTGGAGCCGTAGGCGTCGAAGTCGATTACGGCCTTGAGTTCGGGGACCGTGCCGGTGATGGAACGGATGATGCCTGCGCCGAAGCGGTTGTGCTCGATGCGCTCCCCTTCATAGAGTTCGGTCATGGGAACGGCGACGAAGTTCGGGTCGATGATGTCCGGCGTTGCCGTAGGCTTTATCGGACGGGATACTCCGGAAGAAGAGGGTGAGCCATTCACACGGGAAATCCCTGAAGCGGTGGAGCCAAAACCGGGTCCTCTGCCCGTCGCGGAAAGCGGCGTGCGCTTTTCGTATCGCACGGCTCCGGACTGTCCGTAATTGCGGGGAGAGAATGAACTGCCGCTTCTGGCACTGCCAGAACTCCGGGTACTATATCCCCCGTAACGCGCCCCTCCGGTAGAAGAATCAGAACTACGGCGGAACCAAAACGGCGAGTCATCATCGGCGTCATCTTCATGAGCATCAAAATCCCTTTCCGGCAGAGGATTGGCCACATATTTGGAATCTATTTCCCGGACGAAACGGCTGGGGGAATTGTTTTCGTGCTTGCCGTTTCGCATACGGGTAGATGCAAACGAGACATACACCGCTTTCTTGGCCCTGGTGAGCGCAACATAGAACAGGCGCCTTTCTTCCTCGACATCAGCAGGCGATGCCATCATGCCGCCGGAAGGGAAGAGGTTTTCCTCCGCCCCTGCGATGAACACATAAGGGAATTCCAGGCCCTTGGCGGAATGAACCGTCATGAGGGCCACCTTATTGCTTCCGTTATCATCGTTGTCGGCGGTGTCTGCATTGCTAAGCAGCGAAGTCGTTTCAAGGAAGTCAGCCAGAGTGACTGATATAACATCCGGCCCCTGCATTGAAACGGAATCCGCCAGTATATCTTCGACCCGCTCTTCCTTGAAAGCCTGCACGGAATTCAGGAGTTCGTCGAGATTCGAGACGCGGGCAATTCCCTCTATGGAAGTATCGGACTTATAGAATGCATACAGGCCCGAATCATCATAAATCATGCGGGCCACCTCGAAGGCATCTCCGGAAACCGCCGCAACCGCAAGTTTGTTTACCAGGTCGCGGAAGGCCCGGATTTTCTGCATGGCGGAGGGGCGCAGCCCGTATTCGAGATAATCCTCACACGAAATTGCAGCAAAGAGCGAACAGCGATGCGCACGGGCTACTTCGTTAAGCGCCGACAGCGAAGTGTCGCCAATTCCACGGGAAGGTTTTCCAACCGCGCGTCGAAACGACTCGTCGTCGTTCACATTCACGCATAGCTTGAACCAGGCCATCATGTCCTTGATTTCGGCACGGTCGAAGAAGGAATTTCCCGAATATATCATATAAGGAATATTCTTGCGGCGAAGGTATTCTTCAAGCACACGCGACTGCGAATTGGTGCGATAGAGTATTGCAAAATCCTGATACTGAGCCTTTTCGCGCATCACGCGGGAAACGATTTCACTTACAATCAGCACCGCTTCCTCCTGCTCTGTGAAGGCTTTCAGCAGTTCAATCTTGTCACCCGCCTCACCTTCGGAATAGCAGGTTTTGGGGATACGCCCTTCGTTGTGGGCTATTACCGAATTGGCGGCATCCACGATGTTGCGGGTAGAACGGTAATTGCGTTCCAGACGGATGGTTTCGCTTTCCGGATAGTCTTTCCGGAAATTCAGGATATTCTGTATCTGCGCACCCCGGAAAGCGTATATCGACTGGCTGTCATCCCCTACCACACAGAGATTGTGGTGAGGCCCGGACAGTTTTTTCAGAATCAGATACTGCGAATAGTTGGTATCCTGATACTCATCCACCATGATATAGTCGAAGCGGGAGGCAATCTCCCGGAGGGCATCCTTATCGTCGCGCAGGAGGATGTTCATATTGAGGAGGATGTCGTCGAAATCCATCACTCCATTCTGCTTCAGGGTCTGCTGGTACAGGGTGTAAACCTCTCCCAGCTTCGGCTTTTTGGAATGCAGGTCGGCCATGCGCAGCTCCGAATTGGAGCAATATGCCTCAGGGGTGAACAGCCCGTTTTTGGCAAAGGAAATCCGGGCAAGGACTTCCCGGGGCTTGTAGAGTTTTTCGTCGAGCCCGAGCTGCTTGACGCAGTGCTTGACCGCACTTTCGGAGTCGGAACGGTCGTATATGGTAAAGCTGCCCGGATACCCTATGGAAGCGGCGAAGTCGCGCAGGAAGCGCACGAACACCGAATGGAAAGTACCCATCACCACGCCCCGGGCCGTACGCCGCCCGACTATCATGGCTATCCTTTCCTTCATCTCTTCAGCCGCCTTCTTGGTAAAGGTAAGGGCCAGCACCCTTGAAGGGTCCACGCCACCGGCGAGGATATATGCCACGCGGCTCGTAAGCACGCGGGTTTTCCCTGACCCCGCACCCGCTACAATGAGTACAGGACCTTCAATCTTTTCCACCGCTTTCCGCTGCTCGGGATTGAGCCCGGAAAGAATCTGCTCATATCTTTCCTTCTTTTCCATATTCATCGGCACGAAAATAAGAAAAAAATGGCTATCTTCGCGTGCAATTTCGTGTAGTTGAAACCGATAATTTTTTTATACAGCTTAAAATGTCCAAGAACATCGTTTTGAAGAAAGGACTCGACATCCCCGTTGAAGGGGCTGCCGAACTCCGTCTTTCCAAGACTGTTGCTCCTCTGACGGTTGCCGTTGAGCCAACTGCCCTGAAGGGATTCACCCCCAGGCTGCTGGTGAAGGAAGGCGACCGCGTGCTGGCCGGGTCGCCGGTTATGTCGGACAAGAAGAATGCCGACATCCTGCTCGCCTCGCCCGTAAGCGGAACCGTCTCGGCAATTGTCCGGGGAGACAAACGCAAGCTTCTCGCAGTGCTGGTACAGGCCGACGACAGGCAGGAATACCTGAAGTCCGAGCCGAAATGCACCACGGCTGAAGAAGTGAAACAGTCTTTACTCAGCGGCGGATTATGGCCGCTTATCATCCAAAGGCCTTATGGCATAGTTGCCGACCCGGCAGCCGAGCCGAAGGCCATTTTCGTATCCGCCTTCAACACCGCGCCCCTTGCAGCCTGCACCGAGTTCACCCTCGCAGACCGCATCGCCGACATCCAGGCCGGCGTCAACGCCCTTGCCAAAATCGCAAAGGTGTCCGTAGGAGTGCAGGAAGGTTCAGCTTTCGCCAAACTCGAGAATGCGGAGGTCAACACTTTCAAAGGCAAGCATCCCGCAGGCAATGTCGGCGTGCAGATTGCCTCCGTGTGCCCCATCCGCAAGGGTGAAGCAGTGTGGACCATCTCCCTCGCCGGGCTTGCAGCCGTAGGACGCTTCTTTACCAAGGGCATCTATGATGTCCGCCGCAAGGTAGCGGTCAGCGGCCCTGCAGCAATCGAACCTGCCTATGTAGAAACCGTTCCCGGAACTCCCATGAAGTGCCTCGCAGGCTTCTTCGGCGGAAAGCCCGAAGGCGTGCGCATCGCCACCGGCGACCTTCTCACCGGCAAGACAGTGGGAGAAGACGGCTATCTGGGATTTTTCGACGACACCGTCACCATCATCCGCGAAGGCACCGACAAGGAGTGGTTCGGCTGGGCGCTTCCCATCCGCTGGAAGCAGTACAGCGCCGACCATTCCTACTTCTCCTGGCTCACCCCCTGGCGCAAGTACGAAATGGATACCAACCTCCACGGAGGCCCCCGCGCATTCGTGATGAACGACAGCTACTATTCAAAGGTGCTGCCCATGGACGGCATCTTCCCCACCTACCTCATCAAGGCATGCCTCGCAGGCGACATCGACAAGATGGAGAAGTTCGGCATCTACCAGGTGCTTCCCGAGGACTTCGCGCTCTGCGAGTACATCGACCCTTCAAAGAATTACATTCAGGACATCATAGCACAGGGAATCGACCTGATGCTCAAAGAAATGGCTTAAGATTATGAAGAAATTCTGGCATGCAACAGTGGATGCTTTCGAGACATTTCTCAGAGTACCCGGCACTGTGACCCTCAAAGGCGCACATGTGCGCGACGCTATCGACCTGAAGCGTATAATGATTATCGCCGTGATTTCCGTCGTTCCCGCCGCCCTCTTCGGCATGTGGAATGTGGGATACCAGCACAGCCTTGCAATCGGCGACGGCCGCCTGCAGATTCTCGCCAACTTCTGGTACGGATTCCTGAAGGTGCTGCCTCTTTATGTGGTTGCCTACGGCGTCGGCCTTTTCATCGAATTCTTCTCCGCAGGCATCAGGAACGAGGAAGTGAACGAAGGATACCTCATGTCGGGTATGCTCATTCCCCTCATCGTTCCCGTAACCGTTCCCCTCTGGATGCTCGCAATTGCCGTAGCCTTCTCGGTCATTTTAGTAAAGGAAGTGTTCGGCGGCACCGGCATGAACATCTGGAACCCGGCGCTTGTGACCCGCGCATTCCTCTTCTTCTCCTATCCTTCGGCAATGTCCGGCTCACAGTGCTGGATAAGCCTCAAGGCGACAGATAATGTGGTTGACGGATTCACGGGAGCCACTCCCCTCGCCCTCGACGGCGCTTCCGCCCAGTATGGCACGGGAGTATGGGACTATATCATCGGAACCATCCCCGGTTCGGTAGGTGAAACTTCCGTAATCGCCATCCTGCTCGGCGCAGCCATCCTCATCTGGACCGGCGTAGCCAGCTGGAAGATTATGTGCTCCTCCGTTCTGGGCGCCCTCTTCGTAGGAGGCATCGCCAATCTTGCAGGAGTGGGCATTCCCTTCTGGGAGCATCTCATCATCGGCGGATTCGCCTTCGGTACCGTATTCATGGCAACCGATCCCGTCACCTCGGCACAGACCGAATGCGGCAAATGGATTTACGGTTTCCTCGTTGGTGCGCTCTGCGTCACGGTGCGTCTGTTCAACCCCGGTTATGCCGAGGGCATGATGCTCGCCATCTTGCTCGGCAACACCTTCGCTCCCCTCATCGACCACTGCGTGGTGACTTCCACCATCAGCCGTGCTGAAAAGAAAGCCCTCAAAACCGCTTAAAACCTTACTGAAATGAATACAAACAGCAATATTTATACAGTAGTGTACACCTCGGTCATAGTGATCGTGGTGGCAGCGGTGCTGGCTTTCGTGAGCCAAAGCCTCAAAGCCAAACAGGATGCCAACGAAAAGGCCGACACCATCTCCCAGATGCTAACCGCAGGAGGGTTCGGCACCAAGGCATCGTTCCAGGCAATGGGCAACGCCAAGGTTCTCGAAACCTATGGCAACGAGATAGCCGAAGCATTCCTCGTGAATGCAGAAGGGCAGAAAACCGCCGAACTGAACCTCGCAGAATGCGAAGTTTACTCTCCCAAGCAGCTCAAGGCCCAGAACTATAATATCAAAGGCGGAGAGCAGTTTGAAATCCCGGTGTTCGTGTTCAAGAACAGCATCACCGTGGTTCCCGTTTACGGTGCCGGCCTCTGGGGGCCCGTCTGGGGATATATCGCCTTCGAAGCCGACGGCAAGACCATCCACGGAGCTTACTTCGACCATGAGTCCGAAACCGCGGGTCTTGGCGCAAAAATCAAGGACGACCCCGCTTTCCAGGCAGAATTCGTGGGCGAGCAGGCCGACTTCGCAGATGCGAATGTATTTGACATCGTAAAGGGCGGAGCCCCCAAGGACGCCGAAGGCAAATCGCTTGTAGATAACAAGATAGATGCCATTACCGGCGCCACGATGACTTCGAACGGTCTGGATGCCGCAATCGACACCTGGCTCGGAGCCTATGCAGCATATTTCGGCAAGACGGCGGTTGCCGCACAGCCTTGCTGCTGCACCGAAACCGAAAAAGCAGAGGAGGAACAGATATGAAACTGAAGGAAACAATTCTCGACCCCATCTTCAAGAGCAATCCCATTACCGTTCTTGTGCTGGGCATCTGCTCGTCGCTGGCAGTAACCGTCACCCTCAAGGGTGCCCTGGTCATGGCCCTGTCGGTAATGATAGTAACCGGCATCTCCAGCCTGATTCTCTCGGCCATGCGAAATACAATCCCCGGCCGTGTGCGAATCATAGTACAGCTCGTGGTGGTGGCCCTCATGGTAATCCTTGTGGACCAGATTCTCAAGAGCTTCGAGGCAACCTATCCCATCGACAAACAGCTCTCGGTGTACATCAGCCTGATTATCACCAACTGCATCGTAATGGGCCGCATCGAAGCTTTCGCCCTCGCCAACAAGCCGGTTCCCTCCCTGCTCGACGGCCTTGCCAACGGTGCAGGCTACGGAATGATACTTCTCATAGTGGCCTTCTTCCGTGAACTTCTCGGAAGCGGCACTCTCTTCGGAATCGACATCCTGAACCGTTTCGGTTACATCGCAAACAACCTGGTAATCCTGCCTCCTTTCGCGCTCATCCTCCTGGGATGCATCGTGTGGGTTCAGCGCAGCATCCAGAAAGACCTTCAGGAGAAATAAACTTAACAGCAACTGGATATGGAATACATCAGCTTATTCGTAAAGTCAATCTTCATTGACAATATGATTTTCGCATACTTCCTCGGCATGTGCTCATACCTGGCAGTATCGAAGGATGTCAAGACAGCTTCCGGACTCGGTGTTGCCGTTATGTTCGTGCTGCTTGTCACAGTGCCCGTAAACTACCTTCTCAACAAATATGTCCTCGGCCCCGACGCCCTCATCGAAGGGGTTGACCTGAGCTTCCTCAGCGTCATCATCTTCATTGCGGTGATTGCGGCCATCGTGCAGATTGTCGAAATGGTAGTGGAAAGGTTCGCACCGTCTCTCTATTCTGCCCTGGGCATATTCCTTCCCCTGATTGCAGTGAACTGCGCAATCCTCGGCGGAGCGCTGTTCATGCAGCAGAAGGATTTCGCGAATGTGGGTGAGAGTGCAGTTTACGCCCTCGGTTCCGGCTTCGGCTGGTTCCTCGCCATCGTGGCTCTCGCCGCAATCCGCGAAAAGATGGCCTACAGCAATGTGCCCGCTCCCCTCAAGGGCCTTGGCATCACATTTATCACTGTGGGCCTGATGGGTATCGCTTTCATGGCCTTCATGGGAATATCACTTTAAAAAGGAGGAAAAGATATGACATCGACGATTATTAGTGCAGTCCTCGTAATAGTGATTGTAACCCTGCTTCTGGTAGCCCTGCTTCTTTTCATAAAGGCAAAGCTCACTCCTGCAGGTCTCGTGAAAATCGACATCAACAACGGAAAGAAGGTTCTCGAAGTTCCCCAGGGAGGCGATGTGATGCACACCCTGGCCGACCAGAAGATTTTCCTCCCCTCCGCCTGCGGCGGCAAGGCCAACTGCGGCCAGTGCAAGGTGCAGGTGCTTGAGGGCGGCGGAGAGATTCTTCCTACCGAAAAAGGATTCTTCAACCGCAAGCAAATCAAGGACGGAATGCGTCTGGGCTGCCAGGTCAAAATCAAGAACGACATCAAGATTGCGGTTCCCGACTCCACGCTCAGCGTGAAGAAGCTCGAATGCGAAGTTATCTCCAACAAGAATGTAGCCACCTTCATCAAGGAATTCACCGTAAAACTTCCCGAGGGCGAACACCTCGAATTCAAGTCCGGCGAATACATCCAGATCGACATCCCCGAATACGACATCGACTTCAAGGATATTGATGTGGATCCCGAGTACCGCGGCGACTGGGAGAAATACGGATTCTTCGACATCAAGGCAAAGAACACCGTTCCCACCATCCGCGCCTACTCCATGGCTTCCTATCCTGCGGAGAAGAACATCATCAAGCTCAATGTGCGTATCGCAACGCCTCCTTTCGACCGCAGCCAGCCCAAGGGCGTATTCAAGATGCTGCCCGTTCCTCCCGGAGTGTCGTCATCGTATGTATTCACCCGCAAACCCGGCGACAAGGTCACCATCAGCGGACCCTTCGGCGAATTCCTCCTCCCGGAGAACGACCCCAAGGACATGGAATACATCTTCGTGGGCGGCGGCGCCGGCATGGCTCCACTGCGCAGCCACATCATGCATCTCTTCAAGACCCTGAAGACCGACCGCAAGGTGCACTTCTTCTATGGTGCGCGCAGCCTCGTGGAAGCCTTCTACCTCGAAGACTTCGCCGAAATCGAGCGCGAGTTCCCGAACTTCAAGTTCCACCTCGCCCTCGACCGTCCGGACCCGGCAGCAGATGCAGCGGGCGTTCCCTACACCGCAGGCTTCGTACACAATGTGATGTTCGAGACCTACCTCAAGACCCACGAGACGCCCGAGGACATCAAGTACTTCATGTGCGGCCCTCCTATGATGGTAGGCGCAGTGAACGGGCTGCTCGACAGCCTCGGAGTTCCTCCCGAAAGCATCCTCTACGACAACTTCGGTTGATGCAGAAGGAGTAAAACCAGTAGGTAAAACTTTTACTACGCCCTCGGATTTTTTATTATCCGGGGGCGTTTCCGTAGTGCAAACAGAAAAAAGACTGCAAACAGGAAAAAACTGAAAATGTTTGCGACAAATCCTTGGCGTTGCAGCTGTGCCGCCGTAGCTTTGCAACGACATGAAAGATCGCAGACACGGAGTTATTTTTCTTTTTGGGTCTCTCACCCGAGGAATTCTTCCTCTTTGCACACATGCTTTCCAGAAACTACTTACTAACATTAGCTCCTTCGTGTCGCGCTTGCTCCTCCCGGGAGCCTTGGTCCTGAGCACAGCCGTGACGGTCCTGACAGCGGCCTGTACAAAGGCTCCCGGAGTGCAAGATTCCCATTCCCCGCCCGACAGCACAAGCATCCATGTCATTACAGCCCTGCCCTGCAGCACGCTCGACATTTTCGTATTCCGCGACACGCTCCTGCGCGAATGTATCTACCATAAACGGACAGGCCAGGAGCCTTTCATCCGTCTTCCCACATCCGAAAGCGATTATATCGCGGCAGGCATAGCGGATGCAGGAGGCGTTTTTCCCGATGATGCGTTCGTCACCTTCAGTGAAATATCTTCGGTGGGGATGGAATATGCAGCCGACAACCCGGAACAACCTCTCCAGAGCGGCATCGCATATTACTCAGGACAGGCGGGAGCGGAATTGAACCTGACGCCGCTCCTTTGCCGCATCCGCATAGTTTCTATCAAGGGCAACAGCATTGGCATGCTGGGAGATGCAAGCCTGTGGCTGGAAAATATCAGCAACGGCTGCCCCATCATGCAGACAGACGGCTTTCACCCATCGGTAACCATCAGTACTCCGGAAGGGTTGAAAGACCCTGCGATGATGATTCAGGCCGTTCCTTTCGACATCGGAAGCACCGCACATGAATGCGACATACGCTTATGGTGCTATCCCAATGAATCGGAGTCGGCTCCGTCCAGAATCTGCCTGGGAGGAAAGGTGGGAACGCTGTTCAGGAGTTTCAGCACTCCCCTTCCGCCTCTCGGACGAGGAGCGAAGCTTACGGCAGCACTGGAACTTGAAGACGACGGAAGCCTTATCCTTCTCAGGAAAGAATGGCAGTAATGGTGTCGATGACCAGTTGCCGGTCGGATTCCGACGCCTGGTCAAGGGAATTGAAGCAGCAGAACTTGAACTGTCCGGCTTTCAGGGCGGCAATCTTTCTCTCTATATAGGCAGGCTTTGCCTTAGGCTCCATATAGAAAAGCACTTCCCTGGTAGGCACTACCTTGCAGCGGCCTTGTTTGAGAAGAAGGAGGTATTGCAGTTCCTGGTTCTGAAAGTCGGTAACGGCGCGAAAACGGCTGGAAATATTGCGCACGATGCATTCCGGATGTGCGGCAAAGAATGATTCGAATTCGCTGCGCAGCAAAGCTCTTGGCGTATGGCCAAGATAGAGAAGATACCATCCCTTCCATCCCGCGATGTCGGCAGCATTTACCATCTTGCCCTTGAATGTCACCACCTTGTGCCCGTCCTTATGGGGCTTGAGGACACGGAGGATACGGGCCCATAGCAGGCTGAACTTGTCGGCATAGCAAACGGGGTTTCCTTCCGCGGTGAAAAAATCTTCGGGCCCGACAGGTTTGAGCAGGCTGAAATCGTCGTTCAGTAGCAGGAAATGCTCGCTCAGGCCCGGAATCCGCCATATCATGGTCTCGATGGCAGTGGAATTGAACACGGGGAGATACTGTTCGTAGCCGCGGAATATGGTTTTATGGTCAACGATTTCAATGGGAATGGAGCTCTCCTCAATATGCGGGTCCTGCCCGTCGGTAACGATGTAAATCTTGTTCAGGAACGGGGCGAAACGGTTCAGTGACTTGACGCACCAATAGATTTCGCCGAGATTGGCAAAGCGGGTGTCGCCTGCCACATCGCTGTGGCGGAACGCGGATTCAGGGGCATACTCATGGCGCCTTGCCCTGAGCACGGGGTCGTTTCCATCAACCCAAAGTATGACGGCATCAATCTTCATAGCGTTTTTTCGTAGCGGCTCCTTTCCGGGAAACGGGTCTCGAAAGCCGTAATCATGGCGCGCCTCATTTCGCGGTATTTCTCATCCGGCATCTCCACATCGTTTATGCAGGCCATTTTCGTCCGGGGATTAATGATATAGTCGGCAATCTGCTCCGCACCGTAAACGCCCTGCGAAAGATGCTTGTTGGAAATGCGTTCCGCGCAAAGCAAGCCGGAATGGAACATATAGTCGAGGAAGAAATACTGATTTGGATTTTCCGGCTTGCGCAGGGTGGATGCCGTTGCCATGATATCCGGCTCCACTGCAGAAAAAGCCTTTTTCGAAGCGCTCACGAGCATGGGAGAACAGATGTGCTGGGGCCGAACATAGCCCAAGCCCGGCCTGAGACCGAGCGCCTTTCGCGCCAGCGCATCGGAAGTCTTGCACTGCTTCTTATACATGTTCATTGCAAACAGTTCGTGAGAAATCCCTATTTTCCCTTTCCCTCCCTCGAAAAAGTCGGTGCGGCAGCTGAGTCCGAGGGGAAACATATCATCGTTGAAATAGATGAATTCCTCATCCAGACCCGGAATCCTGTGCAGGAACATCTCTATGGTGCAACTGTTGAAAACAGGGAGCAGACCTGAAGGCATGATTTGCTCATGGAGCACCACCCGCAGGTGGTCGGTGTCGGCCCAGTCGGGAACCTGGCTCCCGGAAGCAACCACCAGGAACACATCGTCGATGAATGGCATACAGTTCTCTATGCCACGGAGCAGGTATTTCAGAGTTCCCCAGTCGCGGAAACGCTTGGCAAGCGCCGGAACGCCCGCCGCCTTCGAATAGGAAGCCTGCCACACGGGGTCGAGGCCGTTTACATAGGTTATTACTGCATCCATCGTTATCTGTATCCTTTTTCTTTCAACATTTCAATCAACTCGGCGCAGGAGTCGCTCTGAATGATGGTCGCCCCGAACGATTCAACCAGCTGTCCGGCATCGAACCCGGCGGCATGATGCCCGAGGTCGTTGTACCAAATCCTTGTCTTCCCCTCCAGGCTCGTTTTTATGAGATACGGGGTAATCAGGCCGGAATCCCTGAAATTCACTTCCACGGCACAGGGCGAAAAAGCAGCAAGGCTGTACTGCATCAATTTCGTCTCCTCGGGCTTGTCGAGGTGGAATATGGGCATGAAAATGACGCTGTCACGGTCGGCTCCCATAATCCGGAGAACATCTTCCGGGCTCTTGGAGCTTTTTACAATTATATGGTCGAGCGTGCCGGTTTTTCGGGCGAGCTGCATAATCTGCGGGAAATAGTCGAATGCCTTGTCGAGATTGAGCATGATGCGGCCCTTGGCTGCAAGCAAGGCTTCCTCGAGGGTTGGAACCTGCATGTCTGTCACCCTGCCTTCACTGTCTTTCAACCTGAATGTGCGCAGTTTGCGCAATGAGACAAGACGCACGAATCCCCAGCCGGTCGTAGTGCCCGAAAGAGTAGGATTGTGCATCAGCACAAGTACCCCATCGCGCGTGCGCCGCACATCGATTTCAGCAATATCAACGCCTTCCTCAGCCGCATCAAGGATGGACTGCAGCGAGTTCTGAGGGGCATTTTTCCATTCTCCCCTGTGAGCCGCCACCAATACGGTACGGTCAGAAGGGTCCAAAAGACGCATACGGATGCTGTCGACGCGGCTTTGCGCCATGGCAGCACAGCACAATGACAGGGCGATGATTATAAGGGCCGTGCGCTTCATACGCCAAGGAATTTTGCCGTTATGGTCCCGCCCTCGGCGACAAGCTGCTCTGGAGTTCCTGCAAACACCACTTCCCCTCCGCGGTCACCTGCATCAGGCCCGAGGTCGATAACCCAGTCGGCGCTGCGGATGACATCCGGATTATGTTCCACCACCACGAGGGAATGACCGGCTGAAAGGAGAGCGTCGAAGGATTTTAGAAGTTTCTCGACATCGAAGAAATGCAGGCCGGTGGTAGGCTCGTCGAAGATGAACATAATCTTGTCCGACTTCTTGTTCTCGGAGCTCAGCGACAGGAAATAGGCAAGCTTGATACGCTGGCTTTCACCACCGGAGAGGGTGCTGCTGCTCTGCCCGAGTTTAAGGTAGCCAAGCCCCACATCCACAAGAGGCTGCAGCTTGCGGACCACATTTTTCGCGGCGTCTTCCGCGCCAAGGGAGAAGAAGGCTATGGCATCCTCAATGCTCATGTTAAGGATGTCGTCGATATTCATGCCCCGGTAGCGCACTTCCAGCACATCGGGCTTGAAGCGTTTTCCGCCGCACTCCTCGCATACCATGCTCACATCCGACATGAACTGCATGGGAATGGTCACAATGCCTTCCCCCTGACATTCGGGACAGCGCCCTCCCTCCTGGTTGAAGGAGAAGTACGACGGGCCGAATCCGTTTATTTTTGCAGCCTGCTGGTCGGAAAGGAGTTTTCGTATCTCGTCGTAAACCTTCAGGTAAGTCACAGGATTGCTGCGGGTGCTTCTTCCTATGGGATTCTGGTCGACATACTCTACCCTGGTGATGCGGTCCAGGTTGCCGCTTAGTCCGCGATGGGTGCCGGGAAGGTCACCCGAATCATTCAGGCGTCGGAAAAGGGCAGGATAAAGAATATCGCCCACAAGGGAGGATTTTCCGGAACCGCTGACCCCGGTTACGACGGTAAGCGCCTTCAGCGGGAATTCCACATCGATGTTTCTGAGGTTGTGCTCCATTGCACCCTCAACCCTTATCGAATAGTTCCAACTGCGTTTCTCGCGTTTGTAGCGCGGACGCCCGGACAGATACTGCAAGGTAAGGGATTTTTCCAGGCTGCCGCCTCCGAAAGCGGAGTCCTGCCGCACTGCCCCCTGGAAAACGACTTCCCCGCCATTGATTCCGGCAAGAGGCCCCATGTCTATGAGCATGTCGGCGGCGCGGATGATATCTTCGTCATGCTCGACGACGAGCACCGTGTTTCCAAGGTCGCGGAGCCGCCTCAAAACCCCAATCAGGCGCTGGGTATCGCGCGAATGCAGCCCTATGGACGGCTCGTCGAGGATATACAGCGAGCCTACCAGGGAACTGCCCAGGGCTGTGACAAGGTTCACGCGCTGGCTCTCCCCTCCCGAAAGGGTATTCATGGTACGCGACAGTGTCAGGTATCCAAGACCTACATCCTCGATGCATTCGAGGCGGGAGATAATCTCGGAAAGAGGCTCCGCCACGGTCGCACGCTCGGTTTCGCTGAGCTCGATTCCCCGGAAAAATGCAAGGGCTTCCTCCGTGGTGAGACTTAGAATCTCCCCTATGTTCTTCCCTGCAACCTTTACATAGAGCGCCTCCTTGCGAAGGCGGCTGCCATGACAGGATGTGCATGTGGTGCGCCCGCTGAAGCGGTTCTCCATGAACTTGTACTGTATCTTGTAGCGCTGGGTATGCACCCAGTCGAAGAATTCGGTGATGCCTACTATGCTTTCATCGTCGCCCGGAATACTGTGTCCGTTCCAGATGGTGTCGCGTTCCTTGTCGCTGAGCTTGCACCATGGCTCAAATGGACGAATGCCATAACGGGCCGACACATGGACAAGATGGTCCTTGAACCAGCCCATCTTCTCTCCTCGCCAACAGGCGATGGCGCCGTCGTAGATGCTTTTGGTCTTGTCGGGTATAACCAGGTCTTCGCTGATGCCTATGATTTTTCCGAGGCCGCCGCATACGGGGCAGGCTCCAAGAGGAGAATTGAAACTGAAAAGGTAATCATCCGGCTTGCGGAAACTGATGCCGTCCAGTTCGAAACGGCTGCAGAAATCTCTCACGAAACTGCCGTCGGTAAGGCAGACATCGCCGCCTCCCCTGCTGAAAGCGGTGGAAACGGAAGATAACAGGCGCGTCCGCAGGTCCTTGTCATCCTTGTAAGCGGAAGCGTCCGCAACCTTCAGGCGGTCAACCAGAAGCCATGCATCCTTCGGATAGTTTCCGTCAAGGGCGAGGATGTCGTCAATCTGTTCCACCCTCCCGTCCACGAAGAGGCGGGAATAGCCGTCTTCCTTCAGTCCGAGCATCAGCTCTACCTTGTCGTCACGCTCATCCCAACGAAGACCGGCAAGGATATAGAGAGTCGAGGGAGTCTGCTGCTCCAGAAAGCGCATCACATCGGCTGTAGTATCGCAATGCACTTCCCTGCCGCTTACAGGCGAATATGTGCGTCCTATACGGGCGAAGATAAGCCGGAGAAAATCATAGATTTCGGTAGTCGTGGCAACGGTGGAACGAGGATTCTTTACGCTCACCTTCTGCTCTATGGCGATAGCAGGAGGGATGCCGTCGATTATATCGACATCCGGCTTGCTCATCCGTCCGAGAAACTGGCGGGCATAAGAGGAAATGCTTTCGGCAAACCGCCTCTGGCCTTCCGCATAGAGGGTATCGAATGCGAGCGAACTCTTGCCGCTTCCTGAAATACCGGTAACTACCACGAATTTGCCCCGCGGTATTTCCAGGTCGATGTTCTTAAGATTGTTGACCCGTGCTCCTTTTATGATGATTGACTCACTCAAAGTTTACAAAAATACGCATTTTTTGCCTATAAAAGTTTGCAGGTTCAAAAAATCTGCCTATCTTTGCATCCGCGTTTCGGCGCAACCAGCAATTGGTGCGGTAGTTCAGCTGGTTAGAATGCCGGCCTGTCACGCCGGAGGTCGAGGGTTCGAGTCCCTTCCGCACCGCTCAAAACGGTCTTCCACGAAAGTAGAAGACCGTTTTCTGTTTTTTCAGCGGAGCGGAATCCCGGAGGTGGTTTTTACCGAATTCATCACGAACGAACTCTGAATGGAGCCGAGGCTTTTGATGGTTCCAAGTATATTGATGCAGAATTCATTGTAATACCGCATGTCGGGAGCGTAAATCTTGAGAAGGTAGTCGTATTCGCCGGAGATGTTATAACATTCCGCCACCTCCGGGATATTCCTGACCGTTTCCACGAAATCGATGGCTATGTCCTTTCCCATCCTGAGCAGTTTCACGCTGCAGAAAACGATGAAGCCCTGCCCGAGCTTGGCAGCATTGAGCACGGCTGAATAGTGCTCGATGACACCGTCAGCTTCCAACCTGCGTACGCGTTCATATACGGGAGTGGGAGAAAGGTGGACTTTCTGCGCAAGTTCCTTGATTGTCATACGGCCATTTTCCTGCAGGATTTTCAGGATTTGAAGGTCTGTCCTGTCGAGTTGCGTGCTTTCCATATTCGAAGATTCCTCTATTTAGGGCTCCCTTTAAGGGGATAAAAATTGTTATTTTCTTGAACTTGACACAAATTTAGTGTTTTTATCCTATTTATGCAATATTATTGATTGAATATTCTACTATTTATAAATTTGCAAGAGGAAACAAATACAAACAGATATGAGCACAAAGAAACTTCACTTCGAAACCCTGCAGCTTCATGTAGGACAGGAACAGGCAGACCCCGCATCAGACGCACGCGCAGTTCCCATTTACCAGACATCATCTTATGTATTCCATAACTCCGCACACGCGGCGGCCCGTTTCGGTCTTGCCGACCCGGGCAACATTTACAGCCGCCTGACCAACAGCACCCAGGATGTACTGGAGCGCCGCATTGCAGCACTTGAAGGCGGCGTGGGGGCTTTGGCGGTTGCATCCGGCGCCGCAGCTGTCACCTATTCGATACTCAACATCGCCCGCGCGGGCGACCATATCGTATCGGCGAAGACCATATACGGCGGCACCTACGACCTGCTTCAGCACACGCTGGTTCCCTACGGAATTACGACCACATTCATCGACCCCGCTGACACGGGCAACTTTGAAAGAGCCATCCGTCCGGAAACCAAGGCCATCTTCATCGAGACCTTCGGCAACCCCAACGGAAACATCATCGATGTCGATGCAGTTGCGGCCATAGCTCATGCGCACAAGATTCCGCTCATCATCGACAACACCTTTGCAACCCCCTTCCTGTTCAAGCCAATTGAACACGGAGCCGACATCGTGGTACATTCCGCAACCAAATTCATAGGCGGACACGGCACCACCATAGGAGGAATCATCGTTGACAGCGGCAATTTCGACTGGAAGGCATCCGGAAAGTTCCCTCAGTTCACAGAACCTGAAGCCAGCTATCACGGGCTTGTATTCGCCGATGCCGTAGGACCCGCCGCATACATCACCCGCGCCCGCGCCACCCTTCTGCGGGATACAGGCTCCACGCTTTCACCGGTCAGCTGCTTCATTTTCCTCCAGGGTCTGGAAACGCTGTCGCTGCGTATAGAGAGGCATGTCGAGAATGCCCTGAAGGTGGTGGACTATCTTTCCAAGCATCCCAAGGTAACGAAAGTGAACCATCCTTCCCTGCCCAGCCATCCCGACCACGAGCTGTACCAGCGCTACTTCCCCAACGGAGGCGGTTCAATCTTCACTTTCGAAATCAAGGGCGGACAGGAGGAAGCCTTCAGGTTCATCGACTCCCTCGAAATATTCTCGCTGCTGGCGAATGTGGCCGATGTCAAGTCCCTTGTCATCCACCCCGCAACCACTACGCACTCACAGCTCACCCAGGCAGAACTTGAAGACCAGGGCATCTTCCAGAGCACGGTGCGCCTTTCCATCGGCACGGAGCATATCGACGACATCATTGCAGACCTCGAACAGGCTTTTGAGAAGATTTGACCATGATACGACAGCCAGCAATGCGGTCCGACTTTGTCGGCAGTTTTCTCCGCCCGGAATCGGTAAAGAAAGCAAGACTTCAGGCGGCAGCCGGAGAGATTTCACCTGAAGAACTCAAGGCAGTGGAGGACGAAGCCATCCGCGACCTTGTCCGAAAACAGACGGAACTCGGCTTCAAGGTTGTAACGGACGGAGAGTTCCGCCGTCAGGCATGGCATCTGGATTTCATGTGGGGATTCAACGGCGTGGCACATGTTCCCACCAAGACGGGACTCCCCTTCCACGGCGAGCAGGCTATGATTGACGACACTTTCCTCACCGGAAAGATTTCTCTCGGAGATGCGCATCCTTTCATAGACCATTTCCGCTTTGTAAATTCCCTGACGGATGAAGGGGTCGAGGCAAAACTCACCATTCCCGCACCGGCCCAGTTCCTTGCGCAGATGGTGATGCCGTTCGCACTGGAAAACACCAGGAAATACTATGCGGACAACGAGGAAATCCTGCAGGACATTGCGCAGGGATACCGCCGCTTCATCCAGGATATTTACGCCGCAGGCTGCCGCCGCCTTCAGTTCGACGACTGCACATGGGGCATGCTGGTGGACCCTGCCGCCCTCTGGATGTGGAATACCGACGAGGCCGGTCTGCGTAAGATCCAGGAGATGAATCTCCGCATCAACAACCTGGCCCTTGAAGGGAAACCTGCCGACATGTATATCAACACGCATGTATGCCGCGGCAACTATCACTCCACCTACGCCAACAGCGGAGCCTACGACAAAGTTGCAGAAATACTCTTCGAACAGGAGAATGTCAACGCCTACTATCTTGAATTCGACGACAGCCGTTCCGGCGGCTTCGAACCTCTGGCGCATGTGAGCGGCGACAAGACCGTAGTGCTCGGGCTGATTACCACCAAATCTCCCCGCCTGGAATTAAAGACGGCAGTAAAGGACCGCATAGCAAAGGCTGCGGAATTCATCCCCCTCGACAGGCTCTGCCTGAGCCCCCAGTGCGGTTTCGCCTCATGCGAAATCGGAAACAAGCTCACGGAGGAAGAACAATGGGAGAAACTCAGGCTCGTGCGGCAGATAGCCGAGGAAGTCTGGGGTCAAGCATAAGGTGAATGGACTTACAGTTTGTAGTAGATACTTAGAATCCACGCAAACCACCTGGAAGGAAGGACAGTCTTTGCAAATACGGAAAGCTTTTGCAGCGGAGACGCTATGACATAATTGTATGCAGGTCGCTTCTTGCGGATGATGCGTGAAATCTTCCCTGCAAGATATTCCGGCTTCAGCCCAGAATTTTCATCATGCTCGATGCTCGCAAGCGACCTTGCATAACCCGGATAGGCATCCGCCGCTTCCGGCGCCGGAACGCTTTTCCTGGCAGCGGTAAACCCCGTGGCAAAATCCCCCGGTTCGATTACCACCACCTTGATTCCGGTACCGCGAAGTTCCAGGCGAAGGGCCTCGCAATAGCCTTCGATTGCAAACTTGCTTGCAGAATACAGCCCCTGGTAAGGCAGGCCCATCAGCCCCCCTATGGAACTGAATGCCACGATTGTGCCGCTCCCCTGCATGCGCATAACCGGGAGTACGAAATGGATGTAACGGACCATTCCCGTCCAGTTTACATCCATTTGCTTTCTGGCATCTTCAAGGCTGCAGAACTCCAGAGGTCCGCCTATTCCAAGACCGGCGTTGTTTATGAAAACATCGATACGGCCTTCGGCGTCGAGCACCTGCCTCACCGCAGCCCCGGCCTCCTCGTCCGAGGACGAATCCGCCTTGATATACACTACCCCGGGAATCGCATCGCAGCTGCGCCTGTGCGTTCCATAAACCTTGTGGCCTTCCGAAGCAAGCCTGGCTGCCATCGCATGTCCGAATCCGGAAGTGATTCCAGTAATAAGTATTACCATTTCAAAGTATATTTCTTTCCTTTTACAGTGTCAAATTCCTTAGTCTGCCCGTCATAGGCAAGAGCACAACGGCCTCCGGTCTTGGAAAGGACCTCCGCCTTTAGCAAGCGTCCGTTCTCCCATTCGAGCGACAGTTCGAAGCCTCCCCTTGCGCACAGTCCTTTCACAGAGCCTTCAGGCCAGGATGCCGGAAGCGCAGGAAGCAGTTCGATGCAATCGCCATGGCTTTGGAGCAGCATTTCCGCCATGCCCGCGGTGCCGCCGAAGTTGCCGTCAATCTGGAAAGGCGGATGATCATCCCAGAGATTGTCCAAAGTGCCACTGGCGAGCAGGTTATGAAGAAGAACATAGGCATGGTCGCCATCCTTCAGGCGGGCCCACATGTTGAGTTTCCAGCCCATGCTCCACCCTGTTCCGGCATCGCCGCGATGCTCGAGCACTACTTTGGCAGCCTCCTGCAGTTCCGGCGCGAGCATGGTGCGGCCCGGATGCAGCCCGAATAGGTGGTTCACATGGCGGTGTGTGTCGTCTGGCCTGTCGATGTCGCGGCTCCATTCCATAATCTGTCCGTATCGTCCAATTTGGTAAGGAGGAAGATGCTCCAGCACTTCGCCCCATTCCGCACGCCGGGCTTCATCGCATCCGAGCACCCTGGAAGCCTCGATTGCATCCATCAGAAGTTCCCGCACGACTGCATGGACGAATGTGGCACCGGCATCCACAGGACCGTGTTCCGGAGAAGTGGATGGGGCAGCCGTATATACCCCGTCCGGGCGTTTCCACAGAAAATCGCAGCAGAAATCCGCAGACTCCGCCAGAATTCCGTAAATGTCGGCAAGATATTCCCTGTCGAGGGTGAAGGCATAGCGATCCCAAAGATGCGTTGCAAGCCAGGGGCCGTCGGCAGGAGCGAGATTCCAAATCATTGAATCGGAATCCTTGGGAGATGCATATCCATAGAGATTGCTCGAAGTTTCAACCGTCCATCCCCTTGCCCCGTAATACGAGCGTGCAACCTCCCTGCCCGACTTTTCCACCGAACGGATAAAATCTACCAGAGGCGGCATGCATTCATCGAGATTGGTGATATTTGCAGGCCAGTAATTCATCTGGATGTTGATATTGTTGTGATAGTCGGTATTCCAGGGGCCCGTTATCTTGTTGCACCAGATTCCCTGAAGGTTCGCGGGCATGTCACCCTCGCGCGAGGAGGCTATCAGAAGATACCTCCCATACTGGAAATAGAGCGCTTCCAGTCCGGGATCCGGAATACCCTCTCGGTAGCGGTCCAACCTGTAAGGGGTGGCAAGTCCGGCAGAAAGAGAGGCATCTTCCCCACCCATCGACAAGCTCACCCGTCCGAACAGGGACTGATAGTCTGCAAGATGCCTTCCGAGAAGTTTCTTCCAGCCAAGCGATGCCGCCGAATCGAGCCTGCGGGCGGTGACATCTTCGGGGTTTTCACCTTTATAATATGTATTCCGGTCCGAGAAATCCGGGTCGAAATTCATCTTGTATTCTGTTGAAGAAGTAACGAGGAACAAGACCTCGGAAGCATCCGAAACCTTCAGCATTCCGTTCTCCGAACTCACCTTTCCGCGCTTTGCCAATGCCTTTACGCGGAGGGCGAACGCCTCGCCGTTGTCTTTCAGACGCCCCGAATACAGGATTGCGTCATCCCCCACCGACACAGTGCTTCCGTCGGCGACAGGGTTTGCGAGATAACTCAGCGACAGGTTCTGCTTTCCCTTGTCCGGAGAAGAAAAACGGACGGCAAGCACCTGGTCGGGATAAGACACGAAATACTCCCGCTTGTATGAAACGCCCCCCTGGCGGAACTGGACCCTCACCATTGCGGAATCCAGCGAAAGGGAGCGGCTGTAGTCCTGCACGGTCGCCCCAGGGCCTTCATTACGCGAAGGGCGTTCCGTTTTCACAATTTTATTCACACCGCTGTAATTCACCTTACGGGAAGCCTCTTTCCCGAAACCTTCCGGGAGAGGCCCCTCCTCAAGGCCGGTATCAAGCAGAAGTTCTCCCAGCGTGGTCATGAAACCGAAACGCCCGAGTTTATCTCCGTCCGGCCCCACCTCCGGAAGAGCCCTGAAATTTTTCTTGGTAAGTTCTTCGGCAAATTCGTAATCGCCCGCGAGGAAAGCATCCCATATACCCGGAAGAGCGGATGCACCATCCTTGTTGCAATCCCAGTAGTAGGACGGATCATCCGATATGGCAGGACCGCCGGTCCACAGGCTTTTTTCGTTCAACACAAGGCGCTCGCGCGAGATGGAACCCATGACTCCGGCGCCGAGGGAACCGTTTCCGAGAGGAAGCGACTTCGACTCCCATTCGGGGTCAAGACCTCCCGCCCACACGGCAGCTCCGGCGGAAGATGTAGGAATGTCAAACCATATACGCAGGGGCTCCTGAGGCCCGGCACAGGCACAGGCCATGAAAAAGGCGGCCAAAAGGAACAATCTCTTCATAGCCCAAAATTAGGGATAATTCCCGACATTATCAATTTTTGTATTTTTGCAGAAAAGCCGTTAACATTCCTGCACAAGCTTCGTCTTATTGGCGTATGAAAAGAATATTGATATTATTGGGCCTCCTGCTTCTTCCGCTTTGCGGATGGGCGGGAAAGCATGTTCCGAAGACGCAGCTCGAAGTGTTCATCCATGAATACCGTCACTGCGAAGGAGTAGAACTTGTGCATCTCGGAGGGTTTGCCACCGCAGCCTGCAAAGGCTTTCTGCGGCTCGCCGCCAAGAGTGACCCCGATGCAACTGAGGCGCTTGCCCTTCTGAAGGGAGTGAAGCGTCTTACCGTGCTCGACTATGATGACGCTCCCGCAGCGGTGAAGGAAAAGATGAGCAGTAAACTGGAACGCATCCTCGACGGCTCGGAACTTCTCATGGAAGCGAAAGACGGCGACGATGTGATGAAAATGTACGGAGTCACCGCCAAGGACGGCGGTAGCGTCAGCGATTTCGTACTGTTCGCACCCGGTGACTGCGCACTGATATGCGTCTTCGGCAAAGTGTCGATGAACGCCATACAGCAAATCATGGAAAGCCATGACTGAAAGGGAGTTCCATAGACTGTACCTGCCGCTTGCCGAGACACTCTACAGGGTGGCATTCTACATCCTCGAATCAAAAGACGAGGCGGAGGATGCCGTGCAGGAAGTCTATGTAAAACTCTGGAGCGGAAGGGATACGCTTGAAAATGTGCAGAATCCCAAGGCATACAGCATCTCCATGCTCCGAAATCTTTGCATCGACCGCATCCGGAAGGCTTCACGCACTGTAGACATCCCCGTTCCCGAAAAAGAGGATGACGGATTCGACCAGGATGCCGCAATCGACCAGAAAGAACGGCTCGGAAAGGTTCTTGCTGCCGTAAAATCCCTGCCTGACCTGCAGCGCGAGATACTTCTGCTGCGCACGGTTGAAGGTCTCTCCTACGAAGAGATAGCCGGACGCACGGGAAAATCCTACCTTACCCTCCGGGTATTGCTTTCAAGAGCCCGGGCAACATTGAAAAACGCAATATGAAAAGAATAGAAGACATAGAAAAACTAAGCCCCGGACAACTCGAAGAGGCATCGCTCGACGCCGTAGTGCCTGAAGGCCTGGAGGAACGCCTGCGGGAAAGGCTGCTTGCCGAATCTGAGGCTGCCTCCGACGGTATTCCCGCAAGAAAGCCGCTCCGTAGCTTTGCAAAGGCAACGATTCCGGCGCTGGCCATAGCTGCCGCCATAGCAACAGTGCTTTTGGTTCACCGACCGTCCGAGCCGGTTGACAGTTTCGACGACCCCATGACGGCATACGCCCAGGTGGAAGATACTTTCAGATTTATTTCCCAAAAAATGTCCGGCGGCGTCAGCATTGTCCGCGAGGCGGAAAACATAGCTGCAAGGCCGGAAGCAATAATCAACAAAATAAACGGAAAATGAAAAAGACACTCATACTTATCGCTCTTGTTTTAAGCACATTCACCGCCTTTGCTCAGGACGGCAAAAGCATCTACCGCAAGTACTCCGACGAAAAAGGCATCAGCGCAGTTTACATCTCCCCTGCCATGTTCCGGCTGATAGGGAGGCTCCCCGACATCAACACCGGCGACGGCGAAGTGAACCTGACCCCCGTCATCAAAGGCCTTACCGGGCTTTACATCATCAACAGCGGGAACCCGGCAATCAACTCCAAAATCGCCAAGGATGTAAACAAGTTCATTGATTCGGGAGCCTACGAAATGCTGATGGAAGCCAAGGATGAAGGCGAAGTCGTGCGCATGTACACCAGCGGCGACGACACGACCGTCACCAGCTTCGTACTGCTTACCGACGAAGGCAGCGAACTCACCTTCATCTGCCTCGACGGCAGCATGGAGCGCGAGAAACTCGAAAACCTCATAGCGGAGCAAATGAAATAGGGCCAAACTTGCTTACTTGCCGGAAAAAAGATGCCGACCAAGAAGGCCGGCATCTTTAAAATGAGTATTTATTGATGAATTAGTTCATCTGGAAGAGGCTGATACCGCACTCAGAAAGACCTGCAGCAATCCAAACTCCGCCTTCGCCGTCATTGTAGATGTCGCAGAAGCCCTGCTGGTTGGAATTTACATTACCTGTCGCATTCACATCAGTAGCACTGCCAAGCGGATACACTCCCACTACACTCTGTGTAGGAATACCCTGAAGCTGTGCAAGCCAGGTATCACCAACCATCTTGACAATCTTAAGGTAGCCGGATGCTTTGCCTCCAATTGTTCCGGTCGAAGACACATAAGCAAGATACTTATTGCCATCACTGTACCAGAACCAACGGGGATCCATCATATTGGATTCCAGCCCTTGTTCGGTACTGAGCCAATAACCTGTTCCGCCGTAAAGATAATCAACCTGACCATAGCAGTATGTTACACGGAAGTTGACTTCACGGTTGGAAGCATAGATACCATGGCGCTCTCCACCACCGTCAACAGCGGTAGAAACATTACCATCGGTCCAGTAAATACCTCCAATCTGGCTGAGAGCAACTTTCCTTTGGAATTCACCGGTACTTGTCTTTGCTTCAGTATCCCAAACATTGTCTTTAATGCGGAACTCGACATAACCCTTGCCATCATAATCCGTAAATCCAAGCACACCCTTGGTAAGATCGCCCCATGCGCTCATCTTGTCGCCCAGGCGAAGATTCTGATCAGCATTGTCGCGAGTGCCCTTTGTAACATAGCTCAAAACCTCTGTTGCGGATTTGGATTCAGTATTCAGTTCGTAAATACGAAGTGTCTGGCCATTACGCGCAAGATTGCTGACAAAAATCTTGCTTCCGAGTCTTGCAATACCGCAAGTACGGAAGGTCTGGTCGCTGCCAGTATTAAATCCGGAAGTAATAGTCTCGACAAACGCACCTGTACGACGATTGAAAACAGCTACGCCATACTGTCCGTCAGCGTTGCCTGCAACCGGAATATAAATATAATCGCTGGTAATTACTGCACTTCTGTTCCATTCATTACGGGTTGTAACCATGTCGTTGTCCCAGTCACCTTCGGAGTTGAAGTAGCCCCAGGCGCGGGTTGCAAGGCCTTCAGCCTTCTGCACATACTCGCTCTGGTTTGCCGTAGCGCTGCCCCTGCCAAGGATTACGCCGGACACGGAGTTATTTTCCTTGAGCCAATAGTTGGCAGCGGTGATAAGCCACTTGAAGGAACCGTCCTGAGTATTTCCGGAGAAGGAGAACTTGGAGCCGGAGAACTTGTTAAGAAGCTGGATGGCTGCAGTGGAAGTTCCACCTGCACTCTTGAATACATTGTTTTCAACAACCGCGTCGGTAGCGGAAGCATCATCAGAGAAGCAGAAACGGATTCCGTAATCATGGTGTCCTGATATGATGGTATTGTTGAGAAGCTTGAGTTTTGCATTGTAAAGCTGGGCATTGCGCTTGTCTGCAACACCATTGATGGTGCCGTTCTGGAATACATCATAAGCATCTGTACGCTCTTCTTTGGTACCATAGGTAAAGATACCTGTTGCATTTGCATGCGCATCGGTCATGTCTATGGTAACATTGTCGAATGTGGCGCCATAGCCGGAACGACGGATGAAGATACCGAAGGAATTGCCGTTAAGGTTCGCTGCAAGATCGGTTTCGGTGACAGGATTAACATAAGACACAACCTTGATTGTGAGGTCCTTCACGGTAGCGGCAGCCTTGAACAGTTCCACGGAATTGATGACGGTAGTCTCGCCTGCGCCCTGGATGGTGATGGCTTTGCCGTCGATTAGAATGTGCTCATCGTAAACGCCTGCTGCAACCTTTACTACATCGCCTGCCTTGGCAGCTTCAACAGCGGCCTGGATGGTAGGATAACCGGTGCTGCCAATGGTAATCTTGCTGGTGATGTCGGCATCGGTGAAGGTTACATTTATCGGAAGAATCTGGCTCTCCTTGAGTGTAACCGCGTTGGGAAGGGTGATGGTCTTGGTGTAGGCAAGTCCGGTGGTTTCGGCGGAAATCACGAGAGTGCTTCCGGCAGCGAAAGTCTGGGGCAGCACACTGAAGATTACGCCGCCTTCGGAGGTGATTGAATAAGTCTCGGCGGGAAGGTTGGCAACGACTGTCTTGCTACCTTCGGAAACGCTGGCGCCAAGTTTCTGTCCAGCGAGGTCGATGGATACCTTACCAACGAGGTCGTTTGCAGCGGTAAGGGTAACACTCTTGAAGGTCTTGCTGGCAAGGGTGTTTTCGGTGGTGCCGTCCTTTGCAACAATCTTCACGAAACCAACGAGCCTCTTGAACTCGAGGTCGTTCACGGTGGCAGCGGTTTCGGCTACGCTGAACTGCTTGGAAACCAGAAGGTCGGCAGCTCCGTCGAATGAATATACAGAGCTGATGTTCTGGGTGGCGGGAAGGGTTACTTCCGAAGCACCGGCAGCGCTGTAGGGATAAAATGCATAGTAGTTTCCGGTGGCGGCAACAGTGCCGGAGAAGGTTGCGGAAACAGCCTCGTCGGCGACATCGGTCTCGTCAAACTTAACGGTTGCGGAGCCATTGGTGACACCGAGGGCATCGCCGTCTTTCCAGACGATGGTGTTGGCAGTACCGTCCTTGATGGCGGTTTTGGTAGCAGCACCGGCGGTGATGGTTACATCAATGTTGCCGGGCTCTTCGGCGGGAGCGATTTCCTTTGAGCAGGAAACAGATGCGACTGCAGCTACTGCAGCAAACATCATGAATTTGCAAATCTGTTTCATAGCACCGAGAGATTAAAAGTTAAGATCGTCAAGAATTTCAGGGTCTGAGCCTGCATGACCTGCAGTGCCATACTCTGAACCGGCGAGCACGGAATTTCCGGGAATAAACCCGAAAACCTCACATGCGGGAGCGATATACGCACCCTCATGAAGCAAATTGTCGTTTTTTACCATAATGTTGTATATAAACAAAAAATATCGGCACAACTGTGTTTTAGTGTGGTGCGCGCAAAGATAAAAATTTATTTAAACAAGTTAAAATATTAATTATTATCGCCTTTGATTTTGCCTTTGCAGGGTACAATCAGCCCCGTCCTGCTGCCACAGGACGGTCAGAAAACCATTTCAGAATAGCAGAAAAAAGAAGTTATTTACAGCAGCGCTATCTCCTCTGCAGAAATTCCGGTAATATCTGCAATATCCTCAATTGAAAATCCCTTGTCAAGAAACTTCCGCAGTATTTCGACACGGCCTTGCTCCAAACCGGCATCGAAGCCTTCTTCACGGCCGTACTCGAAATTCGCAGCGGCAATATCCTCGCGCTCATAGTCGCTCAGCGACGACCCGAGGTAATTCGCCTTGTCGCTGTCGCTCATCTTGTTCATGCGTATCGTCTCCATCAGCTTGTAGAATTTAGGATTGACATTTTCCGGTATCCCTGCAAATTTAGAAATATTCCTGAATATATAGCACCATTCCTCCACTTCATTCTTCGTTTCCGACTCTTTTCGCTTCATCCTCCCCAGCTCCAGCATGTACACGCTCATCTGGTTCCCGTACAATTCCCCGGTTTCATCCTCTTTCAGCCTGTAATGAAACAGCACCTTCTCTTTCGGTGTATTTTTCGCATGCCTATGGCCGTAGTCCAGTATCGCTATCACACGCACATCATCGTACTTGTACCCAGGATCCCCCGTTTTCACCTGACGGTGGATGACACTCGACCCGTAATAGACGAGGCGGTTGCGGAAGTCACGCTTGCGGCTCGTCTGCATCTCCACGACGAACTGCCGACCGTCCGATGTCCTGCACGAAACATCCATCGCAGCCTGCTTGTCGCCCTCCGTTCCTGCAAGACTGTCGGTGGGAAGATAGGTAATGTCCACGATATCCTCTTCGAGAAGGTCGTGGAGCAGCATTATCAAAAGGTCCGGATTGTTGCCGAAGACCCACTTGAACGCCCAGTTGTCCGTAATGTCGGCATAAGTAGAACTGAGGATATGTTTTGCAAGACGCAGTTTCTCCTCTTCGGAAATGCCTGCAAGATTAGGTTTGGAATCAATGATTTCCTTGTAGCGGAGCATGTCCTCCGGCCAGATACCGGCTCTGTTTTCGTAAGTTTTCATAGTCTTATAAGTTTATTGATATGGCAGGCAATATAGCAGCTTTACTCCGACATCACAAGAAAACTACGAAAACATTCAGGGGTTTTCCTGTTTTTTATGATGTTTTGACTGTTTCAGGGGGTATATGGCGAGGGAACGCAAAAAATACTAACTTTGCAACCATGCAATATAGAGCCGGTATGAAACTCGACATCGACACCCAAAGCAAGACCCCCATCTATAAACAGCTGGTCCATAAAGTGGAGCATGCCATAAAGGCCGGACACCTTTCTCCCGGCGATCAGCTGCCTTCCATGAACGAACTGGCCGACGATGAAAACATCTCGCGCGAGACAGTAAAGAAAGCATATTCAATCCTTGTCAAGAACGGCATCGTCACTCCAAAACAGGGCAAAGGGTTTTATGTGAACGACCCCGACCTGAACAATACCCCGAAGGTGCTGGTGATATTCGACAAGCTCAGCGTATACAAGCAACTCACTTTCAACACCTTGAACGAAGCCCTTTCGGGCAAGGCCGACATTACCGTGCTCACGCACAACCAGAGCGTGGAACTGCTCGAGTATTTCCTGGATTCCCACCTCGACGAATTCGACTATTATGTAATCAGCCCGCATTTCCCACAGGATGATGCGACACAGCAAAAAGCCTTGAAGCTGATTTCACGCGTACCCAACCGGAAGCTGATTATGCTCGACCATTGGCTCAAAGACCTCCCCGGTAACTACGGGGCTGTGTACCAAGACTTTGACAACGATGTTTACGAAGGGCTCCGGCAAGGCTTCGACCGCATTGAGCAGGCGGGATGCATCAAGGTCCTCACTCTTCCCGAATCACTTTACGGGGCATCGATTCGACATGGAATAGAGCGCTTCGCCTCCGACTATCGTATTAAAACAGAGTTCTACACCCGCACCCCTGAAACCATAAATCCCGGCGATGTATTCCTGGTGCTCAACTCCCAGCTTGACTGGGGGCTGGCCGAACTTGCACGGCGCATCGAAGAGCACGGCCTTCAGACCGGTATCGATGTATTTGTAATCTCATACAACGATTTTGCCCTGAACGAAGTGGTTCTCGGCGGCCTTACGACAATCTCGGCCGACTTCGCACAAATGGGAGCGCTGGCCGCCAGGATGATTCAGAGCGGCAACCTCAGCAAAATCCACTGCGATTTCCGCATGAACAGAAGACACACTTTCTGACGCATGAAATCATTTCTGTTATTCATTTTCCTGCAGATTATTCCCGCACCGGTGGAGTTTGCCGAAACAGGAAAAGACTGCCAGGTCCATTCAGTCCGCGTGGCAACGGGTCGCCGGGCATCAAGGGGGTTCCGTACAATGGCCGCTTCTCTCCCGGCATTTGCGCAGAAGGAAGCTTACAGCATCGATGTTGGAAAAAAAAGAATCAGGATCGAAGCGCTGACGGAAGAGGGTGCGTTCCGCGCACAGCAGACACTGCGTATGATGGAGCTCTCCGGGCAGCCCATTCATTGCTGCAAGATTACGGATTACCCGCGTTTTGAGCACCGGGGGCTGATGATAGACGAATCGCGGAGTTTCAAGGGAAAAGAGTTCATAATGAAGCAGATAGATGCAATGGCCCTGCTGAAACTCAATGTCCTGCACCTGCATCTTACCGATGCGGCAGGATGGCGCATCGAAATAAAATCGCATCCCGAACTCACGCAGAAAGCCGCCTGGAGAATCGGACGCACTTACGCCGAATGGGAGAAAAACGGATATCCCTTCTGCACTGAAGACGCTCCGCAGGCATACGGGGGCTATTACACCCAGGATGATTTGAGGGAGATTGTCGAATATGCAGCCAGGCGTTTCATCAAAGTAATTCCTGAAATCGAAATGCCGGGGCACAGTATGGAAGTGAACCGCACCTGCCCCGAGCTTGCATGTATCGACTCCACCGGACGCCGTCGCAACTGGGCATGGGACCTCTGCCCCGGAAACGAGGGCACATTCAGGCTTCTGGAGGATGTGCTTGATGAGGTGATGGACATCTTTCCCGGGAAATACATCCACATCGGGGGCGACGAAGCCGTGATGAAGGACTGGCGCGAATGCGTGAACTGCAAAGCCCGCATGGAGGCCGAAGGCTACAGCGATGTGCACCAGCTGCAGGGTTACCTGGTCCGGAGGATGGCGAACTATCTTCAGGAGCACGGACGCACGGCGGTTGGCTGGGATGAAATTCTCGAAACCGGAGTTCCGCAGGATGCGGTAATACAGTCATGGAGGGGTTCATCCGGAGGCAGGAAGGCTGCCGCAGCGGGGCACAAGGTTATCATGTCGCCCAATACCCACTGCTATTTCGATTATTATCAGGACCTTATACGAAAAGAACCGCTTGCGACCGGAGAACTCACTTCGCTGCATTGGGTATATACCTACAATCCGCTTGAAGGGATTTCCGAAGAAGACGCTTCATGCATACTCGGCCTGCAGGCGAACCTCTGGTGCGAGAAGGTTCCCACTCCCGAGCACGCGGAATACATGCTCTACCCCCGCCTTTTCGCAATTGCCGAAACAGCATGGTCGCCCACATCCCTGCAGCGCGACCCTGTCGAATTCCGCGCCAGGGCAAGGGCTCTTCTGGAAGTATTCCGCACCCTTGGCTACAACACCTTCGACATGGACTCCGAATCCGACTTTGCCATCGAAGGCAAAAGGCGCACCCGGACCGGCGAGATTATTTATCCTGCTTTTTGAAAACAAGCACTGCAACGCCGTATTGCCCGAGGGTGACGCGGCAGCGGTCGGAAGCGACACTGCGACGGCGGTCGGGCTGCGAAAGTTTGGCGATGCCCGCAGTTCCGAGGGTTTCGGCTTCCACGAACTTGTAGCCGGGAACCACGACTTTGGTTTTGGCACGGCCTTCCGCCTCCGAGGTGAGCACGATTGCGATGCTGTCCTGCCCCGCGAATTCACAGGCGGTAACTGCAGGATTGGAGGAGATGAAATCATCGTGCCATGCAAAACGCCCTTCCAGAAGGAGTTCGGGGTATTTGTGCCTGATGGCATTGATTCTGCCAAGATACTGCTGATATTCCGGGGTTTCGTCGATAAGGCCACGGCAGCGGTATACCTCAATATCGTTTCGAAGACCCTTCACCAGGGTATTGTTCACGCGGCGCACCATATCCACTTCGTCGCGCACACAGCGGTCGCTCCATACAACTTCGGGGAAGGTATAGCGGAACCACTCGGGAAAACTCTCCGGAAGGGCCGTAAACTCAACGATATGCACAAAGTCGCAATAGCGGGCTGTGCAGTCGCTGAGCCACTCCGTGCCAAGGCAGAACTCTGGATTGCGGGCCTTGACATGGTCGCGGATTTCCCGAAGGGCATCGGCCTTGTACCGCCCCGTAAAGACATCCGGCACGGGATACTCGCGGGAAAGGTCCCAGTTGGGGAATTCCTCGGCAACGCCGAGCTGGTCGTAAAACACGCTGTTGGCCCCGAGCGCCATGGCCCTGTCGGCCCAAGCGAGGAGCTGGTCGCGCCATGCGCGTCTGCTCATGTCGGCAATGACGAAAGTACGGGAATCATAATAGCCGAGGGTGGTTCCCTGCCCGGTAAACTTGTAGTGCTCGGTGAACTCATCGCCGGTATTGTCGTGATTGCTCACCTTCGAAGCCGCCCCGGACTTGTAGAATCCGCTTTCATTGTCAATCAGGCGCCCGTTGTAGTAGAGAATCAGATGCCCGCCCTTTGCCTTGTACTCTGCAATGGAGCGTGCCCATGCGGCATCGCCTCCCTGGGAATCGTCAGGAGTGTAGTCGGGATATCCGTTATCCATGCCTTCCTTCCACCATCCGAAAGCGAGTACGGCATCGCTGCCGGCCTTCTCTCCTGCCTCGAATATGCGCCCGGGCAGGTCCTCGTAACGGCGCAGATACTCTCCGTACTGATGCTTGAAGATGATGCGTTGCCAGCCTGTCATGTCCTGCACCCACTTCGGCACGGGCTGCTTGTCCCACCAACTGTCGGCCCATGCGCGGTAGATGCGGGAGGTCTTGGTCCAGTCGCCGCTGTAGGGAACGACTATGGAAGCGTCATTGCTCCAGCTCTCCCCGCAGAAAATGTTGGGATAGCGGTAGAAACCCGCCTCAATCCTGCTGAACTCCCCTTTCGGGCTGGTTTCACCTTCTGTGGGATAAGCCCTGAGTCCATGCCAGGTCTGCTGGAAAGAAGTGTCGTGACTGCCGAAATACAGGCCGTCGTTTTCTCCAACAAATGCAAAACAGTTGGATGCTGCATTGCGGGGATACTGGAGGTCGTACTGGCGGAAATACTGGTCGGGCTTCATGTAAAGGGTGCGCTGCGGCACATCCAGTATGCCCTGGAGAGGGTCGTCGAAAAGCTGTCCGCCGGTATGGGTGGTGAGCAGCTTGTAGCCTTCGGGGAGATGCAGGTTGCCGACCAGCGGATACTGCAGCTCGCGCACTATTGTATGGGGTTCGTTATTGACTATGCTGGCCGCGAAACGAACGCTTCCGTCATCCATGTCCTCCATGGTAAGATGCAGCTCAATTCCAATGCGCTTGCCACGGCTCGAAAGGCTGTCATAATCGATATGGGTCACCTTACCTTCGCGGGAAACGCGTGCCGTCTGCCCTTCGGGGGTAATCTGAATCTCTTTTTCGTCCGGAGTGTTGTAATACAGGCGCCAGAGGCCGCTCCCCCCGGCATAGTTCCATCCGGTAGCGGGGTTGCGTAAAGTCTGCAGCGAAGCATCGTCCGAAACTTCGGCTGCAGGTCCGGTACTTTCAGGAGAATGACGCAAAGGATTGTCAACTACGAACTTGCAGAATTCAAGATACATAGCCCGGTCTTCCGCTACGGGAGAGACGGCAAGCTGGGTGAGTGCATTGGAACCGGTGTAGATGGCAAGGGGTGCAACTCCGTAAAGGCCGGAATTGCGGAACTGCCTCATATACTTGCGGAACTGCTCGCGCAGAGCCGGAACATCAGCCTCGCCGTAGGCCGGGGCGCCTGTGCCGTCGGGGCCGAAATGCACTCGTGACATCTCGTCAGCTACCATGCTGAACTCGAACTCGGTTTCCATCCCCATGCCATATCTGCGGATTTCCTCGATGGTCTTGTCGAAAGGATGTCTCCCCGGGGTCTTGAGATCCCAGTAATAATTGGGCTGCATGTAGGCCATGTCGAATCCGAGCCGCTTCCAGTGCTTGTAGCCGGGGGCCATGTTGTAGGGAATCCAATACAAGCCCTCGCCTTTTGCATGGCAATACTCCGCAACGGCGGGAACGATTTCCTCCCAGCGTTTGTATTGGCAGTTCAGCCGCTCGGTTTCCGTTTCGCCCCAGGGAAGATGAATTTCCTCCGAGAGAATATAAAAGCCACCGAGTTCCAAATATTTGCAGTGCAGCGCGGCAAACATCTTCCGCGCGGAATCAATGTACCAGCGGTAAGCCTTCAGCTGCCCGTCGGTTGTCGCGAAATCCAGTGAATCCCTTCCCACTGCGCCCCAATACTTTGTGGAAGAACCCTTGTCGGCAAAATGCTCGAACATGATGGCATCCGGCAGGGTAATGATTACCTGACGCCTTACCGGAGGCTCCCCAAGACGCCCGGCAGCAGCGGCGCAGGCCCTGTCAAGTTCCGCCACTCCCCCGTCCGGACCGAGCCAGAGGGCAAGCTGGTCTTCCCATGATTCCCTGCGGGCGGAATGTCCGGTGCCGGCAAGCCCGAGGTTAAGGTTCCGCTTGCTGTCCCTCCCCTCAATGAAAAGGAAAGACTCGAAAAGCCATCGCTCGCGCCCGCTTTCGTCGGTAAAACTTACATGGGGAGCAAAACGGGCCGCATCCCATTCATAGGGCTGGCGATGGTAGTATCCGACAAGGTCCATGTCTGCGGGAATCCGTACTTGCGCAGGCTCAGCGCAACACGAAAAAAGAGTGCAGAGGGCGAGCAGGAATATGGAAAGATTTTTCATTTCTTCAGAGGGTTACCGGCTATGAATTGGCAAAGTTCCCGATACATCGCAATATCGGAAGAATTTTTCGAAGTTCCAAGCTGCCACATTGCATTGGAACCGGAATACAGGGCGATGGGATACTTGCCATAGAAGCCGTTGTCCTTGAATCCCTGCATATATTCGCGCAAGCGTCCGCGAAGCGACTCCACATCCTTAGCGGAGAAAACATACCTGCCTGCTCCGTCCGGTCCCATAATCCCATTTACGGATGTCATCACTTCTTCAACCATAGAATATTCGAACTCCAGCTCCATTCCCATGCCATATTTTTTCATCATCGCAAAAGCTTCGGCAATGGGCATGTCACCGGTATAATCCCAGTAATAGTTCGGCTGGAGCCAGGCCACATCGAAGCCCAGTTCTTTCCAGAGGTCGACCCCGTCGGCCTTGCGGTAAGGAATCCAGTACAGGCCCTCGTTGCGGGCATGCAGATACTCCGAAACCGGAGGCAGGATACGGTCCCAGCGCTTGTAACGGTAGTTCCACCCGTCGGTACGCGCCACCAGCTCTTCGGAGAGTACATAAAAGCCCGCCAGTTCGAGGTGCGAAGTGTGCAGGGCATTGAATTTCTCGCGGCAGAGGTCGAAATACCACTCATAGGCGGCAATCTGGTCGTCGATACGGGAGAAGTCCAGCATGCGTCCGTCGACTGCGCCCCAGTAGCTTGTGGAAGAGTTCTTGTCGGAAAAGTATTCAAACATTATGGGGTCCGGCGCGACCATCACCACATATCGTTTGCGGGGCGGCATGCCAATCCTGGACGCCGTGGCGTCGATTGCTTCGTCAAGCGCTTCGAATGCACCGCCTTTGTCGAGCCAATAAGAGGCAAGGGCCTCCCAGGAAGCCTTGTCGGCGGAGCGGGCCCCGTTGGGGTTGATGCCATAAGTGCGCCCGTCCATGTCGATGCCGGTGATGGACAGGAAGGCGTCGAAAAGCCAGTGTTCCCCGGAATCGTCGGTAAAACTCACATGCGGGGCGAAACGGGCGGCATCCCAGGTGGACGGGATGCTGAACCAGGCGTTGTTGTTGGGCCTCCCGCCGCCGGAACATAGGGTAATGTCGGCGAAAGAAGGCACATCGCCACGGGCTTTTTCCCATGGATAAAGGTCATCGGCAAGCACGCCGGTGACAAAATCCACGCGCTGCAGTTTCGACCTCTCTTCGCCCTGCACGCCGAGCGCATAGGCATGATACGAACATCCCACGCTCAAGGGCGAAAGTACGACGGTACCAGGCTCGACGATGCGTCCATCCGCAATCACCTCCTCCGGCCCGGGCTCAGTGGAATCGAGGGTACACAACAAATACACGGCATCGGAGTTGACACTCTGAACGAGAAGGGTGGCCGAAGTATGCGAAACCTCCACCAGACTCAGTTCCACCGCCGGGGAGCCCTTGTACACGGAAGCCTTCCCGCCGCAGGCTGCAGCGAGAAGGACCGTGACAATGAGAGGAAATAGTTTTTTCACTTATTCAAGCTTGAATACACCGATACCAATACCCTGTACAAGAGCGGCTATTATCACCTGCTTGCCGGACACATATACGGCACAGTCGCCCTGCGCGGAAGTGGGAGGGGCAAGTGCAAAGTCGGTAAACTCCTCGCCCTGGAGCGGCGCCTCGAACAGGATGTTCCTGTTGTCGCCGCCAAGCGAAGTCTTGAAACCGCCCTTGTCTTCCACGACAACCAGCCGCGCACGCTGCTTGGTGGTGTAAGCCGTGACTCCATCGTCCTTGACATCGTCGTTCTTGTCGATTGCGGTATAGGCTATATACTTGTCGCCACTGAGCGAGAAGACCCTGTATCCCCAGGTCATGTCGGCATCGGGGAATGCCTCGCGGGCTGTCTCCCATGCCTTCTGGCCGTCGCCGGGATCATTATAGGTACCCTTCATGCTCACGAAGGCCGATACATCGGAGGTGGTGAACACCATCTGGTCCTGACCGGGATAAGCGTAGAAGCCGCCGAAACCGGTGTCCGCAGCAGTCATGTCAACGAGTGCGCGCTTGGTGCCGTTGAAACGGCCATCGTCGGTAGAGACGAACTTACCGTTCTCCACCTTATAGCGGGTGGCAAAACGGCCCTGGTATGCATGGACATAGAGGATGCCGTCCTTCCAGCTGCCGTGGAACTCGAAGCGGTCGCCGCCGCGGCGCCATGTGCACTCGAGGCTGAACACGGTGGGAGGATTGTCGATACCGTTCTCCCATGCGTAGAAGGGGAAGTTGTTCTCCCCGGCACCGGAGGCCACGAGCATAGTGCTTCCGTCGCCCTTGTCGATGACGCGTACGCAGGCGGAAGTGATGGTGGCGGGAACGAATCCGGTGGTATTCACCTGTTTTGTAACCGAAGGATCATCCACGCTGATTGCGGTAATCTTGGCAGTGGAACCGCCCACGGCATAAGGCAGGTAAACATACTTGCCGTCAACGGCAATGTTGCGGTCTCCTCCGTCGGGAATGTCGGCATATTCCCCGGTCCAGAGCTTATCTATCGAATACTTGCCCCAGATACGGCTGAATACCGCTCCGGCGAAAGGCGAATTCACAACGAGGTAGTAAACCTTGTCGGAAACCAGAAGCCCGTCGACAGAGGTGCCGGTAATCTTGATGGGCACAACCATGGTGCGGAAGTCCATCATCCTGCCGTCGGCTCCAAACAGCACCGAGGTCTTGAGGGTGATGTCGGCATAAACATCTTCCGCTCCCTTGGGAATCACAATCTCGGAAGGCAGCTGCACATACGAAGCCGGAGCCTCGATGCAGGAAGCGCCCCTTTCGGCGTTGTAAGTTTCGACAAGGGAATTGTCGATTGCGCAGCTGACTGCAAGGTCCATTCCGACAGGACGGTTGAGTTTTATCTTGACCGACACGCTGCCGTCTTCATCGGCGTTTTCCTTTGCAAGCACAGTGGACCCGTTCGAAGCAAGTTCCACGGTGGATTTTACAAGATTGAGAAGAAGGAAGCTGCGGTCGGAGTTGACATCGATGCTCGCGCCGCTGATGCTCACGGGGATAACATAATTGTCATCGTCGAGCAGGTCACAGAGCCGGGCGACATCCCAGTCAACCGTGAAGCTCTTGCGGATGTCGGACTGTTCGAAGTCGAGCGACGAGGCGCTGAGAGCGTACATCGATGCGGGTATTTCCTTGTACTCGGTATCATTCTCCGAATTGAAATCCGCAATTGCGGCCGAAGCGACACCAAGGCTGACACTCGCCCCGCTCCGGCCCTTGCCTGCCTTCTGCACGGTAACCTCAAAGCTTCCGGAATAGACCGAAACCTCCGCAGCCTGCTCGTCAAAGATGAGGGAGATGGTATCATCGACCATATAATTGTTGCGTTCGTCGGGCGCACAGGCTGCAAGCAGAAGAGCCGTGGCCACCGAAAAGATATATAATGTCTTTTTCATTTCTGTCGCATTTTATTCCCAACCGGGACTCTGGGTAAAGTTCACCATTTCGGCGAGCTGTGTAGAGATGATGGGATAGAAGTAATCCCTGTAGTGGAAGTCGGCATCGTCCATCGGCATAAGGTCGCTCACCCTCTCATATACCCCCTCATAAGTCGTGGATGCCATATTCAGGGTCCAGGGCTTGGAAGGATATTCATCCTCGGCCCTCAGCCAGCGGCACATGTCGTAGTGGCGCATGGCTTCCATGCCGAACTCGCACCAGCGCTCCTGGAGGATGAGCCAGCGCAGCCATTCCTTGTTGGTCTTGGTAATACCGGCTATGGTGGTGCTTCCTTCGGCATTGCTGAAATTGATTTCGGGATATGCTTCCCTGATTCCGTTCAGGCCGCTGCGGGCGCGCACCATGTCGAGGTACTTCACGGCTTCGTCAACATCGCGCACCGTCTTTTCATTGCAAGCCTCGGCATAGTTCAGGTACACTTCTGCAAGGCGGAAGGCGGGATACACGCAGCGGGTTGCACCGGTAAAGTCGGCGCCCGTGGCAAATGCGGTGTTGGCCTTGTACCAGCGGCGGCAAGCATAGCCCACCCAGTTGAGGGCGGCGGACTCGAACTTTTCGACGGGAACCGTCGCCGAAGAATTCTGATAACTGGTCCAGCGTTTGTTAATCTTGTTGCTCGGCCAGTAGAATCCGTTGGGAACAAGGCTCGAGTAATAGCGGGCATCTCGTCCGACGGTGCTCTTGTGAGCCTTGAATGCGGGTGCCCAGTCGGCATCGACAGGCTGCTCGTAATTGTCTTCCCAGTCCGCGGCGGTGCCGGTGTTGCCGGGATTGTAGCCGGAAGCCGGGTCGACAATGGGGCGGGAGAGGTCGTTCAGGCGTCCGCTCTTCTCATATCCCAGGACAGGATAACGACCGCTTGCTTCCATGGGATAGGCATCCACCATCTTGAGCGAAGGAGTGTATGCCTGAAGCGGGCGGTATGAGGTGGTGACTTCAGGAAAATCGGGTGCACAGCAGTAGATGTACGAACCGGTGGCGCCTATCCATGTGGAGAATCCGCCGTCGGTGTGTCCTACTCCCAAATTCCACCATCCCCAGATGGTTTCCGGGTTCCAGGGCTCGAAGAACACATTCTGATAGGCAGAAGCTGCTTTCTGGATATCGGTATCCCCGGAGGTGGGAGCGCAGAGCGAATAGCTGTTAAGGTCGATTATGGCCTTGGCAGCATCAGCCGCATCATCCCATTTGCCTGCATCGTAGGCCGGGAAAATCCTGTTTCCGTCGAGATTGGTCTTTGCCGCGAAAATCTGGGACAACCTGCCCCCCCCATCCTGTCCGTTATAGAGAGGTGAGGCGGCATAAGTGAGCACACGGCTCTTGAGCGCAAGGGCTGCACCTTTCGTGGCACGGCCTGTCCAGGATTCGTTGGCGCCGATTTCGGTGATTGAGGAAGGCAGGTCGGCATAAGCCTTGTCGAGTTCGGTAACGATGAAGTTCACATTCTCGTCAACGGTGTTGCGGTCGAGCTTGTCGCCTTCTGCATCTTCAGGAGCAAGCTGGTCGCCCCAGATGATGACCGGGCCATACTGGCGGAAGAGGCAGAAGTAGTAGAAAGCGCGGAGGAACCTTGCCTCGGCCTTCATGGCATTGCGCACCTGCTGTGTATCTTCCTTGTCAAGGTCGACATAATCCATGAAGATGGTGCACTGGCGTATACCTACATAATATGTCTTCCACTTGTTGTATTCAACCACATCGCCGGAGGCTGCGGTACTGTAGTCGCCGCTGCGGAGCTTGTTGAAGGGGCCGTAGCCGAGGAAGCCGAACAGGCCCTCGTCGGAACGGGGAATCACATAACCTGCTCCCTTGTGGGTATCCTCATCGTGGGGAAGGTACGAGTACAGATGCGCAAGATAGCTCTCAGTGGTGTTCTTCTTGGAGAAAATCTCCTCGAGATTGGCCTGATCCTGAAAATCTATATCGAAATAAGAGTCGCATGCTGCAAGCACGAACAGGGCCGACAGAATATATATTATCTTTTTCATACGCATCAGAAATTAAGGTTAAGTCCAACGCTGTAGGTCTTGATGTTGGGATACGCGCTGCCGTTTGCGGTGGCGAGCTCGGGATCCCAAAGCTTGAACTTCGAGAAAGTCAGCAGGTTGGTGCCCTGCAGGTAAATTCTCGTAGTGGAGAGGCCGATACGCTTGGTAAGGTTCTTGGGAAGGGTGTAACCGATTTCGGCATTCTTGAGGCGGCAGAAGCTCATATCCCTCTGCCAGAAGGTGGATGCCTGCTGGTTGTTGGTCACATTCTCAAGCGAAAGTCTCGGATACTTTGCATCCGGGTCGGGATTTGAAACGGTCCAGCGGTTGCGCGCGACATCGGCGAAAATCTGTCCTTCGTACTTGATGTCGGCGGTGGCGCCGAAGAGGTTGTTGCCGGAAATGGTGCGGGAGACATGCCCCACTCCGCTGAAGAACACCGAAGCGTCGAAGCCTTTGAAACCGAGGCTGACGCCGAAACCGTAGTTGATTTCCGGAACGACGGTGTAGCCGATGGCAACGCGGTCGTAGGTGTTCACGACGCCGTCGCCATTGATGTCGCGGTACTTGATGTCGCCCGGCTGCACGCTGCCGAACTGCTGTGTGGGCCAGCTGTCGATGTCGGCCTGGCTTTCGAAAAGCCCTTCGGCAATGAGTCCGAACTGCTGCTGGAATGCAAAACCGGCAGTGTTCTGGTACTTCCACACCTGGTCGGGCTGGTCGTTGTAGAGTATCTTGTTGCGGTTGAACGAGTAGTTGGCCCTCGCCGAAACATACAGTCCGTTATGGAAAGTGTGGTCGTATTCGAGGGTCATGTCGTAACCCTGGTTCTTCATGCGTCCGATGTTCACATACTGGTTCACATTGATACCCACGGCGCTCGGCGTGGACTGGCGCAGGATGAAGATTCCGTCGCGCTTGTCGTAGAAGTAGTCGAACACGAAGCGGAGGTCCTTGAAGAGTGTGAGTTCAAATCCGGCATTCGCCTTTGTCGCCTGTTCCCACGAAACCTCGGGGTTACCGTACTGGTCGGTGGTGGTGCCCGTCTTGGTGCCGGGATTCACGCCGAACATGGCTCCGGCGGCACCGGTGTTCACGGTGGTGTTGTAAGCGAAACGGCGGCTGTTGTCGGTGGATATCTGGTCACTTCCGATATTGCCGTACGAAGCCTTGAATTTAAGGGTGGTGACAATGTCCTTGATGGGCTGCCAGAAAGGCTCGTTGCTTATCATGTAACCCACTGCATAGGAAGGGAAGAATCCGAAGCGGTGGCCGGGGGCGAAGTTTTCGGAGCCGTTGTAACCGAAGTTGAACTCGGCGAAATAGCGGTCCTGGTACGAATAGGTCGCGCGTCCTGCCACACCCATGTGCTTGTAGGGGAAGGCGGCAATGTAGGAGCCTCCCGGCACATTGTTGGTGCGGTTGCGCATGTTGTAGAGGAACATGGCTCCCACCCTGTGGGCCGAAGCGAAAGTGCGCTCATAGTTGACCGATGCTTCCAGATTCATGGTGTTCCAACCGCTGTTGGAGCTGCTCAGGGTCATGTAATTGTTGCCTCCGCTGATGGATTCGAAGATAAGGTTGCCCTCTGCGTCGCGTCCGGTAGCCTTGGAATAGGCGGGCGAGATGTTGCGGTAGACGACGGTCTGGTTCTGGGCGTCCCAGCTGAACTTGACATTTGCCTGCAGACCCTCGGTAATCGACTCGGAGAAATCCTGAGTCAGCGACATGGTTGCCTGCGCCACATTGTTCTTGATGGTACGGTAACCCATACTGTTCAGGAGGTTGTAGGGGTTGTAGCCCTGCTCCGGGAGAGTAAGGGTGCCGTCGGAATACACGGTTACGATTCCCACTGGGGAAGCCGCCAGCGTCCTGGAATACAGGGTATTGCGGTCGCTTGAAGGGGAATTGGTGTCGGTAAACTGGTTCGACAGGCTGAGCCCGAGGGTGGTGGACTTGGTGATATTTATATCCACATTGCTGCGGAAGCTGAACTTGTCGAAATTCATGCCGGCGTCGTAGCGGTCGGAACGGGCATTGAAGATACCGTCCTCGGTGTAGAAGTTGCCGCCCACATAATAACGCACATTCTTGGTTCCTCCCGTCACGCTGAGATTCACCCTGCTGCTGGAAGAGCGGTCCTTGAATATTGTATGAATCCAGTCGGTGGTGGGATAGAAGTCGGGGTCGCTGCCGCTGAGGTAAAGTTCCCTCTGATAATCGCTGATAGGGGCGGCGGCTCCGCGTTCGAGGTACAGTCCGTTGTAATAGTCAATCCACTCCGAAGGGCTTGCAAGCTCGGGGAAGCAGGTAGGGGTAACCATGCCCGTCTCTGCCTTGAAGCTGATTTTCGGCTTCGACTCCGAACCGCGCTTGGTGGTAATCAGCACGATACCGTTTGCTCCGCGCACACCGTAGAGGGCGGTGGCGGTAGCATCCTTGAGGATGGAGAACGAAGCGATGTCTTCGGCATCCACGAGGTCCATGTCGCGCTCCACTCCGTCCACGAGCACAAGGGGCTTCGCATTTGCGCCGAAGGTATTCATGCCTCGAATCCAGAAGTCGGCGCCTGCACCGGGCTCACCCGTATGCTGCATGACCACTATACCCGCGAGTTTACCTGCGAGCGAGCTGGAAAGCTGTCCCACGGGAATCTTTATCTGCTCCAGGTCCACCGACGAGATGGAACCGATTACGGATGCTTTGCGTTGGGCGCCGTAAGCCACCATCACTACCTCGTCGAGCACATTCGCCTGGGGGGTGAGGTTGAATACGATGTCGGTCTGGCTGCCAACTTTGATTTCAAGGTCTTCGTAACCCAGGAACTGGGCCACGAGCACATCTGAGGGTTTGACGCTGATGCTGAAACGACCGTCGTTGTCGGTCATCACGCCTCGCGTGCTCCCCTTTACGAGCACATAAGCTCCGGGCACGCCGAGATTGGACTCGTCGAGCACGGTGCCCGTCACCTCTTTGTTCTGGGCGTATGCCCCGATGCCGGCGAATGTGGCGGCAAGGAGCATCAACAACCATTTCAAATGTCTGACTTGCATATTTTACTGATTAATGTTGGTTACTGTATAAAGCTGCCGCCCCGCGCATTACGGCTCCGGCGATGTCGTCCGAAACCCTCACGGCCACCCCTTCGGGAAGCGAGCTGCGGAGTGCGGCTTCAAATAAGTCGTATGATTTGGAAATCTGGCCTCCGAGAATCAGTTCCCGGATTCCGAGGCGAGAAAGCACGGGCGCCACGCCTTCGCCGAGGGCCTCGCCGAGCTGTTCGAACGCCTTCAGTGCCGCGGCGTTCCCTTTGCTGGCAAGAGCGGCTATATCGACCACATCCAGCCCGGAATTGCCTCCGGAAAGTTTATCGTATGCGGCGATGATGCCTCTTCGCGACACATAATCCTCAAGAATTCCATCCCGGAAAGGCCGGTTGTAGAGTATCTGCGCAGGAGAGCCGCCCGGAGCCTTCTGCACCACGCCGTCCACGCTGTAGGCGAACCCGAGCCCTGTGCCGAGGGTGACGAGGGCTACATTGCCGGAAGCATTGCCACACGCGGCGAGCTCGCCCCGGAGGGCTCCGTTCACATCGTGCACGAAGCGGCACTCCCCTCCTATCCCGAGCGAAGCGAACGACTCTCCGTAAACCGATGCGAACTTGTGTTTCATCAGGAACACTCCGTTTGCATAATCAAATGGGCCAGGCACGGCGGCTGCGGTGCCGCATATTTCATATCCCAGCTTTTCCGCCTTGCCGGACAGGAAGGCCGATGCCGAAGCGAACGCTCCGGCTATCTGCTCCCGGCTACCTCCCGAAGGCATGGGAAAACTGCCGAAGCTGCCTGCGACGGGGCCCGCTCCCGGGATTCCGAGGGCGCACTTGAGGGCGGTGCCCCCGACATCGAAGAGCCTTATGCACTCAGGCCGGGTCATTCTCGAATCCTTCTCTCAAAGTGGTTTTGTGAACGCGGATGGGTTCCTTGCCAAGATTCTCGATGCGGTAATGCCCGAGACTTGCGGGAACCACTACTATGTCCATGAAGTCGGCATCGTAATAACGCTCGGGATGCTCCACGCTGCGGATGCGCACCCTGTCGCCGTCAACCACGGTGAGCACATGGAACTTGCCGTCGGTATCGTCGTCGATGGAGCTGTCGAAACTGAGCCTGCGAAGCGAAATATACATCTGCGCATTCTCGCCCAGCACCTCTTCCTTCCATCCGTCGCCTTCGCGCACGGTACGGGGTCGCTGCACTATGTATTCGGGGCTGTCCGGGTCGTGGATGACGGAAGCGCGGCGGTCCTGGCGCACATTGAGTTCGCCGAGCTTCGTATGGATGGGGCGCTGCTTTCCGTCGAAGTCGAGGCGCAGGTAGTCATACATCTTATATGTATATGAGCCTACGGTAAGCGAGCCGATTTCGAGTATCACCTGGTTGCGGCCCGAGGAATGGACGGTGCCTGCCGGAAGCATCACCTGCAGTCCGGGTTTGGACTCTTCGTAACTGATGTACTTCATGTAGTCCACCGGCTTGTGTTCGGTGTCGGCGGCTTCTATGTCCTTGAAGAATTGGGGGATGTCGGCATCGTCGCGGAAACCGATGAAGGTCTTGGCCTCATGCCCGGTGACAACCACATAGTAGCTTTCGTCCTGGCGTCCGAGCTCGTCGTAGTGCTCGAGATTGTATTTTCCGCCGGAATGGCACTGGATGCTCATGTTGCCGGTGGAATGGTAGGAATCGTCGTAGTTGAAACGAATCGGGAAATAGCCATGGTATTTTTCCGCCGCCTTCGGGCCCATGACCGCTTCGCTCTCCTTCATGAAAATCGTGCAGAAAGGGAATTCGGCAATCACTCCGCCCACCTGCACCATCACGCTCACCTCCATGGGTATCATGTCGAACACCCAGGCACAGTTGCGCATGGTCTTGGGAAGGTTGCGCAGTTTCATCATGTAACTTCCACCCCACACGCCTTCAAGATACACCGGCTTGCAGCGGAAGGGATAATGCGCCATGGTGGCGATGATTTCCTTCAGTCCTTCGCGACTGATCATGCAGGCGTTCACCTTGTCGTCCGCGCAGAAATACCAGTCGATGAGGTCGCCGCGAAGGAGCTCCTTGCGCAGGGTGACCGCAACCTCGAAATCGGCATAGTAGCAGCGGCGTATGATGAGGTTGACAGGCAGCGCTTTCTTCATGCCGAGGTTGACATACTCTCCCCTTCGGATGCGCAGCATCGACTCCTTTGGAGTGATGTCGAGCCAGCACAGGGTGTCATACATGAAACGCATCTCGCGTATGGCGCAGCCATAGCCCGAAACTATCATGACCTGGCCCTTGCTTTCCTTGAACATTTCGATGCGGGAAGTGAGCTTCTGCAGTTTGTACGGGTCCACGATTCCCTGGTATCCGCCATGGAAAATCTTTCCGAACAGCAGGGTGGGGTCTTCGCTTCGGTCCCAGCTGAGATTGTCGTCAATCAGCCTGCGGAGCTCGGTTTCGGATTTGTATGTTGCCGAGAAATCCTGAGTCACTGTCTTCACTCCCCTCTTGGAGAGTTCCCCGCAGAGGAGGTTCACAAGACTTCCGAAATCAGCCGTGGTATATCCGTCGATTGCAATAATCACATTGCGTCCGGCAGCCTGGGCAGCCGAGAGAGCAGCCAGTTTGGCTGCAGATTTAACTATTCCCGCCGTAAGCGAATTCACCGCATCCTCCGACAGCACCGGACGGTTTACCGGCGTGGGGTCGTCGTACGGGAAAGGGTTGTACATGAAACTCATACGCTACTTTATATTGTAAAATTCAAAATCCATGATTTCGGCAAATGCCTCCAGCTCGGCAGTGTAGTCGCCGTCGACAATCGCATAATGCTGGGTAGCCCCGATGCGCAGCACCTGCTCGAAAAGTTCCTTCACCGGCACCACGGGCTTGAAGATGCCGTGGCTGTAGGTTGCGAGAAGATGCTTCAGATGACTTTGGGGCGTGTCTTTCTCGGAAAGGCTTTCCGCCTGAAAGGTGATGAGCTTATACCGTCCGCCTTCTTCAAACAGTCCGGCTACTGTCTTCATTCCCGGGCTGAACCGGTTCCATGCGAAGGGGGCTCCGGCATATTTCCAGGATGTCTTGGCAAAGCGCACATCGCGGGAAATCACCACATTGCCCTGCCAGGCGGGATCGTTGTGGTCATTGGGTCCGGCGTGCCCTCCGGCAAAGGTTCCGAAATCGTCCTCGATATGGAAAGGTTCGATGAAATTGACATTCTTTCCGCTCATGAGCTTCAGGATGTAGGTAATGAGCCCGGCTCCTATGTCGGCTTCGGGCACCAGCACGCTCACATTCTCGTTGAACCACTGCGGATAGAACCCGGCGCGGCATCCGGCAATGCGGAAGGTCGCCTGGTCGATGTCGTTATAGACGAAGCAGTCGATGTCGTTCTTTTCGGCAAGTTTCTTTATTCCGAGGGTAGCCTTTACGCAGCCTATGAATTTGTCATATTCCACATCGGGCATCATATCGTATTTCGATGTGAGTTCGTCGGCGTATGCCTTCACTTCCTCATCGCCCAGGGCTTCTATTTCGGTTCCGTAGTCGCTGTAAGGCAGATAATGGATTTCGGGGCCAATCTTTGTGAAGAGGTCGTAGTTGTCGATGTATGTGCTCCACATGGCCTCGTTCATGTTCGCCATCAGGCCGACATTCGAGCGGCGCAGGATGCTGCGGGTGCGGGCGGCATTGGCGAAAACGCGCAGTTTTTCCGTAATCTCTTCCCTTGTTCCGAGCACGGTTCTGACTCCCTTGCGTGGCACTCTCCTGATGCTTCCCGAACCTTCGAGGGAACCCACCAGCGTTCCGGCGCAGAGGTAATCGATGAAATCATCTTCATCCAGCGTGGTTTCGAAACTCATGCGGGGTTTGGCCACATTGGCAAAGAAGATGGGAATCTGCGGGCAGTCGCGAAGGAACCTTATCCATGCGAAATCCTCGCTCCAGGAAAGGAACTCGGCATATACGAAGTCCACTTTTTCATCAAAGAACTGCGCTATCGCCTTCTCGGCATCCTCGCGTTCATACACGATTCCCGGATCCACAAGATCCAGGAAATCCATCGTAGCCTTGATTTCTTTTACGGCTATTTCCTTCCTCCGGCCGTAGGTGCCGCGCTCAGGGCCGTACAGGTTCTTGAACCTGGGGGATGCAATCAGCAGCAACCCGGCCTTGGGGCGGGCGATTTTCAGTTTTCTATCCATTATTCTGTATTTTATCGTAATCTTTCTGATACCGGAGCGATGCCACAAGCAGCATTACCGCTCCGCACACAAGCCAAATGACGCCCAGCAGAGGGAAGGTGGCAGAAAGGCTTCCCATGCTCTCCTTCATCGCCCCGAGGATTACCGGAGCGAGAGAGCCTACGGCAAAGCCCGTCATGATCATTGCGCTGGAGCAGGACGCATGGAGCTTTGCCGGAGTCACATCGTAAAGCACCGTGTAGATATTCGCGTCGAAAAAGGCCCGGAAGAAACCCCAGCCCGCGAAGCAGGCATAAAGCACCCAGAGCACCCTGGAGCCTCCCATCAAGAAGAGGAAGACGCTGCCGAGAATGAGCCCCGCTCCCTGGATGTACATACGGAGCTTATGGTTGACTGCCCCGAGCTTGTCGGAAAGGGTCCCGGCAAGCAGCACCCCGACGAATGCTGCGACATAAGTCCAGAGCATGGAATTAAGGCCCGCAATCTCCTGGCTCTGGGCGAATTCTTCCTGCAGGAAGGCGGGCACCCAGGTCATGTAGCCCGTAATAACGAATATGAATGCGCTGAAACCTATAGTGAGCATCAGTGCAGTGGGCGTTGTGAACACGGTTTTGAATCCGTCCAGCAGACCCGGCTTCCGCACGGACCGGTCCGGCACTGCTGAAGGCGCTTCGGGATAATCCCGCAGGCGGAGCATCATGATGACGGCCCACACTACTCCGGCGGCACCGAAGATGATGAACGAATACTGCCAGCCGAGGGAATCGGCAATTTTGCCTGCGAGCCATCCGGCAAGTATTACTCCTACATAATACGAGGTCTGGTGGATTGACATCGCCCTTGCACGGGTGTCGGTATGGTACTGTCCGAGCAGGGAATAATTGGCCGGTCCGAAGAACGCCTCCCCGCCGCCGGTCGCCACGCTACGCATGAGCACCAGCATGAACACCCCGTTGGCAAGACCTGTGAACATGGTAGCCACGCTCCAGAAAAGGATGCTGATGGTGGTTACACACTTGCGGCTGAATCGGTCGCCCGCCCATCCTCCGAGGGGCACCATGCAGGCATAGAAGAGGTTGAACACCGTGGCAATCAGGCCTACGGATGTGTCGGTAAGGTTCAGCGAGTCGCGGATTGCCGGCAGCACGGTATTGAAAACCTGCCTGTCGGCCTGGTTCAGAAGATAGGCCACCCAAAGAAGGGCGAGGACCTCCCATTTATAGTATTTTCCCTGTGTCGTTTCCATCTGTGGTATACTGTGGTGCAAAAATAGGAATAATTTCTCTATCTGCCAAAGGTTTCACATGCGGAATATTGTTTATATTTGCGGCGATGATTGAAATATGCGGAAAACATATCGCGCTGAGCCTGCATGAACCGGGCGACGGGTATTATCTCGGAACGCGTTTCGACCATGCCGGGGTCTTTGCCGGTGTGCGGAAGGACGGCGGGCCGAATCTGGCGGAAGAGTGGTTCGAGAGCTACAGCCCTACCATGCACGATGCCGTCTGCGGACCTGCGGAAGAGTTTTCTCCCATCGGCCCCGACCGTAAAGGAGAACGCTTTCTGAAAATCGGCGTGGGTCTTCTTGAAAACCCTTTTGACGCGCCCTACGACCGCTTCCGTCTTTATCCGCTTGCCGATGCAGGCAGCAGGGAAACCACGGTTTCCGGCAGCGGATGCAGTTTCTTCCACAGCATCGACACCCCTGAAGGCTGGGCATACCGCTACACCAAAACCATAAGCGTCCACGACAGCGGATTTGAAATCCTGCACGAACTCCGGAACACCGGACGCAAACCCCTCAAAGGCGACACATACAACCACAATTTCTTTACTTTCGGAAAGTTGCAGACAGGCCCTGCCCGGGAAATACACTTCGGATTCGAGCCCGTGGGGAAATGGCGGGCCCGCTACGACAGCGTCGCACTGGAAGGACGGAGCCTGGTTTTCTCCCGGGCGCTGCTGAAAGGGGAATCCGTTTACATGGGTGACATAGGTCTTTCCACCGATGACGGTCCTGCCCGGGCACCATACAGTTTCACCATCCGCGAAAGCGGGCAGCACATTGAAATCGAAGGCGACGCGCCGGTGAGCAAGGCTGTTTTCTGGGCGAATCACCGCATTGCATGCATTGAGCCTTATGTCGGTTTCGACATCGCTCCCGGAGAAACCTTCCGCTACAAGTTGAAATACTCCCTGTAGCGCTCGTACAGATGCCCGGCCTGCAGGTATGCCGACTGGGGGCTCATGAAGTGGCTGAATTCGAAGGTGATGGCTTTGTCGTAACCCGCTCGTTTTGCAGCCTCCAGCTTCAGACGCAGCTTGTCGAACTTGATAGGAAGGAATTTGATTGGCATGTCGCGGTCGAAACTCTCCGCATTGGTCCAGCACTTCATGCCATAACGGTCCGCAAGCTTTTTGTTCACCTCGAAAAACGCATCCAGTTCATCGTAGTCGATGTGCCCGTCCTGAAAGGCGCATGCATCCACGAATTCATGGATTCCGTCAAAGATTTCATCCCACTCCCTCTCGTGCTCCTGCACCGACACGGCCTCAGCCTTGGTGAGCGAAGCCCCTGCGGCTGCAACGGCCTTCTTCCCGTCAATCCAGGGAGAAATGAAGGTAGGAAGTCCGCCCGACACTTCCTTGCACTGGCGGCCCATGGCGCGGAAACTCTCGATGGCGCCCTTGGTGGCGCGGGAAATCTCCCCGCTGATGTACCATCCGGCGAAGCTGCGGTACCTGGAGCCGTAACGCTCCCATACTTCGTCGATTACATATTTGTTGGACTCCACTTCGAAGGACATGTCGCCGGTATCCCAATAGCGCCCCGAGTCGTAAAGGCCCAGCATGAACTTCATCCCGTACTTTTCAGCAAGGCGGCAGAACATGTCGACAAGGTCCACCGAAGGCATGTAGCAGCCTTTTTTCAGAAGATAGGGCGAGGGATAAGTAATGAACTTGCGGTAGCCGCAGCGGATGTCGATGACGGTGTCGATGCCCATGGCCTTCATGTAGCGGAAATCCCTGTCCCATTCGCGCTCTCCCCAGTTCTGATGGGGAATGTCGTGGGAGATTTCATCCAGGAAGGTGCCGGTGATGGGAAGCGCGTTGCCCCTCGGTACCAGCAGGGTGCCGTTTACTGACGGGTCGGCTTCAACACCCCATGGGTCGGCTCCCGTCTGCCTGCATCCCGATGCCATGAACGGCACCGTGGCGGCTGCCAGGGCCGATTTCTTCAAAAAATCTCTGCGGTTGTCCATAATGTCGTGCTTTGGTGTACTCTGGTGCGATTTTCTTTGCAAATGTATCCATAATAGCCTATTTTTGCAAGGATAAAACAAGCAATCTATGAGAAAGAATGTAAACATGGCTTATGTGGTATTCCTCTCGGCAGTCGCCGCAATCGGAGGAATACTCTTTGGATACGACACCGCTGTCATCTCCGGCACCACCGAGATTGTCAAGGCCCAGTTCGGGCTGTCGGTGGGCCTTGAAGGATGGTATGTGGGATGTGCGCTAATAGGTTCCATACTCGGCGTAGCCGTTGCAGGAATGCTCAGCGACACCCTCGGGAGGAAGAAAACGATGCTGATTTCAGCACTCATGTTCAGCATTTCCGCAATAGGATGCGCAGTGTGCGCCGACTTCACGCAGCTGGTGGTTTTTCGAATCATCGGCGGATTCGGAATAGGCGTCGTGTCGATAGTATCCCCCATCTACATTTCCGAAGTGGCGGTGGCGGAAAAGCGCGGAACGCTGGTGTCGCTCTACCAGCTGGCAATCACCGTGGGATTTCTGGTGGCATATCTTGTCAACTATCTGGTTCTCAAGAATGCCGACACCACCCTTACCGAAGGCTCTCTCACCACGAGAATGTTCAACGGTGAATACTGGCGCGGGATGCTCGGATATGAAACCCTGCCCGACCTTCTCTTCCTCGCGGTTATATTCTTCATCCCCGAAAGCCCCCGTTGGCTCATCGTCAAAGGCAGGGGCGACAAGGCCCTCGGCATTCTCACCCGCATCTACGGCAGCAGGGAGGAGGCCCTGGCACGCCGCGCCGACACCGAAGCCTCAATACAGGGCGAGGTGAAAAGCGAGTGGAAGGCCCTTCTTGAGCCCGGCATTTTCAAGGCAGTGCTCATAGGCTCCGCCATTGCGATTCTCGGACAGTTCATGGGAGTGAACGCCGTGCTTTACTACGGCCCCAAGATTTTCCAGGATGCCGGTCTCAGCAGCGAAGGTTCCATGTTCTCCACGGTGCTCGTGGGCGTAGTGAACATGCTCACTACGGTGATAGCCCTGTTGATTATCGACAAGGTCGGGCGCAAGCAGCTTGTCTGGTGGGGCGTGGGAGGAATGATATTCTGCCTGCTCTGCATAGGCATATATTTTACCGGCATACTGCCGCTCGGAACGGGCTTCCTGCTGACATTCTTCCTGCTATATGTCTTCTGCACCGCCATCAGCATCAGCGCAGTGGTGTTCGTGCTGCTTAGCGAGATGTACCCCAACCGCGTGCGCGGGCTTGCAATGAGCATAGCCGGACTCGCCCTCTGGGTAGGAACATATCTTATCGGACAGCTTACTCCCTGGATGCTGCAGAGCCTCACCCCGGCAGGCACCTTCTTCCTGTTTGCCGCCATGTGCGTGCCCTACCTGCTGATTATGTGGAAATATGTTCCCGAAACCACAGGAAAAACCCTCGAGGAAATTGAGCAGTATTGGAAAAAATCGTAACTTTACGCTATGAAAACAAAAACCCTACTGGCCGCAGCGCTGGCCGCCCTTGTCCTTGCCGCATGCAACAGCGGCACTCCCGAAAGTGTAAAAACCGCCAATGAGCTCGCCAAGAGGCTGATTCCCGCCCAGGCTAAGCACATAGTTTTCCGCGAGATTCCCGCCGACACCACCGATGTGTTCGAACTCAGCAGCGAAGGCGGCAAGATAGTCATCGGCGCAAACAATGCGGGCACCATGGCCGTGGGGCTCAACTACTACCTCAACAACTATTGCAACACCACCGTGTCGGAATACGCGGCACATCCCGTGGAAATGCCCGAAGTGCTGCCCGAGGTGAGCGAGCCGGTACGCGTGAGCGCAAAGGTACAATACCGCTTCTACCTCAACTACTGCACCTTCGGCTACACCATGCCCTGGTGGGGATGGAAAGAATGGGAGCGCTTCATCGACTGGATGGCGCTGAACGGAGTGAACATGCCCCTCGCAACCACCGGGGAAGAAGCCACCTGGCAGAGGGTGTGGAGGCGTTTCGGCATGAGCGACGACCAGATACGGGAGCATTTCACCGGGCCCGCACATCTCGCATGGCACAGGATGGTGAACATCAACAAATTCCAGGGCCCCCTTCCGCAGGACTGGATAGATGCGCAGGCCGAACTTGAAAAGAAGATTCTCGCCCGCGAGCGTTCCCTCTCCATGACCCCGGTGCTGCACTCTTTCAGCGGCAGCGTGCCTGCGGTTTTCAAGGACATGCATCCCGAAGCCAATATTTCCAAGGTCAGCAACTGGGGCGGATTCGGCGACCCTTACCGCTGCTGGTTCCTCTCCCCTACCGACCCCATTTACAAGGAAGTTCAAAAGGTATATATCGAGGAGCAGACAGCCCTCTTCGGCACCGACCACATCTACGGGCTCGACCCTTTCAACGAGGTTGACGCCCCTTCGTGGGATCCCGAAACCCTCGCCGCGATGGGAAGCGCCTTCTACGGTTCGCTCGAAGCAGCCGACCCCGACGCCATATGGCTCCAGATGGGATGGTTCCTCATAAACGACCGCAAGCACTGGACTTCCGAAAACATGGAAGCATTCCTCGGAAGCGTTCCCAAGGGCAAGATGATAATGCTCGATTATCACGACGACTGGACCCTGGGCTGGAAAATCACCGACAGCTTCTACGGGCATCCCTACATTGCCTGCGCCCTGCTGAATTTTGGCGGAAACACCCTCTTCAACGGCAACTTCCCCACCCTCATCCCCAACTATGAAGAGACCTTCCGCGACGGCGGACGCAACCTCCAGGGAGTAGGAAGCACCCTCGAAGGATTCGGCACCAACCCCTACTATTATGAGTTCGTGCTGAGCCTCGGGTGGAACTATCCCCAAAGCCCGGATGAATGGATTGACAAGCTTGCCGACAGGCACATAGGCCGCGAGGACGCCGCCGCAAGGGCACTCTGGCACAGGCTGATAAAGGAAATCGCGCCACAGTACACCGGCACCGGGGTATCCATGAACGCACATCCAAAGTTCGGCGAGCATTATAACTGGACCGTCAAGTATCCCGACATCAAGGGCTGGACGCCGTTCCTCAAAGGAGCTTGGCGCGAGATGCTGGAAATCGGCTCCGACCGCTACGAATACAAATACGATGTGGCGAACATCGGCCGCCAGGCCCTCGGCGACTATTTCGACATCCTAAAGGACAGCCTTGAAACGGCCTGGAACAACAAGGACCTTGCACTGGCCAAGGCACTCAAGGCTGAAATGAGCGAAGTGCTGGACGACTGCGACGCACTCATGGCCTGCATTCCCGAGATGAACCTGCAGAACTGGAACGAAGCCGCCCGCAGCTGGGGAAAAACTCCGGCGGAGAAGGACTACTACGAGCGTTGCGCCCGCACGATTGTGAGTATCTGGGGCAACAACCGCGGGCTTACCGACTATGCCAACCGCCAGTGGGCAGGGCTTATCAAGAGCTACTACAAGCCGCGCTGGATGATGTTCTGCGACGACATCATCGCCGGCATCGAAGACGGCAAGCTGGTGAGCAAATCCAACTACGACGCGCGCCTTCGTTTCCATGAAGTGAGCTGGACCGAACCCAGCGTGACGCCTATCGACTACACCGCACCCGGCGACCCTCTTCAGACCGCCCGCAGGATAGCTGACAGATACGGATTCTGATTCTTGGCTGCAGTCCTCCCATACTGGCATCCCGACGCCGACTTCAGCGGGCTTCCGTTCTTCATCAGAAGGATGGATACCAAAGGATTCATCAAAGCCCCGGACCTGCCTCTGGCATCGGTGCCCATGACAGCATTCCTGTTCCTCACCGGAGGAGAGCTTCTGGTTGAAACCGGCAAGGAATCTCACCTGTGCTACGCCGGACAGCTGCTGATAATTCCAAGCAAGACACCTTTCATAATCCGCTACTACAACAACTGCACAGGCTATTGCGGCGGCTTCACTCCGGCGGCACTTTCCGCCGACACCGGAATGATTCTTCCCGCAGAAGTCCTCCACACCGCATTCTGGTTCGACGAAGGGGTTTTTGCTGGCGAACTTTTCAACATGCTGGCCATTTCGTACGAGAATTCCGGCACGGATTTCATCGCCAGGGGCTTGGAATTGCTGCTTTGCATGGCCGGAACCCCAAGGCAGAAACTGACACATCCGCTGGTGGAACTGTTCCTCGAAAAGCTGTTTGACGAAACGGCGCCCATTCTAAGCGGAAAAGACTATGCACAGGCTTGCGGAGTTTCGCTGAACTGGCTCAACCGGACGGTCAAAAAGGAAACCGGGCGGAGCGTAGGAGGATGGATAGACACCGCCCGTCTCGGCAGGGCGAAGAAACTCCTGCAGGACGGAAGCATGGCGATAATAGACATTGCTTCTGCGGTAGGGCTCGACGACCAGTCGTATTTTTCACGCTTCTTCAAACGCAACTGCGGCATGACTCCTTCCGAATTCCGAAAGCGGCTCAAAACGAAGCACGGATAATCCTAATTTTTAAATTATCCATCCTAAAATAAATCTGAATAATTGCGGAACTTTGCCTGCGCGTTAGCAGGAGTATGACCGTTCTCAGTTTTTTATTGCTTCTGGGCACTGCGCCGCTGCAAAGCGACACGGTGCTGACGCCCTCGTCCGTAAGCGCAGTAAAGCAGAGCATCAGCCTCGACAGGCTGGCAGCCCCTTCTACTACCCTGGAGGCTTCCGTGATGCAGGCCCACGGCATAAGTTCCCAGGCATCTTTCGCCGCCGCCGTGCCCGGCCTTTACATTCCGGAATACGGAGCATCGCTGACATCCACCATCTATGTGCGGGGACTCGGCTCGCGCATGGACAATCCCGTCGTAGGCTACTACATCGACGACATTCCCATCATCGACAAAAATGCCTACGACTTCGATTGGAACGGAGTCGGCAGTGCGAGTTTCCTGCGCGGCCCCCAGGGTACGCTTTACGGAAGAAACTCCATGTGCGGGATACTGTCGCTGCACAGCACCGGCCCCCGGGGATTCGGAGGACCCATGCTCCGGGCAGAATACGGCAGCGCCTCTTCACTGCGGGTTTCCGCGGAAGCGGCATCGGGAAACAGCGTTTTCGGAGCGGGTCTGCGCCGCAGCGACGGTTTTTTCCAAAATGAATATGACGGCCGCATGTGCGACCCCTACCTCGGCGGAAATTTCCGATGGAAATGGGAATCCGGCCCGGACGACAGGCTCCGGCTTTCCAACAGCCTGAATGTTTTCGTTTCCGACGAAGGCGGCTTTGCCTACGGGCTCATGGAGGATGGCGTGCGGCACGAAGCCGACTACGACGGGGAAGGCTCCTACCGGAGAGTCAGCCTGCTGGAAGGCTTCAAACTAAGTTTCTCAGGGCAAAATGCCAGAATCGACGGCATGGCTTCGCTGCAGCTTCTTGCCGACAGGATGCGTATGGACCAGGACTACAGCCCCGTGCCTGTTTTCACTCTGGAGCAGCGCCAGAGAAGCGCCGCCCTCACCTTCGAGCTGATAGCGCGCCCCGCACGCAGCCATGCACACTGGAAACCACAGACGGGGTTCTTTGCCATGGGCAAGGCCAACTCCATGCACGCGCCGGTGGAATTCCTGCGCGACGGCATACAGACTCTAATCCTCGATAATGCTAATTCCAACATTCCGGGCGACATAGGCCATCTGGATATTTCGGACGACAGTTTTACTGCAGCCTCCGAATTCGGACTGTTCAACTGGGATGCCGCCCTTTACCACGAATCGCTTTTCGAATTCGGAAGATGGGTACTGACAGCCGGGATGCGGCTGGAACTGGAAGGAGCCGCAATGAATTACGACAGCGAGGCTCTTGTACACTACCGCTTCGTGCCGACCATGGCCGCCCACAAAGCCTTTTCGACCGCCTATAAGGGAAGCATCTTCCATATATGGCCGGTATTGCTGCCGAAACTTTCCGCCGTCTACGACCTGCCGCTGGGCGACGGCCGCAGACGGCTGAAACTCTATGCATCCGCAACCAAGGGATTCCGTGCGGGAGGATTCAATACCCAGATATTCTCCGACATCCTGCAGAACATGATGATGAACGGGCTCATGAAGGATTTGGGAGTATATTTCGACAGACCCATGGTCTCGGTGGGAGCAGGCAATACGGAATACAGGCCGGAGCAGGCGACAAACTTCGAACTGGGAGCAAGGTTTGGCAAAGGCACGGAGCTGAAGGCGGAATTATGCGCCTTCCTAATGCAGGTAGAAGGGCAGCAGCTGACCGTTTTCCCTCCGGGGATGTCCACCGGAAGGATGATGGCAAACGCGGGAAAATCGCGCAGCCATGGGGCCGAAGCCGAGCTTTCCGTGAACAAGGGGCGCTTCCATGCCATCCTGACCGGGAGCTGGGCTGAAGCCAGGTTTACCGAATACGATGACGGGAACAACGACTACGCAGGCAGACGGATTCCGTACAGCCCGAGATTCACCTTGTTTGCCGGGGCAGGCTGTGACATCCCCGTTTCCGGCAGCACCCTCGGCATAGGAGCCGACTTGCGTGGCGCAGGGCCTTTCGAATGGAACGAAGCCAACACCCTCCGCGAGCCCTTCACTCCGGTGTTCGGGGCAAGAATCAGCCTTCGCAAAGACGGAAAGGAACTATACCTTCGGGGAGAAAACCTTGCCGACGCTTCGTACCACACTTTTTATTTCAGGTCCATGAGCAAGGATTATCTTGCCGCAGCCAAACCCCGCAGGATTTATGCAGGATTATCAATTAAATTATAACAATATGAAAACCAAACTTTTACTCCTTTCCCTGCTGGCATTTGCCGCAGTTGCATGCAACAAGTCCGACAAAGAAGCGGACGCACCCCGGGCCGGTGATTTCAAGGGCGTAGTCACGGTTACTTTCCAGGAAAGCGACTTCGACAATGAAGATATTTCCGTAAGTTACAGCCCCTCGGAAGACGGAAACAGCGCCGAACTCAGCATCTTCCAGATAAAGTTCGTGCCCCAGATGCCCGTTACCATAGATGTAACCATCCCCTCAATCAAGGTTGCCGCCATAAAGGACGGGGTGTCGCTCAGCTGCGACAGCGTGGTGCCCCTCGCGATGGGCGGAGAATACCCGCGCTACACGGTGACCGGATTGAGCGGAACCATTATCGGCGACGACATGACCTTCAGCCTCAAGTTTGGAGACTACCCCACCTCATTCAAGGGCAAAAGGGTCAAATAGTGTGCACATGGCCTTCATTTATGCAGATTACAAAGAAAATTTGTATATTTGAAGGCTATAACACTGCTTTATGACCGATAAAAACATAAATATCAACTTCAAAGAGTACGCTTCCTTCGATGAACTTGAGACGGCTGACCGCGAACTTGCCGAGGCTGCCGTGGATGCGATGAAAGGGTCCTATGCCCCCTATTCCCACTTCAATGTAGGCGCCGCAGTACGGCTCGGCAACGGGCAGATAGTAATGGGAGCGAATCAGGAGAACGCAGCCTTCCCTTCCGGGCTTTGCGCCGAGCGGACGGCGATGTTCGCCGCAGGAGCCCAGTACCCCGACCAGGATATGGTGTCCATCGCCATCGCCGGAGGCGTCATGGGGCGTCTTGCCAAATCCCCGGCCACCCCTTGCGGGGGCTGCAGGCAGGTAATGGCTCAGTATCAGACAAAGTCAGGGAAACCCATGACCGTGCTCATGATTGGCGAAGGCCGGATATGGAAGTTTGAGAAGGTGGATGACATTCTGCCCCTTATCTTTGACAGTATTTAAGAAAGTTTTGCTATATTTGCCGACGGGAAAGTCGTACACGACCAGCTCCCTCCCAACTCCCCCAGGGCAGGAATGCAGCAAGGGTAAGAGGTTGTAGCGGTGCGATGTGCTAAGCTTTCCCTTTTTTCGTACAATGAAGAGCGACATCATTATCATAGGCGGAGGGGCCGCCGGGCTGATGGCAGCCTACGGTGCTGCCTCGCAGTTGCGTGCCATGGGACGCGACGAGAGCGTGACCATCCTGGAAAAAATGCCGCGCCCCGGGCGGAAGATAATGATTACCGGGAAAGGACGCTGCAATTTTACCAATGTCAAGGACTGGAATGCTTTCAGCGGCCATATCCGAAGCAAATCCAACTTCGTGAAACCGGCGTTTTTCAACCTGACCCCGGAAAAACTCATTGAGTTCTTCGGCTCAGTCGGCATGGATGCCGTCGTGGAACGGGGCGACAGGGCCTTTCCCGCATCGTACCATTCCACCGATGTAATCGATGCTTTGGTGCGCTCCTGCCAAGGTGCCGGAGTGAAGATTGAAACCGAGGCCGAGGTAAGTTCCATTGAGCTTACGGAAGATGGCGGCGGGAAGCCCATCCGCTTCGAACTCAGCACTGCTGACCAGCGCAGATTCAGCTGCCGCAGACTCATCATCGCAACCGGCGGACTTTCATATCCCAATACAGGCTCCACCGGCGACGGATACCGCTTTGCAAGCGAGACCGGCCACAGCATAACTCCCCTTTTCCCTTCCCTTACCGCCCTTGTGCCGAAAGGCTACAAACTCACGACGGAAAAGGACCTCCACATCGACAGGGCCACTCCTTGCAGCGAATTCGGGGAAATGCTCAAGGGCATACAACTAAAGAATGTGGGCGCGCAGCTGCTGATTGAAGGCACGCTTGCCGACAGCGAATTCGGCGACATCGACTTTACCGACGGAGGGCTGGAAGGCCCGATAGGATTCCAACTCAGCCGCAAGGCCGTGAAGGCCCTCATAAACGGCTCAAGGGTCAGCATCGTGCTTGACCTGAAGCATGGAGTGCCGCTTACCGAACTCACCACACGCGTGAAAGAGCTCTGGGCGCAGATTGACAAAGACCCCCGCAGCCGGGGTGTACGGGAAAAGGAAAAATGCCGTATTCTGCTCGGCAAGCTGATGCCCTGGGAGTTGATTCCCGCTTTTCGGGCCGCTCATCCGGGCATCATCACCCTCGAACGCAGGGGCCGCACCGACACCAAAGTGTGGGTAAATCTTGTAAGCATTGCCAAAGCCCTGAAAGAGTGGAAGTTCGACATTGCGGGTCATGTGGGTTATGAACGCGCCGTGGTTACCGCCGGAGGAGTGAGCACCGACGATGTGATTGCCAAGACGCTGGAGTCCAGAAAGGTGGAGGGGCTGTATTTCTGCGGAGAGCTGCTGGATGTAGATTCCGATACCGGCGGCTACAATCTCCACACCGCATTCGCCACCGGCCTTCTTGCCGGACAGTCCGCCGCCAAATCCCTATAATCCTAAAAGTCTGCCATTCGCGATACGGGGGCGACATCCAGAGAGGTGCGCTCTCCGGCAAGGTAGTGGTAGTATCCGGCAATGGCTATCATGGCGGCATTGTCGGTCGTGAACTTGAATTCCGGCAGATAAGTCTTCCAACCGCGCCTGCGCCCCTCGGCCACAATCCGTTCACGCAGCCCACTGTTTGCGGACACTCCGCCACCGATGGCAATCTCCCTGATGCCGGTCTGCCTTGCGGCCTTCACCAGCTTGTCCATGAGAATGTCGATGAGGGCCTTCTGGAAAGAGGCACAGATATCCTCCTTGTTCTTTTCGATGAAATCGGGGTCTTTCGCAATCTCATCCCGCACGAAGTACAGCAGCGAGGTCTTGATGCCGCTGAAGCTGTAATCCAGCCCTGGCACGCGGGGCTTGGCGAATTTGAACCGCTCCGGATTGCCGAGCTTGGCGAGGCGGTCGATGACCGGGCCTCCGGGATAACCCAAGCCCATCATCTTGGAACATTTGTCGAAAGCCTCCCCTACCGCATCGTCAATGGTCTGCCCGAGAATCTCGAATTCCAGGGGGGAATTTACCTTCACAATCTGGGAATTGCCTCCGGATACGAGAAGGCACAGGTATGGAAACGAAGGCTGAACCACGGGCTTGTCGGCCTGCTTCACGAATCCTGCAAGGATGTGGCCCTGAAGGTGATTCACCATAATTATCGGGATATTCAGCGCCAGGCCGAGGGCCTTTGCGAAAGAGGTTCCGACAAGCAGGGAGCCGAGCAGCCCCGGGCCCCGCGTAAAAGCGATGGCGGTAAGTTCAGAAGCCTTGACGCCGGCGCGCGACAATGCCTCGCTCACAACGGGCACAATATTCTGTTCGTGGGCCCTCGATGCGAGTTCCGGCACCACTCCGCCGTAAGCCTTGTGCACATCCTGACTTGCAATTACATTGGAGAGCAGCCAGCCGTCGCGGATGACGGCGGCGGAGGTATCGTCGCAGGAAGATTCTATTCCGAGTATGATGTCTGCCATTAAAACAAAGTTTTAAACACGCAAATTTAGTGAAAAAATAGTAAATTTGTAGATTGCATATATTACGGACTTATCAAAAGGAGTAACGACATAAGCGTCCGCATCTTCGGACTGGTGCTGCTGTTGCTGATGACAGCCGCCCTTGCCGTGCAGTCGCCGGGAGTGCAGCAGAGGCTTGCTTCCGAGCTGATTGCGAAGGTGGACGGGAAGGTGGACGGGAAGATAAGTTTCTCACGCATAAGCCTTCAGGCGCCGGGTTCCTTTACGGTCAAGGACCTGCTCATCCTCGACGACCATCCCTACCTCGACGACGAGTTCGGCTACGGCTACGCACCTTCCGACACCATACTTTTTGCCCGGGAACTTTATGGAACAATCTCCGCACGCGCCCTTTTTTCCACCCGGAGCATCAGGCTGGAAAGGGTACAGGTCCGGGGCGTGAGCCTTAATGTCATCAACGAACCGTCGGGCTCGTTCAACAGCAACATCGCCCGCTTCATCAAATCGAAAGCCGCGCCCGGTACGGATTCCACCGCAGTGCCGGTAGTGAGCATTGGACGCATCCTGGCAGAGGATGTCCGTTTCCGCCTGGTGAATTTCCGCAAACGCAAATCCGACAAAGTTCAGCTCGGAGGCATCAATTATGCCGACCTTGAGGCCCGGGCGGAAAGCATCAGCGGAGGCGGTTTCAAATACAAGGACGGAGTCATTACCGCCTGGTGCGACGGAGCCCGCATCGAGGAGAAGAGCGGAGAGAAACTTACCATTCATCAGGGGAGGTGCAAAGTGGGGCCGCACGGCGACACGGATGTCTGGGACCTGCATTTCACCGACGAATATTCGGATGTGACCGTGAGGCACTACGCAATGTACAACAGCTGCCCCAAGGCATTCAAGCACTATACCGACCAGGTGCTGATGAAGGCCAAGGTAGCGGGCGGGTCGCATATCGATTCCAAGACCATCAGCGCCTTTGCCCGGGGAGCGCTTACAGGAAAGGACTTCGCCCTCGACATCGACAAACTCGAGGCTGAAGGCTTCGTGAACGATTTCAAGGTATTCAGGCTCAAGTTCACGGAATCCGACGCAGGAATCCTGGGCGACCTGTCGGCGGCGGTAACCGGCATCAGTATTTCGTCCAACCTCATGCTGGACGCGAAGATAAACGAACTGGATTTCACCACCGCCCGGCTGACCCGCATGCTCGCACGGCTCCTTCCCGAATCCAAAATCAACATTTCCGGCATTGCCCCCGGCACCCGCTTCACCCTCAGCGGCTCGGCCAAAGGCATGCTCAACGACCTGCGCGCAGATGCCAGGCTGCGTTCGCGCTTGGGCACGGCAGGAGCCAGGGCGCATATCCTGCATTTTGCCGAAAAGCAAGTTCCCACGCGCATCGACTGCAGTATCAACACCAACGAACTCAACATAGGAGACATCATCGGCAAGGACTTCATAGGCAGATGTTCCGCAGATGCAGCCCTTAAAGCCGAACTTTCCAATGGCAACACCAGGGTCACGGTCGATTCGCTCGTGGCAGGCAAGCTCGGACTGCTCGGATACGACTACAGCGGCATTGCGGCAACGGGTGTGTATTCCGACAACGCCTTCGACGGAAAAATCATCTGCGCGGACCCCAACCTGAACTTCATCTTCCAAGGCATTTTCAACACCTCTCCCCGCACCAACAACGCATTGTATAAATTCTCGGCGAACATAGGCTACGCCGACCTCGCCGCCCTCAACATCGACAGGCGCGGAGGGGCTTCCAAGGTGTCGGCGCAGGTTACCACCAACTTCATGAAGATTCCGCACGGCGACCTGCTGGGCGACATAGCCATCCACGACCTGATACTCGAAAGCGATGCGGGAGCCAAGCAGATAGGCGACATTTTCGTGAGTTCGCATTCCAACGGCGATGTCAACCGCGCCCAGATTGAATCCTCTTTCCTCGATGCCGGATATGTGGGCAACCGCAACATAACCAACATCCTGAGGGACATCCAGACCGTAACCACACGCCGCGAACTTCCCTCCCTGTACAGCCGCAAGGACAAAGACGGCGGCAGCGCCGGAGGACGCTACGACCTCAGCATCGACTTCCACGACTCGCGCGACCTGCTCAGCTTCGTGAAACCCGGCATGTACATTGCCGACTCCACCGCAATCGAGCTCAGGATGGACGGCAACGGCAAGCTGAACGCAAGCATACGCTCCCCCAGGCTGGCGTACCGCACCAACTACCTGAAGGGGCTGGACATCGTGCTGGACAATCTCGGCGAAAGCGCCAACCTCACCCTTATCACCGAAGAGATGAAAGTAGGCAGCGTGGGCTTCTGCAACAGCGCCTTCACCGCCTATGCCAACGACGACGACTTCTTCGCCAGCTTCCACTACGACAATATCGTGGGCATAGACAACATGGGAGAAATATACCTCGGCGGAAGCCTCAGCAGAGACGCTTCCGACACCCTGACGGTGCATGCCAAGCCGATGTCGTCGTATGTGCGTTTCGAGGATTCGCAGTGGGACCTCGCCGAATCGGAAATAGTTTACAGGGCGGGCGACGCCAGGCTGCACAACTTCCTCATCAGCAATGCCGACCAGTCCATCACCATCGACGGCGGCATCTCCCGCAACAAAGCCGACACCCTCAGGCTCAGCCTCGACAATGTAGACCTCAGCCTCATGGAAGCGCTCACCGGAAAGAAGCTGGGTCTTAGCGGACGCGGTTCCGGACGGGCCATGCTGTCCTCTCCCATACTTGGCGACGCCAGAGCCTTCCTCAACTTCAGCTGCGACTCCCTGCAGGTCAACGGAGAGGATGCAGGGGCGCTTCGCATGGCGGGAGTGTGGAACAAGAAAGACGGCAGGGTCAACGCCTATCTCAGGAATACCAACGGCAAGGAAGATGCCCTCAACCTGCGGGCTTCCTATGGCATCCTCGACAAATCCGTGAGCGGAAAGGCCGTTCTCGACAGCCTCAGGCTTGCACTTTTCGCTCCCCTCGCCGCAAAAGTGCTGGACGAGCTTTCCGGAAGCATCAGCGGAGAAATCAATGTTGGAGGTCGCCTGGACAGCCTGGCAATCTCCGGCAGCGGCACCAGGTTCGACAAGCTTAAAATGAAGATTGCCTATACCGGAGTTCCCTACACGGTGAACGGGCCCTTCCATATTGACGACAACGGGCTGTATTTCGACAATATCGCCATCACCGACAATGAGGGCGGACTGGGCGTGCTCAGCGGCGGGGTCGGATTCAGGAACCTGGCAGATTTCAATCTCGACGCAATACTACGCCTCAGCAGGCTCAAGCTTCTCGGCAACCGGAACCGGGGCGGCAGCGTCTTCGGAGAGCTGTATGCAAGCGGTGATGTGACCCTGAACGGGCCCGCCGACGCCCTCGTGGCAGATGCCGACCTCACTACCGACAAGGCCGGAGCGCTTCACATCTCCCTTGGTGGGGCATCCTCCGCCAACATCGGCGACCTTCTCACCTTCACCGACCACAGCGAAAACTACATCGACCCTTACGAACTCATGCTGATGGAATTCCTGCAGGAAGAAGAAGTCCGTCAGAAGCAGCGCAGCAGGAATTTCGAGGCCAGGGCCCGCATTCAGGCCACCCCCAATGTGGAAGCCGTGCTCGAACTTGACAGTTCCGGCGACAACTTCCTCACCGCAAGGGGCAACGGGCTCATCACCATCGACCTCGCACCATCCCGCAGCCGCATGGACATAGGAGGCGACTACAGCATCAGCAACGGAAAGTATCACTTCACCATCCCCGGCATAGTCACCAAGAACTTCAACATCGAAAGCGGCAGCCTGATTCGTTTCGGCGGCGACATCCTCGACAGCGAGCTCGACATCGACGCCACCTACTCGATACGCACGGACATCAACAAGCTGCTTTCCGACAACAAGTCGGTAGCCACCCGCAGGCTCGTAAACTGCGGCATCTCCTTCAGCGACAGGCTGAGTTCGCCCAAACTCGGGTTCAGCATCGACATACCCGACCTCGACCCGGGCACGAAATCGGAAGTGGAAAACGCACTGAACACCGAAGACAAGGTGCAGAAGCAGTTCCTCTCCCTCGTGATTGCAGGGTCCTTCCTGCAGAACGAGCAGTCCGGCATCGTCAACAACTCCAATGTCGTATTCTCCAACATGAGCGAACTCGTCTCGCGCCAGCTCAGCAACCTCCTGTCGCGCATGGACATTCCGCTTGACCTTGGCGTGGGATACCAGCAGAATTCATCCGGCACCGACCTCTACGATGTGTCGGTGAGCACGGAGCTTTTCGACAACCGCGTGGAAGTTCACGGGTCGGTAGGCAACCGGGAGTTCGGCAACACGGCCAATCCCGAAGCCGAAATGGTTGGCGACCTGGATATCGACATCAAACTCGACAAGCCGGGAGAACTGCGCCTGAACCTCTTCTCGCATTCCGCCGACGAATACACCAGGTATCTGGATTATTCCCAGCGCAATGGCGTGGGTATCACATACCAGAAGGAGTTCAGCAAATGGAAAGACTTCTGGCACAACCTGTTCCACAGGAGAAAGAAAGTGTCGCTGGAAGAACTGCAGGAAGTGCGTCCGGCGAACGAAGAAGAAAAGAAAACAATAGAAATCGGTGCAGATGACTAAAGGAAGGCTATACCTGATTCCCTCCCCTCTCGGGGAATACGACCCTGCGGAGGTCATTCCGGCAGGCACACTCGGAGTACTGCGGAGCCTGCATTGCTTTGTGGTGGAAGAAGTGCGCACGGCAAGGCGCTATCTTTCAGCCGCAGGGCTCAAAGGGCATATCGCCGAACTCGAATTCCATGAACTCAACGAACATACCGCCCCCGCCGAGGTAACTTCGCTGCTGAAGCTTTTCGACTCCGGCGATGTGGGGCTCATATCCGAAGCCGGACTTCCGGCGGTAGCCGACCCTGGAGCGTCGCTGGTGGCGCTGTGCCACTCCAACGGCATACAGGTGGTGCCCCTCTGCGGCCCTTCTTCGCTGATGCTCGCACTCATGGCATCGGGGCTGGACGGGCAGAGTTTCGCATTCCGGGGGTATCTTCCAGCAAAGACGGAAGAAAGGCGGAGTGCTATACGACGCACGGAGAAAGATTCCGCCGCCCTGCACCAGACACAGATTTTCATAGAAACTCCCTACCGCAACGATGCGCTTTTGACCGACCTGATTGCAACGCTGGCTCCGGGAACCAGGCTCTGCATCGCCGCCGACATCACCCTTCCCGACTCCCTGATACTTACGAAAACCATATCCGAATGGAAAAAGAATTCAATCACGATAGGAAAGCGTCCATGCGTTTTTCTGATTTTGGCAAAATAGAACTTCTGGGGATGGAATTCCTCGCCTACCACGGCTGCCTCGAGTCCGAAAAGGAACTTGGCGGCGATTTCGTGGTGGATTTCAAGGCATGGCTGGACCTGGACGAAGCATCCCGGAGCGACCGCCTCGACGACACGCTCGACTATTCCAGGGTTTATTCCCTGATTGCCGGGGAGATGTCGCAGCGCTCCGACCTGCTCGAACATGTTGCCGGGCGCATCTGCCGCGCACTGGAAGCGGAATTCCCTGACCTGCCCGCATTTGAAGTGAGGGTATGCAAGAAGAATCCCCCGGTGGGAGGGAGCGCCTTCGCCGCATGCGTCACCCTGAAAGGAGGATGCCGCAAATGAAGATAGCCTTCCTCACCCTCGGCTGCAAGCTCAACTACGCAGAGACATCCACCTACGAACGCGGATTTGTCGCTGCGGGAATGGAAGTCGTGCCCTGGAGGGAAAAAGCGGACATATATCTCATCAACACCTGCACGGTAACCGAAACCGCCAACAGGAAATCCCGCGGGGAAATCAGGAAAGTACACCGCATCAATCCCGATGCGCGCATTATCGTAACCGGATGCTACGCGCAGATGAAGCCCGACGAGGTGCGTGCAATCGAGGGCGTGAGCAGGGTGTTCCTTTCCGACGAAAAGGCGGAAGTGGTGCCCGAGACGCTGAAGGCTGTCGGGTTGGACAGCGAAGACGCCGCAAGGAAAGAGAGCACGATATTCGGCGCTTATTCCACCGGTGAAAGGACCAGGGCCTTCCTCAAGGTGCAGGACGGATGTGACAATTTCTGCAAGTACTGCACCGTGCCCTACGCAAGGGGGCGCAGCAGGAGCCTGCCCGTGTGCGAGGTGGTGAAGGCTGCGGAACAGATTGCCGCACAGGGGATAATTGAAGTGGTGCTGACCGGAGTGAATACCGGCGACTACGGGCGCGGCACATCCGAGAGTTTCCTTGATTTGCTGAAAGCCCTCAACGAAGTGAAAGGGATAGAGCGCTGGCGCATTTCGAGCATAGAGCCCAACCTTCTGAGCAACGAAATCGTGGACTGGATAGCCTCCGGCACTAAGTTCCAGCCCCATTTCCACATCCCGCTGCAGCAGGGCACCGACGAAATCCTCGCCAGGATGGGAAGGCGCTACACCACGGAATTCTTTGCGGAAAAACTGCGCTACATACGCAGCAAGATGGAAGGCCCGGGCAAACCCAAGGTCTTTTTCGGCATAGATGTGATGGCCGGACTCCCCGGCGAAACCGATGAGCTGTTCGAGAGGGAATACCGCTTCCTGGAGGAAATACGCCCGGCATTCATCCACATCTTCCCCTACTCCAAAAGGCCCGGAACCCCCGCCGCCGTCATGCCCGGACAGGTGCCCGAGCAGGTGAAGGCCGAAAGGGTGGAAAGGCTCGAAGCGCTCTGCCGCAGGCTGCACGGCGAATTCGTGGAGCAGAACCGGGGAATACGCGAAAAGGTGATTTTCGAGTCGAAGGAAAAAGACGGAAGCATGGGAGGATATACCGGGAACTACATCAGAATTAACCGCCCCTACGATGCTTCGCTCGTAGGCAGGCTGACGGAGGTAACTATATGAAACTGCGATTCATGGGAACGGGAACCTCGCTCGGGGTTCCGATAGTGGGATGCGGCTGTGAAGTGTGCCGCAGCAGCGATACTCGCGACAAGCGCTTCCGTTCGTCGGCCCTTTTCGAGGTTGACGGGCTGAACATCCTTGTCGACTGCGGGCCTGATTTCCGGAGCCAGATGCTGCGCGAAGGCATTGGCCATCTGGATGCCATCCTGCTCACGCACAACCATAAAGACCACACCGGAGGGCTCGACGATGTGCGCTCCCTCAACTACATCGACAGGCGGGCCGCCGAAATATACTGCGAACCCCGCGTACTGGAAAGCCTGAAACGCGAGTACCCCTATGCCTTCGCCTCACCCCGCTATCCGGGGGCTCCGGAATGGCACCTGCATATTATTGGCGACAAACCCTTCGCGGTGCATCCAAATGCCGAGGACAGGGAACTCGTATGGGTTCACAATGTGGGTTACGGCTACAGGCTCCCGGACGGAAGCGTGGAGCCCACCCCGGAAAACAACATAGATAATGCAGTCGATGACGGAAGGGGCGTGCGGGTATTCCCTATTAGGGGAATCCACGGGCAGATGCCCATACTTGGCTACAGGATAGGAAAGATAGCATATCTCACCGACTTCAGCAGCATCCCGGAAGAAGAATTCGAAAAACTCCGGGGGCTCGAACATGTAACCCTCAACACGGTGAGCTACACTCCCCACCACTCGCATTTCAGCCTCGACCAGGCCCTGCAGATTGCAGACCGTATCGCTGCACGCCACACCTGGCTGACGCATCTAAGCCACACATTCCCGGTTCACGCCAACTTCAGTGAAGAACTGCTCAGGGTCTGCGCCGAAAGAAATATCCATTCCGATGTGCAGCCCGCGTATGACGGACTCGTAATCGAAGCCTGAAGCTATTCGTCAAGCATTTCACGGTAGATTTCCAGGGCATCCGGCGGAAGACCGTTGGAGGGGTCGGCAACGAACGCTTCCACGGCTTTGGGATCCGCCCCGAGAAGGGGCCGAAGTTTCATGCGCACCGCTTCCCTGCCCCTGCGGGCGCGGCAAACATCGCAGACTCCGCAGTCCTTGCTGTCGAGCTGCCCGAAATACTCCACCAGCTGCTTCTGGCGGCACACATCCGAACTCCGGGCATAGGCAATCACGGACTCTGCCCGCTGCTCGTCTTTTGCCTTGAGCATAGCGTACCTTTCCGGATGGAGATTCACATTTCCACGCTGCAGATGGTTGTGATGTAATGTAATGACATCACAGTGCTCCCCGGGAATATAGCGTATCACGTGCTCCAGAGAAAGCTTGTAAAGCAGCTCACGAAGAGCGGGTATGCTCAGGCCCAGCGAAGCGGCGACATAGTCTTCATGTATGCTCACCGGATAGGAAAAAATGCCGCTATAGCGCCTCATAAGAAGCTCCAGTGCGCTCACCATCAGGGAATTTGGCAGGTCAATATCATAGAGCTGGCTGCGCTCCACGCTTATCTTCACCTGGGTATTCACATCCACGGCCTCGCTGTAGCTCAAGTGGTCGGAACGCTCCAGATATACTATCGCATTGCGGACCGAAGCCTGGCTGAGGCTGTACTGCCTGCAAAACTCAGCAAGGTCGAATTTGAGCTGACGGCCCATCCCTTGTTCGTATGGAATCTGGTAAAAGACATGCAGTTTGTGGTATATGTCCTCGATGTATTCCAGACTCGGGAAAGACAAAGTCTGCAGCTGCCGCAACCTCCTCAGGTCGGTATCGCTCCACAGCAGGATGGCATAAGAACGGAGGCCGTCGCGCCCGGCCCGGCCTGCCTCCTGGAAATATGCCTCCAGGCTTTCTGGGAGGTCGCAATGCACTACGAAACGCACATCCGGCTTGTCGATTCCCATCCCGAAGGCATTAGTGCAGGCCATCACGCGTATCTCTCCCTTTTTCCATGCCTCCTGGCGGATGCTGCGCAGTTCCTGCGACACCCCGGCATGGTAGAACGATGCGCTCACCCCTTCGTGGGAAAGCACGGCTGCGAATTCTTCGCATTTCTTCCGGCTGCGAAGATACACTATGCCGGAGCCTTCCACGCCTGCACAGATGCCCAGCAGCTGCCCCAGCTTGTCTTCGCATTTCCTTACTATATAATTAAGGTTCGGCCTTTCGAAATTGCTCCGCAGAACCAGCTTTTCCCGGAACGCAAGCTTCTCCATGATGTCCTCCGCAACTTCGCCGGTGGCGGTGGCGGTGAGGGCTATCACCGGGGCGTCGAGGCTTTCGCGGAGTTTGCCTATGCGGAGATAATCCGGACGGAAGTCGTAGCCCCACTCCGAGATGCAGTGAGCCTCATCGACAACTATATAGCTGACATTCAGCACGCTGAGATAAGAGCGGAAGAGCGCGGTTCCCAACCTTTCCGGGGAAAGATACAGGAACTTGCAGTCGCCGTAAGCGGCGTTGTTCAGGGCAATGTCCACCTGCTGCCTGGTCATTCCGGCATGCACGGCTATGGCCTTGATGCCCCTGGCTTCCAGGTTCTGGACCTGGTCTTTCATAAGCGCAATCAGCGGAGTGACCACGAGGGCGAGGCCGTCTTTGTCCAGCACAGGCACCTGGAAACACAGCGACTTCCCTCCTCCTGTGGGGAGGATGGCAAGCACATCCTTTCCTTCCATGGCTGCGGAGATAATCTCCTCCTGCATGGGGCGGAAAGAATCGTAGCCCCAGTATCGGTTCAAAATGTCGTGCGCCCGGTCCATAGGCGCAAAGTTAGCAAATCTTATTTGAAATCAATTTCCGGCGTCACTTTTGGCGAAGGTTCACGGTGCATGACGCTGAACGGAACGCGGATGCGGCGAAGGCGCGGCACGCGCTTTTCAAGGAAGGTGCGAATATGACGCTCGCGCTTCTCTTCATAGATTTCGTCGAAGCGTATCATCAGCCCTGTCTCGATGGCGTCGGAAAGTTCGTCGTTCACAGCGGAGCCGAAAATCTTCATGGTGGACGAAGAGTTGATGTAGGAGTTGACGAGCGGGGGGATTCCCGTGCCGAGGCGCTTCAAAGCATCCTTCAGCAGGCGCAGGTCGGACTTGAGGTCGTTTTCGCGCAGCACTAACTGAAGCAGGCGCCGGTCAGCATCGGGAGTGATTGCGCTGTAAGGGCGAATCAGTTCTTCCCTGTCGGGGAAATGCTTCTCAAGGAAGTACATGATAAGTTCACGGCCAAGCTTGTCATAGGAGCCGTATATGGTCATCTTTCCGAACAGATACTCCGTTCCCGGATTGCTGAGCAGCACCCCGGCGATGCCGTCCCAGAGGTTGTCCATGGTAAAGAGGGCCTTGGCTCCGGCCTTTGAGCTCTGGTATTCGGGAGCCACGAATGAACGCCCGAGTTCCATGGATTTGGGAAGATATTCCCGCACGAACTTCTCGGAAAAATGATAGAGGTGGGACGAGGTGACATTGGGCTGTCCGTCCTCGCGGAGCCTGGCGTCCTTGCCGAGCAGGAAACGGTAGCCGCCGATGATGGCCCGGGCGTCCGGGTCCCACACTATCAGCTGCGAATAAGGCTTTTCCATGGTGTCGTACTCATCCAGGTCGAGCGACTTTCCGGAGCATCCTCCGGCTTCGCGATATGCGATTTCGCGCAGGCGCCCTATTTCCCTTAAGGTATTGGGGGCATTGTGGGCATCCACCACATAAAGCTCGTTGCCGCCTTTGTTGGTATCCATCAGCTTACGGGCCTTGGTAAGTTCAGCCTTGATGAGTTCTACCGGTACCGGATCGATAATCTTTTCCATGCCTTCAATTTAGTTTATAAACTTGCTCGCGTATCATTGATGAGATTTCGGCTGCGCCCATGCCTGCATCCAGGCCGTCCGCCGGGATGGGATTGCCGAAAACGATGCGGAAGGTCTTCCCCCTTGCCCTGTAGAGCTCGGAAGGAAGGAAAAACATTGCGAAATTGAATTTGATGCCAAGCTTCTTGCAGATGGCATCCACCCTGTAAAAGCGCTTCGAGTTCCGCCCTATGAAATGGACGGGCACGATGTAGCGTCCGTTTTCCCTGCTGAAGCGCACGAAAGCCTTGCTCCATGGCTTGTCCTGGATGACGCCGTCGATTTTACGCGAACAGCTGCCCGCAGGAAACACTATCACATTCTGCCTGGAGGCGAAAAGCCCGCGCACCAGGGCAGGCATCTCGCGCGACTGTCCGCCCAACTTGCTCACTGGAACGAAAAACGGTGACAGGCCCTTGAGATACATCAGGAAATCGTTTACAATCAGGCCGATATCCTCTCCGAAACGGGTTCCGACAATGCCGGTGAGGGCTACTCCGTCGACTCCCCCGAGAGGGTGGTTCGATGCAAAGGTGATTTTGGAGCCTTCCGGCACCTGCACGCGCTCCAGACCCTCGGCAATGAGGGTGACGCCCATATACTCCATGCACTTGGTGCAGAACTCAACACCTTCGTAACCTTGGGAGAGGAACTCATTGATATAGTCCAGACGCAGGAAACGGTTCAGCGCCCTGAGAACGAAACGGGGAACCCGTCGTCCTCCCGTCCTTTCCCGCACGACCTTTTCGAGGTCTACGGCATATTCTGGATGAGGGCCCATGGCAGTTCGGTTTTAGCGTACCCCCGAGGCGAATCGAACGCCTATCGTCGGAACCGGAATCCGAAATTCTATCCATTAAACTACAGGGGCGGATGGTTCTGCAAATATACAATATTTTTGAGTATATTTGTAAACTAAAACCATTTCAATACTATGAAAGCATACCTCTTCCCCGGACAGGGGGCCCAGTTCCCCGGAATGGGAAAAACCCTTTACGAAAGCAGTTCCGAAGCAAAGGCTTTGATGGAAAAAGCCAATGAAATACTCGGATTCAGGATTACTGATATCATGTTCGGCGACGACTCCGAAGCCCTCAAGGCCACAAAGGTCACCCAACCTGCAATTTTCATCCACTCCACGGCACTCGCCCTCTGCACCCCGGGACTTGCAAAGCCCGACATGACAGGGGGCCACTCCCTCGGAGAATTTTCCGCACTCGTAGCCGCAGGGGCCGTCAGTTTCGAAGACGCTCTAAGGCTCGTAGCCGTCCGCGCCAATGAGATGCAGAAATGCTGCGAGAAGGTGCCCGGCACCATGGCTGCCATCATCGGCCTCCCCAACGAAACCATCGAACAGGTCTGCGAAGCCACGCCCGGCATCGTAATCGCCGCAAACTACAACTGCGACGGGCAGGTAGTGATATCCGGCGAAAAAGACGCGGTGAACGCCGCCTGCGATGCCCTCAAGGCCGCAGGAGCCAAACGCGCCCTGCCCCTTGCCGTGAGCGGAGCCTTCCACTCCCCTCTCATGGAACCCGCACGCGCCGAACTTGGCAAGGCTATAGAAGCGACCCAAATCCACGCTCCGGCTTGCCCGATTTACCAGAATGTCAGCGCAAAAGCCGAAACCGACCCCGTGGTCATCAAGGCAAACCTGCTCAGCCAGCTTACCAGCCCGGTGCGCTGGACGCAGAGCGTGAAGGCAATGCTTGCCGACGGAGCCAGGCAGTTTACCGAGCTCGGACCGGGCACCGTGCTGCAGGGCCTCGTCAAGCGCATCAGCGGAGCCGAAAACATAGAAGTTTCCATTGACGGATTGTCATAGAAAATTCCTATATTTGGAAGTTTACGGACAAATCACATAAATTTATCGATAAAGTATGGCTAAAGAAAAAAAATTCATCACTTGTGACGGTAACACCGCCGTAGCCGGCATCGCATATCTTTTCAGCGAGCACGCGGCCATCTACCCCATCACGCCTTCTTCTCCCATGGCGGAGAACATCGACGAATGGGCCGCCCACGGGAAAAAGAACCTTTGGGGCGAAACGGTGAAGGTTACCGAACTGCAGAGTGAGGGCGGCGCCTCGGGAACAGTGCACGGTTCCCTCCAGGCAGGAGCCCTTACAACGACCTACACCGCTTCGCAGGGTCTGCTTCTCATGATTCCCAACATGTACAAGATTGCAGGCGAAATGCTGCCTACGGTCTTCCATGTTTCGGCCCGCGCGCTCGCATCCCACGCACTTTCCATCTTCGGCGACCATCAGGATGTGATGGCATGCCGCCAGACCGGCTTCGCCCTGCTGGCATCTGGCTCCGTACAGGAAGCCCAGGACCTCGCCGCAGTGGCGCACCTCTCCACCATCAAGAGCAGCATCCCCTTCCTTCACTTCTTCGACGGATTCCGCACCTCGCATGAAATCCAGAAAATCGAGGCCATCGACGAAGACGACCTCAGGAAGATGGTGAGCACCAAGGCCCTGCAACAATTCCGCCAGAGGGCCCTCAACCCGGAATCTCCCGTCACCCGCGGCACCGCCCAGAATGGTGATGTCTATTTCCAGGCCGTTGAATCCCGCAACAAGGTTTACGACGAAGTTCCCGATGTGGTTGCCCGTTACATGGGCGAAATCGGCGAAGCCACCGGACGCATCTACCGTCCTTTCGACTACTACGGCGACGCCAAGGCGGAGAACATCATCATCGCCATGGGTTCGGTAACCGAAACCATACGCGAAACCATCGACTACCTGAACGCCCAGGGCCGCAAGTACGGTCTGGTATCCGTCCACCTCTACCGTCCTTTCAGCACCAAGTACCTGCTCAAGGCCATCCCTGCATCGGTAAGGAAGATTGCCGTGCTCGACCGCACCAAGGAGCCCGGTTCGCTCGGCGAGCCCCTCTACCTGGACATCAAGGCCGCATACCAGGGAGTGCAGGACGCACCCCTCATCGTGGGCGGACGCTACGGCCTTTCCAGCAAGGACACCACCCCCGCACAGATTATCGCGGTTTACGACAACCTCGAACTCAAGGCCCCCAAGAACGACTTCACCATCGGCATCGTGGACGATGTCACCTTCAAGAGCCTTCCCACCAAGGGTGAGGTTTCCATCGTGAAGCCCGGCACCACCGAATGCAAGTTCTTCGGTCTCGGTTCCGACGGCACCGTGGGCGCCAACAAGAATACCATCAAGATTATCGGCTCCCACACCGACCTCTATTCCCAGGCATATTTCGACTACGATTCCAAGAAGTCCGGCGGCTACACCTGCAGCCACCTGCGCTTCGGAAGCGAGCCCATACGCGCCCCCTATCTGGTTTCCACTCCCGACTTCGTGGCCTGCCATGTTCCCTCCTATCTGGAGAAGTACGATGTGCTCAAGGGCATCAAGGAAGGAGGCAGCCTGCTGCTCAACTCCCTCTGGGATGAGAAGGAAACCCTGGAGCGCATCCCCGACAATGTGAAGAGCATCATCGGAAAGAAGCACATCCGTCTCTACATCATCAACGCTACCAAGATTGCCGCCGAAATCGGCCTTGGCGGACGCACCAACACCATCCTGCAGAGCGCATTCTTCCGCATCACCGGCATCATCCCTGCAGAGGATGCGGTAAAATACATGAAGGATGCAGCCCTCAAGAGCTATGGCAAGAAGGGCGAGAATGTGGTGAACATGAACTACGCGGCCATCGACCGCGGCGGCGAGTACACCGAAGTGCAGATTCCCGCAGAGTGGGCAAATATCACCGCCAAGTTCGAGAATCCCGGAAAGAACCGCCTGGCACCTTCGTTCGTGAAGGAAATCGCCGACATCGTAAACGCGCAGGAAGGCGACTCGCTGCCCGTGAGCGCATTCCTCCCCTATGCCGACGGCACCATGCCTGCAGGCACTTCCGCATACGAAAAGCGCGGCGTGGCCGTGAGCGTTCCCGAGTGGAACCCCGCCACCTGTATCCAGTGTAACAACTGTGCATTCGTCTGCCCTCACGCTGCAATCCGTCCGTTCCTGCTGAACGCCGACGAGGTGGCAGGAGCCGAGGCTGCCGGCGTGAAACTTGCCGACGGCAAGGCCAACCTCAAGGATTACAAGTTCACCATGAGCGTATCCGTCGCCGACTGTACAGGCTGCGGCAACTGCGTCGATGTGTGCCCCACCAAGCCCGAAAAGAGCCTCAAGATGGTATCCTACGACGACCATGCAGCCGAGCAGGAAGGTTTCGACTACCTCAACGCAAAGGTCGGATACAAGACTCCGCTCGACCCCAAGAGCAATCTCAAGGCAGCCCAGTTCAGCCAGCCTCTGTTCGAGTACTCCGGCGCCTGCGCAGGATGCGGCGAAACCCCTTACATCAAGAACATTACCCAGCTTTACGGCGACCACATGATGATTGCCAACGCCACCGGATGTTCCTCCATCTACGGAGCTTCGTTCCCCGCATCGCCTTACTGCACCAACGCCCAGGGCCACGGACCGGCATGGGCGAACTCCCTGTTCGAGGACTTCTGCGAATTCGGCCTCGGCATGCATCTCGGTTCCGACCGCATCCGCGAAACCGTAGCCTCGCTCATGGAGCAGGGCCTGCAGTGCGAATGCTGTTCCGACGAAGCCAAGGCCCTCTTCCGCCAGTGGCTCGACAACCGCAACGACTACGGCAACACCCGCGAAGTTGCCGACAAGCTGGTTCCCCTGCTTGAAAGCTGCAACTGCGACACATGCAAGAAACTGCTCGACCTCAAGCATTTCATTGCATCCCGCAGCCAGTGGATATTCGGCGGCGACGGTGCCTCCTACGACATCGGCTACGGCGGACTCGACCATGTGCTCGCAAGCGGCGAGAATGTAAACATCCTCGTGCTCGACACCGAAGTTTACTCCAACACCGGCGGACAGTCGTCGAAGGCCACCCCTGCAGGAGCCATCGCCAAGTTTGCCGCTTCCGGCAAGAAAATCCGCAAGAAGGACCTCGGCATGATGGCCATCAGCTACGGCTATGTATATGTGGCACAGGTTGCCATGGGTGCAAGCCCCGTGCAGTATATGAACGCCATCAAGGAGGCCGAAGCCTACGACGGACCTTCGCTCATCATTGCATACGCTCCCTGTATCAACCACGGACTGAAGGCCGGAATGGGCCTGAGCCAGAAGGAGGAAAAACTTGCAGTGGAATGCGGATACTGGCATCTGTACCGCTACAATCCCACTCTAGAAGGCACCGGGAAGAATCCTTTCTCCCTGGATTCCAAGGAGCCCGACTGGAGCAAGTTCCAGGACTTCCTCAAGAGCGAGGTGCGTTTCGCATCACTCTACAAGCTCTTCCCCGACAGGGCCGAGGAACTTCTGCAGAAGACCGAGGAATTTGCAAAAGTCCGCCTCGAAACCTACAAGAGGCTGTCCGGCAAGTAACAGGGATTTTGCTTATCAAGAAAACGAAGGCTCGCAAGGGCTTTCGTTTTTTTGTTGCTTTTTGCTATCTTTGGAAAAAGCAGATACTATATGAAGCCTCATCGCCTTATCCTTCTTTCCGCCTGCCTGTCCGCAGTTTTCGGATGCAGCAGCGGGAATTACCGCAACATCGCCCTTCACCGCGCCGCATACCATTCAACGGCAGCCGATTACAATTACACGGCACAGCTCGTTACCGACGGTATCGTCGAGCAGGGGCAGCCGGTGTACTACGAGGTTCTGGAAAACGGCAGGCCGGCGCCCAAATACAGGAAGGAATCTACTTTCCAGAGCAGAAGGGCCGTACATTACAAGATTTACGAGCCGCACTACGAACTCGCGGTCATTGAGCATGGGATACATAACAATGTGGATGGCATTCGCCTCAACATGGCCCTGCGCTACAAAGATTCGAGGGCTTCCGAAGTGCCGTCTGGAGAGATTCTTTCAACGCGCGATGGAGGGAAGACATGGGAAAGCGTGCACAGGTTCAGCCTGGACCTTGTTCCCGGGCGGGAAACCGCCATGCAGTTCAGCATAGCCCCTGACGATGCCAGGAACGGCTGGAAGCTCACCCTGGACGGGCAGGATGTAAGCGAATGGGTGGTACTGGAATGGGATTTCTATAATAAAGGTGAGCGCATCAACATGTCCGGCAACGAGCATTTCCGCAGCATCTGGCTTGCAGAAGACGCCGGTCCGCAGTGGCTCACGGTAGACCTGGGATGCGATTCCCGCCTGAAAGAAGCGGTTTTCCATTGGGTAGAACGCCCTGCTTCCGGAAGTATCCTGGTGTCTCGCGACGGAAGGAAATGGCGCAGGGCCGGCATGCTGAAAGACAGTGATACCATAAAACTCAAAGGCCGCGGACGCTATGTAAAACTGGAGATGGAGCCTTCGGTAAACGGCAAAGCCCTGGCGCTGAGCGAGTGGGAAATTTTCGGGCGCAATGATTTGCAGCTGCCAGAGAGCCGGTGGATGCTCGCCCGTGCAAGCGAAGCCGACAATCCGCAAGCCTGGATTCCTGCCAAAGTGCCGGGAACCGTGCTGTCGGCCTACATGGACTGCGGGGCCGTACCCGACATCAGCTATGGAAACGACCAGGAATATATTTCCGACTCTTACTTTAACTCCGATTTCATCTACAGGGGTAATCTGCCTTTTGACAGTTCCGGAGGGCGCAGGGTATTCCTTAATTTCGGAGGCATCAACTGGAAGGCGGATGTGAGCCTCAACGGCACGCCTCTCGGCAGCATCGACGGGGCTTTCACAAGGGCAAGCTTCGATGTGAGCGACATTGTGCGCAATGGCGGCAATGAGATAGAAGTCCTGATTCACCGCCCTGCACATCCGGGAGGAGCGAAGGGCAATACCATGAAGCGGATACCGCCGAACGGAGGCATACTCGGGGCAGACAATCCCACTTTTCACGCCTCGATAGGCTGGGACTGGATTCCAACCGTGCGCGGACGCAACATCGGAATATGGAAAGATGTGAATTTCAGCACCGCGGGTGACATTTCGATTTCAGACCCGCTGGTGCAGACAAAATTAAACCTTCCTGATACCACGATGGCCCTGGTCAGCCTTGAAGCGGTGCTTACCAACCATAGTCCGGCTGCGTGGAAGGTGATATTCAAAGGAAGCTTGGGAGATTGCAGCTTTGCAAAGGAGCTTGAACTGCAAGGCGGCGAAGTGCGCAGGGTAACGGCTTCCCTGGATATGGACAATCCCCGCCTCTGGTGGCCGAACAATTATGGGGAACAGTATCTTTACGATGCCCGGCTTTGCGCCGAAACGGACGGTGCCGTGTCCGACTCCCTGACATTCAAGGCCGGTCTTCGCCAGATGTCATATTCACTTGAAGGAGGGCGGCTTACTGCCTGGGTGAACGGGCGCAGGATTTCCGGCATCGGAGGGAACTGGGGATTCAGCGAGCTTAATCTGCGATACACCGAACGCGACTACGACATCGCCGTAGCTTACCATAAGCAGATGAATTTCAACATGATACGCAACTGGGTAGGACAAACGGCAGACGAGGAATTCTACGAAGCCTGTGACAGGCACGGCATCATGGTATGGCAGGATTTCTGGCTGGCGAATCCCACCGACGGCCCGGACCCCGACGACGAAGCACTGTTCATGGCCAACGCCGCCGACTATGTAAGCAAAATCAGGCGCCACCCTTCCGTGGTGCTGTATTGCGGGCGCAACGAGGGAATGCCTCCGGCAACGCTTGACAAGGCATTGGAGAAACTCACATCCGACCTGCATCCCGACATAATCTATATTCCGGATTCTGCCGACGGACCGGTAAGCGGACGCGGGCCCTACAACCGTCTTCCATCACCAGAATTCTTCAATCTCACAGGCCAGGACAGGATGCATTCCGAAAGGGGTACCACCGCCATCCCCAACTACGAGAGCCTGGTGCGCTTCATTCCCGAGGCGGACAGATGGCCCCAGAACGATATGTGGGGCGTGCATGACTGGGCCACGGAGAATGCGCAGAAAGTGGGATTATACAACGACGCCGTCGCTTCCCGTTTTGGAGAACCGGAATCTGCAGAAAAGTTCTGCGAACTCGCACAATGGGTAAGTTACGATGCTTTCAGGGCCGTTTTCGAGGGCAGGAGCGCGGAGCGCCGGGGGCTCCTTCTTTGGATGAGCCACAACGCCTGGCCTTCGCTCACCTGGTGTCCTTATGACTATTATTTCGACCCGCATGCCGGGTTCTTCGGCAGCAGGAAGGCTTGCGAGCCGCTGCATATCCAATACAACGCATTCACCGGGAAGATTGAGGTAGTAAATCGTTCTGACAGGGGACACAGCCAATTTGTCGCGAGTATTCAGCAAATGGATGAACATGGCGAACCGCTTCCCGCACGGGAATTTACCATGGCAGGCCAGGAAGACAGCACCGTCAGCATTCCCGGATTTGAACTTTCGGACAAGACGCGTTTTCTGTATCTTACCCTGAAGGATGGTTCCGATGTGTTATCGGAAAACTTTTATGTTCTCGGAGAGCCGGAAGACGATTTTGGTTTCCTCGCAGATTTTCCTAAAGCAGAAGTGGCCGAGCAGTGGACCTGGAAGGATGAAGGAGAATCCTACCTGGCTACGGTCACTCTCACCAACAACACCGGCATTCCGGCACTGATGCTTCGTCTTAACCTTCTCAATGACAAGCCGGTGAATTCTGGTCCTGCACCAGCAGGTCTTTCGAATTCTTCGTTCGGCCACACTGCCGACGATTACCGCATCCTTCCGGTTTTCTGGTCCGAAAATTACTTTTGCCTGATGGGAGGACAGCAGAAAACGGTTACGGCACGGGTGTACAAGAAGCATTTCGATACGGGTCTGACTCCGGAACTCGAGTTGAAAGGATTCAATCTTTAAAGCTTGTATTTTTAGTATCTTTGCACCATGAAAATAGGAATCATGACAGCGATGGACCAGGAGTACGACATGGCTTGCAAGGTCCTCAAGAATCACGAAAAACACGAAATCATTCCCGTGCATTGCGGCTGGGGAAAGGTCAATTCGGCGGTCAATGCCAGCAAGCTGATTGCGGAGCATCATCCCGACTGCATCATTTCCACAGGATGCGCCGGAGGCATTTCACCCCAGGTTCACATGCTTGATGTAGTTGTGGCTGAGCAGGTTGCCTATCATGACTGCTGGTACGGAGAGCCCAATGAGTTCGGGCAGGTGCAGGGATTTCCGGCACGCTTTCATGCTTCGGAGCTTCTGCTCAAGGCGGCCCGCAGCCTGAACGACGAGAGGATGAAATTCGGCCTCATGGCAAGCGGCGACTGGTTCTGCTCGGGGCCCGAAGATACCGCCCGCATCCTCGGGCACTTCCCCGACGCGCTCGCATGCGACATGGAATCGGCTGCCATTTCGCAGGTTTGCCACATGTACGGAGTACCTTTCCTCAGCATGAGGGTCATCAGCGACACTGCCGACGAAGAGAACCGCCTTGGTCAGTTCTTCGATTTCTGGAGTTCCGCCAGCGCCGAATCCTTCGAAATCCTCAGCGCCTTCATTGGCGCCCTGGACTGAACCGGCGGGCAGATAAGTCCACCGGTCGGGCAGGCGATTATTTTCCGGTGTCGAGGAAGGCGGTGAAGCCGGGGATGGAAAGGTTGTAGCCGCGGGGACCGGCAAGGATGTTCCCGGCGGAATCCAGAACGAAATAATTGGGCTGCGCATTCACGCCGAAACGGGTCCGGGCAATGTAGCTGTTCACGCGTCCCACATCTTTCAGGACCTTGCTATCCGGAGTTGAAAGCCATTTGTTTTCAGGCAGTTTGGCTTTGTCGTCAGTATAAAGCGCGACTATTTCAAAATCGCCTGTAAGCCTTTCAAGCACTTGAGGGTCGGACCACACGCGGGCTTCCATCTCACGGCAGTTCACGCATCCGTGGCCGGTAATATCGACAAATACCCGCTTTCCGCTCTGCCGAGCCGCAGCCAGGGCTTCCTCGATATTGTCGTAGCCATAAAGCCCATGGGGCAGTTTCAACGGTGCGGAAGACAGTGCTTCCTTCTCTCCTGAAGCTGTTTCCCGGTACTGGACTGACGGCGTGGAGGAAATCACAAAATCCTGTGTCTCTATCGGAGGAAGATAGCCGGAGAGGGCCTTGAGAGGGGCCCCGAACATTCCGGGAACCATATACACCACAAAACTGAAAACGGCAATCGCAAGCCCGAGGCGCAGGATGCCTATGTGCTCCACCTTGTCGTCGTACTTGAACCGAAGCTTTCCGAGCAGATAAAAACCAAGCAGAGTAAAGCAAACTATCCATATTGCAAGATACACTTCCCTGTCGAGCAGCCCCCAGTGATAGGTCTGGTCGGCTACACTGAGGAACTTGAAACCGAGCGCGACCTCGATGAAGCCGAGAACGACCTTGACGCTGTTGAGCCAGCCTCCGCTCTTGGGAAGATTCTTAAGCAGCGAAGGGAACAGCGCAAGCAGCGTGAAAGGCAGGGCGAACGCCACGCTGAAGGCCAGCATGGTGACCATGGGAGTCCAAAATTCGCCGGAAGTGGATTTGATGAGCACAGTGCCTACTATAGGGCCGGTGCAGGAGAAAGAAACCAGCACCAGGGTAAGCGCCATAAAGAATACGCCTGCAAGACCCGCCTTGTCGGAGTTCTTGTCGGACGAGTTCACCAGTTTTGAAGGCAGCACAATCTCGAAAGCCCCGAAGAACGAAGCGGCAAAGGCCATGAATACCAGGAAGAAGATGATGTTCGGCAGCCAGTGGGTAGAAAGCCAGTTGAATATGTCGGCAGTCACTACCGAACCCCCGAGAAGCCAGGTAAGCCCGATGATTATGCTGATTGGCACGGTGTAGAGCAGCACGATGAAAAGGCCGTACATGAGAGCCTTGAACTTGCCTGCAGCCTTGTTCTCTCCACCCTTTACAAAGAACGAAATTGTCATGGGGACCATGGGGAACACACAGGGTGTGAGCAGCATGGCAAAGCCCCAGAGTATGGCCTCCAGAATCAGCCCCCAGACGCCCCTGCCTCTGGACTGGATAGGGCCCTCAACTGAGTCCGGAAGGAGTCTATCCCCCTTCGGGAGTTCGCCCTCCGGGCTCACCCCACCATCGGCTGAAGCCGACGGTTCCCCCGCTATCGAACCGCGGGTGTTACGCCCCTCAGGGGAATTAGCTCCTTCCGGACTTAATGCCGAAGGAGCGGTATCTGATACCACCACCGCACCCGGATGCAACTCGTAGTCCATCTCTTCCGGGCTGTGGCACTCGGTTCCAACGCAGGAAATCCACTCCAGAGTGCCATGAATCTCATCGAGCGGCACAAGCGGTGTTCCGGTGAAGACGATGCGGGCCTTGCCGTCCGGCCCCTGAACCACCTCGGTTTCCCACTGTACGGTGGTATCGGGCAAGCTCTGGCTAAACACCGGCAGCCCCGAAAAGAGGGCTGCCATAAAAAGCATGATATGTATTGCTTTTTTCATAAGGATTATTTTGCGTATGCGACTGAACGGGTTTCCCGGATAACGGTGATTTTCACCTGACCGGGATAGGTCATCTCGTCCTGGATACGCTGTGCAATATCTGCGGACAGACGACCGGCATCATCGTCGCTCACCTGCTCGGCACCCACGATGACGCGGAGCTCGCGGCCTGCCTGGATTGCATACGACTTGGTGACACCGGGATAAGAAGCAGCCAGGTCCTCCATCCCCTTGAGCCTCTTGATGTACGACTCGATTACCTCGCGGCGGGCACCCGGACGCGCTCCGGAAATGGCGTCGGCCACAAGGACGATAGGCGAAATGGTAGAAGTCATCTCCATTTCTTCGTGGTGGGAGCCGATGGCATTCACAATTTCGGGGCGCTCTTTATACTGCTCTGCCAGCTTGGCACCAAGGAGTGCGTGAGGCAGGTCCGGATCCTCGTCGGACACCTTGCCGATGTCGTGGAGCAGCCCGGCCCTCTTCGCAATCTTGGGATTGAGCCCGAGTTCGGAAGCCATGATGGCGGCGATGTTGGCGACTTCGCGAGAGTGCTGAAGCAGATTCTGCCCATAGGAAGAACGGTATTTCATGCGCCCGATAAGCTTTACGAGCTCTATGTTAAGCCCATGGATGCCAAGGTCGATGCAGGTACGCTTACCCGTTTCAAGAATCTCATCCTCGAGCTGGCGGCTGACTTTCGCCACAACTTCCTCGATACGCGCGGGATGGATGCGTCCGTCAATCACAAGCTGGTGCAGCGCGAGCCTGGCGACTTCCCTGCGGACGGGGTCGAATGCGGAGAGCATGATTGCATCGGGTGTATCGTCAACCACGATTTCAACTCCGGTAGCAGCTTCAAGCGCACGGATGTTTCGCCCTTCGCGACCGATGATGCGTCCCTTGATTTCGTCGTTCTCGATAGGGAAAGTGGTAACCGCATTTTCAATGGCGGTTTCGGTTGCGGTACGCTGGATAGTATTGATAACGATGCGCTTGGCCTCCTTGGCGGCATTCAGCCTGGCATCGTCCATAGTATCATTGATATATGCCTGGGCCTCGGTACGGGCTTCAGCTTTCAAATTTTCCACGAGCATGTTCTTGGCCTCGGCTGCAGTCATGCCCGCAATGGTTTCGAGCTGCTTGTTCGTCTGCGCAAGGAGCTTGTCGCACTCTTCCTGCTTGCGCTCCAGCTTTTCCATCTGCGAACGCACCTGTCCCTTGGCGCTGTCAAGTTCGTGCTGCTTGCGGCCAAGTTCCCCGGAGAGCTGTCCGAGCTGCGATTCTTTCTGGCGGAGGGCATTCTCCTTGTCGGCAAGCTGCTTGTTCTTAGAGTTCACATAGTCCTCATGCTCGCTTTTAAGCTGTATGAACTTTTCCTTTGCCTGAAGGATTTTCTGCTGCTTGATGTTTTCCGCCTCAAGTTCGGCTTTTTCAATTATTGCATCGCGGCGGCCCTTCAGAGAAGCCTTGCGGATTATTATATATGCGGCCAGTGCCACTATGGCACCTGCAATGGCCGAAAGAATGTAGTAGAGTAACATCTGTATATATATTTTATCTAACTGTCAACAATAAAACGGCATCTACACCATAGTGCAGATGCCGTTAAAACGCCGTTAGTCCTATGCAGAAAATGCTTTCTGTATGATTTGGGCTCCGTGCCGCCTCTGGCTTCCTGTCGGGCAGGCATGCCATCATCGGCTCGAGTTCACCCGGTTCCGTTGAACTTGTTTGTTTCGCAAGGACGGACTAACGGTTGCTTTCTATACCATTCAGATAGTCTTTCAGTTCAGCTTCCAGCTTGGCCTGCTCAGCCGAGGCCATGTTAAGTTTGTTCTGCGCCTGTAGGCGGTACACGGCCTGCGTAAGCGACACAAAAAGAAGCTTGTCGGTAAAGGTCTTGTCGGGATACTTCTGGTCGAACCTCTCCATCATCTTCGTAATCTCCTCCGAAGCGACGCGCATGGCGCTTTCCATCTCCGGGGAAGATGCCTTCACGCGGAAATCCGCTCCGGCAATCTTGAGAGTAATGTTCTGGTCCATAACTAAACTTCCAACAAGGCTATACACTTGTCAATCTCGGCAATCAGCCTGGTCAGGCGCTGCTTGGCCTCGGGGTTCCCTTCGGCTGAGGCGAAAGCGCTTGTAAGCCTCTGATTGTCTATCTGTCTGTTCAATTCGGCAATCTGCTGTCTGCAGGCTTCGACCTCGGCAATGTTCCGGGCAAGTTTGAGCTGAAGTTCGTCGGCGCGCAGTTTTTCACCCTCGTAAAGGGCAATCAACTTTGCAATATCGGCTCGTACTTCTTCGAACATAAAACCTCGAATTGCTTCCTGCAACACACAAAATTAGTAAAAAATCACAAAATTCCGCGATATTCTTCGCAAACCTTGCGATAACTGTCAAGATTTCCTATATCATAGCGCCGTCCCGGCATTTCCATGGCATAGACATCCGTCTGACCGGAAAGCCAGGCGATGAAACTGCCCGGGGCGTCGGTGCCGCACCCGGCCGCAATCCCCTCACCTACCCTTGCTGCATCACGGCGGCTGTAGAAGTAGAAAGGAGGGCAGCACCAGTGGCTCCTGGGCTCGGCGGGTTTCTCCTCCATGGAGAGGATGCGGTCGGAAGCGTCAATCTCCACGATTCCGCTCTTGTGCAGGCGCGCCTCGTCGGGCTCGTAGTAACGCATGATGGCGGAAGCATTCTTGCCTCTGGCATAGCGGATGAAGGCGGTGAGGCTGAAATCCAGCACATTATCGCCGGCAATAACCAGCATGTCGTCGTCGAGCGAAAGGCTGTCGATTGCAAACTTGATGTCGCACACAGCCCCAAGGCGCGTTTCGTTCGTGGATGTGCCGTCGTCCACCACGGTAATAGCAGCGGAATGTCCGGCAGCCCAGTCCATGAACTGGGAGGCGAATTTATGATTGGAAATAACTATGTATTCGTCAACTTCTCCGAGGCTGTCGATGTCGTCAATCAGCCAGTCGAGGATGGTTTTTTCCCCAACCTTGAGCAATGGCTTAGGGAAGTTCTCGGTGAGGGGATATAGCCTGGTGGCGTAACCGGCTGCAAGGATAAGGCATTTCATAACTTCACTCCGTCAGCGCTTTCACAAACCTGTGTACAGTATTTCCCTGCCAGGGCGGGGAAAGCCTTCAGATAGCCTTCCGACACTTCCCTGATGGCACTCTCGACATAATCGGGATGCACCAGGGCCATGCAGCAGCCCTTGAATCCGGCTCCGCTGAAACGCCCCCCGTAGATGCCGTCGGTACGGCTCATCAACTCGTATATAGCTATCAGTTCGGGAGAGCCGGTTTCGTAATTGTGAATCGACGACCATCCGCTCTCGAAACTGAGTTTGCCGTATGCTTCAATATCGCCCCTTCTCCAAGCCTCGGCCCCCTTCTCCACGCGCTCGAATTCACCGAACACATGGTCGGCCCTGCGCCTCCAGGTTTCAGGAAGGCGGTCGCGGAATCGCTCGTAAACTTCAAGCGGCACCTCTCGCAGCGAAGTATCGTAGAATTTCCCGTATTCGATGCCTGCATAAGCCTTGAGGGCATAAGCGGCACTGCGGCACTCATCCACGCGCATGTTGAATTTGCTGCCCGCAAGGGAACGCTCCACTCCGCTGAAGAAGATGACGATTTTGTATGGCTTCATGGTCGCGGCGGTAGGAATGAGTTCGTAGGAATCATTCTGGGTGTCGAGATACAGCAGATGCCCCTTGCGCGAGAGCACTTCGCAACTCTGGTCGAGCTTTCCGCAGGACACTCCCACATAATTGTTTTCGGCAGCCTTGGCGATGCCTATGAGTTCAAGGTCGTCGAGATGTATCCGGTTTACGGTACAGAGGGCATGCAGGAAGGAAATGATTACGGCAGCCGATGACGACAGCCCGCCGATGGGAAGCGTGCCTTCAATGACTCCGCTGATACCCGCTTTGAGGGGATAGCGCAGGCTGAGTTCCAGGGTAGCTCCGCGCAGATAATCCGCCCAGTCGTTCTGTTTATGTTCGGGAACCGCGCTCACATGCCACTGGGCACGCTTGTCGAATTGCAGGGAGCAGAGTTCCACCACTCCGTTGGTCTTTGGCGACCATGCTATATGTATGCCCTTGTCGATTGCGAGCCCGGTAATCTTCCCGAGCTGATGGTCCACATGGGCGCCTATGGGGCAAATCCTGTAAGGGCAGAAGGAACGCGCCTGCGGATCCTTCTTGTAGATTTCCCTGAATTTATCTTCACATTTCATATTTATTCTTTGTTTTGCAGATTCACTTTGCGATAGCGCTTCTGGCGCTTCTTCCACCTTTCCTTGGCAAACTCCTGCATGTCGCTCACTTCGTCCATCTCATCCATGATTTCGAGGCCGAAAATGGTTTCGATGATATCCTCCAGGGTCAGCACGCCTTCGAAGCAGCCGTACTCGTCGATGATGAGGGCTATCTGCTCACGGTTCTTGAGCAGCGTTTCCCAGATGTCGGCAAGAGAAGCTTCCTCGTTGAAATAGGATATGTCCCTTCGGATATCCTTGAGTTTCTTGGTGAACTTGTCCTCCGCCAGGTCCTCAAGGGCATCGTCGCGAAGGATGTAGCCGGTGATGTATTCGGGTGATTCGGAATATACGGGGATGCGGGAATGATGCTCGAAGGCATCATCCTCGAAATACTCTTTCAGGGTCATGGATTCCGGAGCCACCGAGCACACCACACGGGGAGTCATGGCTTCGTAGGCCTTCACATTGTCGAGCTTGATAATGTTCTGGATTACTTTGTTTTCGCTGCGGTCGATGACGCCCTCTTCCTCCCCCGCATTTGCCATGGCCGACACTTCTTCGCGGCTGATGGACGCCTCGTCGTCATGGGCGAAACGACTGCTGATGTAGCGTATGAGTTCGACGAGCGGATACATCACCACGAGCAGGAAAGAAATGCCCCGGGTGGTGAAGCCCATCAGATTCTTGTAGTTGGAAGTGCCTATGGTCTTTGGGATAATCTCCGAACAGATAAGGATGAGCAGGGTGGTAATGGCCGACATCCATCCCACGAACGAACTTCCGAAAGCCTTTGCAGTGAGAACGCCCACGAGCGAAGCTCCGAAAGTGTTGGCAATGGTGTTCATTGCAAGGATGGCCGCAATGGGGCGGTCGATGTCGGTCTTGTATTTCTTGAACTTGGCTGCCGGACGGTAATTCTCTTCCTCGCGCATGACAATGTACGACAGCGGCGTGGACATCAGTACCGACTCCAATATGGAGCAGAGGAAGGAGATGCCGACCGTGAGGAACAAGTCGAGAAGAAGAAGGAGGATGTATCCTGTCTGTGTCATGTCAGAAGAGTAACTGGTAGTCCGCTCCGAGCTTGGCGGCGGCAAGGTCTTCGGGAACGAACTTCCAGGAGCCGATGACATTCCTGTCGCCTATCAGTTCGGGGTCCACAAGTCCGTGCTTTTCAATGAATTCATAGACGAAATCCCGGATTTCCTGCATCTTGCCCAGTATCCGCCCTTCAAGTTCTTCCTTGGGTATGCCTGCACCGTCGGTAAGCAGATGTCCGGCCCCGCTGGCGCGGTAGGAACTCAATGCCACGGCATACTCTTCCTCCGGGTTGAAGGGAGTACCGTCGGCAAGGGAACTGATGCTGATGCGCTCCCCTGCAGGTTTCGTGATATCCACGGTATAGTTGATTCCGGAAGCGGAATCGAAATTATAGGCGCGGTTGACGAACGACCAGCCCCTCTGGTTGTTGCGTGGATCATCGGACTTCACGATACGGAGGCCGTGTCCGCTCTCGGGTGCGTCCAGCCAGGTGTCGTAGGAGTATTCCAGGTAGTTTTTGATTTCCTTTCCGGTAAGCTTCATGGTAAAAAGCTGGTTCTCGAAAGGATAAATCAGGAAAAGATCGTTGTAAACAAGGGTGCCCGCCTTCACGCTGCCGTTGAAGGTAAGAGGAGCGGCAAAGGCTATCTGCGCACCCGAACTTTCCAGCTCAACGGTATGCAGGAGATTCATGTAATCACACATTCCAAGATAAGCATCGCGGGTGCGAAGGTCCATCTGCAGCATGCCTATTTCCTTGAAGGAAAAAGCCTTGACGCTTTCATACTCGGGATGGAAAAGTTCCCTCATCGCCGGATCGGCCTTGGTCTTGTCCACCTTTATGAGTTCCGAACAAACTTTCCTGTCAACGACCTTGCCGTCCTTTACCTCAACCTGCAGAGTGCCGTGTCCGAGGTACTTGGCCCTGTTGCCGGTGTTGATGAGGGCTATGCTGTCGTTGAAGAAGGTAACCTCGCGGTGGTCGTGCGAGCACACCACGAAATCCACTCCGCGCAGGGTCTTGTAAAGGTCCAGTCCTTCCGCTTCGGGATTGTCGAATTCACCCTTGCCGGTTGCGGAATGTATGCTCACTATCACCACATCGGGCTTTTCCCTGGCGGCATACTTGTCCACATCCTTCTGCACCAGCGGCACGAGCCTTTCGAAATGCATGCCCTTCCAAAGGGTTTCATCCATCCATGCGGGATTGTTGGCATTGGTATATCCAAGCACCATCACCTTCAGTCCGGCGCGTTTATAGGTCTTGTAAACCTGGAAATAAGGTTTGCCGTTGTCGTTGCGAATGGCATTGCCCCCCAGGAATGGAATCTTGTGGCGGCCGAGCTGCTTCACGAGTTTGTCATAGACGGGATGCCCGGTTTCCACATCGTGGTTTCCCATGGTGATGGCATCGTACTTCATGTACGATACTATCTTGGTAAACAGGTGCTCTTCGGCCTCCGTATCCACATAGTTGTAGTAATAGGTCGCATTGTCGCCCTGCAGGCAGTCTCCGGCATCAACCAGAAGCACATTCTGCTCACCGCAGGCATTGCGCACGCTGTCAACATAGTAGTTGACGGCGAATATGCTCTGCCGGGTCGAATTCCCCGCATAGGTGGAATCGAACCAATAGCCGTGAACATCGTTGGTCGTGAGGAGCTGAAGCGTATGTATTCCATCCTTGGGCCCACAGGCGGCAAGAATCAGCAAAGGCAACAGTACAAGAGATTTCTTCATTTTTCTTATTTGCGTAACTTTTTCACTATCATTACAAATCCGCCTCCGGGCGCAAGCGTGGCCTCCACGGATGACGAGGCATTCACGGATGCGGAGCTGATTCTGTAGTCGGTTCCAACCGAGCCGGCATTGGCGCCGTCGGCAAAGAGGGTGCACTCCCACTGTCCTTCAGGCAGGAAATTCATGGGGATGCTGAGGGTGCGGGGTTCCCACGAAGTCATTCCTCCGAGATAGTACACTCCGTCCTTCTCGCGGAGCGACACTATCCACTCCCCTGCTTTTCCCGAAAGGATACGGGTATTGTCGAACACCGTGGGGATGGAAGCGATGAAACGGGTGGTTTCGTCCTCGAGAAGATAATCCGACGGAGAGTCGCAGAGCATGGTAAGAGGAGAATCGAACACCACATAGCAGGCAAGCTGATGTGCGCGGGTTCCCTGGCTCATGGGCCTGTTGTTGACGGCACGAAAATCCCCCTTCGCGGCATTGCGCAGCGCTCCGGGAGTGTAGTCCATCTGCCCGGCGGCCTGGCGGATGTAAGGGATGGTAACATCGTAGCGGGGCATGTCGAAGTCGGCTTCCGACGACCATTTCAGGTTCTCAAGACCGGCAACACCCTCAAAATTGAGAACATTGGGATAAGTGCGGCTGAGTCCGGTGGGCTTGTATATGCCGTGAAAATCCAACACCAGATGATACTTTGCAGCCTTTTCCGCATACATCGTGATGCGGTGCACCATGGCGGCCTCCTGGGAATCGAAGAAGTCCACCTTGAAGCCGGACACGCCCATTTTGGAATAATGCTCGAATGCCTTGTCGGGTTTCAGTCCGAGTACGCCTTTCGACACCCAGAGCAGGACGCCCACGCCTTTTTGGGAGGCATATTCGCAGATGCGCCTTATATCTATGGCATCGATGGGAGTGAAGATATTCTTGTTCTTGTACCACCCGTCGTCGATGAGGATGTACTGCAGGCCGTATTTTGCGGCAAAATCGATGTCGTAGAGATAAGTTTCGGTATTGATGCCGGCCTTGAAGTCCACTCCATGGCGGCGGAAGGCATTCCACCAGTCCCAGCTCGACTGCCCGGGCTTTATCCAGGAAGTGTCGCCGATGCGGTTGGGCGAAGCCAGGGCATAAACCATGTTGTTCACGGGCAGGAAGGTATCATCCCTGCCGTACGCAACTACCCTCCAGGGATAGCTGCGGCTGCCTTCAACCTCGTTCAGATAGTCGAGATATACGGCATCCTGTACCTGCACATTGCCGGGATAAGGAGGAAATTCCGCCTTGAAGCCCTTGTCGGTGGTGGCGAGGAAAGCGCCGGGATAATCGAACAAATCGGCCTCGGTAAGAAGAAGACGGCCAGCCTCGCCAAGGTCCACATAGACCGGCATGAAAGCGAGCCTTTCCGCAGCAGACCGGACATCCCCCGCCTTGACAGAATCATACTGGCTCTCGAATGATGTGCGGTAAGGGTCTTTGGCGGAAGTCCTGGCATAGGGAACCAGCATGCTAAAAGGCCTGGTAAAGTTGAATTCCACGCACTCGCCGAGAACCTTCCGGCTGCCGCTCATGGATGTGACGAAACGGTAAGCCACGCCCTCATCATAGGCCCTGAATTCCAGAGTCCATCCGCCTTTCATCTTGAGCGTCAGATAATTATACTTTGCATTGAAAGATGACTGGCGGTAGAATGGAGCGTCGATATCCTCGCTCACCGAACCCCTGGAAACCTTCTGCACTTTGGAGGAAACCCCGAGCACGGCTGAGCCCAAATCAAGAGAAATCGAATTATTTTCCAGCACAGGAGCGCCTGCGACGCTGAGCGACCACTCAATTCCCCCTTCCACGAGCACCGTCATCTGCAGCCTCCCGTCCGGGCTGCCAAGCTGATATGTCCTGGCATGGACGAAAACGAAGCTCAGCAACAATGCGGATATAAACAATATTAGCCTTTTCATAACACTGTGGTATAGTGTACAAAATTACAAAAAGAGCATTAAATTTGCAATATGGTAAAACTCTCCACGCCCATTGTTATCAACAAATTGCCGACACTCCTGAGCCTCGGCGACAAAATCATGGTTCTCGGCAGCTGCTTTGCGGACAATATAGGAAGCATGCTCGCCGATGCAGGCTTCAGTGTGTGTATCAATCCCTTCGGAACGCTGTACAATCCGGTTTCAATAGCGAATTCGGCAGCCAGGCTGCAATATGCAGCTCCTTTCAGGCCGGAAGAATGCATAGAGATGGGGGCCGGGGCAGGCATGGTGTGCTCGTGGTGGCACCACACGAGTTTTGCCCGGAAGAGCGCGGAAGATTTTCTCGACAACGCCAACCGGGAGCTTGCCGCCGCCTCGGAGTTCTGGAAAGGATGCAACAAGGTAGTCGTCACCCTGGGCACCGCCATGGTATGGCAGCTTGCCGGGAGCGGCGAAGTGGTGTCCAACTGCCTCAAAAGGCCGTCCGCGGAGTTTTCGCACGAAATGCTGGGCGCAGGGGAAATTGCCGCAATCATCTCGAAGATGACTGGAAAATATCCCGACAAGGAGTTCATTTTCACGGTCAGCCCCGTAAGGCATCCGGGAGAAGGCATGCACCGCAATACCTTGAGCAAGGCAAACCTGCATATAGGTCTCGAACAGGCCGTCAGTTCCGGTGGACGCGGATGCTACTTCCCTGCCTACGAAATACTTATGGATGAACTGCGCGACTATCGTTATTACGCCGACGACCTGCTGCATCCATCACCGCTCGCGATTCGCATAATACAAGAAAAATTCTTCGACGCCTGCACCCTACCGGAGGAGAGGAAAAGCATCGAAGAAAATATCAGGAAAGCGGCGGCTGCAAGGCACAGGCCGCTTCTGAGGCGCTAACCCCTGAAGTTCTTCAGCCGCGCGGCAAGACTGCCGTCGACCGCCATCTTCATCATCTTGCGGGAGCCTTCGAATTGTTTGAGGAGCCTGTTCACCTCTTCTACCGAAGTGCCGCTGCCCGAAGCTATGCGGCGTCTGCGGCTGCCGTTGATTACCTCGGGATGTTCCCGTTCGTAAGGCGTCATGGAATGATATATGGCCTCGGTACCCTTGAATGCCTTGTCGTTGTCGATATCCACATCCTTCACGGCTTTTCCCATGCCGGGAATCATGGCAGCGAGGTCCTTGATGTCGCCCATCTTGCGCACCTGCTGTATCTGGTTGTAGAAATCATTCATGTTGAACTGGTTGCGGGCGAGTTTCTTGCGGGTTTCCCGCATCTGCGCTTCATCGACCGCCTGCTGTGCTTTTTCCACCAGGGAAACCACATCTCCCATGCCGAGGATACGGTCGGCTATACGCTCGGGATGGAACAAGTCGAGGGCCTCCATCTTTTCACCGGTGGACACGAACTTGACCGGTTTTCCGGTTACCGCCTTGATGGAAAGGGCCGCACCTCCGCGGGTGTCACCGTCGAGCTTGGTAATCACCACACCGTCGTAGTCGATGGCTTCGTTGAACGCCAGGGCGGACGCAACCGCATCCTGACCGGTCATGGCATCCACGACGAAAAGGCTTTCGCCCGGTTTGATGGCGGCATCCATCGCCCGTATCTCATCCATCAGCTCCTGATCCACGCTGAGGCGTCCGGCGGTATCCACTATCACCGTGGTGTATCCCTGCTGTCCGGCCTGCGAAATGGCAGCTTTTGCCACTTTTACAGGGTCGGTTTCCCCTTCTATGGTAAACATGGGCACGCCTATCTGCTCCGACAGCGTCCGTAACTGCTCAATGGCTGCGGGGCGGAAGGTATCGCAGGCTGCAAGCATAACCTTTACCCCTTTCTTTTTAAGGTACAAGGCGAGTTTGCCGCAGAAAGTGGTCTTGCCGGAGCCGTTCAGTCCGGCCACCATCACCACTCCAGGATTGCCCTTGTAGCTGATGTCGGAAGCCTCGCTGCCCATGAACTCGGTGAGTTCGTCATGGACTATCTTCACCATCATCTGCTGAGGCTTCACGGCAGTGAGCACATTCGCCCCGAGGGCCTTGGTCTTGACCCTGTCGCAGAAATCCTTGGCAACCTTGTAGCTCACATCGGCATCAAGCAGGGCGCGCCGCACATCCTTGAGCGTTTCGGCAATATTTACTTCCGTTATCTTACCTTCACCTTTGAGGATTTTGAAGGATTTTTCAAGTCTTTCTGATAGATTTTCGAACATAACGGCACAAAATTACGGAAAAATCACGATTCTGTGCATACCCTTAAACAATTAGTTATTAGCTTATGAAAAGAATTATCAACAAAATGCTGCGGATGGCGCTCAAGACGAGTACCGCCATCGCAAAACCGTCGCAGGGAGCGATTGATGAAAAAATCTCGGAAAACCTCAGGCTCTGGATTGATTCCAAAGCTTTCTGCCGTCAGAACGAAACCATCCCGAAAGTAGCGGAACAGCTCGGCGTGTCGCCGGAATCGCTCTCCTACTACTGCACCCATGTACTGGGGGAGCATTTTTCAACTTTCCGCAAAAAACTGCGGATGGAGGAAGCGAAATCCCTCATAAGGAAGAACCCGGACGCACCGATTGCCGACATTGCCTTCAGCGTGGGCATCCCCGACAAGGCCAACTTCAGGCGGCAGTTCTATGAGTGTTTCGGGTTCCCCCCGAGCGAATGGCGGAAAAGATGCAAAGTTCTCCGAATGATGCATTTGTAGCATAGCAAAAGGCCCCGGACTTCCGGGGCCTGTATAGTTAGCTGAGAATAGTTTGTTTGTTAATTAAATGCTTATGAATTGAATACCTTATTTATTTCATCAAGGCTTATATCCAAAAGGCGTGCCTTTTTGAAAAAATTCGGCAATTCTTCGTTCAAAAATTTTTCTTTTGCCTCCCTGCGTATGTTCTGAGCGGCTTTTTCCGTCACAAAAAATCCTATTCCCCTCTTGTTGTAAATAACCCCGCGTTCGGTAAGGGTCTCATAAGTGCGGGCCACGGTATTTGGATTCACCCCTATCAGCGCACCATACTCGCGCACGGAAGGAATCCTGTCCTCCCCCTTGAGTTCTCCACGGAGGATGCGGTCGCAGATGGCATCTGCTATCTGCAGGTATATCGGTTTGTTGCTGTCGAATTCCATGGTCTAATGCTTGAGGGTTTTGATGCGGAAGTAAATGCCGAGGTCGAGAAGCGCGAATTCAATTACATACAGGGCATATACCCCCACATTGAACCAGCGCATGAAAGCATCCTCGTTCACTCCCCGCACTTCGATATCGAAAAGGCCCGACGACGCGAAAAAACCGGCGACCAGGGAAATGAGGATTCCTATTCCCATGAGGGTCAGGAAGGTATGGACAATCTTGTTCTTGCGGAAGAATATCGCTCCGAGTACGAAAAACAGAATGTCGGCGCACCAGCTCAGGTAAATTGCGAACGGGGCGTTCAGGGCCAGGTTCACATTGTCCGAATGGATTTCGGCAAAGACGGCACCCATTCCGCCGACGGCTTTGCCAATGGCAGGGCCGTCATAGAGGGGGGTGAACGAAATCAGCAGGTCGGAACACACAATTACCGCCAGCCAGACCAAGGGCAGTGCCGCGCACAGCACGAGCAGCATGGAAAGGAATTTCTCGAAACGCGAGGCGGGAACCAGGAGCCAGTCGGAACCGGGGCGCCTGTCGGTGAGTTTACCATAAACCTGCACCGGGAAGAAAATCGTGGCCAGCATGAAAGATACGACATAGGCCGCCACCACGGCATTCGCGGAAATTGCGGAAAAGCCTCCGCCGAACACAAGGGCGTAAAGTTCATATATGGCGAAGAGCCATACGGGCATGCAGGCGATGACAATCACGCTAAGGCCGGCATTCTGCCAAGCGGACAGCAGGTCGTAGCGCAGGTATTTCGCGAAGCGCTTGATATTGAATGTATTACTCATGGCTGAAAATTCCTTTGATTAGTTCCTTATGCTTATGTACGGTATTGAAGAGCGCTTCTATGCTCACTTTGCTTTCCACGCCTCCGGTATTGGGATACACCTGGATGAAACCTCCCGGAATCTGCTCGCTGTAAAGACTTTCCGGCTTGAACTCGGTACCGTAGTCGAAGTAAAGCCTGGAGGTTATCTCTTCGACGGAAGCATTCAGCAGCACATCGCGCTTGTCGAGAATGATGATAGGGTCGATTATGTTCTCGAGGTCTTTCACCTGATGGGTCGAAATGAGTATTATGGCGTCTTCGCGCGTGTAACTCATGAGGGCTTTGCGGAACTGAGCCTTGGAAGGGATGTCGAGGCCGTTGGTGGGTTCGTCGAGATATAGATGCTTCGTGTTGCAGGCAAGCGCGAAGGATATCCATGTCTTCTTGAGTTGACCGGCGGACATCGCATTCATTTTCTGTGAAGGGTCCATCTCAAAAATGCCCATGACCTCCAGGAACTTGTCAATGGAAAAACCTGGCCAGAACACGCCCTTGCTCCGGGCAAATGAAACTGCACTGCTGTTCACTTCCGCAACCTCGTCGGGGAGGAAGAACTGCGACGCAAGGAATTCGGGTTCGCGGGAATAAGGCACGAAACCGTCCACCGTAATCAGGCCCGACTGTACTTTCTTAAGGCCGGACAACAGGGTCAGGAGCGTGGTTTTGCCGACTCCGTTCTCACCGAGCAGACCGTAAATCCTGCCCTCTTCCAAAGTCAGCGAAATCTTCTCCAGACAGGGAACGCTCCCATAACTGAAACTGGTATTGTCTATTCTTATCATAGTGTATTAGTTTAATAGTACACTGCAAATATAAGCAAAGTTTTTGAACCTCCAAATTTTTTTGATGTTTATTTTGCATTTGGTTTGTATATTTGTGCAAACTGATAACTGATATGAAGAAATTCCGTCCCGGCCTGCTGCCGCGAGTGTTATTTGCCATCGTGCTCGGCATATTGCTTGGCCTGTTCGTTCCCGACTGGTTTACGAGGATTTTCCTGACCTTCAACGGCATCTTCTCACAGCTTCTGGGATTCATGATTCCGCTTATAATCGTGGGGCTGGTCACCGCTGCCATAGGCGACCTCGGACACGGAGCCGGAAAAATGCTGCTGACAACGGTACTGATAGCATATCTTGACACCGTCATCGTGGCCTTGTGCGGCTACGGCGTGGGAAGCGTCATGTTCCCCGGAATCGTTGCGAAGTCCGGCTCTGCCGCAGACATTGCCGAAGCGGCATCTCTGAGCCCCTATTTCAGCATCTCCATCCCCGCGATGTCAGATGTAATGACCGCACTTGTATTTGCCTTCGTCATGGGGCTTTGTATTGCGAATTCGAATCTCCCGACGATGAAGTCGTTCTTCGGCGAGTTCAAGGAATTCGTGGCACGGGTTATCGAAAAACTGATAATTCCGCTTCTTCCTATTTATATATTCGGCATTTTCCTCGACATGACGGCCACCGGAAAGGTGTTCGGCGTGCTGAAGGTGTTCGCGCTAATCATTGCCGTAATATTCGCGCTCCACATTCTCGTGCTCATCTACGAGTTCGCGGTTGCAGGTCTGTTTACCGGGAGGAACCCTTTCAGGCTTCTCTGGAACATGCTTCCGGCTTATTTTACCGCCCTCGGCACCTCGAGTTCGGCAGCGACAATTCCCGTTACTCTCAGGCAGTGCGAGGTCAATGGCGTGAAGGAAGATATTGCCGGATTCACCGTTCCGTTGTGTGCCACCATCCACATGCCCGGAAGCGCCATGAAGATTACCTGCTGCGCGATTGCGGTCTGCATGATGGCCGGACTTCCCGTAGAATTCGGCAAGTTCCTGGAGTTCGTGCTGATGCTCGGCATCATGATGGTTGCAGCCCCCGGCGTTCCAGGAGGAGCCATCATGGCAGCCCTGGCGCCCCTCAGTTCAATCCTCGGTTTCAATCCCGAACAACAGGCCCTGATGATAGCGCTTTACATCGCCATGGACAGCTTCGGCACCGCCTGCAATGTCACAGGCGACGGCGCTATCGCCCTCATAATCCAGAAGCTCTTCAAAAAATAATCGGTATGCAAAAGGTCTTTGCATACCGATTTCAGTTTGAATTGAAAGCCGCGTTTACTCTTCGGCCGGTTTCATCGTGGTGTAAACATTGGTGACATCTTCATCGTCCTCCAGCAGGCCAATCAGCTTTTCGAGGGTTGAACGCTGCTCGGGAGTCACCTCCTTCAGCTCAGTGGTAGGGATGCGTTCAAAGCCTCCGGATACGAGCTCGTAGCCATTGTCTTCGATGAACTTCTGGATGGTTCCGTATGAAGCATAGTCGCCATAGATTACGACTTCCTTGCTTTCGTTGTCATCCTTGTCAACCACCGTCTCCTCGAAAACCTCTTCTGCACCGTAATCGATGAGTTCAAGCTCGAGTTCTTCAATGTCAAGACCGTCATTCGCCTTGATGCGGAAAACGCATTTGTGGTCGAACATGAAGGCAACGCTGCCGCTGGTGCCGAGGGTGCCGCCGCACTTGTTGAAATAGCTGCGCACATTGGCAACGGTACGGGTGGTGTTGTCGGTAGCGGTTTCTACGAGATATGCAATGCCGAAGGGGCCGTAGCCTTCGTAAACCACTTCCTTGAAGTCGCCCTGCTTGCTCTCGGTAGCTTTCTTGATGGCGCGCTCGATGTTCTCCTTTGGCATCTGCTCACTGCGGGCCTCTGCCATGAGGGCGCGAAGACGGGGGTTGCCGGTCACATCGGGGCCTCCCTGTTTCACGGCGATGGTAATTTCCTTTCCGAGTTTGGTGAAGGTGCGGGCCATGTGCCCCCAGCGCTTCATCTTCCTTTCCTTGCGGAACTCAAATGCTCTTCCCATCTCTTATTCCTCCACGGCTGCAATGTAACGGTCGATGTCGAAAGCTTCGATGCTCTGGGGATATTTGTCCTTCACGGTCTTGTAGCACCCGAGGGCAGCGGCCTTGTCGCCAAGTTTTTCAAGGGCGAGACCCTCCTTCACGAGGTAGCTGGCGGCAAAATAATTGTCAGCCTTGGCAACGGCCTTCTTGTAGGCTGCAACCGCATCCTTGTAATTCTCGAGGCCTACATAGGCATCGCCGAGGCAAGCCTGGGCGCGGGCTGCGAGGATGGGCTCCTTGCCGTTATATTTCTTGAGATACGAAACGGCATCCTCGAAATTGCCAAGCTGAAGCTCGCACAGACCTGCATACAAATACACGGCCTTGCCGGCTTTGGACCCGTAGGTGTCAATTATTTCGGCAAATCCGAGCACATTGCCGTCACCGTTGAGGGCAAGGTCATATTCACCCTGCTGGAAATTGTTCTCAGCGGGATAAGCCTGCTCCCGGGCGGCTTCGCACCTGGGCTGGTAAACGAACTTCTGGTATGCGAGAATAGCGAGCCATATGATTACGATGGCGGCGATTACTCCCCAAACGACATTCTTGTACTTGTTGTAAAACTGTTCGAACTTGGAAACCTGGTTTTCCACCTGCTCCTGGCGAACTTCTTCCTTGGTTTTGCTTTTGGTAGCCATATCTTTTGCTTTTGTATTTTCGTATTAGCCTGCAAAAATAGAAAATTTCATTGATTATTGCAATATCTGATGCGCCGGTCTCAACAGGTCGAGAACGACCTTCACCGGGTTGAAAGTTTCCACCGGCACTTCCACGAACAAAGTGTTCCATCCGCTCATGGAGCCGTTCCAGAGTCCGGGCAGTTCAAGAGCGCGCAGGGGCCTTCCCTGATAGCTCTTTGAGGAGATGAAACCGGCGTCCGGATCCACGAAATCTGGAAGATTGAACTTTTCACCCTTGTAGTTGCGAAGGCAGCATACCAGGTCCACGGGATTGAAATGCGTTGCCGACTTCAGCGCTGCCATGGCAGCGGGGTCGCCGGGATTAATCTGCACGCTTTCAAGAATCTGCAGCGAGGTGCTTCCGTCCTTTTCCCTGATGATGAAAGGCCCGCCACCGGGTTCGCCGAGGTTCTTCACCATGCCGCAAACCCTTATCGGCCTGTCAAGCTTGGCGCGCACTGCGGCAACAAGTTCCGCATCAGGGATGGCGGGAAGTTCTATGCAGAGGACATCGCGCAGGAATGGAAGAATCTCACTCCTGCAAAGCCCCACGGCCTCTTCAGGGCCCGAAGCATCGAGCCTGCGAAGGAAGGCGAAGATGGCGTCGCGAAGTTGCAGCGCCCTACCCATGAGCACCTTTTTATATTTTGCCGTAACGGGTAGATAACGCTCCACCGCCACATTGTCGATATTTTTCACCGACACCAGTTCCTGCTCCACTTCGTTCAGATTGTAAATCAGGGCTCCGTGACCTGCAGGGCGGCGGAGGATGGTGCCGTCGTCGCAGAGGAAGGGTTCATTGTAGGGAGTTACCGCAATCGTGTCGGTTTCTTTAGACTGATAAGTAAAATTCACATTATAGCGCACTCCGTAGCGTTTTTCATATTTGTCCTTCACTTCGGCAAGCGCCGCCTCGAAAAGAGCCCTGTGCTCCGGAGAAATGGTAATGGTAAGGTTCACGCTTCCGTCGGCATTGCGCATGTACTCGCTGCCTTCCACGAGGTGCTCGGCGAGGGCGGTGCGCACTTCATCCTCGTAACGATGGAACTTGAGCACACCCTTGGGCCTGCTGCCATATCCCAGACCGTCATCGGTAAGAAGGCGCCTTGCAACCATGCTGCAGTCGGCGTCCGACCCGGCATCCGGATTTCCGAATACCGAAGGCTCATAAAAAGCGAAGCTGCGGATTTGGTCAGTGAGCTTTCGCACCGCATCGTTGGGCTGTTCCATCCCCGCGAAAATATCCTTGAACATGCGCGACGCAGCACCGGATGCAGGCACGAACTTGACCCTGCCTGCCACCTCGGCCCTGCCGTCATACCCGACGCAGGCTGCGATGGCCGCATCGTCCAGTATCTCTATGCCCCTTTGAGGCGTGGCGGGAGCCGCTATGTCCATCCACGGAAAGCCTTCCCTGAAATATTTCAATTGTTGTTCCTTGGTCATGGTGTCATTTTGCTTATGGTCAATCAGAAATAGAATTCGCGCCGGTAGCTGTAGTTGGTACGCAGATGCTCAAAACTCCCGGGGTCCACCCTGAACATGAAATCGTCGGTAAACACGGGATAATTGTACTGGAACACGGACGCTATCTGCCCCTGGTTCAGTCCGGAGAGGTCGAGTTTGACGGCTTCCAGTTCCTGCACCTCGGCCACCGGATAGAAGTCGTAAAGGGGCTCTATGCCGAAAAACCTCGCAACGGAACGCACTGCGGCGGAAGTGCCCCGCTGCTTTCCCTGATACGAGTATCCGGCGATGTGGGGCGTCGCAATGCTCGCCTTCTCCAGCAGCTGCAGGTTCACATTCGGCTCATTGTTCCAGTTGTCGATAATCACCGGTCCGAGCCGGGGCATCGCTTCCAGGAGGGCGCCTTCATCGACTATGCCTCCGCGGGCGGTGTTGATGAAAAAAGCCCCGAATTTCATCTTTGCAAAAAAATCCGCATCCGCCATCCCCCTGGTCGTGTCGTTGAGAGGCACATGGAGCGTTACGACATCGGAATTAGCGAGCAGGGTATCGAGGGATACGAACTGCCCGGAGCCCTCCGCCTCAGCCCTGGGAGGGTCGCAAAGCAAAAGCTTGAAGCCCAGGTGCTTTGCCATGCTCTCAATGCGGGAACCAACCTGACCCACTCCGATGATGCCCATGGTGGAGCCGGTAAGAGGGATGCGCTCGCGGCTGGCAGCGCCGTAGAGGGCGGAGAACACATAATTCATCACTCCCCCGGCATTGCATCCCGGCGCATTCTGGACATAAATATCATTTTGCTTGCAATATGAGAGATCTATATGGTCCGTGCCGATGGTGGCGGTCGCGATAATCTTTACGGCGGAACCTGAAAGAAGAGTCTCGGTGCATTTTGTATTGTGAAGGACGATGAGGGCGTCGGCATCCTTCAGGTCGGAAGGAGCTATGGCCGCTCCGTCGCGATAGAGTATTTGCGCATACGGCTCGAAAATCCCTTTGATAAAAGGAATTGACTGATCGATTACGAATTTCATTTCAATATCAGTTGGCTCACTTCGCAGTATTTGTCACCGGAGCGGATGAGCAGTTCGTCCTCTGCAAGGATGGCGTTGATTTTTTCCTTCAGCAAGTCTTTCTGCATGCTGAGCTGGCTGCATATTACCGACGAGGAAAGGGTTATATAGAGCCTGCCGTCGCGGAAATACCTCCGTATGGTATATTTGCCCGCGCCGGAAGCAGCATCCCAGGCGGCGAATATGCGATGGGTGTTGTGGGTGGCGCTTGCATGCCCTTCCTGAATCATCTGTTTGAGCACTTCTGCCAAAGGCATAGCGCTCTTGCGCTCGATACGGTTACTCATTGCGGGTAAACGCGCCTCCCTTCGCTTCGTAGTATGTGCGCTCAGCCGTGATGGCATCCACGATACCGCTCAGGCGCACCTTGTTGCTGTCCGACAGGAAAATCTGCCCGAAGTCGCTGCCCGCCACCATGGTGAGCAGGTTCTGCACCCGCGTCATGTCCAGCTTGTCGAAAAGGTCGTCCAGAAGCAGGATGGGAGCATAGCCATAGCGCTCTTTCATGAGGGAGTACTGCGCAAATTTCAGGGCCACGAGGAAAGACTTCTGCTGGCCCTGCGAACCGCATTTGCGGATGGGATAGCCATCCATAGAGAAGACGAAATCATCCCTCTGCACCCCTGCGGTCGTAAAACGCATCATCGCATCCCTGTCACGGTGCGAGAGGAAAAGGGCTTCGAGACTGCCTTTTGAAAGGTCGGAACGATACTCCACCGCCACGCTTTCCGCTCCTCCGGATATCCGGGCATAAAACTGCTGCACCAGCGGCGAGAGCCCTTCGGCAAGGGATTTGCGCGCTTCGTAAATGGGTGTGGCGAATGCAGCCATGCGGCTGTCGATAACTTCCAGCAGGGCGAAATCCACCACCCCGTCCTTGAGAAGCTTGTTGCGCTGAAGAAGCAGACGCGAATAGTTCTGCACGGCATCCAGGTATTCGGCGCTCATCTGCGAAAGAACGGCATTGCTGAATTTACGGCGCTCATCGCCGCTTTCGCTCACCATGGACACATCGGCAGGAGAGACCATCACCACCGGAAGCAAGCCTATATGGTCCGAAAGCCGGGAGTAGGGCTTGTCGTCGCGCCGGAGCTTCTTTCCTGAAGAATCCACCTGTATGCTGATGCGGGTGTCGGGCCCGGAAGGGAGGCCATAGAGCCCGGACAGGGCGAAGCTGTCGCAGCCGTGGCGGAAGTTGAAACGGTCGGAAGACGCGAAGGCGCTTTTTGCCATCGAAAGATACCATATTGCATCCAGCAAATTCGTTTTCCCTTCCCCGTTGCCGCCCGATATGCAGTTGATGTTCGGACAGAACTCAAGCTCCTGCAAACCGATGTTGCGGAAGTTCTGCACCACTATCTTCTTGATGTCCATAGTTCCACAAAAGTAAAAAAATATGCGTATATTTGCAAGTTAATATATTGTATCGAAACAAGACTTGACTATGAGCATACAACAGGAAAAAATCAAGGCTTTGGTTGAGCGAAGGGCCAAGGCACGGCTCGGAGGCGGCGAAAAAAGGATTGCCGCCCAGCACGAAAAAGGCAAGCTTACGGCCAGGGAGCGTCTCGCCCTGCTGCTCGACGAAGGCAGTTTTGAAGAATTCGACATGTTCGTGCAGCACCGCTGCACCAACTTCGGGATGGACAAGTCGCACCCCGACGGCGACGGCGTAGTAACCGGGCAGGGCACCATCGACGGACGCCCCGTCTTTGTATATGCACAGGATTTCACCGTAAGCGGAGGCTCGCTCAGCAAGACCATGAGCGAAAAAATATGCAAGGTAATGGACATGGCCATGAGAGCCGGGGCGCCCATGATAGGGCTTAACGACTCCGGCGGAGCCCGCATCCAGGAAGGCATCGACTCCCTTGCCGGATATGGCGAGATATTCGAACGCAACATACTTGCGAGCGGCGTGATTCCCCAGATTTCCGGAATCTTCGGCCCCTGCGCCGGAGGAGCCGTATATTCTCCCGCCCTCACCGACTTCACCCTCATGGTGAAGAACACTTCCTACATGTTCCTCACAGGCCCTGCCGTGGTGAAGAGCGTAACCGGAGAGGATGTCGACCAGGAATCCCTCGGCGGAGCCAGCGTCCACGCCAGCAAGAGCGGCGTGGCAGACTTTGCAGCCGAAGACGAGAACGACGGCATCGCCACCATCAAGAGGCTGCTGAGCTTCATTCCGCAGAACAACATGGAAACAGCCCCTTTCCGCCCTACCTCCGACCCGGTGAACCGTATGGACGACACCCTCAACGAAATCATCCCCGACAGCCCCAACAAGGCATACGACATGTACAATGTCATTGCGAGCCTGGCGGACGACGGCGACTTCTTTGAAGTGCACCGCGATTTTGCAAAGAATATCATAGTAGGATTCGCCCATTTCGGCGGACGCAGCGTGGGCATCGTGGCGAACCAGCCCAAGGTGCTTGCAGGCGTGCTGGACATCAATGCCTCTCGCAAGGCTGCCCGTTTCGTACGCTTCTGCGATGCTTTCAACATCCCCCTGGTCACCCTTGTGGATGTGCCGGGCTTCCTTCCCGGAACCCAGCAGGAGTACGGCGCGGTCATCAGCAATGGCGCCAAGCTCCTCTATGCCTACGGCGAAGCCACCGTTCCCAAGGTTACGGTGACACTCCGCAAAGCTTATGGAGGAGCCCATATCGTAATGAGCTGCAAGCAGCTGCGCGGCGACATCAACTACGCCTGGCCGACCGCACAGATTGCGGTGATGGGTGCCGACGGAGCCGTGAATGTGCTTTATGGCAAGGAAATCAAGGCGGAAACCGACCCCGCAAAACAGGCGGAAGTCCGCGCTGCCAAGAAGGCCGAATATGAAGAGCTCTTCAACAATCCTTACCAGGCGGCCCAGAAGGGATACATCGAGGATGTAATCGAGCCCCGCAACACGCGTTTCCGCATAATCCGTGCGCTTGAGAGCCTGCAGGGAAAACGCCAGGAACTCCCCGCAAAGAAACACGACAATCTTCCACTGTAGCATGATTATGTTCACACTTCTGGAAATGACTGCCTCCGCGCAGAAAATGGCCGAGACCGATCCGCACGGGCTGATTCTGGCCCTGATAGCGGTTGCAACGGTGTTCTCGGCCCTGGTTGTGCTGTACTTCGTATACAGCCTCATCGGCAGGCTTTCCACCCGCCAGGCCGGACCTTCCAAAGCCGAATCAAGGAAGAAAAAGGCCGGGCCGGATGACGACACAGCCGCCGCAATAGCAATGGCGCTGGAAGCCGAACTCGGAGGCGGGGTGAATGCAGCCATCGCCATGGCCCTCCACCTGCACCTGAGCAGTGCCGTCCACGATGTGGAGTCCGGCATCATCACCATAGCACCCCGGCAGAGCGCATGGGGCGCAGCATCGTTAAACTTCAGAAAAAGTCCAAAGAAATGAGCCAGTACAAATTCAAAATCAACGGTAAGGAATACGATGTTACCGTAAATACGATAGAAGGAAAGAATGCGTCAGTCACTGTAAACGGCGTAGATTACAATGTTGAACTTGAAGCCGGAGCAGCACCGGCCGTTGCGCAGGGCGCTACCCCTCCCAGCCCGAAAGCGGCAGCGGCTCCGGGAGCAAGCCCTCAGCCTGCTCCTTCAGCCGGCACCCCTGCTGCATCCAAGGGCGCGGGCAAGAAGATTACTTCGCCTCTTCCCGGCGTAATCATAGATGTATGCGTAAAAGAAGGAGACAGCGTGAAACGCGGGCAGAAGATTGCCGTTATCGAAGCCATGAAGATGGAAAACGACATCCTGGCCGAAAGTGACGGTACGGTTACGGCGATTTATGTAAAAAAGACGGATTCCGTGCTTGAAGGAGCCGACATTGCCAGCATCGCATAAAGAATGGAAACCATTATCGACAGCCTCCTGCAATTCTGGAGTTTCACAGGTTTTGCAAACTGCACCTGGCAGCATCTGGTGATGATTTGCATTGGCCTGGTGTTCATATATCTCGGCATCAAGAAGCACTGGGAGCCCCTGCTTCTCGTACCCATAGGGTTCGGTATCGTCATAGGCAACATCCCGGTCCTCGCGGGCCTGCAGGTCAGTATTTATGAGCAGAACTCCGTGCTCAACATACTATACCAGGGAGTAAGGATGGGATGGTATCCGCCCCTCATCTTCCTCGGCATCGGCGCCATGACGGATTTCAGCGCCCTCATTTCCCAGCCGAGACTGGTGTTGATTGGCGCAGCCGCGCAGATGGGCATATTCGGAGCATACCTGCTCGCACTCCTGCTCGGCTTCACCCCTAACGAGGCCGGTGCCATCGGCATCATCGGAGGCGCAGACGGCCCCACCGCCATCTTCCTCAGCGGCAAACTCGCACCCGAACTCATGGGAGCGATAGCGGTTTCGGCTTATTCCTACATGGCCCTGGTACCCGTAATCCAGAAGCCCATAATGCTTCTTCTCACCTCCAAGAAAGAAAGGCTCATCCGCATGGCCAAGCCCCGTGCCGTAAGCCAGAAGGAGAAGATAATATTCCCCATTGTAGGATTCATCTGCACCGCATTCATCGTGCCTTCCGGACTTCCCCTGCTGGGCATGCTCTTCTTCGGCAACCTTCTCAAGGAATCCGGCGTTACCCGCCGTCTTGCCGAAACCGCACGAGGGCCGCTCATCGATGTCGTTACCACCCTCATCGGGCTCACCGTAGGAGCCTCCACCCAGGCAGATGTATTCCTCAACGCGCGTTCGGTCAAGATTTTCGGTCTCGGACTCATTTCATTCATCATCGCCACGATATGCGGAGTTTGCTTCGTAAAAATCATGAACCTCTTCTGCAAGGAAGGTCACAAAATCAACCCGCTTATAGGAAATGCAGGCGTGTCCGCAGTGCCCGACAGTGCACGCGTCAGTGAAACCGTAGGACTCGAAGCAGACCCGTCCAATCACCTGCTGATGCACGCCATGGCGCCGAATGTTGCCGGAGTCATCGGCTCAGCCGTCGCCGCAGGTATCCTGCTGGGATTTCTCGGATAAACACAAAAAAAGAGACCTTCGCGGTCTCTTTTTTTGTGGAGGTGAGCGGGCTCGAACCGCTGTCCAAACAAAGTCCCAAAAGGCTTTCTACACGCTTATCCGTCCTTTGATTGTCGGCGGCATCCTGCCGGAAGGCGGGCCGGGTGACGCTTATCCCCTGGGTCTTGGCGCGGTTTAAGGGAGTCGCCGCGTGCATCCGTCTTGAATTATACCCCTTGCTCCGGACATAGACGGCCTAAAGCCGGAGGGATACTCGTCGGCGGCGCAACCTTGGCGTCCCGATTAAGCTAATCCGCTTGGCAGATTAGGCAGCGAGTGCATAGTTGCTGTTGCCAGCTAATTTTTGTCGGTTGAGATTTACGGGCCAGCCTCCGAAAGCCCGGCGTGCTTACCTCCCGCGATCAGTGCTGTCAAAACCAAAACACCCCCGGGTGGTAAAAATGCCGCACTTTCCAGTGCAGCATTCCGGCGGAAAGACAGGGATTCGAACCCTGGAGCCGCTTTGGGCGGCCACGCGCTTTCCAGACGCGCCTCTTCAGCCACTCGAGCATCTTTCCTGATAGGACTGCAAATATACGGATTTTTTTTAAAACATAGCACAAGGCCAAAAAATAATGAGGGCCTCCCCTGACGGGAAGGCCCCCTTTAAGTCATAAAGGCTTACTGCTTGGGGGTGTAGTGGAACACCACCTTGCAAGTCTTGACTTTACCGTTGACATCACCTATGGTAATGTCGAACTTATGGTCGCTGTTGCCTGCATCGACGACATCGTCCTTGATGAACTCGGCAAGCTTGGACAAATCTATCGTTGCACTGGTCTTGCCCTTGAGTTTGTCGCCGGTGGCAATCCCGAACAGCGTGGCAAGCCTGTCGACAGTCTGGGCATCCTCGATGAGGTCGAGGCTCACTCCGCTTGCGGTTGGCGTAGTGACATACTTGTTGAGCGTACTGACCAAAGCCTTGGAATTGGTGGATACATAAATGACGGCAGTTTCAATTCCTCCGGGAACATCCACGGCGATGGCGGCGCTGATGGCTCCTCCGCCATTGATTTCCACAGGGTCGAAATTGGCATTGCCCTTCCAGGTAAATTCAGGACCCGAAGTATAGTGGAAACTCACTGTCCGCTCAAGCTTGTTGTCCTCCTTGTCAACGAGGGAAACAAGAATTGAAATGGTGGAATTGTTGCTCAGTTCCTGGTTTTTGAGCAGGTCGTCCAGCAGGGCCTTGAAGTTGGCAACGACAGCGGTAGCGCCGCTCAGATTGCTCACGGTGAACATCTTGAGCCCGATCAGGTAGGATGCCGAAGTATTGTCCTCGATGGCGTCGAGAATGGGGGTTTTGTCATTGTTGCCTGTGCGATTGGCGCTGGTGCTGATGTGCTGCTTCACAACTCCAAGAAGGTCCGGCGGAAGGGTCGTGAATTTAAGCGTAAAGGACCGGATACCCTCCGGCACGGTGAAAGCGATGTTCGCATCCATCGTGGTGGTGATTTCCTGTTTGGAAAAATCAGAGTTTGCTTCCCAGCTGACACTGGGCTTGGAGCTGGGGGTGTCTTTCTTGTCTTTCTTGCAGGATGTGCCTGCTGCAAGCAGCAGGGCTATTCCTGCAAAGACCAATGCAATTTTTTTCATGTCTTAAATATCGTATGTTTTTTCTTTCTTGCGGGTGAGTTTTTCCTTCATGGCGTCAACGCAATCGGTGATGGCCTGCTCGAAGGAATGGGAGTTGCGTTCGATGATGAGGTCGTCGCCTGGCACATGCATCTGGATTTTTGCCTGTTTGTTGTCGGGTTCGGAGAGCAGTGACAGAGTCACTTCGGCCGTGTCGGCTGCACCTTTGAAGAACTTGTCCAGTTTGGATACTTTCTTTTCGACATATTCGACCAGCTTCTGGTCGGCATCGAACTTCAGGGTTTTGATTTTAATCTCCATAATTACCTCCGTTTTTATTTGCCCTCGGATGGGCGTTCATATACACTTTCTTGAGCCTTTCTATGGTGCTGTGCGTATAAACCTGCGTTGCGGCAAGCGAGGAATGCCCGAGCATCTCCTTGATGGAATTCAGGTCCGTTCCCCCGTCCAGCAGTTCGCTTGCAATGGTGTGCCTGAGCACATGGGGTGACTTGCGTCCGGTAAATCCTTCCGCCTCGGAGAGTTCCTTTTTCACCGCCCTGTCCACGAAAACGGTATAGAGCCGTTTTCCGGAGGGAGTTCTGAGCAGGGGCTCTTCTGCGCCGGCGGGGCCCAGCATATAGTCGGCTGCCTTCAAATATAGTGAAATTTCGTCACATAGTGAAGATGTCAGCGGAATTTCGCGCATCTTGTCACCTTTCCCCAGGACGGACAGCGTATGCCTTGCCAGATTTAAAGAACGAATATTCAGAGAAATCAGCTCGCTGCGCCGCACGCCGGTACCGTAAAGGACGGACACAATCAAGCGTCTCAACCTTCTTTCGTACAGCTCGAGCGCCGTCTTGTCGCCCGGAGGAAGACTGAGCAGGAAATCCAGGTTCAGGGCGTCGGCATCCGGAGCGGTAGAGCTGAAATAGGCTTTCATCGCATCTTCCCTGTAGAACGACGGCAGACGCTTTTCCTGCTTGGGGCGGCGTACCAGATGAACGGGGTTCGATTCGAGTTCCCCTTTCTTCATAAGGAATTTGCAGTAACTGCTGAGCACGCTGAGATGCATCCCCACGGTGCGGGCGCTCATCTTCTCCATATCCAGCAGCTGCACTTCGTAGTTGCGCACTCCCGTCGGTGTAAGGGCCTCGCCGCTTGCCTCGAACCTTTCCAGTACTTCGCGGTAAAGGTCGAGCGTACGGGGAGAATACCTGCGAATGCCGCCCGCATATTCTATGAAAGCATCTATTTGCACGGTGTCAGCCCAAGTTCGGCGGCTTTCCTGCGCATCAGCGCATCGGCCTCCTCGAAATTATTGCCAATCTCCCCTTCCAGGATGGCCTCTTTAACATATTCTTTGATTTGGCCAATGGTATTGCAGGGTTCGATGCCATACAGTTCCATTATATAGTCGCCCGTTATGGGATTCTTGAAGTTTCGTATGGCATCTTTTTCCTCCACCTCCACCAATTTGCGCTTCACCAACTCGAAGTTCGCCTTGATGCGGGCTACCTTCGCGGGATTCTTGGAAGTGATGTCGGCCCCTGCGAGGGTCATGAGGTCGTCGATGTCGTCGCCCGCATCGAAAAGCAGCCTGCGCACGGCGGAATCGGTCACCTCGTCGTCCACCAGGGCGATGGGTCTCATGTGGAGCCAGACGAGTTTCTTTACATATTTGAGCTTGTCGTCGAGCGGCAGTTTCAGCGCGGCGAAAATCCTGGGCACCATACGGGAACCCACCAGGTCATGACCATGGAAAGTCCAGCCCAGCTGGGGGTCATAGCGCTTTACGGCAGCCTTGCCTATGTCGTGTAGCAGGGCCGCCCACCGCAGCCAGAGATTGGGCGATGCCGCCGCCACATTGTCCAGCACCGCAAGGGTATGGGAGAAATTGTCCTTGTGCCCCCTTCCGTCGATGGTTTCCACTCCCTTAAGCGCCTCAAGCTGAGGGAGAATGTAATGCAGGAGCCCGGCTTCGTCCATGAGGCGGAATGCCATGGAAGGCCTGTCGCACAGGAGCATCTTGTTGAGTTCTTCGGCTATCCTTTCGCGCGAAAGTATGCCAAGCCTGTCAGCCATCCTGCGCATGGAATCCATCGATTCGGGTACTATGCTGAACTTGAAATCCGGGGTGCTCAGCCTGGTGGCGAAACGCACGGCGCGAAGCATGCGGAGAGGGTCGTCGGAGTAAGTGGTGTCCGGCTCCAAAGGGGTGCGGATGATGCCAGCCGCAAGGTCCCTGATGCCGCCGAAAGGATCGACCAGGGCTCCGAAATCATCGGGATTGAGGGAGAAAGCCATGGCGTTGATGGTGAAGTCGCGGCGCAGCTGGTCGTCTTCCAGGGTACCGTTCTCCACTATCGGCTTGCGCGATTCGCGTCGGTACGACTCCTTGCGGGCGCCTACAAACTCGATTTCATCGCCTTCGAAAAGCAGCATCGCCGTTCCGAAATTCTTGAAATACGAAACATAGCTGCCGGTAGCCTCCCCCACCGCGCGGGCGAAATCGATTCCGCTTCCTTCTACCACTATGTCAATGTCGTTCGACTCCCTTCCCAGAAAACAGTCGCGCACATAGCCTCCGATGGCAAATGCACGCACTCCCCTCTCGAGGGCCACCCGGCTCACGATTCGGAATATCTCCTTGTTTACATATTCTTCCGTTATGGTTGCGCTGCTCATCTTCCGTTCATCTCACTATATGTGGGGAAATGGTCCAGCGGCCTGAACGCTTCCCCTTCTTTTACATATATAAAAGTGCCGCCTCCGTTGGTGAGGAAAATGTACTTCACCCCAAGCACCGAATAGTACCGGAGTGCCTGCCCGGCCACTTCGGCATCAATTTGTACATCCGGCCTCTTGCACTCGACTACCGCAAGCGGAGCGGCGGTGCCGGAATATACTACGATGTCGGCCCTCCAGGGCTTGTGAGCGGACTTCATCTGCACCTCGCTCATCATCAGCCCCCGCGGCACTCCGCCTTTTTCGAGAAGCTGCGCTATGAACCATTGCCTCACCTTCTCTTCGGGAGTGGCGGCAACGGCCTTGCGGCGCAAAGGATCGTAGTATTTTTCAGCCTCAGGCATTCAGAATCCTCGCACTAAGTTCCAACAGCAACTGCCCGGCAGGCGTGGAAGCCCCGTCGCCACCCTTTCCGAGATAGTCGAATTCGCAGAGCAGGGCCATTATGCCCAAGACCGACGCGAGCGGATAATTTCGCACCGCGGCATCGTACTCGCGGAAAAAATACGGATTCACCCCGAGGATGGAAGCCTTTTCGGAGTTGTCCATGCGGGAATTCTTCTGCAATGCGGCTTCGTATCTGAGGATACGGTAGAAATGCGTGTAGAGAGCGCTCACCGCCATGGGCATGGCGAATTTGGCTGAGTCGCCGATGTGGGCGGCAATTTTCAGGGCCTTCGCCGAATTCTTGTAAGAGAGTTCCCTGGTGAGTTCGAAAATGCTGAACTGGCGGGAGATTCCTACATTCTTTTCTATATCCGATGCCGTGACCTTGGTGCTGCTTTCAGGAAGGTTCCGCAGCAGCTTTTCGGTTTCGGCCACGATGACTGAAAGTTCGGTGCCTGCGGATTCACCGAGAAGCGCAGCCGCATCCGGGTCAATCTGAAGGCCGCGGCTTTGATAGTAGGAAGCTATCCATCCCGCTATCTCGTAATCGCGTATGGAGGGAGATTCCATCACGATACCGTTCTTCTGCACAGCTTTGTAAAGCGCCTTTCGCTTGTCAGCCGAAGCCTTGTGCATGAGCAGCACAAGCACGGTGGATTCCAGCGGTTCGGAACAATATATTGACAGTTCGTCCAGACCCTTCATCTGCTGGGCTTCCTTCACCACCACAAGCTGCCTGTCCGCCATCATCGGGAACCGCCTTGCGGTCGTGGTCACCTGTGCCGCAGTGACATCGGGGCCATAACATATGGTTTCGTTAAAGTCCTTTTCGTAGTCCTGCAGGCAATTGTCCACGATGGCCTGGCACACCAGCTCCGGATAGTACGGTTCATCGCCCATCAGCAGGTAAACCGGGGCGAAGCGGCCGGCACGGACATCGGCGATTATGCCGGAGCAAAGCTGGGCTATATTTATGTTTCCTTTGGCCATACACTACAAAAATACAAAAAATATGGGTATATTTGTAAGTTCTGTAAAACAAAGTAAAATGGCAATTATCGAATGCAGGGAAGTCTGCAAAAGCTTCGGGGAAAAGGTAGCTCTCGACAAAGTGAGCATCAGCATCCCCGAGGGTAAGATTTTCGGTCTGCTCGGCCCTAACGGTGCGGGCAAGACCACTCTCATCCGCATTATCAACCGCATTACAATCCCCAATTCAGGGGAGGTGCTTTTCAACGGTGCTCCCATAACCCAGGCCGATGTCGAAAAAATCGGCTACATGCCCGAAGAAAGGGGCCTCTACCGCAAAATGAAGGTAGGCGACCAGGCCATGTACCTCGCCCAGCTGAAAGGAATGAGCGCAGCCAAGGCCCAGAAAGCCCTCAAGGAATGGTTCATCCGCTTCGGCATCCAGGACTGGTGGGGCAAGAAGGTTGAAGAACTTTCGAAAGGAATGGCCCAGAAACTACAGTTCATCACCACCGTGGTGCACAGGCCGTCGCTGATGATTCTCGACGAGCCCTTCAGCGGATTCGACCCGGTGAACGCCGAGCTCATCCGCAAGGAAATTCTCCGTCTAAAAGAGGAAGGAGCCACCATCATCCTTTCCACCCACAACATGGAAAGCGTCGAAGAGCTATGCGACAACATCGCACTCATCAACAAGAGCCGTCTGGTGATTACCGGCGGGGTGGACGAAATCCGCCGCAAATACGGCAACAACAATGTCGAAATAGAATACACCGATGCCGACGGCAGGCACAGCGAAGTGGTTTCCCGGGAGAGCGCAGGCAACGGCACGCTCCAGAGCTACATCGACCGCGGGGTCACCGTCAACTCATACAAGGAACTGATGCCGCGCATGAACGACATCTTCATCAAACTCGTAACCGGAGAGGAGGCCGCAAACGAAAATGAATCTGCATAAGACAGGGGTCGTAATATCCCGCGAATACCTCAACAGGGTAAAGAAAAAGAGTTTCCTCATCACCACCTTCGTGGTTCCCGTTCTGTTTGCTGCCATCTGCATCCTGCCCAGCCTGCTGATGCTCAATGTCAAGGAGAAGAGCCAGAAGGTTGCGGTCATCGACAACTCCGGCATCGTGCTTCCCTTCCTTCAGGACAATGAAAGCGCCACCTACACCGACTTCACCGGGCAGGACCCCGAAGTCCTCCGCAAGGACCTCGCCTCCCACGGGATGGATGTGCTGGTGCTGGTATCCCCTCTCGACTCCGCTTCCAGCGTGAACATCCAGTGCTACAGCAAGAAGCCTGTCGGGGTCGATTTTTCGGACGCCATTCGCAGCAAGGCGAACAAGGCCGTGGAGCAATACAGGATAGGTCAGTATGAAATCAGCGGCCTTGAGCAGATAATGAAGGATGTGAAGGCCGATGTCAAGCTCAATGAATTCACACTCGACGACAGCGGCAACGCCACCGTTTCCGAATCGGGCATATATATGATTATCTCCATGCTGCTCGGCATGCTAATCTACATGTTCATCGCCCTCTTCGGCGGAGCGGTGATGTCGTCGGTAATCGAAGAAAAGAGCTCCCGCGTGGTTGAAGTGCTGGTGTCCAGCGTCAAGGCCACCGAACTAATGTTCGGAAAAATTATCGGCATCGCCCTCGTTGCCCTCACCCAGTTCGTGCTCTGGATAGCCCTCACCCTGATTCTGGTGCTTGCGGCCAGCGCGATTTTCGGCTTCGGCAGCATGGCTTCTTCGCCCGAGATGATGGAAATGGCCCAGACTGGCATGGCGGGAGTGGATATGTCCGCAGTGCAGAACAGCGAAATGTCGGTAATTCTCACCACCCTTTCCAACATTCCATGGGGAACGCTTATAGTGAGCTTCCTCATCTTCTTCGTGCTGGGCTACCTGCTTTACGCATCTATGTATGCAGCAATAGGTTCCGCAGTGGAGAACGAGGCCGACAGCCAGCAGCTGCAGCTTCCCGTCACCATCCCCCTCATGCTTGCCTTCTTCATAGTGTTCTTCGCTTTCAAGAACCCGGACAGCAGCATAGTATTCTGGGGCTCGATGATTCCTTTCACCTCGCCTATAGTCATGCTCGCCCGCATCCCCTACGGGGTTCCGTTCTGGGAAATCGCCCTTTCGGTAGTCCTGCTGCTCGGAACCTTCATGGTAATGGCCTGGGCATCGGCAAAAATATACAAGGCCGGAATCCTCATGTTCGGCAAAAAATCAAGTTGGAGTGATTTATGGAAATGGTTAAAACAAAAGTAATTGCATTGTGCGCCGGAGCGCTTCTGCTATGCTCCTGCTCACATTCTTTCAAGTGGCAGAAATTCAGTATCGACGGGCACCGAACAGGAGTCACCGTGCCCACGGCCACCAATGTAAAAGAGGCCATAGGCGTGGTTGAAAACGGTGTTTATACCGCTCCGAACGGCAAGGTATTCGCCGATGGGGCAACCCCCGCAGTTGCCGAACTCCTGATTGCCGTCCAGCCCGAGATGGCAAGGCTGAAGGAAGTAGTGGCACACTCTGCCGAACCCATGACCAAGGGCCGTCCGGAGAGTACGCTCAGCAACTTCGTGGTCGATCACCTGTTTGCCGATGTGCAGGCCCTGTGCAAGCCCTCCGGACGCAAGGTGGATGTCGCCATCACCAATTTCGGCGGCATCAGGGTGGATCTTCCCCAGGGGGATGTGCTTCTCGACGACATCGTTTCCATGCTGCCCTTCAAGAACTACCTGTGCTATGTGCAGATTCCCGGAAGCGAGCTCCGAGGCATCTTTGATTTCATGGCCGAAAACGGGGTGCAGTGCATCAGCGGAGCGCGTCTGGTAATCAAGGACCACAAGCTGGTTTCGGCAGAAGTGGGAGGCTCCCCTCTCGACGACTCCCGCCTCTACGGAGTGGCCACCATCGACTTCCTGCTCGACGGGGGCGACGGCTACAAGATTGCCCGTGGCGCCAAGGATTACCTCATCAGCGACATACGCATCGGTGACGCCATCCTTGCCGACATACGCGCCATCACCGCAGCGGGCGAAGAGCTGAAATACTTTACCGACGGAAGGGTTTTGATTCAGGAGGACTAAGCTATGAAGAAGATATTATTTGCCATTGCAGTCTGCGTTGCAGCTGCCGCCTGCCAGCCCAGGCTCGTCATCATACATACCAACGACACCCACAGCCACTTCGACCCCGTGAGGGGCGGTGAGAGCGACGGACTCGGAGGCATCGTCGAAAGGGCCGCCTTCGTTGACAGCATCCGCGCAAAGTATCCCGCAGACAAAGTCCTGATGCTTCACGCAGGCGATTTCAATCAAGGTACATCTTATCACAGCGAACTTGGGGGAAGCCTTGAACCCAAGATGATCAACGCCCTCGGATACGACTGCATGACCCTCGGCAATCACGAACTGGACGAAGGCATCGAAAGCCTTGCCGAGCGCCTCAGCAAAGTAGAGTGCCCTGTCATCTGCGCCAACTGCGAATTCCCCGATGTGCTTCAGCAATACATCACCCCCACTGCAGTCATTGAACGCGGGGGCATGCGCATCGGCCTCATCGGCATGGAATCCGACATCGAAAAGATGGTCGCCGCACCCATCGCCCAGCGCATCCGCCAGCTCGACAATGTGGAAGTCATCAACAAGTGGGCATCCTACCTGCGCAAAGAGCAGAAGTGCAACTTCATCATCCTGCTCAGCCATCTCGGCTACGATGTGGACCAGGAAGTCGTGCCGGACACAAAAGGGCTGGACCTTATCGTGGGCGGCCATACCCACACTTTCGTTGACGGCCTGATTTATGTCAAGGATGCCCGGGGAAAGAAAATCCCCATCATCACCGACGGATGCTGGGGACTCGAAATGGGGCTTATCAAGATTCGTTAGAAAGAAAAGAAAAAGCCGAAAGTGCTGTACCTTTCAATCATGTCACTGCCCTGGACCACGCTTCCGGGGCTGATTTTATAATAGACTCCAAAGCCGGAGAAGTCCAGCGCAGCGAAATACGACATGCGGAACTTCTCAACTTTGCCTCCTTTGGTAATCTGGCGGAAGTCGGAACCGCCTGCAGTGTACCACGATTTGGCTCTGTTGTAATCGGCAATATTGAAAGTTCCCTCTGCGCCAAGGCTGATGCTGCAGCAGCCGAAATTGAACTTTGCGAAAGCGGGCACGGAGAGATTAAAAGTACAAAGTTTCGACTCTATGCCATCGGGTACGACAGCGGCAAAAGCGAATTCGCCGTCATCCACGACAATCTGCCTGCTGTGGGTTTCAAACCTGTTCCACTTGAGGTCGAGGCCGGTAGCCAAGGTCAGCCACTCCGTGGGATTGAGCCCCAGCTGAAACGCATTGAAACCAATCTCGTAAGAAAAATCGTCCTTGCCCCGGAATTCATCTCCTTTCACATAATTGCGCCCGAAGTAAAAGCGCGACAGAATGTCGGCTTCGAAGATTTTATCACTGCTCTGCACGGATTTGCGGTGCTTTGCCTCCACTTTAAGCTTTTCGATTTCATCCAGACGCAACTGCGCGGCGGTGCGGGTGGAATCAGACTGGGCATAGCTGCATAGGGTGATACACGCAAAAGCCGCCAGGCTTACTATATATTTTTTCATTTCGTCAGAGTTTTAACGGGGTCGATTGATATATAAGGCATACGGGCGATGGCGTTGAAGCCGGGCTTCAGCAACGCCTCGGCAACCACCAGCGGAGCATTCTTTTCTTTTTCGTCGCCGAAGAGTTCCTTGTAGAAACTCTTTTTCTCGGGATATTCGGCAATGCGGTAGCTGTCGAGCCCTGCAACATCCGCCACATACTCAATGGCTTCGAGAAGGCTTGCGGTATCGTCGGCAAGGCCAATGCCTATAGCATCCTTTCCTGACCATACACGGCCCTGGGCTATGGAATCCACAGCTTCCTTGCTGATGCCGCGGCCTTCCGAAACTACTCCTACGAAAGTATCGTATATGCCCTCAATCTCTTCCTGGTACCACGCAAGTTCCTCGTCGCTGAGGGCCTGCATGCCGCTGCCCATTGCACTGTGGGCATTGGTTCCTACCGACACCATGTTCACCTTCAGGTTCTTGCGTATGGCGCGGCCGAAACTCGGCACAAGGCCGAAAACGCCGATGGAACCGGTAAGGGTGGTGGCATCGGTAAATATCTTGCTGCAACCTGCACTGATGAGATACCCGCCGGATGCGGCATACGCTCCATAGCTGGCCACGACGGGCTTGGTCTTGCCCAGAAGCTCTATCTCGCGGCGTATCATGTCAGCTGCAACCACTTCTCCTCCGGGAGAATTCACGCGGAACACCACGGCCTTCACGCTGGAGTCGGCCCTCACCTTGGCAATGGTCGCAGAAAGCTTTTCACCCACGATGTCACCGCCCTCGCGCACGATTTCGCCATTGGCATAAATCACGGCAACCTTCCTTCCCTTGGGCCCTTTTTTGAGGTCGTCGATATAGTCGATGATGTCGACTGTTTTCACCCTTTCAGGCTGGTCGGTACCGAAGAGGTGGCAAAGGTATTCTTCCATCTCGTCGCGGTATTTCAGGCCGTCCACCAGGCCATTTTCCAGCCAGGTACGGGCAGTGCTCAGGCTGAGGCCGTCCACCATTGCGGTGAGTGCCTCGGGGCTGATTCCGCGCGACTCTGCGATCTGAGCGCAGATGGTGCTCCAGACCGAACCGAGCAGCACCTCGTACTGTTCGCGGTTTTCAGGGCTGATGTCGTTGCGTATATACATTTCTCCCGCCGACTTGAATTTGCCGTGGCGGATAAGCTGCACATCAATGGCAAGGGTGTCCAGCAGGTCCTTCACAAAGGGCTGGGTGGATGCAAGGCCGGTAAGAGCCCCGCCACCTTGCGGATGCAGGAAGATGCGGTCGGCTGCCGATGCCAGGTAATACGAGGCATTGTCCAGGCTTGCACCGTAGGCAATCACGGGCTTTCCGGCAGCGCTCAGGCGGGTCAGGCAGCCGCGTATCTCCTCAATGGAAGATGTACTTGCCGTAAAATGGTCGAAATTGATATAAACGGCTGCAATCCTGTCGTCGGTAACTGCCTTGGCGAGGGAACGCTCCATGCCAAGCAAAGAGACGGTAGAGCTCGAGCCGACACCTGAGAGGGAAAGGGAAAGTGATTTTCCACCGCGTTCGGCAACCGCATCAGTGATGTCGATGCGAAGCAATTTCCCCTTCAGAAAACCGTCCTTGGCAGCAGCGGCAAAGCAAAGTGCAGCACACATGGCCAAGGCAAATAACTTTTTTCTCATAAAGCTGAAATTTATTTAGGCGCAAAGATACTCAATATTCAAAAATATTACTATCTTTGCAATCCCAAAATCTGGATGTGGCGCAGTTGGTAGCGCACCTGGTTAGGGACCAGGAGGTCGAAGGTTCAAGTCCTTTCATCCAGACCATCAGGAATCAAGCACTTACGAGTTTTCGCGAGTGCTTGGTTTGGTTTTACGCAGGAGAAGGTCCAGGTGCCCCCTTCTCCGTTGCGGGTGTCCACATAGTAAGTCTTGTCGGCTCACTCTCAAAACCCGGGCTGAACAAAGGATGATTGGGAGAGTAAACAGTGCCTCAGTTGGTGAACACTTCACGGATTGCCTCTCCAAGCAAAACCTTGTCTACCCTTTCTTTCGAGAGGAGACCATAAACATCAAAGAAGTCCTTCATACGGCTATTGGATTCAGCACGGTCAACCATAGTCTGGAATTTCTCCGCGACAACCGTTTCCAACGAGTACGCTACGATATTGACAGCAGGCAAGCCCTCAATCAGAAGCGGTAATCAAGTTCCACAGGCTTAGGTATGATGATGTCGCCGAAACCGATATCCATGGAAACGACGTGCTTGATTGTGTCCATATGGGCCGTCAAATGTACCCGAATGCCGTTATACCCCCTCCGTTTCGGGGGTAATGTCTTCCAACTCAACCTGCTCATCCCCGCTATCAAAGCAAACACCGTCTCCAGGACATTCTATCCGACAGATGGACTGAGATGTTCAACAGTTTCGCCCTGTTGTAAAGGGCATAATTCTTCACGGCCATATCAAAGGCCCATTTCAAGATAGTGTGAAAGTCTTTTCGCAATTCTCATTTGTTTTGCGTACGAAGTGAGCTTGGCGATGTCCCTGCCTTTTCTGGAAAGATAGGTCTTAAGGACTCATTCCAATTTTGTTCCTGAACTTGATGGCATCACACACGGATTTCTCCAGGTCATATATCCGGACCTTGTATCCGGAAATCTCCGCCTCAGTAATCACCATCTCATTGTATTCTTTCTGCCAGTAGCTGAGCGTGATAGGCGGAAAAGAGGGAAGTACCACCTTCCTGTGCTTCTCTACGGCAATGTAATGGGCATCAGGAATCTGTGTGGAAAGGCCATAGTGTCCAAGCAGAGTACAGGCATAGTACGCCGCGTGGTACAAGCCGCTCCACGTCAATCATTGTGTCGGCCAGAGCAGTGTCAAGGGCATAGACGCCGTTTTTCAAGCGAACCTCTTCTCCGCTTTCCAGTGCTTTGTTAATGGCGTAGTAGACTATACCCTCCTTAAGATTCCGTTTCCCTGCCATTCCGCTTGCGGCCGAGATGTCTTTTATGATGTCGTTCTTCAAAACACCACAAATATCCGGCTTTTTCTTAAATTAGCCGTATATTTTTATAAACCCCACTTATCCGAAAGATACTTATTGATTAATCTATAAGACTTAGCGCTATATTAATCATATAGTAATCCAATTCCCCATTAAGTGCACGATAGATATCGCCAATTGTCATTCCTTCTTGAAGAACGCTTTTAACAGCTTTCGTCATTGATAGAACCTGATTATCGGAGAATAAATCGTTCACACTCATTCTTCTGTTTATGATAGCTTGAGCCAGGTGGTTATTGACTGTATTGAGCTGGAGCCCCCGCGTTTGGGCTATCTCTTCAACCGATAAACCATATACATACATCGAATGAGATACTTCCCAAGACTTCAGGTCTTTGGAATAGGTGCCAGGAAGAGAAGAAATAATAAACGAAGATACACTGCGTTTTATTTCATCCTTGCTCTTTAATGTATCTGTCGGGAGTCGTAAAATATCGATTCCTAGTTTTTTAGATAATGAATCCTTAATTCCGTCTCTGTATGCCTGTTTATCCTCTTTATGTTTTCCTCCATCCACCTCAATGGCGAGCAATAAGGTATCGATTGATACTAAAAAGTCATAATGCGAGTCCGTTTCTAAAACAAAACTAAGCTCATTATCGTTAAGTATAGATGCCTCGGCCATATTCACAAGTTTCATATACACCTTGGATAATGGAACATGCAGGTAATATGGAATTTTCAACTCGTTTAGTAGTTCAATCAACATCTTCTCCCCATCCGTGCATTCTTCTCTTGGGCGATTGCCACTCGCACTCAATCGAAACTCCAGCATTGAATCAAAATAGAAAGGCGTTGAAGCATCATAACGGTTACAATATACTTTGAGAAGGCCGGTAGGAACGGGAGTGGAAAAATGTCCACTAAGCAAATCACGGTAATACTTAAGTACACTTCTATGGTAAAGATTTGCATCCCCGAATACAATGAAAGCATCTTGAGCACGTGAAACAGCAACATTTAACATATTGGGTTTCGTATCAATAAAGCGCATTTGATAATCGTTGCTCCCATATACTGATGAAAAAATCACTATCGGAGCCTGAGCTCCTTGCAATTTATGAACTGTCCCCACAACCATTGTTCTAGTTCCTTCAATACCAGAGTCAGTGGCAATTGTATTGATTCCAATCTCAGACAGTTTTGAATTAAGGATTTTTTCTTGCGCCTTAAAAGGTGTCACAATAGCAATTATTTCCTCAATAGATGAGTACCTATCTGCATATTCATTTAGTATATGTGGTTTTTCATTATTAATCCATTGAACGATAGCATCCGCCTCTGACTCATTTATGCGAGATGAATTTGATAATGGAATTGTTGACGGCCCGTTAACAGGAATAAATGAAAAAGGAGGGTATAAGTAGTTTTTTCTCTCAGTCGTTTGCGGGCTCAGTAGCCCTTTGTAAACTAACTGATTGCAGTAGTCAATTATTTCCTTGCGGCAACGACGGTGTTCAACTAGCATTATTCCTCTCTGGCCTGGTAGAGACTCATTTTCAATAATATTGCACGCGGACTGGGCAAAACCAACCATATTTCCAGAAGAGGATAGCATATTACGGCTTTTATATAGTTGAATATCATCTTCTGAACATGGAATGTTGGATTGAATCAGATCGCCTATATCCAGTTTAGGGTGTAAACCGTGGATGGGTTCTAATTGCTGCGTGTCACCAAATACTATCGCTTTTTTTGCAAATGAGAAAGCCGCAGAACCGATTTCTGGGAGGGTTTGACCAGCCTCATCTAATATAAGACAATCAGCCATTGAGTATAAGGGGAATAATTCCCCGTCTTGAATGAAGGAAAACAATGAAACTGACGAGTGAAGTGTTGTTACAAAACAGGGGGTAAGCATCGCTTTCTGCTGTAACATTCTTGCTTTCTCTTCTTTGTTGCCAGGCCCTTCATCGGAAAACCTGGCATCGTTTAACCATCTTGCTTCCCAATAACGAATGGAAGAAACGAACGCGCTATACCGATATGTCACATCAAGTAATTGCTGAAATCGTTCCTCAATATTTTCATCTTCAAGATTGAGATTTAGGGCATTTTCTGAGAAAGGCATGTATCCTCTATCTTTCTGACACACTAACCACCAGTCATTTATGGGTGATGAATTGTTATCATATAGATAGTTTAAAACGGCATCTATCCCTGCACATATTCGTTTTATTGAATAGATAACATCTCCGTGTAGTTTTTCAATCACATTTGACAGGGAATCATAATCATCAAAATGGTTCAAATAAGCCTCTTTCGCATTATTCCTATACTCTTCTGTTTCAATTCCAGGTCTGTCTCCATTCCCGGGAGGAAACGGTCCTTTTCTGAACTTCTTAGATGAGTTCGGCGGAAAATGAAAAAATTTTTTGGTTAAATCATTGTCCCTGGAAACATATGATGCATAGCCTGTAAAGTCCGGAAGATATCTGATATTTGAGACATTGCTGCCGTTGAAACTATCTATAATGTTTGTTACTGCTTTATGTGTTGAAGCACAACAAAGAGCCATATATGGTTTATCTGCTTCAATTGCGCTTTGAACAATTTTAGATGCAATGATGCTTTGTATCAATGTCGTTTTTCCTGTTCCTGGAGGCCCATTCACCACCATGATATCATCAACAGATTCGTATTTCAACCATGTTAGCAACGCTTTTCTCTGAGAACTGGATAAAGGGTATTTATTATTCATCTGACCGAGATGAAGTTTGCCACTCTCTAAATAGTCATCTGTGATATCGTTAATAGGATAATGTGATAAATGATTATTTGGGGCAATCAAACTTTGAATGAGTTGGGGGATACAAACTTCGTCTAGCTGGAGATTTTCACGATAAAGTCTTCGGATTTTTTTTGTGAAATCGTTAGGGCGCTCAATGTGAATGAAAGGATTATACTCCGCAATAAGACCAGTCTCCTTGCAAGTATAAGAATCCAGAGTTTGTCCGGTCATATTTCGGAATGATTCCTTTATAGCATCTATATACTGGTCGAGCGACATATTATGCTCAAGTGGTATAGCGTAATTCTGTTCGTATTTCTCACACGTGGTAAAGGTAAACTCGAATTCCGATTCATTAACATAGTCATCCTCTCCTGCTTGTGGCGTCATAAATTTCCGTGGGACATAAATGTCATGAAAGAACTTGTTGCACTTGATGCTCCATTTGTTCGCATGTTCATTAAATTGAGCCTCCAGAGGAAACCAGAAAGGGAAGTACTCATACATTTTATTACCGTCTTCATTTCTCCGCACCCTTATAGGGGCGACAAGGAAAACAATAGGATTATGTGTCCGCTGGAAGATAGCGAAAAACTTTTGTGCCAACTCATCATCAACGGCGCCTTGGAACAATTCTGGATCGGCGACCGCATCGGCTATCATTTCCTCATCGATATCCTCAACTTCCCCTCCTATATAATCCTCCAATTCTTCAGTTCGATTGTTTGCCCGTTCTTCAATCTTTTTACGCGTAGGGGCACTTGTATAGAACAAACTTCGCCAATAATACATCAACCAGGCTCGAATTGTATCCCGTTTGGAAGTCATAAGTATGTGTGGTAAAATGGAATTTAGCTAATTATGCTTTCAGATTCGTCGTTATGACTATTTTTATTTTTCAACACGGCCTCTTTGCTAGTATTCGCATAGCAATACACACAGAAATGTCGGCAAGTGTTATACATTCCGATATCCTTACTAATCATGCATCCGCAAACTTTACGTTGTCCTTTATCTTTAAGATCTTTTCTTTCGGAGGGAAGTTCAGGGATATTACCAAACAAATCAGGCTCAGGCAATCTCCCTGTCCTAAGATAGTAAACTAATTCCTTGTCTTCGGCAAAAATACGTTCCATTAATTCACCATCAATACACCTGTTATGCTCAATTCTATATTTGTCCAGGTCTATCTTTTCTGCACAAGTAGCCAAACTTATATTCCATCCTTCTTCTCTCCAATGGTCGCGTAACTTTGCAAGGCCTTCAACCAATTCATCCAAATAATGACCAGTTGGCTCAGCATCTTCAACAGTTTCCCGTGTGAAATATGGAGTCTCTTTGACTAGATTGCTCTGGACCTTCCTATAAGCCTTGACATCTATAAAACTGAAAACAAGTTTATCTGTATAACCTTTTAACTGATTGCCGACATGATATACTTTTGTAAGAAGCTGACGCGCTGATAATTGAGGAGTAACAATCAATGGATCGAAACGCCATATCACCCTTTCTTTGCCGATTAGATTGGAAAGACGTTTAAACACCTCAACCCTATGTTCAACCGGTGCAACATTTGGTTCAAAACCTTCGTTTACATAATCGTTAAGTGTAACCTGAAAGTAATAGTGAATTCCCATTTTGTCTAATTCTGGCAAAAATGGAATCATTGGCTCAGGATTTTTCGTCCAGAAAACCACAACCTTCGTCTTCGCAAACGAAATGTACATAGGTTTCTGGTTGAAAGGATTATACCAGATACAGTACCCTGCTCGCAAGCGGTTCATAAACCATTGGGCATAAAAAGCAGGAATATCGGTGGATCGGCTGGCAGAGATTATAACTGGGGCAGAAGCTTCTACTAAGTTCCCCGTAGCATTGATAATATGTATCTTTTCGTCCATGTCGAGAGAGTATTATTCACATTAACGTTCGTACGCACTGACTATTTCCTGTGTCTTATTTTTAGACGTTTGTGACATTTGTATTAAAAATTCTTTTTTTCCATCATTCTTTTTTATACTGATAGCTGCATTCGGCAAGTTCTGATTCCTCTCCGTTCGTTGTTCTTTCTTAATAATTCTAAAGCATAAGCCTTCGAATCTATCTTTGGGGTTACTCAATAAAGGGTTATGAATATAGAATTGCAGCTGTGTGAAACATTTTTCCTTAGTCCAACATCCGTCGCAAAACCACGGAGCGACAGGCCTGCAGTCTTTGTTTTGTTTAATAAAGGATTTTACTCCTGCATTAAGATACAGCGGCAAAAAACGGATGCTCTTATTTAGTTCCTCCTCTATAATTTTACGCAACTCTTTCTCTTCCTTGTCTTTTAATATATTATACCCATCATTGTCTCTACAGTAGAACTTAAAAGAATCAAATCTGGTGAGCTCTTTAGGAATAGGCTTATCGGTGAGCTCTGATATTAAGCAGTAGCCTTCCGTTTTAATATGTGGCTTAAGCTCTCCTAAGAGACTTAAATAAATCTGAAAAAACCTATTTTGTTCTAATTCTTTAATTCGATCCAGTAAAATGTCTTGTCCGTTCCAATTATTAACGACATCCCTAAACTCAGTACGCATTACTTCGTTTACCATTTTAGAGCACAGTATATAATCGTACTCTTTGTTCTGAATCTCATCAAAATCTCCATCTATTTTAATTGGGGTCTTATTACGAATAATCTTCTCTATATCTGTTTTAATGTGACTTAGAGAAGGCATGGCGAGTTTCAGATTATTCTTGAGGCATCCAAATGCATAATCATTAACCTCATAAACAACAATAGAAACGGAAGTCTCTTTCGATAAACGGCTATCAAGTGCCATAAGAAGCCCAATTATATCCCCACCGCTCCCACATCCAATCGAAAGAATACTGATTTCATCCTGGTTGTTAAGGTGAGAATTGCTAAATTCTTCATTGAACACAAAGTATGTCTCGCAAAGAGTCCTTGGAAAGTATCGTACTTGGTAGTAAACCTTCCAAAACTCGTCATTCTCAGTATAGGATAATTGTACATTAGTGTTTTTAAACGCTTTATAACTATTCTCTAATAGTATCAATTGTTTTTCTAACCAATAAGGCAACCGATATTGTACAATCAAGTTTTTGGCCACTTTGTAGTTATCATATTCAGTGAAACCGGGGATATCAGACGCCAATCTTATCGGCACATTAGTACTATACTCTTCAGTTAAAACTTTCTCAACACAAGTTTTTTTGAAGACTTGCACAATATCCTCAATCCTTTTTCCCTCTTTATATGATTGGATAATCGTTTCTATCTCTTCCTGCTCTTTTTGACATTCTCTTTCTTTTTCTTCTTCCAACTTGTGACGTTGCTTTGCTTCATTCTCCATATTTTTCCTATTTTGTTCAGATTGTTTTTTCTTGTCGAATTCTGTTATGGATTTCTCTGGCAGAATCCTCGTAAAGAATACGGAATCACGTTCACTCTGTTCGTTCCCAATTTGAGTGTCTGTACAATATATGAACCCAAATACCCAGAATCAACTCAATAGCGTCGGTAATGACAGTATTAGTTTTTGTATCAAATAAGAAGGTCTGCATATTACGGAGTGGTGTTTTAACAAAAGTACGAAAAATACTTTTTAAATCATACGTTGTGAGGCAATTATTTATCGTCAACATGACAGAACTTTTTTTTCCAACTAATTATTGCCTTCCTTTTCTTCCCCGCTATCCTCATTTTGGACTGGCAGGACCAACTTCCGTAGGTATTTCTACACGGGTTTTACATTTTCGGAGACTATTGCGTATAGATAGGTAGTGTTAAACCTGAAAAACAAAAATCTATATGGAAGAAATCAAGGTCATGCATAAGCCAAGAACAACGAACTCACTGAAGTAGAGAAGAAGACTACCGATTCGGACGACCCCATGCAGGCCCGTGTGGCCCGCGCGATTATGGGAGTCTTCCTCCGTGAACTCAACGCCCACAAGATGAGCAAGCACTTGGAAGAGGCCAAGTATATTTACCAGCAGCATAAGAACGGCTATCCCGGCGTAGGCAGTTCCACTCCGGAGCTATATCTCTATGAACTCGATCCTGATTTCATGGCGCAGGACGGAGAGACGGCTTTCACGCCCGATGCATCCTGATTGATACGAAAAACGGATACCGCAGTCAATAATCTTGCAGTATCCGGCGTGGTGAACTTGTAAGGTCTAGATACCTTCCTTCAGGAATTTTCTCAGAGAAAGATGGGTTATTCCGTTCTCGTCCCTTTGCGTAAGGAGCGGAGTAACACTGATTACATATTTCGGATGATTGTCACGAATCTTCTCAAGCGGTCCAAACTCTCGTTGCCGAGTAGATTCTTCCGAAATTATGTAACTTGCCTGTACATAAACAGTTTTCCCGGGCTTAGTACAGACAAAATCTACTTCTCCGGCATTCAGGACACCTACTTTAACATCAAAACCAAGGAAACAGAGTTGCTTGTAAACAGCATTCTCAATGACTTTCTTGCCATGGATGTCATAGCGGGGCACTACATCAATCAAGTAAGCCTCTGCGTAAAATCCTCTATACAGGAGAATCAGGTTGGAAGAAACATTTTCCTTCTGTGATTTCATGTATTTGGAGATGTTGTTAGCAGATGTCAATTTTCATTGTTTACAAACGATAAAAATCCTATTGTATTTCCAGGGAGTCAGCCTTGATGTACTTCTTCAGCATCTTGGGAGATGCGTGGACTGGCTCCGGAGAATGGCTGCCTTTACTCTTTATGCAACTTCCCGTTGAGTTTAAGTCCGCGGAGAAGGGAGCCGAACTCGGATTTGGAAAGATAGGCCACGCGCTCGTAGCCGTCGCGTTCGATAACGAACTGAAGCTGGTTGGCAAGGAGGGGCTGATGCCGGTAAACCCGGACCGTCTCAGTTTCTTCCGTGGGGAAGAAGGGTTTGAAGCTGCCCTGAACCTCGCGCATGGTGCCCTTGGGTTCTTTGTAGAGCGTCTTTAGTTCTTCCATGGCTGCCACGGCGTCGGCGAGGTTGTTCCCGAGGGGGATGTAAAGGCGGTAAACCGGATCCAGGTTAACCTGAATCACCTTGTCACCGATGCCCATGTTACCGACATGGAGGAAATAGCGGTTTACGCCGTCGACGGGGATATTGACCACCTCTACCGTTTCACCGGTGTTTTCGTTCTCAACGCTTACGAGCTCCTTTACATTGGGGAGCTTGCTTGTCTGGGCGAAAAGGCCGATCGTGCAAAGCAGTGCTGCAAAATTAAGTATCTTTTGACAAGTTCCGCAGAAAAACATACATTATAATTATATTTGCAACATGAAGTCCGATATAATTCAACTGTTTGTTTCCCTGCTGCTTATAGCGTGCATTCTCGTCATCCTGTTCTTTTTTCTCTTCAAGGGCGGAAATGTCACCAACAAAGAATTCTGGCACATTCTGCTGGGCATCTTCGCGCTTGTCCTTCTGGTGTTGAACCTGCGCCCTCACTGGTCCATAGAGAAGAAACACAGGAAGTTCTTCGAGGAGCTCATTGCTGAAATAGACACTCCCCTCCTTCAGAAACTGTTCGACAATCCTGCCATCTCTGACATGGACTCCTCATATCAGACTTTCTCCAAACTGATTGCAGGCAGTTTCCAGGGCAGCGTCACCTCGAACAATTCCGTAGAAATCATTACCGACGGACACCGAAAATATGAGCTTCTGCTACAGGACCTTGAAAATGCAAAGGAATCCATCAATTTGGAGTACTACCATTTCGGGGCCGATGAAGGCAGCCGGGCAATCCGCGACATGCTCATCAAAAAAGCGAAGGAAGGCGTGAAGGTAAAGTTCATCAACGAAAACATCGCCAACTTCCCCATCGGCCACCGATACTACAGAAGCATGAAAAAAAGCGGAGTGGAAGTCATACGATTTACGGGCGTCCGTCACCTTGTAGGCGATTTCCTGAGCAAGCTCAACTACCGGAACCACCGGAAGATTGTAGTCATTGACGGCAGAATCGGCTATACCGGAGGCATGAACATCAACGACCACTACTTCCGCCAGTGGCGGGATACTCACCTGCGAATAGAAGGCGACGCCGTGGCATCCCTCCAGCTCATCTTCCTCAACTCATGGATAATCTCGGGAGGCAAGCGGGAAGAGCCATATCCGTTTTATTTTCCCGAACCGGAAACCAAAGACGGCGGAAAGCTCATCCAGATAATTTCAGACGAACCCGGGCTCAACTTCCATCCTATCGAAACCAGCTACCAGTGGGCCCTCATGCATGCCAAAGAGTACTTCTATCTCCAGACGCCGTACTTCGTTCCATCCAAGCCCGTGCTGTCGGCCCTGAAAGCCGCCGCCCGCAGCGGGGTGGATGTCCGCGTGATGATTCCCTCCAAGGCCGACACTTTCTTCATGGGTCCGGCCAACAAATCCTTCTTCCTGGAGTGCCTGAGTTCCGGGGTCAGAATCTTCCTGCGGGAAGGAGAATTCATGCACGCGAAGACCTTTGTTACCGACGATTACCTTGCCAGCATCGGCACTGCCAACATGGACAACCGTAGTTTTACGCTCAACTACGAGGATAATGCCTATTTGTACGACCGGGAACTTGCCCTTGAAAGCAAAGCCATTTTTGAAAATGACCTGCAGCAGTGCAGGGAAATATCCATAGAGGAAGTCAAGGCATGGAAATGGTATCAGCGCTTTCCCCAATGGCTCATCCGTCAGGCAGCTCCGCTTTTATAAGGGCTTGGGCTTGACTCTTTAGCAAAAGGCGTTTTAGAAACGGACGGCAAAGGTCATGCCTGCGGTGGGAACTACCGAAGTGCCGGTCTGGGCCAGGTCGAAGGAAGGATAAACGGTAGCGGAGAAAGCATGTTTTCCCCTGACATCCTGATAGTACTGGTTCTTGACCTTGGCGATTCTATTCGCATCAATGCACGACCAGATGGATACACCGAGTTCTGCCAGGCCAAAGCAGGCAAGGCCGATCAGATTCTTCTTGAACTGCTGCCGTTTCCCGTCAACGATATGGATTTCATCATTATCATCAAATTCAACCGACCTACGGATTCCATCTGCGAACGATTCGGAAATGGCGCCCAACACAATGGAAGAACCAAGGAAAGCCCAACCATGGCCGCGTTCTTTCATGATAAGCTGGCCCATACCGGGAACCACAAATGAGTCGAAGCATATCCATCCCACAGAATAGGGATCATTTTCGTCAGCAACATAGTCGGAGGCGAGATAATAGTTTTTAAGTTCGCTGTAGGAAGCACTCCGGGGGGCTTTCTGTGCAAAAGCGGAGGTGCAGGCTGCTGCCAGCACGATGATGGTAAGGATTCGTTTCATTGTTTATTTGTTTAAAAAGAAAATGCAGTCGTTTTTATGTTTTCTCCGTAAATGGTCTTGAAGTCGTCACGCATGGAAATGACATGGTATCCGGCAGCGTGCCACTGTTCACCCAGAGAGAGCGCCTTTTCCCGGTCGGCGTGGTCGCGCTCCGGGTCATCGGCAATGAGCATGAAGGCAGCTGATTTATGGCTGTTGCTCAAGCAGTAGTTGTGCATGGCGCTGTCGCCGCCGCTGTTGCCGAAGGACAGGACCGGAATCTTGCCGATTTCCTGGGAAATCTGCAGGACCTTGTTGGTCTTGAGGTTCTTGATTATGAGCTCATCGGTGCGGACAAGGTTTTCTTCCTTGCCGAAGGTATGGTTTACACCGGCTTCGTCGCCCTGGCCGGAGGATTCAAGCCTCACATCCATCCCGATTACACGGTTGGGAGCGATGCCGATGGCCTCGACAAGAGCCCTGCAGATGAAGCGGTCGGAACCGGAAACCACATAATAGGTAAAGCCGTTGTCTTCCAGATAATCAAAGACTTCGAGCATGGGCTTGTAAAAGCTTTGGCCATAAGTCATGCCGATGAAACCGTTGGCCGGCTTTGCTGCGTAGGCCTTGACATAGGCGTCAAATTCCGCAAGCGTCATTCCGGCATAAGCCGTTGCCGCCGCCCGGGCGTGCTTCATGTCAAAGTGGTCCGGCAGTTTGGCGCCTGTACGCACGAAGTCACGGATTTCCCGGGCCGTTTCCCGCACATCTTCCGGAGCTTTGTCTTTGTAGGAAGGGTCGTCGAGCACGCGGTATTCAAGGAGGTTGTATTCGAAGTAAGTAGGATACAGTTCGCCCACGAAGGTTCCGTCCATGTCGAAGGTAGCAATCCTGTCCTCCGGCTTGATGTAATTTTTGGAAGACGGATTAGTGACATCCTGAACATATTCCTGCAGGGCGGTGAGCGCCTCGCAGGAGTTCCACTGGGTGAAATAATTTTTGGGGGTATCAGGCTCCATTTTGCTGCAGCCCAGCAGGATGGCCCAGCAGGAGACGATAGCGAGTAATAATCGTTTTGTATTCATTTACTTTACAATTCTGTTTTACCGGAAAGCATCAGTCGCCTCGAAAGGCTTGTTTTGGGAGCAGTGACTTCGGCGGTATTGATGGTTTGCTGCTGTCCTTCCATGTTGAACTGGAGAGTGGCGCCGTCTGAGCGGACATCAATGGTGACAGGCGCGCCCATGATCATCGGAAGGTTCACTTCACCGTGACCGGCAGGGAAACCGCAGAGGACGGGGATGTTGTATTTGACAAGGTACCGGTGGAGCATTTCTTCGCAGTTCTCAAAGGTAAATTCCGTGCCGCAGTCGGTGAATTCTCCGAGGATAACGCCTTTGCAGCGGTCCAGAACACCGTTCATCGCCAGGATGTTGAACTGGCGGTCGATGTTGTGCATGGATTCTTCCACCTCTTCGATGAAGAGGATGATGTCCTTGCCGAGGGTGGCATCGGCCTGCGTACCCAGATTGGGCGCAAAGGTGCAGATGTTGCCGCCGACGAGGATGCCGCTGGCCTTGCCCGTGATGTTTTGCAGATGAGCCGGGACTTCATATCTGGGCACTTTTCCCAGCAGGATATCCCGCATCAGGGTGCTGGTCTTGTCCGTGCCGCCAGCCGCCAGGAAGGAGCTCATTGTGCCGTGGATGCTCATCACCCCGGCGCGGGTCCAAAGACCATGGAGCGTAGTGATGTCGCTGAAGCCGACTATCCATTTTGGGCTTGCCGACAGTTCCGTCAGTTTGATTTCATCAATCAGCTGGATGGTGCCATATCCTCCGCGGTTGCAGATAATGGCCTTGATGGAAGGGTCGCTGAGCGCCCAGCGGATATCGCTTATACGCTCGGCGACGGTTCCAGCGTAACGGCCGTCAACAACCTTTCCCACATTGGGTCCCACGACGGGCTCCAGGCCCCAGCCTCGAAGCACTTAGGCGGTTTTCTCCACATTCTCCATCGGAGTGAAATAGGAGGGCGAAATAAGGGCAACCTTGTCTCCTGCCTTGAGGAATTCAGGCTGTTTGCAGTTCAGCGTAACGGAGCTGTCAGGTGAAGGGATGGGGTCATCTTTGCTGCAGGCTACAGTAAAAGAAGTCAGGATAAACCCGAGAAGAAAAAATCTACTGTACTTCATGCTTCTATTTGGAAAAGGTTAAGAAATCCTGTCATCATGAAGACGCTCCTGACTTCAGGGAGCAGGCCGCGAACAATGACCTTCCCTCCCGCAGCGGCAGCAGCCTTGCGGATGGTCAGAAAAATGCGAAGGCCGGAGGAGGAGATATAACTCATCTTCCTGCAGTCAA
>JAFUGJ010000037.1 GCA_017469425.1 Bacteroidales bacterium
AAGGTAGCCGTACCGGAAGGTGTGGCTGGAACACCTCCTTTTTGGAGCGAGGTTCACGACACTCGGAGCTCGCGGTCCAGTGTGCAAGAGCACAGGTCTTGGTGCCTTGCTCGTATTTGTTCTCCCATTATTATATAGTCTCTTAGCTCAGTTGGTTAGAGCGCCACACTGATAATGTGGAGGTCCGCGGTTCAACTCCGCGAGGGACTACAGTTTTTTCATAATATTGATCGGGGGTATAGCTCAGTTGGTAGAGCACCTGCTTTGCAAGCAGGGGGTCAAGAGTTCGAATCTCTTTATCTCCACCCGAAAGCCTCGGACAACAGTCTGAGGCTTTTTTATTGTAGATAAATCTCTATTTTCAGGGTCTCTGCTCCTAAGGTGTTCCCCTCGACTCCCTCAATGTCAGCGTCTCTGCCTCCATCCTACTCTCTGAAGCCGTGAGGCAAAGGAGGGGCTGAACTCCGGCAATGCCCACATTAAAAAGAAAGTAGAATATTGTCTCGCAAAGCTAATTGCTTGTTTTTCAATGGATTCCTTATAAACTATCGCCGAATTCGGGCGATAGTTGAATGTTAATTGTCAGATTATCAGGTACTTGTTTATTCTGCATACTTTGCTACAACTTCTTCGTATGGGGGCCACATATGGATGTGCCTCATTCGCTCATCGGGAGGAAAAGATAGTTCCCAATCCAAGTTCCTAAAATCCTCCAAAGACAGAGTATAACGAACCAAGACAATACCATCATCACTCTTGCGGTTATGCACTTCATCATAAGTGTAATTTGCATCTAACACAAAAATGGCAGCATCTAAATCCTCGTAAAGTCTTTCAAAATATCGCCCAAGTCTGGCCGACAAGGCGCCTTCGTTTATTGATTTTGCCGGCACATAATATTGATTATGTATCTTCATCCATTCGATATTGCGCAGCAAAGTGTCATTGTCTTGAATAACTTGATTATAAACTCTGATTGGCAGATTGCTATTGTTAACAAACCTCACATGATGATGTCGCTCTGCCGAGCACGCAGAAACCAATAAAAACAACAATAAGAATCGATAAATATTTCTCATAAAAAACATCTCCTATCAATTTGAGTATTAGTATTGAATGCAAATTCAAGTTTCATTATCCGGCTATCAAGCACTAACTGGTTAGCTTTATCATTATACGAGAGTCTTAGATAACGCCATTTTTCATACAGTGTTCCATGTTTATCAGCATCCCTGAATTCCTTATTATTCTCATAGAAGTATCGTAGTGCCCTTGCATTGGCATCTTGTTCGGTATAAAAAATATTATGCCTTTCATAAGTCACAAAGGTAATAATTCTACTAATACTTGATTTTAAAACCACTCCTATAAAACAAAACCGTTTATCGTTCTTTGATAGTAATGGATATTTATTCTTCAATTCTCTCTCATCGTCCGTCAGCCGGAAGAAGAGCGTGGCTTTAATGTTATTCGTTTTTTGCAGAATTATTTGGAAATGTGGGGGGGGGTAGTATATTTGCATGCCAAGGCCCGGAAAGGCGTAAGACCGGGGATAATAATACTATAGTATGAAAAAATTCTTGTTATTTTTTGCAGCGACCGTTGTCACGCTTTTCCTTACATCTTTTACCATGCAGGACAAGAATACCACAAGTTGTCGTGTGTATGGAGCAGAAGGACTTGTTGTTACAGTGACGACTCCCATTGTTTACTCTAAAAATCCTATTGTAAAGTTACAGCTGAACAAAAGGACATCTGAAAAGGTCGCTGTTACTGTAGAAATCTATAATGATAAATGGGAGAATATTCAAAATCCAGTTGTGACTTTCTATCCGAATCAAGATGAAACTTATGTGCAATTAGATATGCTCAAGAGAGGTTTGGAAGTTTGCTATGCCAGATTAGCATCAGCTTCATGCCAATAACAATTCCGTCATTTTTCTGCACAATCTTTTCGTTGTTCTGCGAGAAGAATATAGAAATTTATTTTTATTCTCACCAAAAGCAAGCAAAGACAGGCGGAGCCTTAGGCGATGCAGCTGTCCATCAAGTCTTTGATGGCAGCTTTTTATATGGAATTAATGTGGAATTCAAAATAGTTTGCTTAACTTTGTGCTCAATGGACAGACAAGTGTCATATATCGTGGCAGTTATCAGTGAATTCGCTGAGCGTTTCGGCCTGTCCAATCCTCAAGCTTACCGTTACCTTGCCCGTTACAAGGGCATTGATTTCCTACAGGAGTTCTATGATGTGGAACACACGCTTTCCTTTGAGAATGTGGTGGCGGATGTGGCTCTCTATTGCAGGAACAATGGAGGGGCGCTGGCATGATTCTGTATCACGGTTCCAATGTGGATGTCTGGGAGATTGACCTGAACCGCTCCGAGGTGGGAAAAGACTTCGGGGTGGGTTTCTATCTAACGGCCAGTAGAGAGCAGGCAGAGCGGATGGCCAGCCGCAGGGTGCGGCTGTATGGTGGTGAGCCGATGGTGTCGGTCTTTGAGTTTGACGAAGTTGCCGCGAAGGCCGCCGGACTGATGCAAAAGGATTTTCAGTTCTATTCCAAGGAATGGGCCGATTTCATCTTGGCAAACCGAGCCAACAGCAGCCGTAAGCAGATTCACGAGTACGACATCGTCCATGGCCCCATTGCCAATGATGATGTGGGATTCCAGATCCGTCGCCTGCTCGCCGGCATCATCACTATCGACATTTTCCTTCAGGAGTTGAAGTACAAGCAGGGCGTCACCTTCCAGTATTTCTTTGCCACGGAGCGTTCCATCCAATACCTCAAGCGCGTATGAGCCGGGAGTCGTTTATGATTGAGGAATTGGTCAAGGACTTGGTCCTCAAACTGATGGAAGAGCAGAAGATGTCCATGAGCAATGCCTTGGATGCCGTGTATAATTCCGACACCTACGAGAAAATCCTGGACCTTGAAACCGGCCTCTTCGCCCAAAGCACCGCCTATGTGTACGCCATTCTCCAGCGCGAGTTGAAGGAAGGCAGGATTATGGCCGGGTAAGGAGGAAAGCAAGCAAATACAGCCGGAGCCTTAGGCGATGCAGCTGTCCATCAGTTCTTTGATGGCGGTTTTGTCGAGGTTCTGCCCTATGAATACAATTTTCTGCATCCTGTCGCCGTATTCCGGATCCCAGTCGCGCTGGAGCGCTTCGTCGCGGAGAAGCTGCTCTGCAAGCTGGTCTTTCGGCATTGCGGCGTACCATAGTCCGGCTTCGCGCAGGCTCTTCTGGACACCTGCCTGCTCAAAGAGGTAGCATTTGTCGGGGTCGTGTGCAAAATAGCACAGTCCTTTTGCGCGAATGATGTTGTCCGGCCACAGGCGGGTGGCGGCATAGTCGAACTTGTTCATGTCGAAGGCCGGGCGCACATTATATACATAGGTTCCGATGTTATATTCTTCCACTTCTCCGCCTTCATGGTGGTGGTGATGGTGGTGCTCCCCGTGCCCGTGCTCGTGTTCATGTTCGTCTTCATCATCATCGTCGTCTTCATCGTGATGGTGGCCTTCGATTTCTGCAATCCAGGTAGCGGAAGTGGCGACTTTTTCGAAATCGAAACGGCCTGTATCAAGAAGCAGGTCGAGGTCCACTTCGCCATAGTCACATTCTATGATTTCCACGCCGGGATTCAGGGTCTTTACAATCTGGCGCACGCGGGCGAGCTCTTCAGGCTTCACTTCCGAGGCTTTGTTGAGCAGCACTATGTTGCAGAACTCAATCTGTTCGATTACCAGGCGCTCAAGGTCTTCGTCGTCGATGTCGGAGCGCTGCAGGGCATCGCCGCACGCAAATTCGCTCTGCATCCGGAGGGCGTCAACCACGGTGACGATGCAGTCGAGTTTAGGTGTAACCAGTTGGCGCGGGCCTATCTGCGGCACGGACACGATGGTCTGCGCAATGGGCGCAGGCTCGCAGATGCCGCTGGCCTCAATGACGATGTAGTCGAACTTGTCCATGCGGCAGAGGTCGCTCAGCTGCGCCACGAGGTCCATTTTGAGGGTGCAGCAGATGCAGCCGTTCTGCAGTGCCACGAGGCTGTCGTCGGTATTGCCCACGATGCCCCCTTTCTGGATGAGGTCGGCGTCGATGTTCACTTCGCCTATGTCGTTCACTATTACGGCAAAGCGTATTCCTTTCTTGTTATTGAGGATGCGGTTCAGAAGGGTGGTCTTTCCGCTTCCGAGGTATCCGGTTACGAGCAGTACCGGTATTTGTTTTTCTTCCAGGTTGATAGTCATATCTTAAATAATTCTGACGGAACAGCAGCAAAAATCGGGCAAATGCGTTTCCCGTTGACAATTTGTCTAAGGGCGGAAGTCTTTATCTACATAGTTGTACAGGCTCCCGCAGACATTGGCGGAGAATCGCATGGCGGTGGGCACGAGCCGGGCCCAGGTTTCAGAGGGGATGGAGGCGAGGTCGCTCCTGCGAAGCCCTGCGGCGATTATTGCGTAGATGATGCCTGCGTTGAAATTGTCGCCTGCCCCTATGGTCGTCACCACCTCGGACACCGGCATCACGGGAAAACGCCCGTGCACTCCGGGAGAGAAAACTTCCGCATTTTCACTGCCCCGGGTGCAGATGAAGTTGGGGCAGAGAGGAGCGATGTGCTCGCGGTAAACAAGTGCCGCGTCGCTGCTGCCGTAAAGGGATTCAATATCCTCCGAAGAACCCCGCACAATGGTGCTGAGGGCTATGTTCTCTTCGATGGAGGCGGGCTCAACGGGATGGTTTTTCCGGAAATTTATATCGTAGTAAACGATGGCGCCAGCGGCTTTTGCACGGCGGATGAACTCTTTCGTCTGCGCTCCGGTGAGGGGGCTTACGGCAAAGAAGGAGCCGAAAATAGCGATGTCGTCGATGCCGAGGGCCGTGTCGGGAGTGCGGAAGGGAGGAATGTCCTTGTCGCGAAAAAACTCGTACCGGGCGTTGTTCCGCTCGTCGAGAAGGGCCATTGACACATTGCTCTGCCCTCCGTTGCGCTGCATCCCTTCGAGCCCGAGGCCGTTCTCCTGCATGAATGATGATACGATGTCGGCCACATAGTCGTCGCCGACCTGCGATTCCATTATCAGGCGGACATCGGGGAAATCGCGCCCTGCGGTGCGTCCGAGCGAGACCATGGAGTTGAAAACCGAGCCTCCGGGCACGGCTGCGAGCGGCTTCCCGTTCTTGAAGACGATGTCCAGCACCGTCTCTCCTATGCCTACAATTTTGCGTGCCATGTTACTTGAAATCATAGAGGTTGAGTCCGGTTTCGGTGTCGAAACGGCGCCCGACGCCTTCCAGCCCGTAGTCTTCGACGAAGAGTTCGCAGGCTCCGTTCACATTTGCGGTGAGAAGATGTCCTCCGATGCAGGAATAGTCGCGCCTGCTTGCGGTCACATGGATGTGCAGATAGGGTTTTCCGTCCTTTCGGGAGATGTTCCCGGTGAGGCAGGTTACTTCCATCTGCTCCGCGAAGGTCTTGTCCACATATTGCTTGGTGGCCGGGTCGAGAAAACGGAATGTGGCTCCGTTGATGGCGGCGATTCCGCCCACGATGCCGCTGAGGATGCCGTGCTCTTCGCAGAATTCAGAGAGTGCGGTGCTGATTTCGCAGTGGTTCGGAAGGCTCAGCAGGTATCTTCCGTCCTTGGTTGCTTTATAGTTCATGGCAGTGTCATTTCATAAAGGAGATTGCTCCGAAAACGCCGAGCGAGGCGGTGAGCATGATGATTCCTGCAAGGATTACGCCCAGCATCACGAACAGCACGCTCTTCTTGAAGTCCATGTTGAGGAAACTGGCGGCGAGAGTGCCGGTCCAGGCCCCTGTGCCCGGGAGCGGGATGCCGACGAAGAGCAGCAGGGCCCAATACAGCCCGCGTCCGGCCTTCGCCTCGAGCTTGCGTCCGCCCTTTTCGCCTTTTTCCAGGCACCAGCGGAAGAATCCTCCGATGTATTTGTGGTCTTTTCCCCATTCAAGAATCTTCCTTGCAAACAGGAATATGAACGGAACCGGAATCATGTTGCCTATTACCGCTACGATGTAGGACGGAACAAGCGGAAGTCCGAAACCGACGGCCCACGGAATGGCTCCGCGAAGCTCTATCAGCGGTACCATCGATATGAGGAATACTATTAGATATTTTTTCATTTCAGATTCTTGATTATGTCCACCATCTTCCCGAACACCTCCGTCTGCGGGAAACTCTGCCCTTCCGGGTCGGACACCACCAGGTCGAGCACATCCAGCGGCACCCTCCCCGCCTTGAACTGGGCCCTGCTGCGGCGGAGCACATACTCGGAACGGAAATCGTTGAAGGGCAGCAGCGACACCAGCGCCTGGGTCTCTTTCCGGACGCGGATGAGTTTCTTCCGCCGCACCGGCACTATCTCCCGGAGTGCGCTGCCAAGGAGTTCCCTGACCATCCGTTCCGCCTGTGGCGCATCTTCGGCGTCGGCATCCAGCAGCACCGTCACGGAGCTGAGTTGCTCCCAGCGCAGCAGCGAGGTGGGAACCTTGCTGCCGGTGATACGGAAAAGCTGACGGAGGAAGAAATTAGCCATTGACCTTTGCTACGAGTTCTTTGATTTCGAGTTTGGCATCCCTCCAGCGGGGAACATCAATCTTGGTGCCTATCACTTCCACCACCTTTGCGGCTATGATGGAGCCGATTTCCCCACATTCCTTGAGGGGCATGCCGAGGGAGTGCGCGTAGATGAATCCTGCGGCGTAGGTATCGCCTGCACCGGTGGCGTCCACGGGGTTTGCGGGCCATGCGGGGATGTAGTGTTCCTCGTCGCCCCGTCGCAGCCAGCTACCGTGCTTGCCAACCTTCACGATTGCGGTGTCGCAGTGTTGCGCGAGCTTTCGGAGCGCTTCGCGGGGGTCTTCAATCTTGGTGAAGGCACGGCTTTCGGTTTCGTTGGCAAAGACTATGTCCACATATTTGTCCACCAGGTTGTGCAGGAAGGCGTTGTTGCTTTCCACGACATTGTATGAAGCCATGTCGATGGAGATGATGCATCCGGCCTCCTTTGCCATCTGGGTAGCCTTTGCAATAAGCTCCTGGTTCTGAACGAGGTAGCCTTCGATATGGAAGTAGTCGTAGCCTTCGAAATACTCCGGTTTGAGGTCTTCGGGCCCCATTTCAAGGGCGGCGCCCATATAGTCGGCAAAGGTGCGTTCGGCATTGGCTCCGGTGATGAACACCATGCAGCGGCCGGAAGACTTGTCGCTGTGGAGCATGGTGGTCTTTACCCCGAACTGCTCCATGGTGCTCTTGAACAGCTGCCCGAGCTCATCGTCGCCAATCTTTCCTATATATCCCGAGGGCATGCCGAAGATGGATGTGCAGGTGATGGTGTTGGCGGCGGAGCCTCCCGGAACATATTTTACGCCTATCTCCTTGAGGGCGGACCAGATTCGGTCGCCGGTCTCCATGTCAACATGCTGCATGCTTCCGAGGGGAAGATGGTATTCTCTGAGCAGGGTGTCATCCGGCAGGACTGCCAGGATGTCGGTGAGGGCGTTGCCAATTCCTAATATCGACTTCATAATCTTCTTATTGAAAAGCAAAAATAAGGAAAAATATCGGGATAATGACTAAATTTGCAAGCTATGACAAAAAAGCTTGGCAGTATCCTGAAATATTCCGTTTCGGTGGCGCTTGCGGCCATTCTCATCTGGCTTGCGTGCCGGGGCATCGACTGGAAGGAGTTTCTTGCAGGGTTGAAAGCTACCCGCTGGGGCTGGATAGTGCTGTTTTTCGTCGCCGCTTACCTCGCAATAGTGTTCCGCAGCCTGCGTTGGAAGCAACTGCTCCGTCCCATCGACGGCAGCGTCAGGTATGGCAGCGTGTTCGACGCCACCAACATAGGGGCGATGGTGAGCATAGCGATTCCCGGTTCCGGTGAAATCGTACGCTGCGCTCTGATTGCCAGGGCCGGGATGCCGTTCCAGACCGTTTTCGGAACCATCATCATGGAGCGCGCCTGGGACTTTTTCGCGGTAGGGGTGATGTTCGTGCTGGCCCTCGTATGCGGATGGGGGCGTTTCGGCGGATTTTTCATCGACAATATCTGGCATCCGATTACCTCTCACAGCATCATTGTCTGGGTACTGGTGCTTCTGGTGCTTCTGGCGGCTGCCTCCCTTTGGGTAGTGCGCAGATTCCGTGGGCGGAGCGCCGTTCTTGCCCGCTTGAACGACATTCTGGAAGGCTTGATTGCTGGTTTCAAGACCTTCGGCAAGATAGAGAACAAGCTGTATTTCCTGCTCAACACCGTGGGCATCTGGACCATGTACATGCTGATGAGCTATTTCGTGCTGAAGGCCCTTCCCGACCTGTCGGGCCTGGAGCTGGCAGACGGCCTTTTCGTTTCAGCCATAGGGAACATCGCCTCCCTGGTGCCCGTGCCCGGAGGGATAGGGGCGTACCATTATCTGCTCAAGATTTCGCTGATGACCCTGTACGGCACGACGGAAGAAATCGGATTGCTTTTTGCCACTCTGTGCCACGAACTGCACGCCGCGGTGGTCATTGTCCTCGGAGTGTGGTCGTACATAGTACGGGCTGTTGGCAAATTGAAGATTTATTCATAATTTTGCAACTTGTATAGACTAATCAAAATAAAAACGATATGAAGAGATTCCTGATGGTAGCGGCTTTTGCGCTCTGCACCTTGAGTGCAATGGCGCAAAGTGCGTCGCTGATATCCATGGCCCGCGGCGAGCTGTCCAAGCGCGGCCTGGACGAAACCGAAGTCCGTGCCCGCCTGCTCAGCGAAGGGATAGATGTAGATAACATCGCACCTACCGAGTATGCCTCGTATCAGGGCCGTGTCACCGCCATTCTCGACCAGATGCAGGCGGAAAAGGCCCGCGCCGCCGCCCCCGCTACTTCCGCCGCCCCGGCTCCTTCCGCATCCGCGATAGCTGCCGAGCCCGCCGCAATAACTCCCGGCGAATTCCCCCAGACAACTGTCGGAGAAGCCGCCGCCGAGGCCGCCCTCGAGGAAGCCCTGGAGGAAAACAATGTGTCGTCTACCGAAGGCACCGACATTTACGGACATTCGCTGTTCAAGAGCAACGGCCTCGATGTGTTCCGCACTACCGACGGAGCGCAGGCCCCGGACACTTATGTGCTGGGCGAAGGTGACGAGGTGCATATCTCCATCTTCGGTTCTTCCCAGACGGAGATTCATCAGCGCATCGGCCCCGACGGTTCCATACAGCCCGCCGGTTCCACGAAGATTTTCCTTAAGGGAATGACTCTCGCGCAGGGCCGCACCGCCATCCAGAACAAGCTTTCGCAGCATTTCTCTTTCCGTACTGACCAGATTGCCGTGACCATAACCACCGCCCGTACCGTCACCGTGAACATCTACGGTGAAGTAGGCGTCCAGGGAGGATTTACCCTGTCGGCCCTCAATACCGCTTTCAACGCCCTTGCCGCGGCGGGAGGCCCCACTTCCTTGGGTTCGGTCCGTAATATCCAGCAATCCCGTGCGGGCAAGACCAGCACCCTGGACCTTTACAAGTACATGACCAACCCCACGGTAGGAATCAATTACGACTTGCAGAACAACGATGTGCTCTTCGTTCCCGTCGCGAGGAAAATCGTGAGCATCGAAGGAGCCGTGCGCCGCCCCATGAGGTATGAACTCATAGACGGGGAATCCCTTCTGGACCTCATCAACTATGCGGGCGGCCTCGAAGTGAACATCAACCCCAACTTCGTGCAGGTGCAGCGCTATGTCGACGGCACGAGCAAGTTTTTCGAATACAACCTCAAGGATGTGATGTCCGCAAAAGCCAGGGTGAATCTCGAACCTGGAGATGTGGTGCGCATCCGCCAGGGCAATGAGCCCATGGACCAGTTCGTGTCCATCAGCGGCGATGTTTACTATGGCGGTAATTTCGACCTTGCCAGGAACCGCAGCCTCAAGGCCCTCATCGAAACTGCGAAGCCCCGCTACACGGCAAAGACCGATTATGTTTATGTGGAGCGTACCCGTCCGGACGAAACCGTCGAGGTGCTTACGGTTCCCTTCCCGGGAGTCAACGGCAATCCCGATTTCGAACTCCAGCCCCGCGACGCCGTCCGCGTGCTCAATCTTGCCGCATTCCGTGATGTCGAAACCATCTCCGTGAACGGCCAGGTCCGCGCACCTTTCTCCCGCACTTTCGGCCTGAACGACCGCATGACCGTATCCCAGGCGATTGAATACGCCGACGGACTCAAGCCCAGCGTGTTCCCCGTTGCGTATATTTTCCGCAGGGACCTCACCAATGCCGACAAGATGGAGTACATTCGCGTGAACCTCGACACTGACGGCGATGTGCTTCTGCAGCCCGGCGACCGTCTCAATATCTACGACAACACCACCTACACCAATGTCGGCGAGGTGCGTGTCGCAGGTGCGGTCAAGAATTCCTTCGGCACGGCCTACGACCCTTCCCTGACCCTGCACGACCTTCTTTCCATGGCAGGGGGCTTCACCGTTGGCGCGGCCTTCGACAGGGTTGAGGTTTTCCGTCTGAATGTATCCGCAAAGGACGAGGCCAAACTCGAACAGATTGTCCTTGAAGTGGACGAAGATTACAACCTGGTCGGGCGCGACGACTTCCAGCTCCAGCCCTTCGACAACATCATAGTGCGTATGACCCCCAACTTTACTACGGGCCGTACGGTTGAGCTCAACGGACGCGTGAGGTATCCGGGCCGCTATGTCATCGAGGACAGCAAGACCCAGCTCTGGGAGATAATCGAAAAGGCGGGCGGTCTGCTCGACGATGCCGACCCTTATGCCATCATGTTCCGCACATACAACGGTCGGGGCAGAATCGGACTGGACCTCCGCAAGGTCAAGGGCAGCCGTGGCAGCCTCAAGTCCGACCCCATACTCATGGAAGGGGATGTAATCAACATCGTGCGCCAGGAAAATACAATCGTAATCCGTGAAACCGGCACCCGCATGGCCCAATATGTTCCCGCGGAGTACGCTTCCGTCCAGAAGCTCGTGGTGTATCAGGGAGGGCACAGTGCAGGCTGGTACATAAGGCATTATGCAGGAGGCTTCCAGAAGTATGCCGACAAGAACAGCGTTACCGTGACCATGCCCAACAACCAGACCGAGAGCACCAAGTTCCTGCTCGGTTTCCGCAAGTATCCCAAGGTTGAGCCGGGCGGAGTCATTACCATGAGGATGGATAATGAGAGAAGGGTTGAGGATGAGAAACCCAAGGAGAAGATTGACTGGGGCGCGGAACTCCGCAATTCCCTCTCTGCCCTTACCTCCGTCGTTTCAATCGTGCTGCTGATAGACAGGCTTTAATCATTGGTGACATGGAGGAAAACAACATCCAGAATTATGTGCCGGAGGAAGAAGGCATAGATATTCTCGACATCGTCCGGAAGATGTGGAATGGCCGCAAGACCATCATCATCTGCACATGCATCTTCATCGTGCTCGGCCTCGTGGCCGCCCTTACGATGAAGCGTACCTACAGCGTGAGCACTCTCATGGTGCCCCAGATGAATGCAAAGGGCAGTTCGTCGTTGAGCAGCCTCGCCTCCCTCGCCGGTTTCGACATCGGCACGGGCGAATCTTCGGGCGACCTGTCACCCCTTACCTATCCCCAGATAGTGAACAGCGTGCCTTTCAGACTCAAGCTGCTCTATACGCCCCTGCATTACGAAAAGGTCGATACCGCGGTGAGCATGTTCACCTATGCCAAGGAGTACAGCAAGCCTTCGGTAATGTCCAAAGTCAAGAAATATACTATCGGACTTCCTTTTACCATTCTCGGTGCGCTGCGCGGCGAAAAGGAAGATGTCGTCCTGCCTGCGGGCGGAGATGACGCTTCGCCAAAGCCTCTGGTCCTTACGGAAGATGAAGTCAAGTATCTCGAACTTATAGCCCGGAGCGTTTCGCTTTCGGTTGACAAGAAGGAAGGTCTCGTGACCCTTTCGGTTACCGGTTCCGAACCCCTCCAGACAGCCGAACTCGCAATAAGGGCGCAGAACCTCCTGCAGGAAGAGGTGACCCGTTTCCGCACTGAAAAGGCAATTCAGGAACTGGAATACATCCAGGCCCGTTACGACGAGACCAAGCGCGAAGCCGAAATGTACCAGACCCAGCTGGCCGCCATACGCGACCGTTCACAGGACATGGTCGGTTCGCGCGGAAGCATACAGCGCGAGAGGGTGCAGCAGAAATATACCGTTGCCAACAGCATTTATTCCGAAATGGCAAAGCAGCTCGAGCAGGCAAAGATGCAGGTCAAGAAGGATACTCCGGTACTTACTGTAATACAGCCCGTAACCGTGCCTTCCAAGCCTTCCAACAGCCGCGCCAAGACCCTTGTCATGTGGGTATTCCTCGGGGTGGTGCTGGGATGCGGCATAGTCCTCGCCCGGGAGTATCTTCCCGAGTTGAAGAAGCAACTGTTGGGAAGCGGTTCGGAAGCCGATGCATAAACAAAGCAAAAAATCGCTATATTTGCGTTCCTTTTAAAAAGATGGTCCCGTAGCTCAGTTGGATAGAGCAACAGCCTTCTAAGCTGTGGGTCGCGCGTTCGAGTCGCGCCGGGATCACATACTGAACTCCCAATGACGCCATTGACAATTGCCATTGCCGCCCTTCTGAGTCTGGGCCCGGCCGAAAAGAACATCTATCACAAAGGCTGGATTGACTTCAACAAAAACGGCAGGAAGGATATTTATGAGAATCCCAAAGCCGGTATCGAAGACAGGGTTGAGGATTTGCTCTCCCGTATGACAGTTGAGGAAAAGTCGTGCCAGCTCGCTACCCTGTATGGAGCCGGGCGCGTTCTCAAGGACCCCCTTCCCACGGATGGATGGAAAGATGAAATCTGGGCCGACGGTCTGGCGAATATCGACGAGCAGCTTAATGGCGTGGGTAAAGGAGGAAAGAAATTCCGCAACCTCATTTATCCGTTTTCCAGCCATGTGAAGGCCCTGAACACCGTGCAGAGGTGGTTCGTGGAGAATACCCGTCTCGGCATCCCGGTAGAGTTCTCGAACGAGGGTATCCATGGCCTTAACCACAGGCTTGCCACGCCGCTTCCGGCACCGATTGCCATCGGTTCCACCTGGGACAGGGAACTTGTGCGCGAAGCCGGACGCATCGCCGGAAAAGAAGCCTCCCTGCTCGGGTATCACAGCGTCTACGCGCCCATCCTCGACATCGCTCGCGACCAGCGCTGGGGCAGGACCCTGGAGTGTTACGGCGAGGACCCTTTCGTGGTTGCGGAACTCGGAGTGCAGATGGCATCCGGCATCCAGGAACAGGGAGTGGCTTCTTGCCTGAAGCATTATGTGGCATACGGAGTGCCCAAGGGCGGACGCGATGCCGACTGCCGCACCGACCCGCACATCACCCCACGGGAACTGCATGAATTGTATCTCTATACTTTCAGGAGGGTAATAGAAGAAGCGCATCCCATGGAAGTGATGTCAAGTTACAACGACTGGAACGGAGAGCCGGTGAGCGCGTCGCATTATTTTCTTACCGAACTTCTGCGCGACACCTATGGGTTCGACGGCTATGTAGTTAGCGACAGCGACGCGGTGGAGTTCGTGCACACCAAGCACAAGGTTGCCGACAGCTACGACGAGGCCGTGCGTCAGGTACTGGAGGCGGGCCTGAATGTCCGCACCAATTTCACGCAGCCCAAGATTTTCATTGAGGCCGTGAGGCGTCTGGTGGCGGATGGCAGGCTCCCGGAAGAAACCCTCGACCGGAGGGTAAGGGAAGTGCTGAGGGTAAAGTTCCGCCTCGGGCTTTTCGACAATCCTTTTACCGGGAACGGCATGCTTGCCGATGCCCAGGCCGGGCATGAAAAACACGCCGGGTTCGTAAAGCGCATGGGCCGGGAGTCCGTGGTGCTGCTGAAAAACGAGAACCACCTCCTTCCGCTTGATAAAAAGGCATTCTCGCGCATACTTGTGACCGGCCCCCTCGCCGATGAAGACAATTTCATGACCAGCCGCTACGGCCCCGACGGCATTCCCACCGTGACCATGCTCGCAGGGATAAAAGAATATCTGAAGGGAAGCGGAATCACGGTTGACTACGAGAAAGGCTGCAAGGTAAAGGACGCTCACTGGCCGCTTAGCGAAATCATACCCGAGCCCTTGACCGCCGAAGAGGAAGAAGGCATAAGGAAGGCCGTGGAGAAGGCGGCGGAAGCGGACATCGTGATTGCCGTGATGGGCGAAGATGTGCATACTACCGGAGAGAGCCGTTCGCGCACATCGCTGGACCTTCCCGGACGCCAGCGCGAACTGCTTCGCGCCCTGCACGAAACCGGGAAACCCATAGTCCTGGTGCTCATCAACGGCCAGCCGCTCACCATCAACTGGGAAGACAAATATCTGCCCGCAATCCTGGAGATGTGGTTCCCCAACAATATGGGAGGCACTGTGCTTGCGGAAACGCTCTTCGGCGACAACAATCCCGGCGGAAAGCTCACCGTCACCTTCCCCAAGGCAGTGGGGCAGATAGAAACCAATTTCCCCTACAAGAAAGGCTCCGAAGGCGGACAGGGCCGTATTGGCGACCCCAACGGATGGGGCGTCACCAGGGTGGTTGGTCCGCTGTATCCCTTCGGATACGGCCTGAGTTATACCGACTTCAGCTATTCCGGCCTCAAGGTTGAGAATAAAGACGGCGGCACGGTTGAAGTGTGGGCCGACATTTCCAATACCGGAAAATATGAGGGGGACGAAGTCGTCCAGCTGTACATTCGCGACAGATACAGTTCGGTGGTAACCTATGATTCCGTGCTGCGCGGCTTCGAGAGGGTCAGCCTCAAACCGGGCGAAACCACCCGCGTGCATTTCACCCTCACCGAAAAGGACCTCATGATACTTGACAAGAACATGGAGTGGAAAGCCGAGCCCGGTGAATTCGAAGTGCTCGTGGGGTCAAGTTCCACCGACATCCGTCTTCAAAGTTTCTTCCCCTGGGTTTCTGCGCGGTAGGCGAGGGGAGTCTGGCCGGTGATACGGCGGAAGACGGTGAAGAAGTAGTCGGAGTTGTCGAATCCGAGATTGTATGCTATCTCCTTGATTTCCATGGAGGTGTTGGTCAGCATCTCCTTCGCCTGGGTAATTTTCACATTGAGTATGTATTTGGCGGGGGAGAAGCCTGTGTATTCCTTGAAGATGCGCCTGAAGGAGGAGTAGCTGATGCAGAGCTCATCGGCGAGCGTCTTGGGGTCGATGCTCACGAGCTTTTCTCCCACCAGGATTTTTGCGCGGCTCACCATTTTCGAGGTGTTGGATTCGATGAAGGAGAGGTTGCGGTCGTAGTAGTAGGCATAGCTCAGCAGCGAATTTACCAGTCCGGCAAGGGCATGCTGGAATCCCGACTGTTCATTTTCAGCGATTTCGATGGCGCGGTTGTAGATTTCGGGAATCTCGTCGTGGAACGACACATTCAGAATGGGTTTTTCGGGGGAGAAGAATCCCTTTGCCACGAGGGCTTCGACCGTGGGGCCGTTGAATCCTATCCAGTATTCCTTCCATCCGGTTTCGGGGTCGGGACGGTAATTGTGCCATTCTCCGGGAAATAGCAGAAGCATGGTGCCCGCCTCAATGGCGAACTTGCGGTCGCGACCGAAACTTTCCGACGAAAATTCTCCCCTCCCTTCGGTGATGTAGAGCAGCTGGTACTCGCTCAGGATGCGCCCGCGTTCAGGGGAAAAGAGGTATCTCGTAGGATGGTTCGAAGGCGGATACACGGCTCCCGGAGCGATGTCCTGACGCCCTACGGAGTTGACCGCCAGACCCCATTCGAGGTCGGAAGGATTGACTGCGAGATATTTAAGATGAATCGAGGTCATTTTTCAAAGTTTTGTAATCGCACTGCAAAGTTAAAAAAGATTCAGAATAAATAACTTTGAAAACAAGAATAATCATTGACTATGACCACATCTGCCAAATTTTTAGCATTCGACCTCGGCGCCACCAGCGGACGCGCCATCGTGGGCGGTTTTGAGGAAGGACGCTTTGCCATGGAAGAAATTCACCGTTTTCCAAACGGAGCCCAGGAGATAGAGGGCCGCTTCCATTGGAACACCGATGAACTGTTCGCCCATCTGAAGGAAGGTCTGCGCAAGGCCGCAGCAGCCGGATACAAGATAGAGTCCATTGGAATCGATACATGGGGAGTGGATTTCGGATGCATCGGGGCCGACGGAAAACTTCTTGCCTATCCCCGCGCATACCGCGACCCCTACACCGAAGGCATCCCCGAGGAAGTGTTCAGCATCATCCCGCGCGAAGAGCTGTATTCCGTGACCGGAATCCAAATCATGAATTTCAACACCATCTTCCAGCTCTACGCCCAGAAGAAGGCCGGATACGAACCCCTGCTGAAGGCGGACAAGATTCTCTTCATGCCGGACCTGCTTTCGTATTTGCTCACAGGCAGCATGGTATGTGAATACACCGATGCCTCCACTTCCGGCTTGATGAACCAGCGCACCCGCCAGTTCGAAAAACCTTTCCTGGAGAGGCTCGGAATCAATCCCGGCATCCTTCCTGAAATCGTGCAGCCGGGCACGAAGGTGGGCCTGCTGAAGCCGGAAATTGCAGCCGAAACCGGCATCGGACAGGTTCCGGTCATCGCCGTGGCAGGGCACGACACCGCTTCGGCAATCGCCGCAGTGCCTGCGTCCAACCCTCATTTTGCATACCTCAGCAGCGGCACCTGGAGCCTCATGGGTCTGGAATCTCCCCATCCCCTCATCTCCGACGAAACCTGCCGCCTGAACTTTACCAACGAAGGGGGAATCGAAGGCACCACCCGCTTCCTCAAGAATATTACCGGCATGTGGCTGCTGGAGCAGAGCCGCAAGGTTTGGGCCAGGGATGGCCGTACTTACAGTTACGCCCAGATTGAAAAGATGGCGAACGAAGCTGAGGGCTACAAGGGAATCATCGACCCCGACGACCCTTCGCTCGCGAATCCCGCAAACATGGTGAAAGCCATCAGTGAGCTGCTTTGGAACTCCAACCAGTCCATCCCCGTGAACGATGCGGAGATGATACGCTGCATCTACCAGAGCCTTGCCGCCAAATATAAAGAAGTGCTCGGCATCCTGCAGGAACAGGCTTCATTCAGCATCGACACCCTGCATGTGATTGGCGGAGGCTCGGCAAACGACACCATGAGCCGTCTCACGGCCGAGGCTACCGGCATCAAGGTCGTGGCAGGGCCCACGGAGGCGACCGCCATCGGCAACCTCATGATGCAGGCAAAGGCCGCAGGCATAGTGAAGGACCGCTGGGAAATGCGCGAAATAATTTCCAGGGAATTTAAAGTAAAATCATTCAAAATATGAAAGAATCCAATATCCTGAGTGCATACGCCATAGCGAAAGAGCGTTATGCAGCCCTTGGCGTTGATACCGACAAGGCGATTGAACAGCTTGAAAAACAGCATATTTCCCTTCATTGTTGGCAGACCGACGATGTGATTGGCTTTGAGAGCAAGGCCGGTCTCTCCGGAGGCATCCAGACAACCGGCAACTATCCCGGGCGTGCCCGCAACATCGACGAAGTGCGTGCCGACCTCGAATTCGTGAAGACCCTTCTCGCAGGCAACCACCGCGTGAACCTGCATGAGATTTACGGCGACTTCGGCGGCAAGTTCGTAGACCGCGACGAGGTTGGCGTAGAACATTTCCGGAGCTGGATTGACTGGGCAAAGGAGAACAACTTCAAGCTGGACTTCAACTCCACTTCCTTCGGACACCCCAAGAGCGGCGACCTTTCCCTCGCAAATCCCGACAAGGCCATACGCGATTTCTGGATTGAGCACACCATCCGCTGCCGCAGGATTGCAGATGCCATGGGCAAGGCCCAGGACGACCCCTGCATCATGAACATCTGGGTTCACGACGGACAGAAGGACTACACCGTGAACCGCAAGAAATACCGTGAAATCCTTGCCGAGTCGCTCGACACCATCCTGAAAGAAGACCTTCCCGGCATGAAGAGCTGCGTCGAGGCCAAACTTTTCGGCATCGGACTCGAAAGCTACACCGTGGGCTCCATGGACTTCTATGAAGGATACTGCGCATCCCGCAAGGTTATCTACACTCTCGACACCGGCCACTACGAGCCCACCGAGAATGTTGCCGACAAGGTATCCGCACTGCTTCTCTATGTGCCCGAATTGATGCTGCATGTGAGCCGCCCCATCCGCTGGGATTCCGACCATGTGACCATCATGAACGACATGACCCTCGACTTCTTCAAGGAGCTTGTGCGTTCCGAGGCTCTGCACCGCGCACATGTCGGGCTCGACTACTTCGACGCTTCCATCAACCGCATCGGTGCCTACATCATCGGCACCCGTGCCACCCAGAAGTGCATCCTGAGCGCCCTGCTCGAACCTCTTGCCAAACTCCGCGAATTCGAGGCCGAGGGCAAGGGATTCCAGAAGCTCGCCCTTCTCGAAGAAGCCAAGACCCTGCCTTTCGGAGCAGTGTTCGATTACTTCAATTACAAGAACGGCGTGCCTATAGGCGAGGACTTCATTCCTTGCATCGAAAAGTACGAGCGCGAAGTCACTTCCAAACGCTAATCAGAATTTCTCATATGGCTAATTTATTTGATATCAAAGGCCGCGTGGTCGTAATGACCGGCGCGTGCGGGGTGCTTGGCGCCACCATTGTTAAATACTTTGCGGCCCAGGGCTGCAAGGTCGTGCTGTTGGATCTTGAAAGGGCTGCCGAGAAGGGTGCCCAGATAGTTGACGAAATCAAGGCGGAAGGCGGTGAAGCCATGTTCCTTCCCACCAATGTGCTGGACCAGACGGTCCTGGAGCAGAACCTTGCCGACATTCTTGCCGCTTATGGCTCTGTCGATATTCTTCTGAACGCAGCCGGAGGAAACATGGGCCCTGCCAATGTAACTCCCGAGCAGACCATATTCGACCTCGACATCGACGCCACCCGCAAGGTTATCGACCTCAATACATTCGGAACCCTTATCCCTACCAAGGTTTTTGCAAAGGCAATGGTGGAGCAGAAAAAGGGAAGCATCATCAATTTCTGCAGCATGTCGTCGTTCCGTCCTCTTACCCGCGTGGCAGGATACGGAATTGCCAAGGCCGGCATGGCGAGCTGGACCCAGTGGCTTGCCGGAGAACTTGCCACTAAGTTTGGTGAAGGTCTTCGCGTGAACGCCATCGCTCCCGGCTTCCTTCTTACCAACCAGAACAGGAGCCTTCTTACCAATCCCGACGGCAGCCTCACCGACCGCTCGCACAAGATTATCGGCCATACTCCCTTCGGCCGCTTCCTTGAGCCCGACGAACTGGTAGGTGCGTTGCATTACCTCGCTTCCGACGCCTCCAAGGGTGTTACCGGCACCATCGTGGCAGTGGATGGAGGATTCAACGCGTTTACAATCTAAAATACTGATTATCTGTATATTGATAAAGAACTATCGCTCATTTTAGGCGATAGTTCTTTGCTATATTCCTGAGAATTGGAACAAAAAATAAAAATATCGCTTGCGATATAAAATTATTTCATTACCTTTGTGTCGTGAACGATATAAATTAAACTATAATATTATGGATAAACAGAAATCAATTCAGGCTCTCCAGGCCTATGCAACCGGGCTCGCAGCACAGAGCCGTGCACACAAAGTTCAGAGCCAGCTTTTTGCCTCCCAGGGCCTCAGCAAGCTTGCTGAGAAGTATGACGGTCACTCCGTGGAGGAGATGGACAATGTGAACAAGTTCATTGAGCGTATCATCGACCTCGGCGGACAGCCCAAGGTTGAGGCTGCTCCCGAATTCCCCATTTACAGCGACCCTGTCGAGTTCATCAAGGCCGACCTCGCAATCTCCGAGAGGGAAGTTCCCGTGCTCATGCAGCTCACTGCTTCGCTCGCCGAAGACTTCAAGACTTATGATTTGCTCCGCGAGTATGCGCTTGACGAGGAAGAGGATATGTACTGGATGCAGGGAACCCTCGAACTCATTGAAAAAATCGGTATCCAGAATTGGTTGGTAACACAGTTATAATTATGAATATTTTTGATTTCAAGGCCCTTACGGGCAAAGGAACCGAGTTGGATTTTGCCGATTTCAAAGGCAAGGTGCTTCTCATTGTCAACACCGCCAGCAAATGCGGTTTCACTCCCCAGTACGACGGACTCGAAGCCCTTTATCAGAAATACAAAGACCAGGGGCTTGTAATAGTCGGATTCCCTTGCGACCAGTTTGCACATCAGGAGCCCGGCTCCGATGAGGAAATTGCCGAGTTCTGCCGTCTCAACCATGGCGTGACTTTCCCTCTGGTCCGCAAGACGGATGTGAACGGCGCCAACGAGCATCCAGTGTTCACATACCTTAAAGAACAGGCTCCTTCCGAAGAATACAAGGGTATCAAAGCCAAGGCCACGCATACCATGCTCAAGGGCATCAGCAAGAGCGTGGAAAAAGAAAGCGACATCCTTTGGAACTTCACCAAATTCCTGATTTCGCGCGACGGCGGCACCATCAAGCGCTTTGCTCCCACCACCGAGCCCAAGGATTTTGAGAAGGATATTCAGGAAATGCTTTGATGAACGCGAAACTCAGGCTTGACAATCAACTCTGTTTCCGTTTTTATACGGTATCCAGGCTCCTCACGCAGGCTTATACACCCCTGCTGAGCGAGCTTGGGCTTACCTATCCGCAGTATCTGGTGATGATGGTGCTGTGGGAGAAGGATTCCCAGCCCGTGAACGACATAGCGCAGCGGCTTTACCTTGAGACCAATACCGTGACTCCTTTGCTGAAGCGCATGGAGGCGGAAGGGCTGGTGGAGAGGCTGCGCGATGCGGCGGACGGGCGGAAGGTTATCGTGCGGCTGACCGCCGCGGGGAAGGAGCTGGAAGCCCGTGCCGCATCGGTGCCCGAATGGCTCGCAGGGGCCCTCAGCCCCTGCCGCAGCCTCTCCCCTGACAAGGCCCCCGCTATTTATGCCGCCTGCGATGACATTATCGCCACGCTGAAATAGAGGGAAAGACAACCCGTTGATAAACAGAGAATTACTTAAAAACTATCGCCCAAATTCGGCGATAGTTTTTGTATAAATTGCTGATAATCAGCAAATAAGATAATCGCGTACGGAAAAGCCTCAGAAGCGGACGCCGAGGCTTACACCGAAGCTGTCCTGAAGAGCTTCTGAAGCAAAAAGGCATACGGCGTCGAGGGTGATGTTGTAGATTTGGAAGCCAAGTCCTGCAGAAGCGAAGGAGGGTATGACGGTGTCGCCGCCGTAGTGATAGCCACCACGGACGAATACCAGACCTGCAAATCCGTATTGTGCTCCTACTGACACTCCTGTGCTTCCGCTGAAATAACTGTCGATTTTGAAGCGGGCTTCGAGGTGATGAAGCCCGTTGGCTATGTTGACATAGCTTCCGGCAAGGGTGAATGCGGCAGGAAGTGAAAAGTCGCCGGTGGATTCGGATGCCACTTTTCCGCCGAGGTTGGATACTCCGGCGCTGATGTCAAGGCCTTTCAGAGAGGCCGATGCAAAGATGTCGGCGGCCACGGCGCTGTTGCCATAGTCTTCAAGGAACTGCTCTTTGCCGTATTTTACATTTACTCCGAGTGCCGCGATTCCGGCAAAGCGGTAGCTGGCACCAGCATTTACTATAAGCTCGTAGGGCTTGAAACTTTCCCCGGTGATTTCGGCGCCGCTTCCGCGTACTGCCCCGAGGCTGAGCCCGAGGTTCCCGATTTTCCCGGCTCCTCCAAGGTTGATGTATTTTGTGCCGTCGAGTTTGGGCATATAGCTGGTGAATCCTGCCCCGCCTGCAACATTGAAGTCGGCTTCTGGAATGGTGGCGGCGGAAGGAACCATGGTGCTTCCCATTGCGAGGGATGTGTGGTTGAAGTCGAGCTGCAGGAAGGGCATGGCTTCCGAGGAGGGCTCTCCGGCGTTGGCCAGGGCGATGGGCAGCATGGCTGCAAGGGCTGTCAGGAGTATTCTTTTCATATCTTCACAATGGTTTTCTTGATGGTCTTGGAGTTGTATTCGATGAGCAGTCCGTACCGTCCGGGGGCAAGGCCGGAAAGGTCGATGCTGAGGGGGTTGAATCCGCTGAAAACGGAGGTGCTTTCGTAAACCGTCTTTCCGGTGGAATTCATCAGTCGGACATGGGTCTCGGCACTTTCTTCGGTGCGTATGGTGAGCTCGCTTATCACAGGCGAAGGATAGGTTTCCGCAGGGTCGGACTGTGTTTTTACAAGGATGGGCACATCCACCGATGCCTGTTTATATCCGTCGCTTGCGGTGATTCTGATGTTGGTGAAGCCGAGCTCCCTGGATGTGATGCGAAGGGCATTGCCGCTGATGGCTGCAGTGGCTATCATGCCGTTCTCAAAAACATAACTGTAGCTGAGTTCGTCGCCGTCGATGTCGGTAAAGATGCTGTTCAGGTAGATGGTTTCGGAACTGAGGGTGCTGTAGATGAGCACTCCTTCCGGCACTTCCACAACCTGCGGGGCGTTGTCGTCGGGCATCGTGACGGTCTTGAGCTCGGAGATGGGGGAGTAGTTGCCGCTGCGGTCGAAGGCATAGAGGGCCACATAATAGGTCTTGGAGTAATCGACGCCGGAAAGACGGCCCTCGAGCGTGGTTCCGGGCTCTGCCGTACCTGGCGTGAAAACAGCGCTGAAGATGCCTTCCGCAGTGCTCGAAGGGGTGTATGAGAGGAGGACGTTCCTGTCTTCGGAAGCAATGCAGAGTATGCCGTAGATGTGGCTTTCGTCGGGGTCGGAAGGCAGGACATAGCTCACTTCGATGTTGCGTTTTCTGGCGGTGAGGGAGAATTCGCTCACCTTCTCAGGGGCGACGCTGGAGTGGGGGCCTGTCTGGAATGCTCCCCATGCGTCGAGTGCCGGGCCTATGTATTTGCTGGAGCTGACATGGCTGGAGTTGGCACCTTTGACAAGCATGTCGCGAAGCTCGTCCGGAGTGAATCCCGCCCCGCCGAAATACGAAACCAGAAGGGCGGCGACGCCGCTCACATGCGGGCAGGCCATGGATGTGCCCAGCATGTATCCGTAGTAGGTATAATCGTAGTCGTCGCTGGGAAGCGTCTGGTACAGATTGTAGATGTTGCCCCGGCTGTAGCCCGCGTCGTCGGTGTCGTTTCCGTAGCCTCCGCCGTATCCGTCACCTCCGGGGGCGCAGATGTCCACCCAGGAGCCATAGTTGGAATACCATGCGGGCAGCCAGTCGGGCCCGGACGCCCCAACTGCAAGCACAGGTTCATAGTCGGCTGGCACTCCATAGGGGATGTCGTCGTTGCCCGCGGCAAAAATTACTATGCCACCCTTCATCGGCGAGTCGGGTTTCTGGTTGCCCGCATTGTCGCATCCGGCATATTTGATGAAGTAGTCGATGGCATCCTTCTCATAAGCGGAGATGACATCGTTCTTCGCTTCCTTCAGGCCCTGTTCGGTAATGTTGCCGTTGTCGTCGTAGTCATAGCTGTGCCCCCAGCTGTTCTGGCTTATTACAGCCCCGTTGTCGGCACCATATTTTATGGCTCTCATGAATCCTGGATCCGTTGCGTAATCGTCGCCTTCGAACACCTGGCAGCTGAGAATCTTCACGCCGCCTATGCCTGCGGCATAATCGCCTCCGGCGATGCCCGCAACACCGATACCGTTGTTGCGGACGGCGGCGATGGTGCCCGCCACATGGGTACCGTGCCCGTCAGCCGTAAGATTGCCGTTGTTGCCGATGAAATTCCAGCTCCCCCCGTTGCCTGCGGGAATGCAGTTACCCGCAATGTCGGGATGCGACAGGTCCACTCCTCCGTCAACTACCGACACGATGACATTGCTGCTCCCCGTGGTGTAATCCCAAAGCTTCTCCACATTGATGTCGCAGCCTTCGTTGGACGAAAGCACGGAACGGCCGCTCTTGATGGTGAGGTTGAGCGAACGGTCATTGTAGAGGTCCCACTGCCATTTGAAGTCCGGGTCGTTGGGAAGCGATGTCTTTTTCACCCTGTGTGGCTTCTCCACCAGAGTTACCCCGCTCACGGATGACAGGCCCTGCGCTGCCTTGGTGGCAGACAGGGTCTTGTCGTAATTTACTATGTACCAGCGGTGCAGACCTTCCCGCCGGGTGCGTTCCTCATACTCACCGGCGTAGGGGAAAAGCCTCTCCCATGAGCTTATTCCGAGTTCGGACGCAATGCCGTTGAAAGCTTCGGATTTGGTGAGGGCCGAGCCTTCCGCCGATGCGGTTTCCAAGGCGTCGGCAAGATTGTCTTCAACCTTGATGATGGCAATTCCATCAATGTCTTCGCTTGTTTCCGGCCTGGCTGGAATCTCGTTTTTGATTATTTTTTCTTCCTTCGCACAAGCCGCCGCAATCATTAAAATGGCAGCGGCGGTGATTCTTCTTATTTTTAGTGTCATTTGCCTGGTATTGGTGCCGGAACCTCCCAGTGGCCGCCTTTGTCCGGTCCGATTCGGAGGAGCCTTCCGGCTTTTTTGAGTTTGGCCAGATGCTTTTCCACCCCTTTTACGGAGATGCCCAGCATTCCGGCCAGATCGTTTGTGGTGTAACGCGGATGTTCTTCCAGTATCTGCAGAATCCTTTCAGCGTTGCGCGGCTTCCCGGGAGCCGCATCGGAACTGCCTTGCGTGCTTTCTTTCGCTGAAGCTACGGTCGAAAGCTCAAGTCCGAACTCCATTTCCAGCATATTTTGTAGCAGACGCCCCATCATCCCGTTACCGGAAGGCCACAGGGCGGCTTCGCACACATCGGCGCAAATCTTTTTACCGGCATCCTTCATCCCTTCGGCCCCGATGCTGTGGGAGTGCATGCGGCTTTCATTGGCGAAGAGGCAGATTTTCTGCAGGGCGGTTTCGGAACTCACTCTGGAGGCATCGAAGCCAAAGTTCCTCAGAGCCTTTGATGCGAGCTGGCGGATTCTGTAACTGCTCCACACTTCATGCCTGGCGGCATCCCTCTCAGCGAGTTCGTAGGCATCGCGCAAGTCGAGATTCATCAGCTGTTCGGCAATTGTCTTGCCTTCGCTGCTGATTCCTTCCGCAAGCAGTCTCCGGTTCTGGGCAAGCGTCAATGTCGAACCTTCCAGGGCCGTAGAATTCGTGACAAGGGTGTAGAGTGTCTGGTTGTCCATGATTTTACAAACCTTAGATTTGCAGCGAAGTTTTCTGCACCAAGGCTTGTGCAGACAAAGTTAGTAAATTTGTGCCGTTTATGAAAGTTTAACAAAGGACAATGGAGCCGGGCGGTTCTCAATTTTGACAAATGGGTAAGACCCGTCTATCTTTTTTTGCCCCGCCCGGCCCGTTGATCCAGGACCTGAATAAGAATATCCTTAGATGTAATAAGGTTTGTAGGTGACGGATCGACGGTCCACTGTCCGCCTAAAAGTAGTGCAAGTTATGAAAAAAATCCATGTCGGCATCGACATCAGCAAAGAAAAATGTAATCTTTGCTACCGCAGCGGCCTTGAGATTGTCCGCGAGGAAGAGTGTTCCAATGATGTGAAAGCCATCAAAAAGGCCTTTAAAACAGCTCTGAAGGCGCTTGACGCTTCACTGGGGGAAGTCCTTGTCTGCGCGGAGTACACAGGCCGATACATCTATCCTCTGACCGTGGCCTGTCAGGAACTGGACCTCTTTCTTTGGCTCGATGACCCCACCCGCATCAAGAACTCAATGGGGCTCACCCGAGGGAAAAACGATGCCATCGATGCAGCCAGAATCGCCGAATATGCCTTCCGGTATAGCGACAAAGCCGTCCGATATGCCATACCGGATGCTGCCTTGGTATCCATGAAGAACCTGCTTTCAGACAGGGAGTTCCTCCTTATCGACAGGAAACGGTATCAGTCTCAGCTCACCGACCAGAAGAGGTATATGGCTCCTGGTGACTTCAAGCATAAGAACTCCCGTTGGAAGAAGGTCATCAGGTCAATAGACGAACAGATATCAGCCATTGATGCTGAGATAGAAATGCTTATCGCCACCGATTCGGTACTGACACGCCAGAAGGAACTTCTTGTGAGCATTGACGGAGTTGGAGAACGCATTGCCATCAATATGATTGCCATTACCGGTGGCTTCACGCGCTTCCAGAATGCGCGGCAGTTCTGCAGCTTCGCCGGTCTCACGCCATACAAGTACGACTCCGGAACATCTGTTCGGTCAAAGGCCAAGATATCCAAACGAGCCAATCAAACAATAAAGGCGCTATTGCATATGAGCGCTGTCAATGTAGCGACACGAATGAAGGAAGGCGAATACAAAGACTACTATGAACGCAAACTTAAAGAGGGTAAGCATATTATGTGTATCCTAAATGTGCTCCGGGCCAAACTCGTTCATAGAATGTTCTCTGTCATAAGGCGTGATACAGAATACTCCAAACGGTATAAACCAGCATGCTAAACGCTCTCCAGGGGTGGCCGCGCGGCCAAGGGCGGGACGCCCCAATGAGCGCAATATATATCCACAATCTATACCGCTGAACCGAAGTGATGACTTACAATACAACTTCTTTCCAAATCATTTGGAAAATCCATAAGAATAGTTACAAAAAGATTGGATCGGCCAAAACGGAAAGTGAATATTTAAAAAATTACTCCAGCTGGCGCAGAAGCTTGGTTTTGAAGTCCTGGGGGAGGGAAAGGGCGTCGAGGTCGGAGCGGAGTTCGTCCATGCTGAGTGCATTCATGTAGGCTTCAGCGTTGGCGGGGTCTTCGGTGATGAAACTCGGCGTGCCGAAGAATTTCAGCAGCACGGGGGTGAACTGCTTGCCTTTGTCCACATGGAGGGCAAACTGCAGTTTGGCTTCTTCCATTATGCTGCGAAGCCTCTTCATCCGGCCTTTTTCGCCTCCGGTGAAAGGAGATGCGGCCTGCACTTTGACTTTCAGGGGAAGGTCGGCGCTCACTTCTCCGAGATTCACTATCAGCTGCATGTCATCCCCATCATAGGTCCAGCTTCCCTCGCCACCGAAGCGGTCGTAGGGGAGTTCGCGCCCGCCGCAGACTACTTTTGAAGGGCAGGCTGCACCCGGGAAAATCATCTTGACCCTGCGGGTGGCAGGCATCCCCTTGTAAGAGCCTTTCCTTGAAGACATTACTACCGATATGCCCTCGGCCTCATGGAGGGCGGTGATTGTCGTGAGCGCATAGTCGCCGGTATAAGCCTGCGTCTGCCCGTCGTCTTCATACAGCACGCATTCCCCATGCTCTCCGCCGGGCACCACGAGCAGGCGCAGTTCGTTGTCCGCCTCCTGCAGGGAAGTGATACCATCGCCTGCGAGGGGGATTACGGCCCCTCCTTTCACGAACCAGGGATTTTCTTCCACGGTGTAGTTGAGAAGGGCCTTGGTGCCGCCTTTATAAAGCGTGCCCGTGCCCATGTCGAACCAGTCGTTTCCGGAAGGGAACCACATGCTGCGCCCGGCAAGCCCCGTGACTGTATCAACGGGCTCGCACACCACGGTGGCAAGGATGTCGTCGCCGAACAGGAATTCTTCCGTGCATGAATAGGCTTCCTCCACTTCGGGATAGTAGTAATAAAGCGGGCGGCAGATGCCAACTCCGCTGTCGTAAGCCTGCCTTGCCGCGGTGTAGATGTAAGGGGAAAGGTCGTAGCGCAGGCGAATGGCTTCACGCATGGCGTCGAAGTGCTCCGGGAACATCCAGAAGCGCTTTTCCATGGTGTAGTCCTTGGTGGAATGGGTCTTGAAGATGGGAGTGAACACCGCTTCCTGCAGCCAGCGTGTATAGAGTTCCGGGTCGGTTTCGTGCACCCCCTTGGGCTGCGTGTGCCCGCCTATGTCGTGCCCCCAGTAGGCATAGCCTATGTTGGAGGCCGTGGCGGTGAAGTACGGCAGGTATCCGAGCACTTTCCAGGTGGCATAGGTGTCGCCGGAGAATCCCACCTGGTAGCGGTGGCTGCCTATGCCTCCCCAGCGGTGATAGATAAGTGGCCGGGGAGCGTCCTTGCCAAGGGAGGCGCCGCGGCGGGCGACATCGTTCCAGAAAGTATGGTTCAGCCAGAAGGTGTTGCTCAGTTCCTTGGTATAGCGGCTATTCGGATACTGCTGCCAGTCGAGCCACCAGAAGTCCACGCCCTGCTCTTCCATGGGATGCAGCACCGAGTTGAAATAGGCGTCGGCCCATGCTTCCTGGTCAATGCGGAAGGGAACATAGGTGGGGCTGCCGTCGGCCTTGACGAAACCCTTCGGCCCGTCGTAATCGTCCGTGCGGGAGAGATAATCCTTTACGAAGCGCTCGTATGGCTCTTCGAAAATCTGGATTCCGGATGCGGGATGGAGGTTGAGGGAGGTCTTGAGATGATGCCTGTGCAGCTCGGTGAGAAGGTTTTCCGGATTGGGGAAAAGTTCTTTTTTCCAAGTGTATCCCGTCCATCCCAGACCTTCTCCTGCCTCATCCTTGAGGCTCTTTCCCTGCCCGCGCCCGGTGCGCCCCCAGGTGTCGTGCCAGTCCATGTCGATAATCATCACATCGGCAGGGATGCTGAGGTTGCGGAAGTGTTCGGCAAGGTCCACAAGCTCGCTGTCCGAGTACATCCAGTAGCGGCACCACCAGTAGCCGAATGCATATTTGGGAGGGAGGGGAATCCTGCCGGAGAGCTTGCTGAAGTCGGCAAGGGCATCCAGATAGCTGTGCCCATAAGCAAAGAGATACCAGTCGATGCGCTCCTTGGCATCGCGGGCCTCTACCCAGTATTTCCAGTCGGAAGAGGTGGGTACGAAAACATGGCGCTGCGACTCGTCTATCAGCGCCCATCCGTCACGCGAGATTACGCCTTTGTCGAAAGGGTCCTTGGTGAGCCCGCCGTGCTTGAATTGCTTGATGCCGTTGAAGCCGTCAAGGGTGCGTGATGTGCCCAGGAGGTTGCCGGAATCATCCTTTCCGGGATACCATTCTCCCATGCGGAAGATGACCTTGAGATTGTCTTTCGAGGGTTTCCCTCCTTTGTAAGTGAGGGTGAGGGAGTCGGTGGCGATGGTGAGCGTTCCCTTGCTGCGCTTCACTTCGAAACGGGGCACGGGAAGCTCCCTGTTGACTGCCCCGAGGGTGGCACGGTCCTCAAATCTGCCGTTGGAAGCCCATTCTATGCGGATGAGCCTGTCGGTGATGACGGTGAAGCGTGCGTTGCCGTATTTGACTATTGCTGCGGGGTTTGCCTTGGGGTGAAATTCTTCCTGTGCGAAGGAAAGCGTGCAGAGCGAGAGCAGCGCGAGGAGTGTTGCCAGAGATTTTCTCATATCTACAAATATAGCATTTTTATTATATTTGCAGTATGTTCAGTAAAGAGATTTATTCGTCGAGGCGTGAAGAATTGAAGCGTCTTCTCGAGGACCAGAAAGGAATCGCGGTGTTCATCGGCAATGCCGAGGCTCCCGCGCAATATAAGGACAATTGCTATAAGTTTCGTCAGGACAGCACCTGGCTATACTATTTCGGGATTGACGAACCCCGTTTTGCGGCTGTAATCGATCTTGAAGACGGCAGCGAAACCATCTATGCCGACGATGTGAGCATCGACGACATCATCTGGATGGGGCCCCAGCCTTCAGTGGCCGAGCAGGCCGCGAGGGTGGGCGTGCAGAAGTCGGAACCCTATGCCAAGCTGGACTGGGCCGTGTCGCAGGCCATAATCAAGGGCCGCCCCATCCACAGCATCCCTCCATCCCGCTGGTACAATACCCTCAAGCTCCAGGGGCTGGGCGTAGACAAGCCCAGCGAAGCCCTCATCCGCGCCATCATCAAGATGCGTCTGGTGAAGCGCCCCGAGGAAATCGTTGAGCTTGATGCCGCAGGAGTTCTTGGGCAGAAGATGCACACGGTGGCCCGCAGGGGCATAAGGCCGGGCCGCATCGAACAGGAAATAGTGGGCGAGATGGAAGGCGTCACGCTCTCCGAAGGATGGGGAGTGAGCTTTGCCACCATTCTCACCCAGCATGGCGAAGTGTTCCACAATCACGGGCATTCCGCTGTAATCGAACCCGGCAGGCTGATGGTGATAGACGCCGGTGCCGAAGGGAATTCGCACTACGCATCCGACTTTACCCGTACCTACCCCACCGGAGGGAAATACACCCCTAAGCAGAGGGATATATACCAGACGGTTTACGACTGCCACGAACTGGCGTTTTCCATGATACGCCCCGGAGTTGCCTACCGTGATGTGCATCTCGCAGTGGCGCGCCTGATGCTGGAAAGGCTTTCCTCCCTCGGACTTGTGGAAGGAGATATTGACGAAATGGTGGCGGAAGGCGTCGCCGGGCTTTTCATGCCTCACGGACTTGGGCATAACATGGGCCTGGATGTGCACGACATGGAAGACCTGGGCGAAGACCTCGTGGGCTACGACCCCGACCAGACCCGCTCAAAGCAGCTCGGGCTCGGGTCGCTTCGCATGGCGCGCCGCCTCGTTCCCGGCAATGTGATTACCGATGAACCTGGCATCTACTTCATCCCCGACCTTATCGAACTCTGGAAGAAGGAGGGCCGCCCCTTCGTGAACTATGCAGCCCTGCGCGAGGACTACTACGACTTTGGAGGCATACGCATCGAGGACGATGTGCTGGTGACCGCCGACGGTGCCCGCCGCCTGGGCGGAACGCGCCTGCCCGCATCTCCGGACGAAGTGGAAGCGGCAATGGCGGAGGACTGTCATGGTTTTCTTCGGTAGAAATATCGATAAAAAGTATATCATTCCGTTATTAATCATTGTATTTTTAACATTCTTTTCAGGTGGCCTGTTATCCAAAAGTTATAAAGTTATCAATACATCGGTTAAGTATAAGGATGTGGAGTATGATATAAACATAGGCTATTATTTTGGGAAGTATGTAGGCTATATAGAAAACAGCAGTAATTGCATTGGCAAAGAACCAAGATATAAGCTTGGGTCGGATCCTGTCCGGTATTATACCTGGGCTACTGGCATGGGGCATAGTGCAGATGTTGATGTGAAAACATTTGACAGTATTGTAGCTGATGTGTTTACTCAGGATGAGATTGACAGATATTCAAAAGCAAAAGGCAATGTTTATGTGAATTTTACTATTGATTCCCTGACAGGTAAAATTCTTGAAGTACGCTTTCAAATCACGACGGCAGATATGGTTTTTGCAAATTTGTTGTCCATGGAAAAAATTTATGAATTGGAAAAGATGTTCAAAGAGAAACTTGTTTGCAGCCTCTCTGATGAATTGAAGGAAGAAAAACAATCATATGCTATTGCAGGGCAAAATCTTTTTGCCGGTAATTGACGGATTTTTTAATTTAACACAATACTATGGGACTCTTAGACGGAAAAGTCGCCCTCATTACGGGCGCATCAAGGGGAATCGGAAAAGCCATCGCTCTGAAGTATGCAGCTGAAGGAGCCGATGTTGCCTTCACCGACCTCGTAATCAATCAGGACACGGTAACTGAAATTGCGGCTCTCGGCCACAAGGTGAAAGCTTATGAGAGCAATGCCGCCGATTTCGAACAGACCCAGCAGGTGGTAGCACGGGTGCTGGAGGACTTCGGCAAGATTGACATACTCGTAAACAATGCAGGCATCACCAAGGACGGCCTTGTGATGCGCATGACCGAACAGCAGTGGGACGCCGTGATTGCGGTAAACATGAAATCCGCTTTCAACTTCATCCATGCCGTAGTGCCCGCAATGGCCCGCGCCAAGAGCGGCAGCATCATCAACATGGCATCCATCGCCGGACAGATGGGAAATCCCGGCCAGGTGAACTACGCCGCCACCAAGGCGGGCCTCATTGCAATGGCCAAGTCGGTGGCGAAGGAGATGGGCTCGCGCGGTATCCGTGCCAACAGCATCGCCCCCGGCTTCATCGTGTCGGACATGACCAACGCCCTCCCCGAAAGCGTGCGTGAGGAATACATCAAGCAGATTCCGCTTCGCCGCGGAGGCACCCCCGAAGACATTGCCAACGCCGCCCTCTACCTCGCCAGCGACCTCTCGTCGTATGTCACCGGCCAGGTGATTCCGGTGAATGGCGGTCTCTATTGCTAAGGGTTTAAGGTCGCTGGCAGACCTGATAGCTCCGCGCAGCTGCATCTGCTGCGGAAGGGAGCTGCTTACGGACGAAAACCATATTTGCGTATGCTGCCTTTCAGACCTGCCCGGAACACATTTCGAAGGGCTCCGTGGCAATGCCATGTCGGAGCTCTTCAATTCTCTTCTCCAGAGGGAGATGGGCGATGCGGCAGTCCATCATCCCTTTTCCTATGCCACCGCCCTGTATTTCTATAAAGGGGGATTCCGTGAAATCAGCAAGGCTCTCAAGTACCGCCGCAATTTTGCGGCAGGGGATTTTTTTGCAGACGAACTGGCCCGTGCCCTGTCCGGAAGCGGACTGTATTCGGATGTGGATGCCGTCGTGGGCGTGCCTCTTCATTGGATGAGGCGCTTTGCGAGAGGATACAATCAGGCTGAGGTGATAGCCCGCCGCGTCGCTTCCGGGCTGGGGGTTCCGCATCTTCCCCGGCTGCTCCGAAGGGCCCGCCGCACCCGCAGCCAGACAACCCTGGGGCCCGAAAGCCGCAGGGCCAACACCAGGGGAGCCTTCAGCGCCAGGCCCTGTGGGAAACAGCTGCGCCACATTCTTCTCGTGGACGATGTGTGCACTACCGGCGCCACTCTTGCCGCCTGCGCCCTTGCCCTATATGAAGTTTTTCCGCAGGCAAGAGTGTCGGTAGCGACCCTGGCTTTTGTGGAACGCTGAAAAAAGCGTATCTTTGAGCCAAAGCGACAAACAATGACACCACTTGAAATTCTGGCGCTGCTTTGCGCCGCCATCGGAATCGTGGGCAGCATAGTGCCCGGACTACCCGGCCCTCCCATCAGCTGGCTTGGGCTTCTGCTTTGCTATTTTGCCGGTACGCGCGGCGAATGTGACAGCATGAGCACGGGGTTCCTCCTCGTCTGGCTTGGCATAACCACCCTGGTAACCCTTCTGGACTACATTGTTCCCGGCTGGTTCGCCAAATACACCGGAGGCCACAAAGAAGCCTCATGGGGCGCCATAATCGGACTTTTCGCCGGGATGTTCCTTACTCCCGTGGGGGTGCTGGCGGGGGCTCTGATCGGAGCCTTCATCGGCGAATATGTGTTTGCCCGCCAGAATGCCGTCGATTCCGTAAAGGCAGCCCTCGGCGCTTTCCTCGGTTTCATTTTCGGCACCGGGGTCAAGCTGATAGCCAGCGGAGTGATGATGTTCTACATCTTCAAGTTTGTATTTTGAACCGAATTCGAAAGGATTTCTCCCAAATAATGATTACCTTAGCAGGGTAAATTATTGTTTGGGAGATTTTGTATGAAGAAAAACGGATTGCTCAAGGCAGTTTGGCTTGGCATCTCATTGATATTTATGTCTTTGGAGCTTGCCGCCCAGAATGCCGTCACCGTGAAGGGAACAGTAGTTGATGCCGACGACGGCCTTGGAATCATCGGAGCGTATGTATCTGTAGAGGGAACGACCATAGGAAACATAACCGACCTCGACGGAAATTTCGTAATTGAGAATGTTCCGGCCACCGCAAAATATGTGGTGGCGTCTTTTCTGGGTTACGACGATGTCCGGGTGCCCGTAGGCGAACAGCTCCGCATCGTAATGAAGCTCGGCGCGGAGCAGCTCGAGGGTGTGGTGGTCACCGGAATGCAGAAGATGGACAGGAGGCTCTTCACGGGGTCCAGTGCCAAGGTGGATGCTTCCGATGCCAAGATAGACGGCATGGCCGACATCAGCCGTTCCCTCGAAGGCCGGGCCGCAGGTGTGATAGTGCAGAATGTGTCCGGCACATTCGGCACCGCGCCCAAGATAAGCATCAGGGGCGCCACTTCCATCTACGGCAATTCCAAGCCTCTGTGGGTGGTAGACGGCGTAATCATGGAAGATGTGGTGGATGTCAGCACCGACCAGCTTTCTTCCGGAGATGCAAGCACGCTCATAAGTTCCGCGATAGCGGGCCTCAATTCCGACGACATCGAGAGTTTCGACATCCTCAAGGACGGCTCCGCCACCTCCATCTACGGAGCCCGTGCAATGGCGGGCGTGATTGTCATCACCACCAAGAAGGGAAAGGCCGGGCAGAGCCACATCAGCTATTCCGGCGAATACACCACGAGGCTCAAGCCCATGTATTCCACCTTCAACATCATGAACTCGCAGGACCAGATGGACATCTACCAGGAACTGCAGATGAAGGGATACCTGAACTATGCCGAAACCGCGAACAGCGCAAACAGCGGCATCTACGGCAAGATGTACGAGCTGATTACCCAATACGACGAAAGCACCGGGCAGTTCGGCCTTGCCAATACCCCGGAAGCCCGGGCTGCATACCTGCGTGCCGCTGAATACAGGAATACCGACTGGTTCGGACGGCTTTTCAGTTATTCCATACAGCATAACCACTCCCTGAGCATGTCCGGCGGTTCCGACAAGGCAACCTACTATGCTTCCGTGTCCGTGATGAGCGACCCGGGCTGGACCATGCAGAGTTCGGTGGAACGCTACACCGCCAATCTTAACGCTTCGTTCAAGGTGCTGGACAATCTCACCCTGAACATGATAAGCAACGCATCCTACCGCAAGCAGAGGGCTCCGGGCACCTTGAGCAGCAGCGTGGATGCAGTGAACGGCGAAGTCTCGCGCGATTTCGACATCAATCCCTATTCCTACGCGCTCAACACTTCCCGCGCCCTCGACCCGGACGAGTATTATATAAGGAATTACGCCCCGTTCAACATTTTCCACGAACTCCGCAACAATTACATCGACCTCGGAGTGTCGGATTTCCGCGTGCAGGGCGAACTGCGCTACAAGCCGCTGCCTTCCCTGGAGCTGAGCGCCCTCGGGGCTGCCAAGTTCTCCACCACCTCGCAGGAGCACTACATCCTCGACGAGTCCAACCAGGCCCTCGCATACAGGGCCATGGGCACTTCCACCATAAGGGCGGCCAACCATTACCTGTACACCGACCCCGACGAACCCATGACCCTTCCGGTTTCGGTCCTTCCCGAGGGAGGTATCTACGACCGTACCGACAACAAGCTCAGCGGGTACGACTTCCGTGCAACGGCAAACTACAGCAACACCTTTGCCGTTAACCACATCGTAAACCTTTACGGAGGCACGGAAATCAACAGCATCGACCGCCATGCCAACTACTTCCGCGGCTGGGGCATGATGTATTCCATGGGCGAGATTCCCAACTATGCCTACAAAGTGTTCAAGAAGGGGTCCGAAGAAAACACCAACTATTTCACCCTCGACAACACCTTCGACCGCAGCGCCGCCTTCTTTGCAAACGGCACATATTCCTACAAGGGCAAGTACATCGTGAACGGCACGGCCCGTTACGAGGGCACAAACAAGCTCGGCAAGTCGCGTTCGGCCCGATGGCTCCCCACATGGAATGTTTCCGGAGCGTGGAATGCCCACGAAGAGGAGTTCCTGCGCGGACTCTACCCGCTGCTTTCGCACCTCAATGTCAAGGCATCCTATTCGCTGACCGCCGACAGGGGGCCTTCGTATGTAACAAATTCCCGCGTGGTGATTTCCAGCACTACCCCGTGGAGACCGTCAACTTCCGTGCGCGAGACCATGCTCTACATTGAAGACCTCGCCAACGGAGAACTTACCTACGAGAAGAAGCGCGAGCTGAACGGAGGTCTCGAAGCGGGATTCTTCGACAACCGCATCAACCTAACCGCCGATGTCTATACCCGCAAGAACTACGACCTTATCGGCATCATCAACACCCAGGGCATAGGCGGACAGGTGAACAAATACGGAAACATCGCCACCATGAAGTCGGACGGATTCGAGCTGAGCCTCACTACGAGCAATATCCGCCGCAAGGACTTCAGCTGGACCACGAATTTCATCTACTCGCACACCCGCAACAAGGTCACCGACCTCAAGACGACAGCCCGCGTAATCGACCTTATCCGGGGCACGGGTTACGCCCAGGAAGGCTATCCTGTGAGGGGTATCTTCTCCATCCCGTTCAAGGGCCTCAACAACGAGGGCCTTCCCACCTTCCTCGACCAGGACGGCAACATCAGCGTATCCGATGTTTACTTCCAGGAGTCTGACCCCGACAAGCTCGGCTTCCTCGAGTACAGCGGCAATGCCGACCCCACCGACCTCGGTTCGCTCGGCAATGTGTTCTCCTATAAGAATTTCCGCCTGAATGTGTTCATCACCTATTCGTTCGGCAATGTGATACGCATGGACCCCGTGTTCAGCAATGTTTACAACGACCTCAATTCCATGCCGCGCGAGTTCCGCAACCGCTGGATGGTGCCGGGCGACGAGCAGATTACCGACATCCCCACCATCGCCAGCCGCGTGCAGAACCGCAACAACCAGAGCCTGAGCGTGGCATATAATGCCTACAACTACTCTTCGGCACGCATTGCGAGGGGCGATTTCATCCGCATGAAGGAAATCTCCCTCAGCTACACGGTGCCCGCCAAGGTGGTGAAGGCGCTGAAGGTGGACAACATGTCGCTCAAACTCCAGGGAACGAACCTCTTCCTGCTGTATGCCGACAAGAAACTCAACGGGCAGGACCCCGAGTTCTTCAACACCGGAGGCGTGGCCGTGCCGGTGCCGAAGCAGTTTACACTCACACTCAAAATCGGACTTTAGGAGGGAACAGCCATGAAGAAGAATACACTCAAGAATATTGCTTACGGTCTGATTATCGTTCCTCTGCTGTGCGCGTGCGACGGCTTTCTCGACAGGATGCCCGACAACCGCACCGAAATCAATACCGAATCAAAGGTGACCAGCCTGCTAACTTCCGCCTATCCGGAGGTTACATACATACTTCTCACCGAAATCATGTCGGACAACACCGACGATTACGGAGTGCGCTACAAGGACACCGACCGCTTCATCGACCAGGTCTGGGCATGGCAGGATGTGACCGAATCCGCCAATGAAGACCCCGAAGGCGTGTGGCAGGCCCATTACGGGGCAATCGCCGCCGCGAACCAGGCCCTGCTTTCCATCGAGGAAATGGGAGGGGCGACCACCAAGGCCCTGCGCGAGGCCAAGGGCGAGGCTCTGCTCTGCCGTGCCTACGGTCATTTCATCCTCGTGAACCTGTTCTGCCTCAACTATAATTCGCAGACCAGCTCGTCCGATCTCGGCATCCCTTATCTGGATGCTCCGGAAGAGGAACTTAACCCTAAGTACGAACGCGGAACGGTGGCACAGGTCTATGAAAAAATCGACGCCGACCTCAAGGAAGGGCTGGAGCTCGTGGGGGATTCCAACTACTCCGTTCCCAAGTACCACTTCAACAAGAAGGCGGCCTATGCCTTTGCCGCCCGCTTCTATCTCTATTATGAGAAATGGCAGCTCGCCGAGAAGTACGCATCGCTGTGCCTCGGTTCCAGCCCCGAAGGGCTCCTGCGCAACTGGCAGTCGCTTGGGGAACTTCCTTCGAGCGAGTACGACATTTGCGTGAACCAGTATATCAGCGCTACTTCCAATGCCAACCTGCTGCTGATGACGGCATATTCCGCGGTAGGGCTCACCTTCGGCCCCTACGGATACTATACCAAGTATTCGCACGGCTCTTACCTTGCCACCACCGAGACCGTGTTCGCACCCCAGCCCTGGGGCTCCGGACGCGACCAGCTCGAACCTCTCTACAAATACTATCCGCGCACCTATGCCAACGCTCTTGACAGGGTGTGCTTCTGGAAGCTGCCCTACCTGTTCGAGGTAATGGATCCCGTTTCGCGAATAGGCTATTACCGCACGGTTTACCCCGCGGTCTGGACCGACGAATGTCTGCTCAACAGGGCCGAAGCCTACATCATGCTCCGCGAGTATGACAAGGCTGCCGCCGACATGAATGTCTGGCTGCACAACACGCTCAATGTGAGCATGGACCTCACACCTGAGAACATCCGCGATTTCATGCGCGGCACCGCATACTACGAATGGCGCAAGCCAACCATACGCAAGCACCTCAATCCTGCATTCGACATCGGGGAAGAGGGCGGGCTTGCCGAGTCCATGCTTCAGATGGTGCTGCACCTGCGCCGTATCGAAACCCTCGGCCAGGGGCTGCGCTGGTTTGATGTCAAGCGCTATGGCATAGAGATTTACCGCAGGGCAACCAATACCGACGGCAATGTGCAGAGTGAGTCCGACCAGCTGCTCGTGGGCGACCCCCGCCGTGCAATGCAGATTCCGCTGAAGGTGCGCGACGCCGGCCTGGAAGCCAATCCCCGTTAAACTGAGATGGATATGAAAAAACAATACCTGAAATATGTGCTCATTCTCTCCGCGGCCATCTTCCTCGCATCCTGCAAGGAGGACGGACTCGACCCCACGAGCGTGATTACGGTTGATTCCCGCGAGTACAACGAATTCGACGAATGGCTGGAGGCCAACTACATGGAGCCTTACAACATCGAGTTCAAGTACCGCTACGAAATGAACGAGACCAACTATAACTACTACACCATACCTGCCGAATACAAGTTCGCCGTGCAGATGGCCCACCTCGTGAAGTACCTCTGCATCGACACCTACGACGAGGTGGCGGGCATCACCTTCACCCGTTCATACTTCCCCAAGCTCTTCGTGCTCATGGGAGAATGGGAATACCTCAACAACGGCACCTACATCCTCGGCACCGCAGAAGGGGGAAAGAAGATAATACTCACCGGAATCAACTGGCTGCCCACATACATCCGCACCGCCGACAACCTCAACGAGTATTACATTAAGACCATTCATCATGAGTTCACCCACATCCTCAACCAGAATGTGGATTATCCCAAGGACTTCGCGATGGTGACGGCGGACAGCTACCTTGCCGACAGCTGGAGCAGCGAGCCCTACAAGTCCTCTCACCTGAAGAGGGGATTCATCACCGACTACGCCCAGGAATCCGACACCGAGGACTTTGCCGAGATGCTTTCCACCTTCGTGACCCATGATGCCGCATGGTGGGATTCCCAGCTGCTGCTCGCAGGCGACGGTGCCGCTTCCATCAGTGCCAAGCTCGACATCGTGAAGGCTTACATGCAGGATGCCTTCGGAATCAACCTCGAAAGGGTGCGCGATGTCGTGTTGAGGCGCCAAAACGATGTAATGACGGGTCTTGTGGACCTCAACGACTTAACTATCGACTGAGATGAGAAAACAACATATAGCATACATCTTTGCCGTCCTTCTGGCAGCGTGCCTTGCCTCATCCTGCCTAAAGGACCAGTCCGACCTCTTCGACCGGACTGCATCGGCCCGCCTGCAGGAGAGCCTGGAAAATACCCGTGCCATCCTCGTGTCGCCTCCGCTCGGCTGGAGGATGGAATACTTCGCGGGCAACAGCAAGGCCGACTACGGCGGATACAACTATGCGCTGAAGTTCACCGACACCGAAGTGCTTGCAGGATATGACCTCGACCCTTCCATCCGCACCACCACGCTCTGGAAGCTGACTTCCGACGACGGCCCCGTGCTGTCCTTCGACACCTACAGCGAAGTGCTCCACCATTTTGCAATTCCGGGATGGAACAAGTACGAGGGGATGGGCGGCGACTTCGAGTTCCTTATCATATCCGCCGAACCCGAAAAAATCGTGCTCCAGGGCAAGCGTTCGGGTAAGACGATAAAGATGTATCCCCTCGAAGAGTCCATGGATACCTTCCTCGCCAAGGTGCACGATGCCTTCGAGGAATTTGCCGTTGGACTTATGGACGGTTCTGTGAACGGCGCTCCCGTCGAGGGTGCTTTCGACCTCAACCGCAGGCAGGTAAGTTTCAGCGAGAAGGATGCTTCCGGGCATGTCGTGAATTCGGGAGCCACATCCTTCATCCCCACCGACAAGGGAATCAAGTTCTATGAGAACCTGAACATCGCGAGCCTCACCATAAGCGACCTGCTCTTTGACGCGTCCACCCATGCAATCACCTCCACTACCGAAGGGGTCCGGATGACCGGGCGCTTCCCCGACGATTATCTCGAATTCGAGAACTTTGCCGGGAATTACACCCTCCAGTGCTACGGAGGCTTCATGTCGACGCGGGTGCAGCTCGTGCCTGCCGAGGACGGCACATATCTGATGAAAGGGCTCAGCGACCACTACGACCTCGTGCTCACCTACAGCAAGGCAAAGGGCAGACTGGTCCTGAACTCGCAGAAGATAGGCGAGTACAACGGTCAGTCGGTGTACTTCGCTGCATGGGCCCTCGACGACGGGGGAAGGGTTTCCCGCAGCGAGGAATACGGGATGGAGGTCTGCTGGGACACCCGTTCCGCAAAGACCCGCCCCATCTTCCGCTTCTCCACGCTCGGAAACGAATTCCCCACCGACTCCTTCCTCATAGTGCTGGTAGACACCGAAGGCCGCATTACCGGCGACCTCGCCCAGCCCGGCTGGGACCCCTGGGGTGAGGGCCAGTTCCTGTATATGTATTCCCTGACACGATAGGCCATGAGAAAATTCATCACAATCATACTTGCAGCCGCCGCCCTGTGCGCCGTTTCGTGTGGGAAGGAAAATTCCGCCGGAGGAACCGGGTCCGAAGGAAAGTCTTCTGCCTTCCGCATCGTGTCGAGCGAAATCACCTTCGAGGCCCAGGGGGGAGAGGGAAGCATTGTTTTCGAGGCCGATGATGCAGTGGACGCAACTTCGTCCCGCACCTGGCTCAGTGCCCGTGTCGACGGAAATACCGTGAGGCTCACCGCCGCTGCGAACTCCGGCTATCAGAGCCGTTATGCCAAGGTTTCCATCAAGAGCTCCGGCACGACCCTGTCGCTCATAGCGCAGCAGATGGGGCTCCGCACGCCTGACCTCGTTCCGAGAGAATCCTTCTTCACCCTTGAAGAAGGCTGGCACATCGGGTATCTTGCCGACGACGAATACGAAGGTGAGGAAATTTCCGTGATTGACATTTCCGGAACCACAGGCAAATTCAACTACGACATTATATCTTCCGAAGACTTCTCCACCTTGCATGGGGGCAGCTGGGCGCGATTCATCGACTCGTCCGCTGCTACCGTGCTGGAGTGGTGTGAGGAAAACGATACCGACCCCGCCTCCCGCGCCTATGCCGAAAACGGGCAGTACAGCTGGCCAAGGCTCAGCCCCGGAACATATGCCGCCGTGCTCTACGGAGTGGACGACGAATTTGCGCCCACCGGCTCTTACAATTATGCCATCTTTACCGTGAGCGAAGCTCCAGGGCCGGACGACCCCGAACCGGGGCCTTCCGTAGAATTCAAATTGAATGCGGACTGGAAGATAATCTACAACGGACGGACCAGCGTCAACGGAACGGAATATGAGCACATCAGCTACAAGGTGCCCACCGACGCGCAGTTCTATCCCTACCTCATGACGGTTTCGGAGTACGAGACGAGATTCGGCTCGAATGTGGAATATTTCGTGGGCCAGATTGCAGCCTACATGGCGCAGCAGCACACCGAACTCATGCGCGGCCCCCAGGAACTGAGGCATCCTCGCCGCAACGACGGCGACTACATCGTGATGGCATTCGGCCTGAACGACGACTACACCCCCACCGGCGACTATCAGCTCCTGCGGTTCAGCATAGGCCAGAATGAAACCCCTACCGCCGAATATCAGCGCTGGATAGGAGAATGGGATGTGCTTGGGCGCAATGCCGCTGGCACGGCTGACTCCACCTTCTTCAGCGTGAAGATCTCCGCACAGATTCCCAACCATACCTATGCCGTGAACGGATGGGGAGGAGGATATTTCGGGCAGTTCGGCAATGTCCTCACCACTTTCGACGCATCCACAGGACGGATGAAGGTAGGTACATTCAATGTGGCAACCGGGCTGGACCTCGAAAGCGACGGACACTCCTGGGTCGTGGGCATGTACTGCTTCATCTCGTATAACGGCAGGGAACTGCCTGTGGGAGGCGACTACGACATTGCGGAAGGCGTACTCTCCGCCGATGCCTCCACCGCCACCTTCACAGGGCTTCCCATGGAACTCAGCAGCGGCAACACTTACGAACCCCTCTACATGTGGTGGGCGGGATTCTCCGACGACGACCGCTGGACTTCCTACGATGGCAAGGCCCCGCACTTTCCTTTCACTCTCAAGAAAAAATGAAACGCGCGATTTACATGCTCACGCTGCTTGCAGCCCTGGCCTGCTCCTCCTCGGAAGGGGGAGTTGACATCCCGTCCGGAGAACTGAGTTTCGACGCCGGACTTGCCGAAGTGGGTGCAGCCGCAGGGGAGCATGTGTTC
>JAFUGJ010000038.1 GCA_017469425.1 Bacteroidales bacterium
CAAGGATTGGCACATCAGCATTCATTCTTTTTATCTGATTTCCGACAGAATGGGTGAAGGACATACTATAGTCGACCAAAGATGGAGCTATGAGGATTTCTGCGACATCACCGTCCGCCTCGATGACTACACTTACGCGCTTAACCGGCAGGTGGAAGTCATCGCCCTTGTCCGCAGTTTTCGGCCCATGCCCATTGATGAGTTTGACCGTATCGCCCGACCATTAATCATGCAGCCATAGCAATCTGTAGCATAATCGTTAGAGTATCAGGGCTTTGCTTTTGAGAGAGAAATGAAGCCGGGTCTCTTACAGTTATAGTTATGCCAGGAACTCCGTAGGGGTTATCCCTGTCACCTTTTTGAACAGTCGGCTGAAGTGATGCGGATATTCGAAGCCCAGCAGATCGGCTGTCTCGCCCACGCTGAGGCCTTTCATCAGGATATTTTTTGCCTGGTCGATTACAAAGGCATGGATGTAGCCGATGGCGGTTCCGCCCGTGGCCCGGTGAATCATGTCGCCGAAATAACGGGCCGAATAAGAGAGTTCGCCGGCGCACCAGGAAACTGTCGGGAGTCCCGTTTCGTGCTGCATCCCTTTGGAGAAATAATCAACCAGCAGGCGGTGGAAGCGTTTGAGGATGTCGCTTTCGCCGCTTTCGTTTTGTGTAAGTTGCCTGAGGTAGATGCGCTGGCAGTAATCCAGAATGAGCTGAAGGTAGCTGGTGAGGATGCCCCGGAGCGCAGGAGAATCCTGGTTCTCCTGCATTTCCTTTCTCATCGTTGCCAAAAGAAGTGATATCCGTTCCCATTCCTGTGGGGTCATCCGCAGCCAGTCGGTATCAAAGTAGGAGAAAAACTGGTATTTGTCCATCTCGCCTTCCAATGGTGAACCCTTTAGCAGTTCGGGCGACCAGAGCAGCGCCCATCCGTTGATGTACAGCGGCGTGCCATTGTCTTCTGCACCGCCAATCTGTCCGGGCGCGACCGCGATGATGGAACTGTCGCCCACCAGAATGGATTTGGTGCCGTAAGACAGATACTTAGGAAATTGCTGCTGAATGAAAAGGCCATATACGCCATAGTTGTTCAGGCTGTTCCGGAAAGGAGAGACCTCGTCATAGCTAATGAGCGAGAGTTGCTGGTGCAGTACGGGGGCACCTACATACTCGGCATACACATTGGGGTTGTCCACCTTCAGAATCTTTTTCATTGCGTTGCAAAGATAGCAATATCTGCGAAATTGGTATAAAGTCAGCGCATATTTGTAGAAAAAGTTGGAAGGAAACACCGACATTTGCACAATGAAAAAATGTGTAACCTCAGTCCTTGCAGCCATGCTGCTGCTCGGCTGCAACCAGAACAGAAATATGAATACCCTGAATCTCACACAGCAGTGGGACAAGACCTTTCCGAAGTCGGAACTCGTAAACCACTGCAAAGTCACTTTCACCAATCTATTTGGTATTACCCTGGCAGCGGACCTCTATGTCCCCGGATCCTTCGCTGACACTCAGGATGACAAGTGTCATTCTGAACCTTCAGCCCTGAGGAACCGAAGGGAAAGTGAAGAATCTCCCCGCCGTCTCCCTGCCATCGCTGTCTGCGGCCCTTTTGGCGCAGTGAAAGAGCAATCGAGCGGCCTTTATGCCCAGCATATGGCCGAGCGCGGCTTCGTTACTCTGGCCTTTGACCCTTCCTTTACGGGTGAATCCGGAGGTGAACCTCGCAGGATGGCTTCTCCAGATATAAATACGGAGGACTATTCCGCCGCCATTGACTATCTCTCCAATCACGAATTGGTTGACCCCGAGCGCATCGGCATCATCGGCATCTGCGGCTGGGGCGGCATTGCCTTGAATGTAGCCGCCGTCGACCCTCGCATCAAAGCGACCGTAGCTTCTACGATGTATGAACTCACGCGAGTGAATGAAAAGGGCTATTTTGACCAGAACGACAGCGAAGATGCCCGCTATGCGATGCGTCAGATGGTGGCCAGGCAGCGCACCGAGGACTTCCCTACCGGCGAACACCCTCGTGCCGGTGGCGTGGTTGACCCGCTTCCGGATGACGCCCCATGGTTCGTGAAAGAGTATCATGCCTATTACAAGTGCCCCCGCGGTTATCATCCCCGCAGCGGAAACAGCACTGACGGTTGGGCCATTGCGGGCATGATGCCTATGATGAACACCCGCCTGCTCCGCTATGCCGGAGAAATCCGCAGCGCCGTGCTCATCATCCACGGTGAAAAGGCCCATAGCCGCTATATGGGTGAAGATGCTTTCAAACTTCTAAAGGGCGACAACAAGGAACTGATGATAATCCCCGGTGCCACCCATGTAGACCTTTATGATGATGTGAAGGGTGTGATTCCCTACGACAAGATGGAAGCTTTCTTCAACAAATACCTGAAATAATGCGACTTACAGCACTTATATTTTCAGCTGTCTTCACCATGTCTTTATCAGCCTGTGAGAAGTTTCCCGTTCCTGTAGACCAGGAAGAGCAGAAACAGACGGAAGACAAAGGACAGCAGGATGAAAACGAAAACACGCAGTTTATGACAATGAACATCACCGCCGGAGGCAAGACCATTACGGCCACACTGGCAGATAATATAGCAGCAAAAGCGCTGGCCGACAAGTTGCAATCGGGCCCTATAACCGTGGAAATGAAGGCCAATGGTTTTGAGCATTACGGGCCGCTGGGATTCTCCCTTGAAAGACAGGATGAGAAGATTTCGGCAGTCTCCGGAGACATCATGCTCTACAACGGCGACAACATTTGCAT
>JAFUGJ010000039.1 GCA_017469425.1 Bacteroidales bacterium
CGACGACATCTGGATTTGGGACCCTTCTGCTCAGACCGTAAAGAATGTCAGCAACAACGACGCGCAGGACATCTTCCCCATGTGGATAGGCAGCAAAATCTATTATGCGTCCGACCGCGACATGATAATGAACCTATTCTGCTACGACACGCTCAGCGGACAGACCTCCAAGGTGACTGATTTCGACACCTACGATGTCAAGTTCCCGAGCACCGACGGCAGGCTGATTGTTTTCGAGAACGGCGGATACATCTACAAATTCGACCCCGCTGCCGGAAAATGCGAGAAGGTAGTCATTACCCTCGCATCCGACAATGTACAGAACCGCCCCGAGCGCAAGAATGTCGGCAGCAGGCTGAGTTCCTATTCCCTTTCGCCCTCCGGCGACAGGCTCGCGGCAACGGGCCGTGGCGAAGTGTTCGACATTCCGGTTGAGAAAGGCGTTACCCGCAATCTCAGCCGCACGCCCGGTTCCAACGACCGCAGCGCATCCTGGAGCCCGGACGGCAAATACATCGCCTGGATTGGCGACGGCACAGGCGAGACGGAAGTGTATCTCTACGAAGTCGAATCCGCGCAGACCCGCCAGCTCACTTCCGGCACCGACACCTATATCCGTTCCCTGCAGTGGACTCCGGATTCAAAGACCATCCTATACACCGACAGGGGGAACCGCCTGGTGGCGCTCAGCATCCCTTCCGGCGGAAAGAAACAGCTGCTGCAGTGCCCCGAGCAGGAGTTCCGTGGGGTGGCCGTTTCGCCCGACAGCAAATGGCTCGCCTACACGCGTCCGGAAAAGAACGACATGAGCGTAGTGTACCTGTTCAATATCGCCTCCGGCAAGGAGTATCCTGTGACCGAGCGCTGGTACAACAGCAATTCTCCCGCTTTCTCTTCCGACGGAAAGTACCTGATTTTCAGTTCCGCACGCGACATTAACCCCCGCTACAGCAGGGTGGAGTGGAATTTCAGCCTTGATAATATGAGTGCCCTCTATATGGCAATGCTCACGGCGGACACTCCTTCGCCCCTGCTTCCAAAAGACGGCGTGCAGGAGGAAGAGTCCGGCAGGAAACCCGGAGACAAGAAGGATAAAAAGGAGGAAGTGAAGGTCAAGGTGGATCCCGACGGCCTGACCGACCGCATAGTGAAACTTCCCGTTCGCGGAAACCTCTCTTACTGCGACGGCAAGAGCCTGTGGTATTATTCCGGCGGCGAAACCAGGGTATATGATTTTGCCAGCGGAAAGGATGAGACCTGCACCAAGGGAATGATTGTTTACCGCTATCCCGACAAAAAGGCCCTGGTGCTTTCCGGTGGCTTCCGTTCTTCGGAGCTGTCCGTAGCCACCCTTGGCAGGAAGATGGGTGGCGGTACCAAGGTTTCCACTTCCGGGGCGGTTGCCACAGTTGACTACAAGGAGGAATGGCCCCAGATTTTCGACGAGGTGTGGCGCGCTTTCCGCGATGGATACTATGTTGCAAACATGCATGGCCGCGACTGGAAAGCCATAAAGGAAAAGTACGCGGTGCTGCTTCCCCATGTGCAGACCCGTCTTGACCTCAATTATGTGATTGGGGAGATGATTTCCGAACTGGCGTCAGGCCACGCTTATGTGAATCCAGGAGAATATCCCAAGCCCGCAAGGGTTCGGATGGGTCTTCTCGGAGCAGAACTCAGCGCGTCCGGAGATGCCTTCCGCATCGACCGCATACTTCATGGAGCCCCTTACAGCGAAGTCCTTCGCAGTCCTCTTGCAGAGCCCGGAATCGGGGTTTCGGAAGGGGAATACATTACTGCCGTCGATGGCGTTCCCACATCCGGGGTTGCAAATATCTACAGCCTTCTTGCCGGAAAGGCGGGAGTGCTCACCGAACTTACCGTAGCCTCCGCTCCCGGCGGAAAGGGCCGCAAGGTGGTTGTGAAGCCCATTGCCGACGAATATCCGCTCTATCATTATGAGTGGGTTCAGAAGAACATTAAAACCGTTGATGAACTTTCCGGCGGCAAGGTCGGCTACATCTATATTCCCGACATGGGCCCCGAAGGACTGAGCGAATTCATCCGCTACTATTATCCCCAGCTCGACAAGGAAGCCCTCATCATCGACGACCGTGCAAATGGCGGCGGCAATGTTTCACCCATGCTCATCGAGCGCCTCAAGAGGGAAGTTTACCGTCTTACCATGAGCCGCACATCCACCATGACCGGCACCGTGCCCGACGGCACCCATACCGGACCTAAAGTGTTGCTCATCAATAAGTATTCCGCTTCCGACGGCGACCTCTTCCCTTGGAGTTTCAAGGCGAACAAGCTCGGCACCGTCATCGGTACCCGTACCTGGGGAGGAATCGTAGGCATCAGCGGCTCGCTGCCTTACATGGACGGCACCGATGTGCGCGTGCCTTTCTTCACTAACTACGACCGTGCCACGGGCAAGTGGATTGTGGAAAACCACGGCGTGGACCCCGACATCGTAATCGACAATGACCCCGTGAAGGAATGGGCGGGCGAAGACCAGCAGCTGCGCAAAGCCGTTGAGGTCGCCCTCGAACAGCTCAAGGACCGCGTTCCCCTTCCTCCCGTTCCCGCACCCCGCACCTTCGAAGACCTCGGCCTTCCCCAATTGCCGTAAAGGGTTGAGCATTGCTGCGCAAAGGCAATTGCCTTATTTTCAATAGATTCCTTATCAACTATCGCCGTATTCGAGCGATAGTTGATTGTTAATTGTCGGGCTATCAAGCACTTGCTTTCGCATGGATAAAGAAGATTAAATTCCATAGAGAACTGACCGGATGGTTTACCGACGGGATTTGCCCTCACTGCGTGAGGTCACATCCCTGGGAGGGGGGCGATTCAAAGGTTTGAAGCCTCGCAGCCTGCGGCTGCTTTGGGCTGTTTTGTTTGCGTCCTTTTGTGAGCAAGCTCACACGGACGAAAACAAAACAGCCCGGTGCAATGCACCAGGCTTCAAACCTTTGAGCGGAAAACGGGATTCGGACCCGCGACCTCAACCTTGGCAAGGTTGCGCTCTACCAACTGAGCTATTTCCGCAAAGAACTTTCCCGAATTGGGATTGCAAATATAGGATGAAATTTTGAAAGCACAAAATTTTTTTGCAATCAACTCTCAAAGTCTTTTTCCGGCAGGGTATGTCAGTCGGCAAGAATCTCTACCAGCACAGGCTGCCCGTCCTCAAGGGTAAGGTTGAGCAGGCCCCCGGAAAGGTTCTGCACGCTCGTGCCTCCGGCGGTTGTCAGGCGAACCTTGCCGATGCGTGAGTCGAATGACAGCGCAGCATTGGTAGTGCCCTGGCTCGGGAGCTGGTTCAGTACGAAGAATTTGTATTCTCCCGTCGTGGACACGAAGCATCCCACATTTACATTTCCTCCCTGCACCTCGTTAAGCGGTCCGTACCTGTCGATGTACTGGAATGTCCTGTAGGCACGGTCAGTGTGCTGGATAACGCCTTCGGCATGGCAGTTCATCAGAACCTTGAACGCCTCGAAGTCGGAATTGAGCCTGCGGGCGTAGTCGTAGGTCACGGTCTTGTTGCCCGACCTGTCGATGAGCGCGGGTTCGTAATCTCCATGG
>JAFUGJ010000040.1 GCA_017469425.1 Bacteroidales bacterium
CTGGCCATAGGCATCTTAGGCTGCATGGCGGAAAGGTTGAAGGACGCCCTGCTCGACACGGGTAAAGTGGACATAGTTGCCGGGCCGGACGCATACCGCAGCCTTCCCGCACTGCTGGAAGCCGTAGGCGACGGGCATCCCCAGATAAATGTCGAACTCTCCCGCGAAGAAACTTACGGCGACATCTCCCCCGTGCGCATCGACAGGAACGGGGTTTCCGCATTTATCTCCATCATGCGCGGATGCAACAATGTATGCTCATACTGCGTGGTTCCCTACACCAGGGGGGCAGAGCGCAGCAGGGATTATCATACAATCGTGCGCGAAGCCTGTGAATGTGCGCGCAACGGATACAAGGAAATCACCCTTCTGGGGCAGAATGTGGATTCCTATCTCTATGAAGATGTCAACTTCGCACGCCTGCTTGCCATGGTTGCGGAGGCACTGCCGGGAGTGCGCATACGCTATTCCACCTCGCATCCCAAGGACATTTCCGACGAAGTGATAGAAACCATGGCCGCATGGCCGAATATATGTCACCAGATTCATCTTCCCGTGCAGAGCGGCAACAACCGAATCCTCGAAAAGATGCGCCGCCGCTACACGAGGGAATGGTACCTGGAAAGGGTGGCCAAAATCCGTTCCGTCATGCCCGACTGCGGCATCAGCACCGACGCCATAGTGGGATTTTGCACCGAGACCGAAGAAGAATTCCGCGACACGCTGAGCATATTTGAAGAAGTGGGATACGATTCCGCCTTCATGTTCAATTACTCCGAAAGGCCGGGCACCCTCGCTGCGCGCAATTACCCCGACGACATTCCCATCGAAGTGAAGACCCGCCGTCTGAATGAACTGATTGCACTGCAGAACCGCCTGTCGCTGGAAAGCAACCGGCGCGACATAGGCAAGTGCTTCGAAGTGCTGGTAGAAGGCCCGTCAAAAAAGAATCCCGCCGACCTTTGCGGCCGCACGGGATCGGGTAAAATGTGCGTATGGAAGGATGCAGCTCACAAGGCCGGTGACTTCACGACGGTGCGCGTTCTCGACTGCACTTCCGCCACCCTGCTCTGCGAACAGGCCTGATTATTTCACAATCTGGTCTTTCAGGAATTTGGCGAGGTCGGTCTTGAAGACTTCGCGGTAACTTCCCAGTCCGTCGCCTTTGCGGTAGGGCGGATGATTGAAGCCCCATCCGTGGCCGCCGGCAGGATATATGTGCATCTGAGCGGTAACATCATTTGCGCGGAGAGCGTAGAAATAGTCGATGCTGTTCTTAATCGGCACTCCGCCGTCGTTTGCGCTGAGGCCAAGGAAGGTAACAGGGGTGCGCTGATTCACGCGGTTCTGGAGCGAATACCATTCCACATCCTCGGCCGAAGGGTTCCTGCCAAGGAGATTGTCTTTGCTTCCCTGATGCGTGACGCCGAGCTCCATGGTGATGACAGGATAGATAAGCACCGAAAAATCGGGACGGGTAACATCATCCACATAGAGGGTGGAAGCGCTTGCGGCAAGATGCCCCCCGGCGCTGAATCCCATCACGCCGATTTTGTCGATACCCCATTCCGCAGCGTGGTAGCGGCAGTAACGGAAAGCGTTCTGCACATCGGTGAGCGGCACGGTCTTGTGCCCGTAGGGAAGGCGATAGAACATGTTGCATACCGCAATTCCCTGGCTCAGAAGCCATTCCACAGTGCAATAGCCCTCGTTAACTTCGGACACGAACCAGTAGGCTCCTCCGGGGCAGTTTATTATCATCAGTCCGTTTGGATTCTCGGGGAAGTAAATCTCCATGCGGGCACTGTCGCCGATGTCGTAAGTGTCGCCTGAAGGCTTCACGGTTTCGGGGCCGTGCTTGCCATTGTCTTCACCGGGGCCGAGGGTGATGGCGACGCCGTTCTCCACGATTCCCTTGTCAACTCCCTGCCCTTCCGGATAGAGGTAGACTATCTTGTTCTGTTTGATGGGCTTGTCATCGTTTACGCCTGCAATGGCGGCAAAAGGCATCAGCATGGCCAAAATAGGTAACAAAAATTTTTTCATTATTCAACAAAAGCTACGATTTCTCCTTTTACAACATTCTTTCCCTGCTTTCCGGTAACCGCAACGATGCGTCCGTCGCGGGCGGAAACGATATCCTCACGCCCATAATAGGTCTGCACATATCCGATGGCTTCTCCGGCCTTGACTGCCGTGCCCACTATCGGGGCGGCAGAATCATCGTCCACATCCACCTGCCAGAGCAGCTGTCCCTTCACGGGAGCCTGCACGGGAACGGCGTGCGGATACTTTTCAGCATATTGCTCAACATCGAATTCAGGCATCTCCACCACGGGGCGGACAATCTTTATGGGTGCTCCGGCCTTGGCACGGTAGTCCTCCAGTTCGGCATTGAAACGCTGCTTGGCAAGGCCGGAACGGAAGTCGCGGTACTGCCTTTCATGCATTGCGAACTCAAAGAGTTCTTCCTGGTCGGGGCCTTCATCCCAGCCTTCTTCCTTCATCATCTCGCGGAATCTGGGAAGCTCGTCGGGATACATGTCCTGAGGATTTCCGGTATAGAACTCATCCCCCTTGGACTTTACGAGTTCGACGATTTCGGGGGCAAGGTCGCCCGGCAGTTTTCCCATCTTGCCGAGTATCATTCCCCATGTGTCCTTGTCTATGGTGGTCCAGCGGGGATTGCCCTTCACCACATTCAGGAGGTTCATTAGGGCGGTATTCTTCACATATTGGCTGAACGGGGTCACGAGGGGCGGATATCCCAGGCGGGGCCATACATACTGCACTTCATCGAAGAGTTTCACCATCAGGGTATCCAGGCTCATGTCGGGGCGTCCGGCAGCACGCTCAGCGGCATTGACGGCACCGAGGAAAGGCTTCAGGTCGGCCATCATGGAACCCATCATGCCTCCGGGAAGGCCGCATCCCACAAGAAGCGAGGTCATCACCTTGTTGGCGGGATTTATCCAGTACCCGAGGAAATCGTCGATAAACTCCTGCGTGAGCGCGCGCACCTGCATGTATGCATCCATATTGATGTCCTTCACGAGGAAACCGTCGGCCTTCAGCATCTCCCGTATGGTAATTACATCGGGATGGACTTTCCCCCAGGAAAGAGGCTCCACTGCCACATCTATATAGTCGGCACCGGCGCGGGCAACTTCCAGCATCGAAGCCGGGGAGAACCCGGGGCCGCAGTGTCCGTGGTACTGCACTATGATATGGGGATATTTCTTCTTGATTTCCGATGTAAGCCGGGCGAGGAATGTGGGACGGCCTATGCCAGCCATGTCCTTGAGGCAGATTTCGTCGGCGCCGTACTCCACGAGGTGATCGACCACACCCATATAATATTCTACCGTATGAACGGGGGAATAGGTTATCGAAAGAGCCGCCTGCGAAATCATTCCGGCCTTCTTTGCATATTCGACGCTGAGACGGAGGTTACGGTGGTCGTTGAGTCCGCAGAACGAACGGGCTATATCCGTTCCCTGGGCCTTCTTGACCTTGAACATGAGCTCTCGCACATCGGCGGGAACCGGGTTCATGCGCAGGGCGTTGAGACCGCGCTCGAGCATGTGGGTCTGGATGCCCGCCTTGTGGAAAGGAGCCGTCCACCTGCGGACGGCGATGTTGGGGTTCTCGCCATAGAGGAGATTTACCTGTTCGAATGCCCCGCCGTTGGTTTCCACGCGGTCGAAGCATCCCATGTCTATGATTGCAGGGGCGACCCTCTCAAGCTGGTCCACCCTGGGCTGGTATTTGCCCGATGACTGCCACATATCCCTGTAAACCAGGGAAAACTTGATTTCTTTTGCCATATACTTGAATTTGACATCCGGCCATGCCGGAAAAGTGTTCACAAATATACAAAATAAACTTGCAGGGTTAAAATAATTTTGTACCTTTGCAGTCCTTAACACGGTGCGATTAGTTCAGTTGGTAGAGCACCAGATTGTGGTTCTGGTTGTCGTGGGTTCGAGCCCCACATCGCACCCCAAATTATAATGAGAACGATTTTTAGAGTCGTTCTCATTATTTGTTTTTCAATGATTATGAGGAAGCTTTTGGAGGAATCTCAATATATTGATTTTCAGCGTATTCCTTATCAACTATCGCCCGAATCAAGCGATAGTTGGAGAGGAAAGTATTGATTATCAAGCAGTTGATTCCACCAACCAATCTCTCGCGCAAAGTCAAGCCTTATGTACTTTTTGTTTCGCTTTGGTCTCTACCGATAAATGAAGGAACTTTCTAATACTGTCCATGCTTGCACCGGTGAGCCTTAGCAGTTTGTTTGCCAGTTGGATTCTTTTCCCGGAATCAAGGTTTTCAAAATTAAAATCTGCCCCATCATAACCAAACCTTCGCATTAGTTTTAACATCATCCTGTAACAGGAATGGTCGCCGTATTCATCTTTGATTTCATACTCCGACCCGGCATTTGAATCTATCGCAATGAGAGCTTTTTCGTAACTGCCGTACAAGTCTATCAGCATATTGTAATCCAGAAACCTGTACTTATACACAATATAATCCGTAATCTGTTTTTTCTCCTCCGGGAAAAGCCCTGAGTAAATTCTTTTTTGTAAAGCATAGTTCAGGAAAGCATTATTGGCGAAGCATGCATCCACTAACGCCATGGCTTTGAGCATTACCGGTCTGCACTTCTTTTTTACTATAGCCGTTGAGAACGGATGGGCATTATTGTAATATGCAAGCATTGTCCACCTGTCATCAACGGCTCTTGCATTCACATGCCCCGCTACAGAATTGTTCGCAACATACGCCGTGCATCCCATTACTGATTTTGTATTCGTTTTTTCTGAACAGCCGAAGGAGTCCATAAACAGTTTTCCTTTCCGATTGTATTCCCGGTTGTAATGAAGTGCGAATGTAATTGCCAGACGCCGTTGGAAAGTTCCGGTAAGTTTTCTTGGGACATCTACCGTAAGGGCGTGAGTATGGTTGAACATGATGCTGAAGGAAATCACAGGTATACTCATCTGCCGGGCAAGGACACTGTACATTGTATAATACAGAATCGAATCTTGTAAACGATAAAAAATCCCCCATCCATTTATACCCTTCATAAACACATGTCTCGCTTTCATTTTACACCGCTTTTGTAATTACTTTATAATCAACTTATTCCTTATAAACTATCGCTGAAATCCAGCGATAGTTAGAAAGAAAAAGACTAATAATCAAACACTTAGCTCTGCGCACCCGGATGGAGAAACTCAGAGGGCGCAGCGCCATCTGCAGCCGGAGGCTCTGATGAAGGCCGGGAGGCGGGGTAAATCCGTTCGTCGGCAAAGGAATAAAAGGAGTCGGAGGATATGATGACATGGTCGAAGAGAGTGATTCCCAGCGAGGAACATGCCTTGCGCATAGCCATGGTCTGAGCAATGTCTGCCCGGGACGGACGGGGATTTCCGCCGGGATGATTGTGAACCAGTACAATTGAAGAGGCGCCGCACCTCACAGCTTCTTTCAGCACGACACGCGGGTCGAAGGTTGTGGACTCAAGACCTCCGGAGGACAGTTTACGCTTGCCCAGGACATAGTTGGCCTTGCTCAGCAACAATACCCAAAGTTCCTCGAATTCAAGCCCTTTCATGAGAGGAACCATCAGTTCGTATACCCGCCGGGGGCCTGTGACGGGAGTTCTGTCGAGCCCGGATTCTTCTGCCAGGAAACGCCGCCCCAGTTCGAATGCAGCCATGACAGTGCATGCTTTTTCCAGGCCGATACCTTTCAGGGAACGGAGTTCGTCGTAAGTCATGCCGAAAAGTCTCACAAGTTTTCCATCGGCTTTTTTAAGAAGTTCGCCGGACAGCTGAAGCACATCCATCCGGGGGGTTCCGCTGCGCAGAAGCACCGCAAGAAGTTCACTTGTAGACAAGGCCCTGGGGCCGAATTCGAGCATCCTCTCCCGAGGCCGCTCGCTTTTGTACAAATCTTTTATTTTCATAGTCCGTTCAAATCAAGTCCGTAAATATGCATTTCCGCGGACGCCCGGTCAAGCAGAAACAGGAAAATGTGGCGAAAAGCCGGGTGGTTTAATTTGGAAAGCGCCGTTCCCGCATAACGAAGTACCTGAAAGCAAGAAGTTTAGCCATCATCCAAGCTTTTATTACCAAAAACAGAATGTGGCCTAAAAATCAGCAAAAATCCAAAAAGTGGAAAAAAATGGAAGAGCATGGAAGAAAATGGAAAAAAAGTATTATCTTTGTGCCATTGCGTATATGAATTATGGTCACTTTTATCGGCGAATACACTTCGAAGATTGACGACAAGGGAAGGATGGTCTTTCCCTCGCCGCTCAAGAACATGCTTCCACCGGGAAGTGACATGAGGTTTGTCATCAAGAAGGATCTTTTTGCTCCGTGCCTGCAGATGTACACTCTCGAAGAATGGGAGCGTCAGAGCGCGGAAACCAAATCAAAGCTCAATTTCTTCAACAGACAGCACGCAATATTCTGGAGGGAATATATGCGCGACCGCGATGTGGTGGAGCCCGACGCCAAGCTGGGCCGTATCACCGTTTCGCGCAAACTCCTCGAAGACATCGGTGTAACCAAAGATGTGGTTTTCGCCGGCAACGACTTCAGGATCGAGATCTGGGCCAAAGAAGAATTCGAGCGCAGCAGAGTCTCCGACAACGAATACCTTGCCATAGCCGAAAGCCTTTCCGAGAAATAGGAAGGAGGCTGACAGGTGAGCGAGTATCATAATCCCGTACTTCTTCAGCAAAGCGTGAGCCGCCTGGTCACCGACCCGGCAGGCAGCTATGCCGATGCCACTTTCGGCGGAGGTTCGCACAGTGCCGAAATACTGAATCGTCTCAGCCCGGAAGGCCGCCTGATGGCCTTCGACCGAGATGCGGACGCCGCCGCCAACGCCCCTTCAGACGGGCGCTTCACCTTGATACACAACAATTTCAGATTCATACACAACTACACCCTTCTGCATTTTCCGGAAGGGCTCGACGGCATCCTGGCCGACCTGGGAGTGTCGTCGCACCAGTTTGATACGGCTGAGCGGGGCTTTTCGTTCCGCTACAGCGCCCCGCTCGACATGCGAATGAATGTGCAGGGCGACATGACTGCAGCCGACATCGTGGGTTCGTATACGCAAAACGAGTTGGAAAAGATCCTCTATGTCTATGGGGAGGTTGAAAATGCACACAAAGTTGCCGGCCTGATTGTCGCTGCAAGGCAGCACAAGGCCATCCTCACCACAGACGACCTCCACGATGCCATTGCAGCAGCCCTGCCATCTTTCGCCGAGCACAAATACCTTGCAAAGGTCTATCAGGCCTTCAGGATTGAGGTGAACCAGGAAATGCGCTCCCTGGAAAAATTCCTGGCGGGCGCAGCCGCTTCTCTTAAAAAGGGCGGACGCCTGGTGGTAATCACCTATCATTCCTTGGAGGACAGGATGGTGAAGAATTTCATCCGCAGCGGCAACATCGAAGGAGAAATCCGAAAAGACATGTTCGGCCGCAGCGACGCTCCTTTCAAGGCACTCGGAAGCAAGCCCGTCCTTCCTTCCGAGGAAGAAATAGCATCCAACACACGCGCCCGGAGCGCCAAGCTCAGGGTGGCGGAAAAGATTTAAGGCCATGGCAAAGCTGATTACACGGAAATGGAAACTCAGCGACCTCTGGACGCTGCTGCGCAACGCGGTCTCCGCAATTTTTACGGGGAACCTGCTGCTGCGCATGAACGCCGGGAAGTACTTCATCCACATTGCCTACACCTTCCTGCTTTGCTGGATACTGATTTTTGAAAGCCTGATGGCCGAGAACACCCTCAACAAGGTTGAAAAGAACAAAGCGAAACTGCACGAACTTGAAATAGTGTATGCCGACAAAACTTTCGAAGTGGCTTCGATGAGCCGCCGCAGCGAAGTGTCGCGCAGGCTGAAGGCCATGGGTTCGGCCGTGGATGAACCCACAGAACAGGCAATATCGATTGAATAAACGATTATGGCAGACGAAAGCAACAACAACAGGCTCCCCCAGCAGAGCACTCCCAGAAAGCGGGACAGGATTGGAACGGTCCTGTACTCCTTCTATCTCGTGCTGTTGCTTCTCGCCGTGGCCATCGTGGTAAAACTGGTATATTATCAGGCTTTCTGGAAACCGGATGAAAAGATTGCCGAAGCCCTTACGCCGAGCAATGTAAAACGGACCATCGAGCCGGTGAGAGGGAATATCATAGACTGCAACGGAAGGCTGCTGGCAATATCCTATCCCATTTATGAGATACGCATGGACTGCACGGTGAGAAAGACCGAGTTTGCGCAGATGAAAAACCGCGAGAAGGCCCAGATGAAGGAGGCGGAATGGCTGGGAAAGGCCAGGGAACTTTCCGACGGCCTTGCCAAAGTGCTGCCGGGCACCGACGCCGACAGGTTCTACTCGCAGATTAAAAACGGAAGGGCCTCCGGCAGGAAATATCTGCTGATTGCAAAGGGCCTGGACCGCAAAACCATGCTCCGCATAAAGGAACTTCCCCTCTTCCGCGAAGGCACCAACCGCGGAGGGCTCATCGTAATCCAGAAAAATGTGCGCAAATATCCTTACGGAAGACTCGCCCGCCGCACAATCGGGTTCGTCAGGGACAACAGCGGCCTGAGCGAGGAGGAAATCAAGGGGAATCCCGGGCTGGAAGGCCGTTTCGACGCAATCCTCCACGGAAAGGACGGGCGCGAATTCCTGAAAAAGACCGACGCAGGCTTAATACGCAACTACGACAGCGCCTATGTGCGCGCAGTTGACGGGCAGGACCTTCGCACCACACTGAACATAGACTATCAGGATGTGGCCGACAGGGCCCTTCACGAGCAGATTGACACCCTTACCGATGTGGAAGGGGCATGTCTCGCCCTCATGGAGGTAAAGACCGGTGCGATAAGGGCCATGGTAAACCTCACAAGGGACCCCAACAGGGGCAACCGTTTCGAGGAAATAACCAACTACATAATCGGGCGCCGCTGCGAACCCGGGTCGGTATTCAAGACGGTGACGCTTCTGAGCGTACTCAGCGACGGCATCTACCGCAGTCTCGACGAGACGCTACCCACCAATCACGGCATCGTAAAGAACACGAAGATGAGGCAGGATGTGCACATCCTCGACTGGGAGCACGAACACGGCACGAGGGAAATCAGCATCCTTGACGGATTCAAGATTTCGTCGAACTATGTGTTCGGAACCCTCGCGGTGCAGAACTACGCATCGGACCCGAAGCACTATGTGGAAAAAATCTACTCCTACGGCCTTGGCGATTCCTTCGACTTCGACCTGGAAGGGCTGCTCACTCCTTCGATTCCGAATCCATCCAACAAGGCGGTCTGGTCCAACACCACGCTCGGAACCATGGGTTTCGGATATTCTACCGAAGAGACTCCGCTGCACATACTCACCTTCTACAATGCGATAGCCAACAAGGGGCGCATGGTAAAGCCTTATCTCGTGGAAGACATTGAAAAGGCAGGCGCGATAAGCGACCACAGGGGCCCGAGCGTGCTGAACGCATCGATATGCACAAGGGCAGTGGCGGACACCATGACAAGGGCCCTCCTTTCGGTGACGGAAGACGGTACAGCCCGCCTGAGCATGCGAGGGGTCAGATGCAAGGTGGCCGGAAAGACGGGAACATCGTTCGGAACCTTCCCTGGAGGAGGATACACCGACGCATCCGGACGGCGCATGTATAGGGGAACCTTCGTCGGATACTTCCCGGCGGAAGACCCGAAATATACGGCAATCAGCGTCATATACTCCAACCCCACGCGCAAGAGTTACCAGGGCGGCGGCATTCCCGCAAGGGCCATAAGAAAACTCGTGGACTATATCTGCATCAACGACCCGGATTTCCGGCCCAGACTTGAAACGAAAGAAAAATGATACTCGAAAGCATTATAAAGAACACAGGCGCAAGCATACTGCACGGCAGCCCTTCCACTGAGATTGCTTCCATAACCAGCGACTCGAGGAAAGCCTGCCCGGGCGCCCTGTTCATTGCCGTGAAGGGGTGCAGTGCCGATGGCCATGCCTTCATTGAGGATGCTCTCGCCAAGGGAGCAAGCGCTGTGGTGGATGCCGACCGCAAGGCCCTCGCGCTTTGCGCGGACAATTTCTACGGGCATCCTTCCGGCAAGCTGCAGCTGGTGGGAATCACCGGCACCAACGGCAAGACCACGACCGTGACACTGCTGTACCACCTTTTCCGCAGCCTCGGATACGAATGCGGCCTGCTTTCGACAATCGCTAACTATGTTGGCACCCGCCGCAGCGAAACCGCGAACACCACCGCCGACCCCATCACCATCAACTCCCTCATGGCAGAGATGGTGGAAGAGGGATGCCAGTACTGCTTCATGGAAGTAAGCTCCATCGGCATCGAGCAGGAGCGCACCGCGGGTCTGGAATTCAAGGTGGGAATCTTTTCCAACCTCACCCACGACCATCTCGATTACCACAAGACCTTCGCAGAGTACCTGCGCTGCAAGAAAATGTTTTTCGACCAGCTTCCCCGCGAGGCAGCCGCCATCATAAACGCCGACGACCGCAACGGCTCCGTGATGGTGCAGAACACCAAGGCCAAAGTGGTGGAATACTCATGCAGGGCGGCTGCAGACCACAGCTGCCGAATTCTCGAAGAGAGTTTCGAGGGCATGCTGCTAAGAATTGACGGCACGGAGGTCTGGACCAAGCTTACGGGCAGGCACAATGCCTACAATATCCTGGCCATCTACTGCACCGCCATCGCCCTCGGTGCCCGCAAAGACGAGGTCCTGCTTGCCATCAGCAAACTCGACTCCGCCCCGGGCAGGCTGGAAACGCTGCGCGGGCCGCGCGGCCTTGCAGTGGTCATCGATTACGCGCACACTCCCGACGCACTCGAAAATGTGCTCGAGACCCTGCGCGACATCGCCCCTTCCAGAGAACTGGTATGCCTCTTCGGCTGCGGCGGCGACCGCGACCGCAGCAAGCGCCCCGAAATGGCAGCAGTCGCCGAAAAACTTGCCGACCGCATCTTCGTCACTTCCGACAACTGCCGCACGGAAGACCCGGATGCCATCATCGCGGAGATAAAGACGGGTTTCAGCCGGGAAGGGCTGATGAAAAGCGTCTGCATCACCGACAGGCGCGAAGCCATAAAGGCGGCCATAACCATGGCAAAGCCATCTTCCACCATACTGATTGCAGGCAAGGGGCACGAGACCTACCAGATCATAGGCACCGTCAAGCACCATTTTGACGAACGCGAAATTGTAGAAGAAATATTTGAACTGATAAGATAAATTATGCTATACCACCTTTTCCAGGCCCTTCAGGGCCATCACATACCGGGTGCCGGCCTGATGACCTACCTGTCTTTCCGCGCAATGTCCGCAATCGTAATCAGCATGCTGGTTGCCTTCTTTGCGGGCAGGCCCATAATACGGTGGCTGCAGCGCAGGCAGATAGGCGAAAGCATCCGCGACCTCGGACTCGCCGGACAGATGGAGAAGAAAGGCACTCCCACCATGGGCGGGATAATCATCCTCGTTTCCCTGCTGTCAGGCGTGCTGCTGGTATGCGACCTCACCAACATTTATGTCCAGCTTCTGGTGCTCACCACCCTCTGGTGCGGAGGCATAGGTTTCGCCGACGACTACATCAAGGTGTTCAGGCACAACAAGGAAGGCATGAGTGAAAAAGGCAAACTCATACTTCAGTTCGGACTTGGCCTTCTGGTTGCCCTTACCGTGTGCATAAGCCCCAAAATCCCTACCGACGAACTTGTTACCACAATACCTTTCGTCAAGGCCCACGAATTCGACTACTCCTGGCTTTCTCCGTTCAAAGGCCAGCTGGGAGTATATTGCTCATGGGGCATTTACATGCTCATGATTATCATAGTGATTCTCGCGTGTTCCAACGGCGTCAACCTTACCGACGGCCTGGACGGCCTCTCGGCAGGCACTTCGGCAATCGTTTCGGTGGTCATAGGCGTGCTTGCCTACCTGGGAGGCAACCTCATCAACTCCGACTACCTCAACATCATGTACATCCCCGGAACCGGAGAAGTGGCAATTTTCATGGCGGCACTCGTGGGGGCGCTCATCGGTTTCCTGTGGTACAACACCTACCCTGCGCAGGTTTTCATGGGCGACACGGGAAGCCTCACGATAGGAGGGATACTCGGCGTAAGCGCGGTGCTGATCCGCAAGGAACTTCTTCTCCCGCTCCTGTGCGGCATTTTCCTGGTGGAAAGCGCGAGCGTGCTTATCCAGAAATACTGGTTCAAATATACGAGAATCAAATATGGTGAGGGCCGCAGGGTGTTCCTCATGGCGCCCCTCCACCACCACTTCCAGAAAAAGGGCATGCCTGAACCCAGGATAGTCACCCGTTTCTGGATTGTGGGTATCATACTGGCAGTAGCAACATTGGCATTATTGAAGATAAGGTAGCATATGAGCAGAATGGTTATATTAGGCGGAGCGGAAAGCGGCGTAGGAGCAGCGGTGCTCGCCAAGGTCAAAGGATTCGATGTATTTCTTTCCGACAGCGGAAGCATAAAGGAAGAATATGCGCAGACACTGCGCAAATGGGACATTCCTTTCGAGCAGGGAGGACACAGCGAGGATAAGATTCTAAGTGCCGACGAGGTCGTGAAAAGCCCCGGCATTCCATCCACCGCACCGCTTGTCCGCAAACTCGGCGAACAGGGAACCCACATCATTTCCGAAATAGAATTCGCGGCACGCTACGACAATGCCCGGAAGATTTGCATTACCGGCTCCAACGGCAAGACCACCACTACCAGCATCATATATTACCTGCTCCAGAATGCAGGACTTAATGTAGGGCTCGGAGGGAATATCGGAAAGAGCTACGCCATGCAGGTGGCAACCGAAAAGCACGATTACTATGTACTGGAAATCAGCAGCTTCCAGTTGGACAACTGCTACGATTTCCGGCCCGACATCGCCATCATCACCAACATCACCCCCGACCACCTCGACC
>JAFUGJ010000041.1 GCA_017469425.1 Bacteroidales bacterium
CTTGCCTGCATGTAGGCGAGCACCTGCGCGGCACCCCGGATATCGGGGCCTTTGGTGCCGCAGGAGTCGGCAAGGGATTCAAGATATGCCTTTGTGTAGTATAGATAGTGGCTTCCGAGGTTGTGGCTGAGGTTTCGCGACATTATGGCGGAGATGGCCGATTTCACCGCCTCGGAATACTGGGCCTTATGGACATCGTCTATCACCACCGACTTTACGATGGCAATCACATTCATAAGGTCTTCGCCATAGGCCGAATGCCAGGCGCTCACTTCTTCGGGCGAGTTGAGCATCACCGCGTAGAACGAGTGGGCGGTAAACTGCTCGTCGCGGTCGACCGAACGGATGTCGCACCAGAGGTCGCGGTCGGAATCGAGGAACGGGGCGCACCAGTCGAAGATGAAGGCATTGTCGCGGAACTGCATCAGATAATCCACGAACGAAGAAGCGTAGCCTTTCATCACGGCGTCGTTGTCTTCATCGAACGCTGCAAGGTCCATGGTTTGGATGGAAGCAACCCTACCGCCTTCCACACGGATGTGGAACATGATTTTGTCGAGGGCGAACTCGTTCATGAACATTGGGCAGGTCAGATAGGTTTCGCCCGCCTTTCCGTAATGCTGCCATACCTCGGCGCGCAGGGCCTCTCCGTCCACTTCCCCGTCTCTTGCGATGCTGAAGAAAGGGATGAAAGAGCCTGACCCGGAATCGGCGGAACCCGACTCAATATTCAGGGCAATGAAGCCGCTTCCCGAGGCGAAGGGCTTGTTGTCTTCCCAGCGGCGTCCTTCGGGAGAGAGATAATTTGCCGCATGCCCGTCGAGATAGTCGGAAAGCTTGCAGCACCTGCCCATCTCCATATAGCGGGGGTAGCCCTCGGGGATTGATTCATCCTTGCTGATGCTGAAAAGTTGGCGTATGAACGATATCCTGCTGCTCATGTCCTGTTGGTTCTTGTAAGGTTTCCGCCCACCAGCGACACGAAGCCAAGGAAGGCTTCGCGGGGTGCGTAGCGTACTGAAAAAGGTATCCTGCGTATGAGGGACAAGGCTGTGGCCGCCTTCCGGATGCCGGGGTTGTCGGAGCGGCTGCGTAGACTCCCTGAAAACCCGAAATTCCCGCCATCCATCACTATCTTCCTGAGCCTGGAGGGATTGCAGCGGGCGAAGCCGATGCCACAGTGCACCGGGTCGAGCCCCAGGTCTTCCACGAGATAAGAGCAAAGCAAGCTGTTCCAGCGAAGCATCCGTGCACGGGAAAGTGCTTCCCGGAACTGCTCATGGTCGTAGGGATGCGACATTGCCGCCGCCATGTCGCAGAACTGCCTGAGCCCTATTCCCGCACCCGCTGCGTGCTTGAAAATATGCGCGCTCAGCATCAGCAATTCCGCTGCGCGGGAAGGCACTTCCGGAAGACGCGAATCCGGCAGGTGAAGGTCGAAATAACGCGGATGAAGCTCCACCTCCACCCCGTCGCGGACAAAGGATGCACTGCCGTCGGGCTTTGGCACCGCATGGGGAAAAAGCTCCAGGGCACGCCGGAAATCCGGACAATAAATATCTATGTCGCCGCTTTCCCTAAGTGCCGGGAATGCATAATACTTGGCAGCCTCGGTGCCCTTGACCACAACGGCAGGAAGCGAATGCCGGGCGAACTCTTTGAGAACGCCGTCCTGCACCGACGCTATCCTTCCCGAATTGCGCTCAATCGAATCGGCATCGGCCATCAGCAGCAGGCGGATTTGCGCAGGGGGCATCTTCGAATCAGGAAGGTGGCTCACTCCACGAAACAGCAGTCCCTCGACGGCCTGGGCGCGAGAAGCCTCAAGCAGGCTCTCCCAGTCCGTAAGGCCAGGCACCACGGGCAGGTCCGTTTCCTTCTCCCACAGACCGGCACGCACCAGGGCCATGAATATTTCCCAAAGTTCCGCTTTCATATTAAACTCATAAAGATAATGTATTTTTGCGAAAATGTAGTAATTTTGGCAATTCACAAGAACCGAATGATGAAAACTTCCGCCAGCTTCAGACTTTATTCCCTTGGCCCGGACAATGCGCTCATAGGGCCGGGGCCGGAACGCGGACAGCGCAGGATGCTCAAGCTCAACGCCAGCGCCGCCTTCCTTTGGAAAGCGGTGGAAGGAAGGGAGTTCGACGAGGGGGAGCTCGCCCGGCTGCTTGAAAGCGAATACGGCATCGACCCCGGCTCCGCAAGGCGCGACGCCGTGCAGATATGCGATGCCTGGCGCAATGCAGGGCTGACTGAATAGCCCTCCGGGCTTGATTATTCCGTAAAAATAGAGTATCTTTGCGCCGTGAATGCATCCAGCATTCCGATGTAATTTTCCGGGCTTTTTTCAACAGGCCCGAGGACGAAGTCGTAAGCAAAATCAAACACTATTTATTATGCGCAGGATTTTGGCTGTAATTGCCATTATTGTTGCAGGAACCGCATCCATGCAGGCGCGGAAGCACCTTACCCCATACGAATACGGGAGGTCCCTGTTCATCTCAGTGCAGGGAGGCCCGCTTTACTTCAACGGCGACTATTCCCATGCTTTCAAAAAATACGGCGAAGACCTGAAAGTTTTCGCTCCCTTCGGCGAATTTGCCGCAGGATACTATTTCGACAATGCACAGGCAGTCCGGGTGAGCCTCAGCTACAGCCGCAAGCACGGGTCACTGGAGCCCGTCTCCGAATTATACTCATACAAGTTCAGCACCTCCCATGTATTTGCCGACTACATGATCAACCTCAACACCATAGGCGAATACTACATCCCGCTCAATCCCTACCTTTACGCCGGACTGGGCGCTGCCCACACATTCAGCTTCACCGACCCGGAGCATCCATACCAGACCCTCACATCCGGCAACACCGTTCCTGGTGCAAGGTTCGGAGCACTCATTGAATACGACTTTCCCAACCGCCTGGGAATCTTCGGCGACGCCGGACTGGACTTTTTTCCCGACCGCTACAACGGCCAGGAACCGGTGAGCTTCCCCATCGACATGAACATACACCTCGGATTCGGGGTGGTATGGCACCTGAAGTAAGAAATCACGATGAAGGAGACCGACTCCCGAGTAACCAAAACCCTGCTTAATGTAAGGGTAAACATGATCTGCTATTTTGCAGCTATCATCGTTTCTTTCTTTACGCGCAAGATCTTTCTGGACAGACTGGGAGATGACTTCATCGGCCTCACCACCACAATAAACAGTTTGTTGAGTTTTTTAAATCTGGCGGAATTGGGAGTCGGTGCCTCCATCGCATATTTTTTATATAAACCGCTATACGCAGAAGATCATGATGCCATCAACGAATTAATCTCCATCATGGGATATCTATACAGGGTCATCGGCCTGTTCATCTTGAGCGTCGGCCTCATCTTCTCCCTGTTCCTTCCATTGATTTTCAAGGATACACCCTTTTCGATGGGGATTGTATTTTACTGCTTCTATGGATCGCTGTTCACATCCCTGCTGGGGTACTTTGTAAATTACAAGGCCAACACCATTTTTAACGCCGACCAAAGGGCGTATCTGGTTTCCGGCTATTTTCAATTGACACAACTGACATTGGTCATTCTTCAGGCGGTCCTTGCACTGAAGTTCCAAAATTTTGTCCTATTTATTTCTTTGGGGATTCTGTTCGCCATCATCAATTCGGTTATCTTGAACTGGAAATACAAAAAAGTATATCCTGATATTGAGGCTGACATTCCCACCGGGAGGCAGGCCATCAGAAAACACCCCGAGATTATTCGGTATGTCAAGAATGTGTTCATTCACCAAATTGGCGGTTTCATCAATTCCAGCGTTATGCCCACTGTTATTTACGGTTTTGCATCGCTGGGTGTAGTGACCTTATACAGTAATTATACGCTGGTCAATTCCAAAGTTCAAGCGCTGATTGCCAGTGTCATGGGCGGCTCGGGTGCAAGTGTTGGCAACTTGATTGCCGAAGGAAATAAAGAAAGGATTTACCGCTGCTTCAAAGAAATGTTCTCCATCAAATTTCTCTTTGTAAGCGTAATGGGTGTCATCCTCTACAAAATAAGTTCGCCGTTTATCTGCGTCTGGCTGGGGAAAGAATATGTCATAAGCCATGTGCTGGTGCTGCTTGTCTGCGCCGATTTTACGCTCAATATGCTTCGCGAAACCACAGACGAGTATTTATATGGCTACGGACTCCGGAACGATATCTGGGTTCCCATCGCACGGGTATCTACTTTGGCCCTGATGGTCCTCGCAGGACACTTTTGGGGGCTGGTGGGCATTCTTTCCATCCCTGTCGCATTCCAACTACTTGTTCTGCATACTTGGAAACCTTACTACCTGTATCGGTCCGGATTCCAGCGGCCCATCACCGGCTACCTTGGTCTTCTGGCCGTCAACATTGTTCCGGTCATTGTCGCCTATATCCTTACCATGGCGCTTCTGAATCTGGTTCACCCGCTGAGTGAATATCCGGAGAACTGGATGGTATTCCTTACCGACACCGTCCTTTTTGCAGCGCCCTTCGCCATTTTTTCACTCTCTCTCGCCTATTTGTCTTCAGAGGGAATCCGACTGTTTTTCAAGCGGATGAAAGAACATGTCCAAAACCGTATAAGTAATTCCGCCGAATAATATCCATGAAAGACATCCGGTACTCGCTAATCATTCCCCACTACAATATTCCTGATTTGCTGGAACGCTGTCTGCGGTCCGTTCCTGAAAGGAACGACCTGCAAACCATCGTGGTCGATGACCATTCGCCGGAGAACTGCAAAGAAGCGCTGCACCGGATCGAAAACCTGTTTCCACATGTTTCCTTTGTATATTGCGAGACAAACGGAGGCGCGGGAAAGGCCAGAAATATCGGAATGGAAAAAGCCGAAGGCCGATATCTTATCTTTGCCGATGCCGATGACTATTTCTCGGAAGAATTTCCGACGATTTTGGATCGCTGCAAGGGATCGACGGAAGACATTATTTTTTTTAGATACATCGGAGTCTTGGAATCTTTGTCCAGCAAGGATTTCAACCAGAATATCTGGGGGAATGAAATCATGGACCGTTATTTCAAGACACATATAGAAGATGAATTAAGGTGCAGTCTGATACAGCCTTGGGGGAGGTTCTACAAAAGAACCTTCATTCAGGAAAACAATCTTTACTTCGAAGAGATTCCTTTTTCCAATGATTACTATTTTGTAGTGTCCGCAGGTTGCAAGGCTGGTCAAATTAAAGTCGAAGACTGTGTTTTATACTACTATGTAAGGAGAGACGGGTCTCTTACCTCCTCTTATAACAAAAAACCAAATGAGCTGGAAATCAGAGCGGCAGCATGTTTCAGGGGGCAGAAAATCATGAAGCAATATGGATATAAATTCCACTTTATGCCCATGACTTCCTTCCTGTCAACCATGTTTCACACAAACAAAAAGTTGTACAGGCATTATCTCAAAATGGCGCACGAAGTATATTCTTCCAAGTGGGATGCTGTTAAACAGGTGGTATGGTGGGAGAACGGATGGTTGCCGAAACTTAAAATTCTTGCATATTCGATATTCTGCTAATCAGTACACTTTATGCCTCGAGCAATAGCTTTTTATCTCCCCCAGTATTATCCTACACCAGAAAATGATTTATGGTGGGGCAAAGGCTTTACGGAATGGACCAATGTCGGCAGGGCAAAACCGTTATTCCAGGGGCATTATCAGCCAAGAGTCCCCGCTGATTTAGGTTACTACGACTTGAGGATTCCCGAAGTGCGGTTACAGCAGGCCGCCCTTGCCCGGGAAGCCGGGATAGAAGGCTTCTGCTATTGGCATTACTGGTTCGCAGGCAGGCGCCTCTTGGACAGGGTGTTCAGTGAAGTGCTTGAGTCCCGGGAGCCTGATTTTCCATTCTGTCTTTGCTGGGCGAATCACTCATGGAAAGCAAAAACCTGGGATCCGAACATTCCGGATAAAATGTTGATGGAACAGACATATCCGGGCAGGCAAGACTATGAGGCTCATTTCAGGGCGATGCTTCCGGCGTTTAAAGACAAAAGGTATATGACCAATCGCGATGGGCGACTCATTTTTGCAATTTTTGATCCTGGTGCCATACCGGATATGCAGGAGATGTCCGATATATGGAATGGTCTTGCCAAGGAAAATGGTCTGCCGGGATTCCTCTTCCTGGGCTTTGCACAAGGTGTGGAAAACATAAAGAAGGCGGAAAGACCAGGCATTGACAAAGTCGTTTATGACGCAATGTTTGATGCCGTATATATCAACAATGAGCGCTGGAAAGAGAGAATAAAAGCGAAATATCGTACTGTTATGAATCTTCCGAATCCTCTTGATTATAAATCATATACAAAGATAGCGCTTTCTCAGTTCAAGTCGTACAGAAGAACGATTCCCTGCATTGACCCTAACTTCGACCACTCCCCACGGAGCGGAGCGAAAGGAACAATTCTACACAACAGTTCTCCTGAAAAATGGGAGTTCTTTTGCAAAGAAGCTGCTAAACTGGTAATAGAGTCTGATGATGAGCAATTCATATTTATAAAGTCCTGGAACGAATGGGGCGAGGGAAACTATCTCGAACCCGATTTGCGCTATGGAACCAAATACATCAAGGCGACCAAACGAGGTCTCTTTGGGTAGCCCCTCGCAAATGTACATTTTTTGTTATAACAAAAATTATACATATATTTGTTACAAATTTGTAACATTATGAAATCGCCATTTGTTTACGGTAAGATAGCTGCAGGTGCCTGCTTTACAGATAGAGAATCTGAAACTGAGTCTCTTGTCAGGGATTTCCTGAACCTTACCAATACAATACTTATCTCTCCCAGACGCTGGGGAAAGAGCTCGTTGGTGCGGAAAGCCGGGGAGATGGCCAAGAAAGCCGACCCAAGGTTA
>JAFUGJ010000042.1 GCA_017469425.1 Bacteroidales bacterium
GAGCAGATTATCGACATACTGGCAATCTGCGGCGACGCAGCTGACAATGTGCCCGGAGTGAAGGGCGTGGGGGAAGTCGGGGCGGCAAAACTGCTTGCAAAATACGGCAATCTCGAAAATATTTATGCCCATATAGGCGAACTGCCGCCCCGCCAGCAGGAGATGTTCCGTGCCGCCGAGGACCATATCGCCCTCAGCAAGGTTCTGGTTACCATCAAGACCGACATCCCTTTGGATGTCACTGCCGATGATATGAAGATGAGGCCCGCAAATACGGAAATCCTGGAACTGTTCAACCGCTATGGCTTCAATTCCTTGAAGAAGCATATTGCCGGAACGGTTTCGGCAGACTCCGGCGGGAGCGTTGTGCCCCGGGCAGGCAATGCCGTACCGAATGTCCCTGCGACTTCGGACGGCCCTTTGCCTGACCCGTCAGCAGGGGAGTCTGCCGACATCTCCTTCATCCTGGATAATGACATCCTCTATGTTGCAGACAGTGGCGGGGTGAAGAAGGGTACGCCGGAAGAATTCAGGAAGATTCTGGAAGATGAAAGCATCTCCAAGGCCGGATATGGGATAAAAGCTCAGATGAATGAACTCTCCCGAAAGGGAATACGCCTTGGAGGAAAGCTTCTGGATGTGGAACTGATGCATTATCTTCTGAATCCCGAGAGCGACCATCGCCTGAGCTCCCTGTCCCAGAGCTACCTCGGGCGCAGTATAGAAGAAACTCAGGCGGCGGAGTCCGGTTTTCTTTTCGGCGATGATGGCGAAGCTGCCGACAAGGCGCACGACCGCAGCGAGGAGACTGCTGTCATACGGGAACTTTCCGGAATTTTCCGCGCAGAACTGGAAAAGGCATCCATGCCGGGGCTTTATGACAAAATTGAAGAACCTCTCATCGGGGTGCTGTCGGCAATGGAACTTACCGGCGTGAAAGTCGATATTGCATCGCTCAAGGATTTCGCCGCATCGCTGCGCACGCAGATGAATGAGAGGGAAGCGCAGATACGCGCCATCGCCGACATGCCGGAACTCAATGTGAGCTCCCCCAAGCAGATGGGCGAAGTAATTTTCGAAAAACTCGCTCTTGACCCGCAGGCGCGCAAAACTGCAAGGGGAGCCTGGTCCACCGACGAAGAAACCCTGCAGGCGCTCTCCGACCGCAGCCCCATTATCGACGCGCTGCTGGACTACAGGGGCCTCCGCAAACTTCTGTCAACCTACATAGAGCCTTTCGCGCAGTACATCTCCCCGGTGGACGGGCGGGTGCATACCACATTCAACCAGGCGCTCACCTCCACCGGACGCCTTTCGAGCTCGAACCCCAATCTGCAGAACATCCCCATACGCACCGAGCAGGGGCGCGAAATCCGCAAGGCTTTTGTGCCGGGGAAGCCGGGCTTCGTGATGATGTCGGCGGACTACTCGCAGATTGAGCTCAGGGTGATGGCCCATCTGTGCGAGGATGAACATCTCATCCAGGCTTTCCGCGAAGGGCAGGACATCCACAGCGCCACCGCCGCCAAAATCTTCCGAAAGAATGTCGGGGATGTGACCCCGGAGGAGCGCCGCATGGCGAAGACGGCCAATTTCGGCATCATGTACGGCATCTCGTCCTTCGGCCTTGCACAGCGCCTGAAATGCCCCCGCAATGTTGCGAAGAAACTAATCGACGACTATTTCGAATCCTTCCCCTCCATCCGTTCTTTCATTGACGGAACCCTGGCCCGGGCGAAGGAAACCCTCTATACCGAAACGATGTTCGGACGCAGGCGCTACATTCCGGACATCAATTCCAACAATGCGAATGTGCGTGCGGTGGCTGAACGCAATGCAGTCAATGCCCCCATCCAGGGCACTGCCGCCGACATTATAAAACTTGCAATGATAAAGGTCTCCGACAGGCTCGCTGCTGAGGGCCTGCAGGCACGCATGGTCCTTCAGATTCACGACGAACTCCTTCTGGAGGTTCCTGAAGGGGAAATCGAGGCCGTGAAGCGCATCCTTACGGAAGAAATGGAAGGGGTATGCGAATTGAAAGTACCGTTAACTGTTGAATGCAATTATGGGAAAACCTGGCTTGAGGCCCACTGACGAGCTTGTCAGGCTCGCCATCATAGGCGACGGGGCTGCGTTTACGGAGCTCTGGGATACATATGTGGATTCGCTCAAGGCTTATCTTAAAGGGCGCATGAAGATACTCGACGACTTTTATGTCGATGACATCTGCTCCCGCAGTTTCGAGAAAGCTTTCCGGCAGATCCGCACCTACGACCCTGCAAAAAGCCAGTTCTCCACCTGGTTGATGAAAATCGCCCACAACACCGCCGTGGATACCGTGGAGCAGGAGAGCCGCACTCTCAGGCAGTATGTGAGCATAGATGCCGACGCTTCCGCAGGCAGTGCCGCTTGGAAGGTGGGAAGCGGCGACGATACCCCGCTCGAATCCATCATCCGCAGCGAAAGCCAGGTGGAAACCGAGAAATACATAGAAGGGCTTCCCGAACTTTACAGGCAGATAGCCCGGATGCGCCTTCTCGACGGGCTGCAATATAAAGAGATTGCCGAAGAAACCGGGCTTGCGCTCAACACCGTGCGCACCCGTATCCGGCGCTCCAAGGACATGATAGAAAAAATCAAAAAAGAAGAACAGATATGACAAGCAAAAAATCCTTCAAGTACTGGCAGTGGCGCACCATCATCATATCGATGATAGTGTATGCCATCTACTACTTTGTACGGAAAAACTTTTCCATCGCCATGCCGGGCCTCACAGCCGAGTACGGCATATCCAACACAAGTTTCGGCATCGTTATCGCAATCGGCTCGCTTATCTACGGATTCAGCCGTTTCCTTAACGGATTCGTGGTTGAAAGGGTGAGCACGACCGTATTCATGGGTGTAGGTCTCATCCTGTGTGCCCTTGCCAATATCGGTTTCGGCTTCGGAGTGGATTTGAGCTACCTGATTACCGGCGTGCATGAAGGCCCCCAGTTCGTCAACATGCTCATCCTTGTAATGGGCGTCACCATCGTGCTCAATCAGTATTTCCAGGGGATGGGCTTCCCTCCCATGGCGAGGATGCTCCCGCAGTGGATAGCTCCCGGCGAACTTGCAACCAAGATGAGTATCTGGAACACCTCGCACTCCATAGGTGCCTTCAGTGCCGTGGTGGTGTGCGGTCTTATCATGACCAACATGGGTGCCGACATGAGCGGCGACACCAGCATCGTGGCGAGAATCACCGAAAATCTCGCCGGCAGCATCAAGGGATGGGACAATCTGCCTGCTGCCGAGCAGACGGCAAAGATAATGTCTTATGCCTCCCATTACGGCGCATGGAGATGGTGCTTCATCATCCCTGCAATCGTTGCTGTGGGAGGTGCAATCCTGTGCTTCCTCACACTTAAAGACAATCCCCAGGCTGTGGGCTTCCCCGAAATCGAGGGAACCGAAACCGGAAAGGGTGCAACCGAAGGAAAGAAGGGTGCTCACAAGGCATTCCTCGCACACATGGTTTTCAAGAACAAATGGGTGGTCATGTTTGCAGTGGCAAATATCTTCGTGTATGTGCTGCGCATGGGAGTGCTCGACTGGGGCCCAAAGTTCCTTACTGAAGACAGGGGAATGAATATCAACGGCGCAGCCTGGTCGGTGGCCGTGTTCGAGCTTACCGCAATCGTGGGAACCATCTTCGCGGGCTGGGCTACCGATGCCCTCTTCAAAGGCAAGGCCCACCGTATGTGCCTCATCGCAATGATTGGAGCGGTGGTGTTCCTCGGGCTTTTCGCCCTTGTGGACATGCCTGTCGTTCTTTCCACCATAGTGCTTGCCCTCGCGGGATTCTGCATCTACGGCCCCCAGGCCCTCATCGGCATCGGTGCCGCAAACCAGGCCACCAAGGAAGCTTCGGCAACGGCAAACGGCGTCACCGGCATCCTCGGCTATGTGGGTTCCGCACTCTCCGCCATCGGAGTGGGCCTGATTGCCGACAATTTCGGATGGAAAGCCGTTTTCATCACATTTATCTGCGTCGGCGTCGTGGGCGCCCTGATTTTCCTTGCAATGTGGAATGCTCCCCGCGACGGATACGAGCGTTCCCGCAAGTTTACCCAGCAATATGCCGAAAATGAATAGCGAACTCCGTGAAAAGCTGCTGGCCCTGCGCCACATAGCTCTCGATATGGATGGAACCATCTATATGGAGAACAACATCTTCCCCTTTACCCTCGACTTCCTCGCGAAGCTGAAGCGCATGGGGATAACATACTCTTTCCTTACCAACAATCCCACGAAGTCGCTGGACGACTATCTCGCCAAACTCGCCAGGATGGGCATAGAGGCCGACCGGGAGCAGATGTACAGCACGGTGCCCGCCACCATCGACTATATCAAGACGCATCTTCCCGGAGTTAAGAGGCTGTTCCTGCTGGGAACTCCTTCGATGATAAGCCAGTTCGAGGAAGCCGGGTTCGTGAGCACTGCCGATTCTGCTGACGACAGGCCCGACGCGGTGGTGGTGGCTTTCGATACCACCCTGGTTTATTCCCGTCTCTGCAGGGCTGCATGGTGGGTGTCGCAGGGGCTGCCGTATCTTGCAACCAACCCCGACAAGGTCTGCCCGACCGACCAGCCTACGGTGCTCGTGGACTGCGGGTCGCTTTGCAAATGCATCGAATATGCCACCGGACGCCAGCCCGATGTGACCATAGGCAAGCCAGACCCTGCCATGCTTTCCGGTATCGAGGGAAGGTATGGCCTGAAGCCTTCGCAGATAGCGATGGTGGGCGACCGCATCTATACCGATGTGGAGATGGCATACAATGCCGGTGCTTTCGGGGTGCTGGTGCTCAGCGGCGAAACCACTCTTGAGGTGGCGAAAGCCTGGCCTCATGCCCCTTCGCTTATATGCCGCGACATAGAAGAGCTCGGATGCCTGCTTGAGGAGGCGCATGGAGCATGCTGACAGTTTCTGAACAGGATTTCGCACAGGCCGTGGCCCTCTGGCGGGAGTGGAATTCGCGCATCAATGTGATTTCGCGGAAGGACGAAGAGAATATCTATGCCCACCATATCCTCCACTCGCTTGCCATTGCCCGGTATCTGGAGATTTACTATCCCGGTGCGGACGGGTCTTTTCTGGATGTCGGCACAGGGGGAGGATTCCCGGGGATTCCGCTTGCCATGGTGCTTCCGCAGTCGCATTTTACGCTCTGTGATTCAATAGGTAAGAAGGTGAAGGTGGCTCAGGCGGTGGCGGACGGCATCGGCCTGCAGAATGTGGAGTGCGTGAATGCGAGGGTCGAGAGCCTGCCGGGGGAATGGGACTGGGTTGTGAGCCGTGCGGTGACGAGCCTCGAGAACTTCTATCCTTGGGTGCAGGGGCGCTTCCGCCGCAGCATACTTTATCTCAAAGGCGGAGATGTGAACGCGGAAATTGCATCCCTCGTGCGAAAATGCAGGATTTCCGTCGAAAACATTCGCACATGGCGCATAGATTCCTGGCTCAATGACGAATATTTTGCAGAAAAATTTGTAATTGAAATTGGAAAAAACTACCTTTGCACTCCCAAAGTCGAAAAATTAAAAAAGTAAAGATATGAAAAGGACCTATCAACCTTCAAACCGCAAGCGCGTCAACAAGCACGGATTCCGCGAGCGCATGAGCACTCCCAATGGCCGTCGCGTACTTGCCGCCCGTCGTGCACACGGTCGCAAGAAACTCACCGTGTCGTCTGAGGACAGGTATTAATTCTTCCCGAAAAGGAAAAAGATAAGGCCGGTTGAAGTTCAACCGGCTTTTCTTGTAAAAAAACACTATCTTGTGGAAAATATGCACAAATATGAAAACCGGAACCATAATAAGTTTGTTCGCAATGTCTGCAATCCTGCTTGATTCATGCACGCCGAAACTGCCCCAGACGCGCAAGGACGATACCGTCGATACATATTTCGGGGTTGAGGTGGCCGACCCTTACCGCTGGCTGGAAGACGACACTTCCGCCGAAACCGCCGCCTGGGTGAAGGCCCAGAACAAGGTGACAGACGCCTATCTTGGGAAACTTCCCAAAAGGGCGGGGATACTGAGCCGTCTGAAAGAAGTGGCCGACTACGAAAAAGTGGGTGTGCCCACCCATAAGAAGAACGGAAAATGGTATTTCTACAAGAACGACGGGCTTCAGAACCAGAGCGTCCTCTACGAACTCGATGCCCTCGATGCCGAGCCCAGGCTTTTCCTGGACCCGAACACCCTCAGCGACGACGGCACCGTGGCCCTGAAGGGTACTTATTTCTCCGGTGACTGCCGTTATATGGCCTACTCCATCTCCCGCAGCGGAAGCGACTGGCAGGAGTTCTATGTGATGGATGTGCGCAACCATACCCTCCTGGAGGACCATATCCGGTGGGCAAAGTTCTCCGGGGCCGCCTGGAGGGGCGACGGATTCTATTACAGTGCCTACGACACTCCCAAGGGCGACGGGCATGAGTACAGCGGCAAGAACGAAGGACACAAGATATTCTACCACAAGCTCGGCACGCCCCAGAGCGAGGATGAACTTTTCTTCAGCAATCCGGAGGAACCCCTGCGCTTCTACACTCTCGATGTGAACGAAGAGCAGACAATGGCCTTTCTCTTCGAGGACGGGGCCGATACGGGAAACAACCTCTATGTGATGGACTTCGCGCATCCCGAAAAGGGATTCGTGCAGATGACCCGCGACATGAAGCACAGCGCCTATCCTGTTGAAACCGACGGAAGCACGATATACATCTTCACGAATGACGGTGCTCCAATGAACAAGCTGGTGAAGGCGGAACTTTCCAAGCCCTCATACACAGACTGGAAGGACCTCATTCCCGAATCCGACTGCGTGCTGGAAGGAGTCAGCTTCGTTGCCGACAAGATGATTGCAACTTACCTGAAGGATGCTTCCACGCATGCGTATCTTTATTCGAAAGACGGCGCACAGATAGAAGAAATCCTGCTTCCGGGCATCGGCAGCGCATCTTTCAGCGGCAAGAAGGACGAGCCTGAGTGTTTTTACTCCTACACCTCCTTCACCGTTCCCGGCACCATTTACAGCTACGACACCGAAACGGGGGAGAGCAGCGTCTGGGCAAGCCCCAAGACCCGCTTCGACCTTTCGGAACTGGTGACCGAACAGGTATTCTTCGAAAGCAAGGACGGAACCCGCATCCCTATGTTCGTGACCCGGGGAAAAAGTGTCCGGCTCGACGGGCAGAATCCCGTACTGCTCTACGGCTATGGCGGCTTTGACATTTCCCTCACTCCGTCATTCTCTGCAAACCGCATCCCCTTCCTCGAAGCGGGCGGCATTTATGTGCAGGTGAATCTGCGCGGAGGCGGAGAGTATGGCGAGGCATGGCATCTTGCCGGTACCAAGATGAACAAGCAGAATGTGTTCGACGACTTCATCGCCGCTGCGGAGTGGATGATTGCGAAGAACTACACCACTCCCGAAAGGCTTGCGATAATGGGCGGCTCCAACGGTGGGTTGCTTGTAGGTGCCTGTATGACGCAAAGGCCCGACCTGTATGCCGTAGCAATTCCCCAGGTGGGAGTAATGGACATGCTTCGCTACCATAAGTTCACCATCGGCTGGAACTGGGCTCCCGACTATGGCACTTCCGACGACAGCGCCGAGATGTTCGCATATCTTCGCGGATACTCCCCCCTGCATAATCTCAAACCCGGAACGAAGTATCCGGCAACACTGGTTACTACCGCCGACCACGACGACCGCGTGGTGCCCGCCCATTCCTTCAAGTTCGCGGCAACCTTGCAGGAATGCAACGCCGGGCCCAATCCCTGCCTTATCCGCATCGACTCAAAGGCAGGCCACGGAGGCGGCAAACCCCTCGCCAAAGTCCTCGAGGAACAGGCCGACATCTACGCCTTCATCTTTGAGAATCTGGACATGGATTAGCGGGGCTTTGCCATTTTCCCGGAAAATAGTATATTTGAAGAACGGATAAATACATAAATATCTATATGAAGAAGATTCTCGTTTTGGCGCTTGCACTGGTTTCGGCAAGCACATTTGCACAGAAGGGCGGACTTGACCCCGCTACTTTAAGTGAAATTTCCAAGGGATACGAAGGCAGCGCTGCCGACAAGGCCATCCGCAATGCCCTCAACAGCACGCCGCTTGCCACCCTGGCTAAGAATTCCGAGCGCTCGGTGATGATTGACACGCATTTTTCCGACATCATCGAAACCAAGGGCCGCACCAACCAGAAATCTTCCGGCCGCTGCTGGCTCTTTACCGGGCTCAATGTGCTGAGGGCTTCTGCAATCGAGCGTTTTGACCTCGGAGAGTTCCAGTTCAGCCAGAACTTCTGCTTCTTCTACGACCAGCTGGAAAAAGCGAACCTTTTCCTTCAGGCAGTAATCGACACCCGCGACAAGGGCTTCGACGACCGCACCGTGGACTGGCTCTTCTCGCACCCTATCAGCGACGGCGGCACCTTTACCGGTGTTGCCGACCTTGTTACCAAATATGGCGTCGTTCCTGCTGAAATCTTCCCGGAAACCCTCAGTTCGAACAGCACCTCGGCTATCCGCGGCCAGCTCTCCAACATCCTCCGTCAGGACGGACTCGCGCTTCGCGATGCAGGAAAGAAGGCCGACCTGCAGAAGATGAAGGTTGAGATGCTGAAGGAAGTCTATCGCATCCTCGCCCTCACCCTCGGCGTGCCTCCAACCGAATTTGAATGGACGCGCCGCGATGCCAAGGGCAATGCTGTGAGCACCAAGACCTATACCCCGCTGGAATTCTACAAGGAATTCGTGGGCTACGACCTGCAGAACAACTACATCATGGTGATGAACGACCCTTGCCGCGAGTACGGAAAGGTATATGAGATTGAGTACGACCGCCATACCTACGACGGGCACAACTGGCTCTATGTCAACCTTCCCCTCGAGCGCATCAAGGAGATGGCCATAGCCTCCATCAAGGGCGGCGACGCGATGTATTTCTCCTGCGATGTGGGCAAGTTCCTCGACCGCGAGCGCGGTATTGCCGACATCAATAATTTCGATTATGAGAGCCTTCTCGGGGTTAAGTTCACAATGGACAAGAAACAGCGTGTGCAGACCCATGCCAGCGGCTCTTCCCACGCCATGACTCTCATTGCCGTGGACCTCAAGGATGGAAAGCCTCAGAAATGGATGGTGGAAAACAGCTGGGGCAACACCGGATGGAAAGGCAACATCATCATGACCGACGAATGGTTCAACGAGTACATGTTCCGCCTTGTGCTTGAAAAGAAATATGTTCCTGCAGACATCCAGGCCATGCTGAACCAGAAACCAGTCAAACTTCCCGCCTGGGATCCGATGTTCCTTGGGGAGGAATAAATGAGTAAATGCATCTACATGAAAAGATTTCTCTTATTCGCACTTGCGCTCGTATGTGTTGAGGCGTTTGCCCAGAAGGGAGTGTGCTACACCGAAGCGAGCGACCTAACGCTTGTAGGAAAAGTATTCCCCGATACGCCCAATCCTTATCAGAGGATGGATTTCACGAAGTATGGAGGATGGGATGCAAGGGATGTGAATCTTCTTGAAATGTCGTCCGGAATAATCGCGTCTTTCAAAACTGATTCTCCCAGGATTTATGTGAAAGCCCGGTTCACTTCGCTCGACAAGGGCATGCATTCGGCATTTTCCTCCAGGGGATTCGACCTTTATATCAAGAAAGACGGGCAGTGGCTTTGGGCAGGTTCCTGCGCATACGGACCCGACAAGAAAACTGAAAGCGACAATCCCAAGGTGCTGGCGGAAAACATGGACTCCTCGATGAAGGAATGCATCATCTATCTTCCCACATACAGCAAGGAGAAATCCGTTCAGATTGGTGTAGAGGAGGGATGCAGCATAGTGAAGGGGGAGATTCCCTTCCGCCACCGCATCTGCCTGCATGGTTCGTCGTACATGCACGGTCGCAGCACCGGAAGGGCCGGACAGACGGTCCCCGGGTTTCTCACGCGCATGACAGGGATGCAGTTTTGCAGCCTCGGTGTGAGCGGCGACTGCAAGATGCAGCCCCAGTTTGCAAACGCCCTCAAGGATGCCGATGTGGATGCGTTCGTGTTCGACGCTTTTTCCAATGGTACGGATGCTTCGATAAAGGAGAACCTGTTCCCCTTCATTGAAACCATACAGGCATCCAAACCCGGAGTTCCCCTGATTTTCATCAGTACCATCTGGCGCGAAAAGCGCAATTTCAACAGCAGGGAGGACAATCGTGAAAGACTCAAGGCTGCCGCAGCCGACAGTTTGATGAAGATTGCCGTGAAGAAGTACAAGGATGTGTACTATGTGAACACTTCCAATGCTACATCCTCCCAACACGACACCACGGAGGATGGCACTCACCCCGGCGATTGGGGCTATTACCTCTGGGCCGAATCAATCCGAAAGCCCATCCTGAAAATCCTGAAGAAGTACGGGATTAAGTAGACGGTCAGTTTTCTTCCTCCTCAAAGTTCTGAGCCTGCCGCTCTTCGTCAATAAGAAGGTTCCGATATAGTTCGGAACCTTTTCGGAATTCCTACTGACATTCCGAATCCTTCCAAATGCATTTCCAATAAGTATTGTTGTAATATCTTCGCCTTGAGATTTTCCGGAAATCTTAAATAGAAGTTATTACAATGAAACATTTAACATCATTTTCAAAGCAAGTGGCATCAAGGATGCTACTGCTGCTCTTAACTCTTTTTGGAGGAAGCATTACTACCAATGGTCAGTTGCGTATGCAACCTGAACCTACCAGACCTTCTGCCGATTCATGGGAGATGATCAAGTATGGGGAAATTGAGCCATCACTGTACACGGGAACCATGAATCTTCAGATTCCATTCTTTGATTACAAAGACAATGATTTTGAAATCCCCATCAGGTTCAATTATGCATCAAATGGATGTGTTCCGAATTCCAGACCCGGCGTCATGGGCCCCGGATGGTTGTTGGAGGCAGGAAAGTATCGAGGGCGCTGAACAGCTCGGCTGTTCCAGGCCTGTCTTGGTACGGACTTGCCGCTAACCGATGCATCGAGTGAGTGCAAAGCAAGCTTGTTTGCTCTGCCGAACTGCAAGGAGGAAAATAGCTTTCCTTATCGATATCGGCATTGGCACTGCCGGTGACACTGGGCACCATCGGCATAAATCCTCGTTCCGTTTCATGGGGTGAGAGGAATGCATGAAACAAATTGAATACGATAATGGCCTATTGAAATTATGCATCCTCAAATAGGAACGGAACATTATTTGAGAAATAAAAAATCATTGCATGAATATAAAAAAATAATGTAAATTTGTCGTGTTCTCTTCGGAGAATACTACATACAAGAAGCGTTTAGCTTGTTCCTTAAGCGAATCTGGACAATTCGCGTGTCGCAAGACATTGAAGTACAATGGGAATGAGATTTGACGCTTGCACTGGCTATATTATGGGCACAGCCCACGCTATAGCAGAAGTGTGAGCTGAGTCTTATTCATTGTACGGCAGTCCAGAGCCCGCTTAGAGTAAGATGCTAAAGAAGCCCACACTTCTTTTATTGTGACCGCCATCCGTCTGGGGCTTCGCGGAGAAGATGTAAAACTGAAAGCGAATCCGCCATGAGATGTTTGAACTGCGGTTGGGAGAATCCCGACAACCTTCAAAAGTGCGAGAAATGCAATTCTCCGCTTGATGCCCACATAGCCCATGAGGCCCCCGCTCATCCTGCCCCAGAGCACGAAGAAGTGCTTAGAGGAACAATATCGGAGCAGCAGGTGTTTGCTGATCCGGCTCCGACCAACAGAGAGGACAAGAACTGCCCCACGTGCGGTTACCCGCTCCGGGATGGGATGCATCACTGCCCCAATTGTGGTGAAGACCTGAATCCCGAGAAATCGAGCGCGCAGTCAGCAAAAGAAGTTCATAAAGTTGCCCCAAAACATAACGCAACTGTCAATCCCTGGGCCAATCCAAATGCGGGTAAAACCTTCAAACTTGAGCCCGTTGCCTGGGATGGAGAAAAAGGGACACCAGCAGCACAGTCTTTCATTGGGGAAAGTGTTGAACTGAACCGGAACAATACTGATCCGACCAACAACACCATTACGTCCAGGGTGCAGGCGGAAATCTCCTGCGATAATAGAGTGTGGTCAATTGAGGATAAAAGCAGCCAAGGTACAACATTTATCCAGGCAAAGAGAAAGATTGCACTTGAAGATGGTGACGTCATCATGCTCGGAAACAGAAAATTCATTTTCAAAGCAGAGTAAATGCAGGTTCCTGAGCGATGTGATTTCTACCCGGGAGACTTGTTTGACAGCAAATACCGAATAGAGAGGAGTCTTGGTGAAGGTTCTTTCGGAACTGTTTATAAAGCCAGAGACAATCGGAATCGGAGTTGCGCCATTAAACTTCTCAAACTCTGGGCTGTTCCCCCCGAAGTATGTAAGAATCTTCGGAACAGGTTTACTATGGAATTTGGAACCGGCCAGATAAAGTGTGATTACCTTGTTCATTCGTATGCATACGGTGAAGTCAAAGGGAATCCGTATATCTTAATGGAATTCTGCCCTAATGGTGACCTGCGGTCTTATCTTGAGAGAAATGACGCAGACTATATCCGCATAGGAAGGCAAATACTTTATGGGCTCTCTGCTTTGCATAGCTGCGGTAAAGTGCATCGCGACTTAAAACCAGAGAATGTATTGATACGTGCAGATGGGACAGCTGTTCTGACCGATTTTGGCATCTCAGGCGACCAGAACAAGCGTATGACAGAAAGAGGCATGATGGGCAAGCCTCAGCAAATATTCGGCACGTATCCTTATATGCCTCCGGAACAGGTCAATCCACCGCGCGGTGGACAGGCAACAGTTCTTCCGACCACTGACATTTTTTCCTTCGGAGTGATGATGTACGAACTTATGGTTGGTCGTCTTCCCTTTGGAGAGTTGAATGCTGATACTTTAGCCAAATATCTATACAATGGCAAGAATGGTATTTGGGATCGGAAGCCTTTGGATCGTATCCTGAATTCGAGCATCTGGAAGGATATTATCGAGGGATGCCTTCGCCCTGATTTCAAACAAAGGATTCAGTCTGCAGACAGCATCATTAAAATGCTGCCCGAGGACAAGGCTGATATGGACCGGTCATTTGTTGAAGATTCCGGCATAATGAAGGCACCCAATGGATTCTCACTGCGCATCATGCAAGGAGAGGAATATGGCAAGGTCTATTATCTTGACAATTTCCTGAAAGGTCGATTGCTCCTCACTGTCGGTCGCAATGACACGGATACCGTCAACATGATTCCCATTAAAGAGACCTATAGCCGGTACATTTCTCGTCATCATTGTACTTTGGAAAAAGATGATTTGTCGGGCAATTGGTTTATTCGGGACGGGCAATGGACTCCGGATGGATGGAAACTATCCCTCAACGGTACATTCGTAAATTCCACGGAAGTCGACAAATACGGAATACAGTTTAACCTTGGTGATATCATCTCAATAGGAGATGTCAAACTGAGGGTAGA